>RXKC01000005.1:1659-51517 GCA_003962975.1 Candidatus Saccharimonadota bacterium
CTTCGGCCAACCCGGACAATGCTGACAACGCGTTCAACGCGAACTTCAATGAGACGGAAGTCAATCCGGCTGACAACAATAATCGTAACGCTGGGTTTGCGGTTCGCTGACTCTTACGGCATATTTCTGTGGTGGCTTTATGGCTTGCTACACCTCAATCGGCTCATCTTCCGAGTTATTATCTTTAGCGTCTTGTGTTTCATGAGACTCGGTTTTATCTGCTTTTTTCTTTTTCGTTTCATCTTCGTACTCATACGCATACAACTTCCGTGAAGACTCTATGACTTTCCGAGCCATAGCCTCATCTCCCTCGTCTTCCAGAAGCAAAGTCTCCCCAGACATCGGTTCCTGTGATCGTATAGCACTTAGCCTTGCATAGAAGTTGTAGCTTGGTAGATTGGCTATCTCCCCTTCATCAATAAACGGCTTAAATAGTGGTAGTACAAGTTGTTCATCGACCGGGCTACCAGTCCGAAAACTTATAACTGTACCGACGTTTGCCAGGATTATCTGTACGAGTCTTTGTTCGTCCTGCTGAGCAGTAGATTGCTCGGCCATAGTTAGGAATAGCTTGTATTTCCGAGCCTCACTCAGCATCTGGACAAACGGCATGGTGGCAAAGTTCTGGAATTCATCGACGTAGAGGTAAAATGGTTCTCGCTCGTCTTGGGTTAACCGAGATCTACGTAAAGCTGCTAACTGTAGCTTGGCCAGCACAGCTGTACCAAATAGTTCTGACGTATCCTCTCCCAGGTTGCCCTTGCTGAAGTTGCAGATCAGGATCTTGCCAGAAAACAGGATATCATCAAAGTCGATGGTCGATTTGGGTCTGCACATAACTCGTTTGGTACTGGGCGAGAATTCAAAGCGACCAATTTTGCTGGTTACTCCATGGCTCATCTTGACTCGTTGCATCGCACCGGCTTTACCGAGTTCTTCTTTCCAAAATCGGGCTAGGCTTTCGTCTTTAAGGTTGCGGGTAACTTTCTTACGATAAGTGCTGTCGGTCAAAAGGCGCAGTACGGTAAATAGGGTGGCATCCTTGACGGTAAATGCTGTGTGAATAGCATTACGCAGTATTCGCTCAACACGGTAGGCACTAGTATCGGAGTTATCATCAAAGATCTTTTGCAGCACTGATATAACTGCTTCCGTCACCATGTCTTTGGCGTGAGCTAGTTCGCTACCGGTTAAACCTTCTGGTAACTCAAGTAGGTTTAAGCCAATGGGGTAGTCTAGGTCGCTGGGGTTTAGGTATATAACGTCCTTGATGCGTTCTTTTGGAATGTGGCTAATGAGGTTACGAGCCGAGTCACCGTGTGGGTCAACAACCGCTACACCCTTGCCGGCTCGGATATCCTGCATAATGGCATATTCCAACATAGTGGTTTTACCGTTACCGGTACCACCGACAATGTAGATATGCCGTTCACGTTCTGCAGTTGTGAGCCCGATAAGAGTATCGCTATCGTGATGCTTGTTGACACCTAAGACTACGTCAAGTCTGGTTCCATTCTTTAGGGATACTGTCGCTGGTAGTGTCTTACTATGTGATTTAATGACATTCTCGGTATCTACTGAATCGGGATTTGGGAAGTGGTACAGATCTGACAACTCAGAGCTGGATATAATTGTCTGCTGGCTCAGAATATGCGGGGTAAGTGTTCGATCGCGAAACCGTGCCATCTGTTTGTCGACGACTCTAATAAGCGGAACATGCAGGCTCTGGTGAGCACGTAAGGCTTGATTAGTGGAGCTAAACGGCTCGAAGGCATCTATGAGAGAGTTGAGTCGCTGATTAATGTGATCATTGTCATCGGAAGCTACTAAAACTCGGATAGACGCTTCAAAGAGCTGCTGGTCGAGCTTGGTCTTAATGTTTTTACCAAGCTCTCTTTCGTAAGGGTCGTCCGTCCGTTTCTTATCGCGGTTTGTCTTGAGTGACTCAGGTAATTCATTGCCCCGAGAAAACATTGAGAAGATTATATCTACTGCTACCACGACTATTTTCGCCATTTTACTCAAAAACCAGAACGGCGGGAACCATAGTAACCAAAGGAGTTGGCCAAGTGGAGTGCGTTGTACCTTAAGCTTGCTAGATAACTCTTTACCCATCTTGATGCGAGCGCGGATAGTATTGGCATGTCGAAGTGAGCGGCGGTGTTGGGCGTGTAGGACTGGCGTAACGATAACCTGAAAAGCCACCAGTTCGCCTGTTTCGAGCTTAGTCATCTGTCCCGTTAAGAAGCCGATCGGATCATGTTCTTTTAATACGCTATGATCTTGCAGTGGTAATACAAAGTCGGCTGACAAGGTGAGTTCAACTATTCCGGCCTTGATACCGGGGCTGAGACTGGTGATGTAGTCGTCAATTCGCTTAATTTTTAACCCAGGCAAGTATGAGCGTAGACTTCGCTCAATGTAGTCAACTTCGTGCTCAGGTACAGCCATAACATAACGCACACCGCCGTTACGACTAGAGACAATCTCCATAGCATGGGTTGTTTTTGGCGCAGCCAAGTGCTGCCAGAAGTTACGTCTTACCGTTTGGTTGCGCAGAAGAATGTGTAGTTGCTCTGTGGCAAAGGCAGATTTGCCTACCTGGGCTGGAAAAGTTAGTTCTAGGAACAACTTTGGCGCTTCTTTGCCTCCGACACCACATTTACGCAGGATGTAGCCCATTAACAATGGGATGTTTTGCATAATTCGTACAATAGCGAGAAGAATAACGTAGGCCAGTACAAACTCGGCTAGGAGCGCACCAATCACAACTACAAGCGTCATACCTGGACTTAGATGATGCTCCTGGGTGTAGCGAGCTGGACCATTGATGAGTGTATCCAGAATGTGATGCATGGGTGTCCTCCGGTAACCCACCCAGCCTACCTCTGTTGATGTATCTAATAACATCATAACACCGTTTCAGCAAAAATGTTGCAAACTTTTACCCGGTATTTTGACGTATTCTATGTTTTGACCGGTCTAGTAGGCACAGAATATGGTAAAATATAGGTATGAATAAAAGCCAAGTTATCAATGTCGACGAAAATAGTCCTGAGTTTCTGCTTGAGCTGGAACGACGCGTTAAACTTGCTAAAAATCCTAAAAACCGTGTGCCACTAAGTCAAGCCAAAAAGGATATTCTAAAGAAGTATCGGGAGCTGGCGGGTGCAAAAGTATAGCGTCAACCTTACTGAAGACGCCGAAAATGACATTGCCGAATTAATGGCTTTCTACGAAGAACTGGTAGATACAGAATCTGCTACAAAGTTTTTTGACGAAGCCATGGAAACTTTGGCAAACTTGCAAAGTTTGCCACGAGCCAGAGCTGTATTCAAAGACAATCCCGATATATATCGGGTTCAAATGGAAAAACACAAAGTTGCGATCGTCTACCTCGTCGATGATGGTCGACTTGAGGTTATAGCAATTCGCGCTTATCACCAAATGCAAGACCCAGCGCAGTATCAAGAATCGGTACGAGAGCGCATACGCAAGTTGCGTGGGTAGATGTCATAAGACACCCACCGTTGTTATTGTGGCCAGAGTATGAGTTAATGAACTAAAGAACTAAAACTAAAATTATGCCAGTAGAAAATCCTGATCCAACTTCACCCCAACTGCCAAATGAGCCCACTGAACTGGGCCAACCGATTGATGAGTGGCAACAGCTTGCTCGTGAAGCTCACGAAGGGTGGGATATGGATCACCCCGGTGTCGCCGCTTTATATGAGCATCACGTGGCACCCAGACTGCAAAACGATAGTGCCGGTCAGCCAGCGCCGACTGGTGAAGAACGAGCTGGTGGCCGTTTTTTGCATAAACACGGTAGTGTTGACTCGAAAGAAGTTGAACAGGTCGTTGGTTATCTGCGTTCAAACGGCGAAACAGTCCCCGATAAAGCGGGCGATCGTACCGCTCATTACTTGAACTTTATGGCCGAGGCCGTCAATGATGGGATCTTAACCGGTGACCCAGATAGTGTGAGACGTCAAATTGATGCACATGTCATTAAGACCGAAGATGTGCCGGAGAGCTATTTTGCCTTGCAACGCCGTATTGCACGAGAGCAAGGGCATGGTGATATTGAAATTACCCCAGACATGAAACGTCAACTGATTGAGGCTGCACAGGCAGATCAACGAGGCAGTTTAGATAAGTGGGTAGAGTATCTAGGTGGAGACGACGGAAGCTATCCTAATTGGTTTAAGCGGTACGCCTGGGACTCCGTACTGAAACTAGGAGCCTATGATAAAGAAAAAGCTAAGTTTGATCGTCGCGACAACACTACGGTGGCTGCCTACCCTGAACTTAACCGTGAAGCCCTCGCCTACGCCTATGACACGGTAAAGAAGTTCCATGTCCTCGGTGAGACGGTAGATGAGCCACAGCTTACGCAGATCCTCAAAGAAGGCAGTTTTGGTAGACTATATGCTCATGCCATTATGGAGGTTACGCCGGATTCACTAGAGAGCCGAAACGAAGTACGTGGCTCATGGACGCTCTTTAACCAAACGACTGACCCGCGTACCGCTCGACGACTCAGTGGTTCTCTACAAGGTCACGGAACTGGCTGGTGTACGGCCGGCGAAAGTACAGCCGAAGCACAGCTTCAAGGTGGAGACTTTTACGTCTACTACACCCGAGACGAAGATGGCAAAGACACCATTCCTCGTGTGGCGGTTCGTATGCAAGCTGGTGAGGTGGCTGAGGTTCGTGGGGTACTGCCGAGCCAAGAACTTGAACCGATCATGGCAGATATTACCAGTGAACGACTCCAAGGCTTGCCTGGTGGCGAACGATACATCCAGCGTGCTACTGACATGAAGCGACTCACGGCGCTTGATGGCAAACTGCAAAAAGATCCGAATACGCCACTAAGTAAAGAGGATTTACTCTTCCTATACGAGTTTGACCGTAACATCGAAGGCTTCGGCTATGATCGTGACCCCCGCATTGCAGAAATACGGTCTAAGCGTGGTGAACGCGATCTCCCTGAGATTGCTGCCATGCTACCAGAGGTTCTAGCAAGCCAAGGAGCCGCAAGCTATTCAGCATATTATGAGATTGCGGGAGCCACTGGAGCAGAAGCGATTAGTGAGCTACAGTTCCGACACTTACTAGAGACACAGATGACTGAGTGGTCAACCAACGGGGTTATGGATTACGTCGTTCGTGACTTTATCGAAAGTGGCAATAAGCCCAACCTATTAGCTACCCCTAATGTGACTGCTAGCTGGCAGACATTACGCGCTATGGCCACCAAGTTCGGAGAGAGCCAGCCGTACGAAACGTACATCTACGAAGAGTTATACAGTCAATACACTGCTGAAGAATTATCCGGCCAACCGACAGGCGGAGCTCTTCGGTTTAGTATCATGCCATCTGGTGATACAAAGCAGCTAGGTTACGCACCCGTCAATGATCAGTTGACGGCACTGCGACGCATGCAGGCAGATCAGCCTAGACTAAACGCGCGAGTGCCAAGTGTTCTGGATGCACTTACCTTCTGGCAGACCTTACGTGCCCGAGGTGATGCCCTCGTTGGTAGTGGAGTTTTTGAGAAAACAATTATTAGACACTTTGATCTTGCTGCTAAGCGCCTTGGTGGCTGGTCGGACGTGCCGTACTCGTTTGTGCTTGACGATGGCCGGCCCGCTTCGGCACTTCGGCTTCCGAGAATGACGACCATGCTCGCGTCCTGGTGGGGTAAAAACTTTATCTTTGCTCCTTCTTCTTTTTCCTTCTCCTTTTAATGCCAGCAACCCTAAGCTTTGCTAAAATAGGTCGCAAGAGGTAAGGAATCCAAGTTGTGCTTTTTAGCGCTCATCGGTGCCTCGCTGATTGCTTGTAGGCATAGAGTCAAATATATCCTAGAGTAATATGTTTGATGTCTGCACAACAAAAACCTTTCAATCCCCACGTTATAGCCACTCAGAGTTCGCGGATTAGCGGGCTGAAAAAAGAAAAGAAGCAGTTGATGCGTCAACTGTGGAAGGAACTGAGTGATGTACGAGCGCCTTGGTGGCTGGTCGAACGTGCCGAACTCGTATGTGAATGACGATGGCAAGCCCAACTTCAACAATTCGGATTCCGAGAATGACGACCATGCTCGCGTCCTGGTGAGGACTGAAAGAAAACTACCTAGACACTTTTGCGCCAACCGCCAATTTGACGACGAGCTTCAACAAGCTTAGCTTGTAGCTTTAGTGCATTGGTCTCGTTGACTAAGTTAAGTTCCAGAATTGCACGCAGATTGAGTGCCGTAAACTCAGCATGGGTATCGGCCGCTATAAGGTAGGTAGCTTTATGGCTCTTCGGTGCATGCTTGGCTAAGATAAGTTGTTTGAGTGTCTCACCACAACTGGCTACCGTAGGCTCGCCCAGGGTGTGACGGTACTTTTTATCTATGGTTGTGCTTAGGGTGGCTAGTTTCTTATATACTTCGTACGTAACTGTAATGACCGACAATTCTTCCATTGACCTTAGTCTAACAAATATCTGGCGTAGCTGGTTAGCATTTCGCCGAGGTAAGAAGCCAAGTCGCGAGATACGAACCTTTGAACTAGATCTAGAATATAACCTACTGAAGCTCTGCGCCGATCTAAACAACGAGCAATATGTACATGGCGGGTACCATTACCGGATTGTGAACGAAAAGAAGCGTCGAGATATTGCAGTAGCCTCGGTGCGCGACCGTGTAGTACATAGGTTGCTCTATGACTATCTTGTGCCTCTGGTTGACCCACGACTTGACTACGATGTGTGGTCATGTCGCCCAGGCAAAGGACTCCACAATGGCTTACAGCGTACTCAAAAGCTGCTCCGTGATTATGGTCATGGATGGATATGGCGTGCCGACATTCGGAAGTTCTTTGACCATGTTGACCACAACACTTTGAAAGCATGTTTGTTACGGTTTGTCTCCGATAAAACGACTCAAAATATTCTTGATGCAGTGATTAACAGTCACGCTTATAATGAGAAGCCAGCCAGCCAGCCAGCCAGCCAGCCAGCCAGCCAGCCAGCCAGCCAGCCAGCCATGGCATACCCATTGGCAATTTGACCAGTCAGATATTTGCCAATATATATCTCAATGAATTTGATCGCTATGTGCGACATACACTAAAACCACGGGGCTATGTTCGGTATGGTGATGACTTTGTGTTGTTCGTTGACGACGAAACTGAAGCTCAGAAAGTACAGATCGTTGCCTCTAAATGGCTAGAGTAAGATCTCAACATGTACGTACATCATAGTAACAACGTAGTGCTTCCTTCTAGAGCTGGGCTGCATTTCCTGGGTCATAAACTATTTCCTGACTCACCTCTTGCCGTTGATCGGGCTATGATTCGTAAGATAGAGCGAGATATCAATTATGGCAATCTTGCAAGTTATAAGGCGATGGCTCTACCAAAGCGATTCGCACGAAGATTGCCATGGCAAATGCTTAATTAATCAGTCACATATATTCTAGTTCTTGCAAACTTTTACCTACCAGACCATACTGTTGGCATGAAGGATGCGAGGAAAACGTATATTTACATCGCTGTCACGCCGAAAAGATGGCGAATTACTCGAGCTTATCGAACACTTGAAGCCATGAACAACCTCACGGAATACTTGCAGATGGGCTATGCTCTAAACGGTGTGCATCCTGGGATTGGCACACATCCAAACTTTGTACTGAATCTACAATTTGCTAGCTATGAGGAGAAGGAACAGTATGAGAACAGCATACTGTTCCCGTGGCTACTACAAAACCTTAAAAAGTATGCTAAACGGAAGCAACTCAAGGTGATTATTTAGCAATTGGTCGCTATGAACGAAGCTAAACTACGAAAATCAATCGGTTCTAACCTGCAAAAAGCCCGCAAGGCCAAGCGATTGACGCAGCGTGAAGTTGCCGAGGCTGTAGGACTGACGACTAATTACTATGCCACGCTTGAGCAGGGTGCTGCCATAGCTTCAGTTGAAACACTGTACGCGGTATTCAAATTCCTTGGGGTCAAAGCTTCGAGTATTTTCCCTGACCGAGCTTAATCGTTCTTTTTCGTATAGTCGCGAATAGCTTCGGCTAAGGCTTCATCTGATCGGGCTATTTCATTGCCTTTGATCTGCATGGCCTCGATAAACTGGATAGCGTAGTCACGATCTGCATTCTTTGGGTCGTGAATCTCGAGGTATGTAATAACCTTTTGAATATCTTCTTCAGTAATCTGGTATGGTTCGTGGTCTGACATAACTAAGGCCAGTATATCACCAGAAACGGTTATAGATCTTGGTAAAGGAGGCCATTTGGCGGGCTTGTTGCTCGGACACTGTTCGGCGCATGACTTCTTTGCTTACTGCTTGTGACAAGATGTTTAAAGAACCCTCCCATAGAATAGTCTGGTCAATTATGGCCAGTTTGCGGTGGCGCATATCGCTAAAGAAATATACCTTTACACCATTATCTCTTAGAATTCGTATTGATCGCCAGGCCTGGATTTCAAGCAACTTGTCATGGTGACGAGGATTGCGTGTATTAATACGTACTTTAACTCCTTTACGGCTCAGTTTTCGTAATAACTTTGCGAACTGTAGCGTACGCCGTTCAGTTAGATATGGGCTTTCTATAATGACCGACGAAGAAGCATGCTTTATGTCCTTCGTGAACGCAGTGTAAAACGACACCTCATTGTACAGCGCAGTATTTGTTAGAGTAGTAACAGGGGTACGATTAAATATCCTGAACATCTGATGCCTCCTGAGCTAGCAACTTATCAGATAAGTTTCCTAGCTCGAGGTACAGGGTTTCGAGACTACTCCCTCTTAGGTTCACCACGCAAAAAGCTCAGCCTTTCGGCTGGGCTTTTTTCGTGGCTACTCCCGAAGAATCTCACCCCGATTGTGTGAGCGTAGCGAACAGCAATCGGAGTGCGTTCATGACGAGCACGCGCAGATGCTTGCATCGAGCATGCGAGGAAATGCCGTCTTCCACAGCCGCCTTCCCCATAAGTTTCTTAAATGGTAAGAAAAAGCGTTAACTAAGCCAGTCTTTCTTGTCCTTCAAGTATTCTTCGATCCGTTTAAGACCTTCTTCGATTTTAGAAACATCCAGGGCATACGAAAGACGGATTCGGTTTGGAGCACCAAACCATGCTCCATCGTAAACGATTACGTTGTGCTGTTCATATAGCTCGCTAACAACCTGGTTGGAGTTTTTAATTTTAGGTAGAACGTAAAAGGCGCCTTCGGGTTGCCATAGGTCAAAACCAAGCGCCTTCAGGCCATTGTAAATAAAGTCCCGGCGCTCTTCCCAGATTTTAGTCTGCTGATTAATTATCACTTTGGGAACGCTCGTTGCTTGCAGAGCCATCTGCTGAGCGACAACATTGGTATTCATTGAGGTATGCGTCTTGATGTCGACAACAGTGTCTAGCAGTTCTTTGTCGGCTGTATATAGGTAGCCAACACGTAACCCGCACATCGAGTAGGTCTTAGAAAAAGAGTTAACCGTAATTACGTGATCACCCTGAATGAGGTAGTTCTCTCGACCGTAGATTAGATCCTTGTAGACTTCGTCGGATATCACGTAGGTGCCCTGTTCGGCTGTTATCTTCTCGATCTGGCGGAGTGTCTCTATCTTCTCGACTCGACCGGTTGGATTTGATGGCGAGTTGATGATAACTGCTTTGGCTTGGCCCAGCTTGCTCGTGAAATCATCTAGGTCAATCTGTCCGTTAATTAAGTCGGTGTAGATTGGTGTATGACCAGCCAGCTCAACAAGTGGCGGGTAGGAATAATAGTAAGGTCGACAGATGAGAATCTGGCTTGGGCCGTGCAGCTTGTAGATAGCACGAAGCGTTAAGTCGAGAGCCTCAGATGCTCCATTGGTTACGACAAATTCCTCAAAGTTGGCTGCTGGGTATTCTTTTGCTAACGCTTCTCTAAGCTTCGGCTCACCTTTGATTAAGCCGTACTTTAGTAATTTAGGAATGTTTAAATTCTCGAAGATCTCTTTAGGTGGCTCAAGATCTGGTTGGCCGGAGCCAAACGAGATAATTCCTTCATCATTAACACCAATAAATGCGGCTGGGCTTTCAATCATAAGGTACTAGTATATGTTAAATCTGGCAGGAGTTATAGCGTATAGCGCGTTAAATTTGGTCAGAAGGCAAAAACCACCAATATGGTTAACATTGCGTTTAACACATTATATTATATAATATTCCTCAGAGAACTATTATGTCCCGCGCGCCATCAATGACACCACTCGCAGCTCACGATACTGAACTGGCTTTTATGATTATGCAGAGGGCCTTTGAGTATGTGGCGACCACGCCGCCCGTCTATGTTGATTCATTACGAGGAGCCGCTCCTCTGGACATCAGTGCGTCACCGTATTGTCATTACACTTCAGATAGCTCTACACGGATAGCTCAACATGCTGGACTGTATGCACTTCGAGAGCGCCATGATGATCGTAACGGCCTTGTGCATGCACTGACAGTTTTTCCAGAGCCAGGAGCTTTGCCGTCAGAAGAAGATTTGATCATGTGCCTCACCTGGCGCCAGTTTGATGGTCTCAGGGAACAGCCATCACCATTAGAGATTGCTGGTAAACCAGTTGCTGGCTATTTTGGACCCCGGCACGGTATAGCTCGTTTGCTAGAGCCAGGCTCTGGCACGTATGAACGCGCTTACTCTGCAGCAAGTGTAACTGATTGGCAAGCTTCGTATCGCCGCGGGCTTGAAGGACGGAACTACGGGCAATGGCGGCGCACAACCCCTCGGCAGCTACAAGTTGGAAGCTATCCTTACGGCAAGATCAATCTTGTGACTAGTCTAAAAACCTTCTTTTCATCTTACGGATAAACACACCTGTGGCCCTTCTGTGGTAAGATAAGCTTATGCTAAAAAAAATATAAACAACCCATAAAACTTTTGCTGAGCATACTTGTTTTTGCTGTGCTATTTAACCTTTCTAGTTCACGCGCACAGGCTGCCACTCTCGCTGTAAATAATGACTGTACTCTTGCCGAAGCAATAGGCGCTGTAAATGGCGCAGCAGATGGTTCAGGTTGTGTAAAAACAGGCGCAGCATATGGTACTGATGACAAGATAAACATACCAACTGGCACCATAACGCTCAGCGCAGATTTGCCGGCTTTGACCAAAGCTATAGAAATTACTGGTGCTGGTGCGAATAGTACGACTATTAATACGGCCGGTAACGAGAGCTTTCGCTATTCATCCGCTAATAACAATGAGCAAGATACGCTTGATTTTAAGATATCAAAGCTTAAGATCACGAATGCAGAACAGTACGCAATTTTTATTAGTGGCGCGCGAAAAGTTGAATTTGAAGGGCTTGAAATTACCGAATCAGGTGAAGGGATAAGGATATCCAACAGTTCGGATGTACTAATAGAAGATTGCTACATTCATAACAATACTACCGAGGCTGTTCTAGACGACACCACAGCTGGTCTTGCAATAGAGTTGTCTACAAAAGCGAGCAATGGTGAAGCCCAAGCTATTGTTCGAGATACGAGGATAAACAACAACACTGGTGCTCGATCAGGTGCATTACTTATGTCGAACGAGTGGATATATGGGACTAATGATCAGCCTCTCAAGCCATACTTTCAGCTACAAAGAGTGCAGCTTTTAAACAATCAAGCGACTGATCAATCTGGACTGTTGGTTATTCAGTCCGGTGGTCCATTGGCGCAAAACTCAATGGAGCTGAGCGTTGATGCAACGACGGTTGCTAACAATACGGTAGACGTCGTTGTTCCTGAAGATGCTGTTAACGCCTCGGTGCCGATCCTGGCGGGTTTTCTTATGACTGGCAAGCTCACTTCTGATCATCACTTTACAAATGTGACCGTTGCGAATAACGCTGCTATTAATACCTCTCCTGACGACACCCGCCGTACGCTTGCAGGCTTTTACGCTTCCCTGGCTGTGGCTGGCTCAAACATGGAGAGATTCTAAACACGACAGTGGTTGGAAATTCTGTCCAAAATCATAACCCGGACTTTACTGCTCCATCTCTGTTCGCAACTAAAGTTGGGCTGAATGAGCAATTTGAGGTCTCGAGTCTTTCTACGGGATCATCTGCTAAGAATGTGCTGGTTGCACATAACCTGTTTAACGGCCAAAGCAAAAACTGTCTTAACACGCTTGATGGTAACCTGTTTGGTTTCGATCAAGACGTTGATGTTACACCTACCAACCTTGGTCATAACATGAGTGACGATCAGACGTGTACCGGCTATACTCATGTGCCAAACCTGTACGACACTATCGAGCATGAAGTGGCTGACAACGGCGGTTCGGTTCCAACTATAAAGCTATTGCCTGGCTCGCCAGCTATTAACGCGGGCGGTCAAGTACAGGGTATATCAACTGATGCTCGAGGTGTAGCACGCACTGGGTACATTAGTGTTGGTGCTTACCAGGGTGAACTCTTGGCTGGTAGTACAAACACACCTTCCGGCACGCTAGCCAACACTGGTGCGCTGACTATATCGGCTGCGGTGCTGGGCCTCATAATTATTCTGGTGCTACTGATCATTTATCGTGACTACCGACGATATAAAAAGCCGCTGAAAGCTGTTGATCCTGATGTGCACTACTCGTTTGTGCATCACGTGCGGGTGGTTACTATTCCTTTGTTCCGTTACCGCTTCTCGATAAAGATTACCAAGAAAAACAGTCTCGACAGTAATCGCAAAGACCCTGACGGTCTGCACAAGTTCTAAAGCTACGTTTTTACATTTCACCAAGGCGAACGGTTGGTAGGTCATCCCAATCTGTGGTGTAGTGCGGGCTACAGAGTTTACGGATAGGCTGCCAGGTGCGAGCTAGATCTTCTGCGGCATAGCGTACGGTACTGCGACCAAACCGGCTGTTGAGATTGTCGAGCGACTGCATGCGTTGCTGTGACTTGGTAAAAGCACTAAGGTCAGTCTGTCCAAAAAGATCAGTCTGTAAGTAACTGGCGGGCTGAAAGTCGTGTAGCCAAACACCGGCTCGGTGATAGAACTGGTTCGGTTCAAAGAGCTCGGACATAGTGTTAATGAGGCTTGTGATTAAGGTGCCCGTATCGCTCGTGGGGGTTGAGAAAACAATCTCTTTGCTCCAGGTTCGAAAACCGGGCTTGTGGCGGTTAGTGGTGGCAAACAAGCCGGCTCGCCGGGTGATTTGCCCGGATTGTCGTAAGCGATAAGCGGCCTGTGTTGCGAAGCTTGCCAGGGCGGATTCGAGGATATGAAACTGGTTAGTATCTTCACCAAAAGTTCGGGTGCGTGAAATACTTTTTGGCTTTGTACCCAGTATTTGTAATTCAAAGCATGTCTCGCCCCGCAGTTCCCTGACCAATTGATCGCCGCGCACTCCCATAAGCTGACGAGCTCTGCGAGTAGACAGTTGAGCTAATTCAGCTGCTGTAGAGATGCCCTCGGCACGGAGTTTTGGCGCCAGCCGCCAGCCAACTCCCCATACATGTTCAAGCTCGGTCTTAGCAAGGGCTGTTGTTCGTAGCTGAGTATTACTGGTGAGGTCTGCGACCCCATGTAATTGAGGTTGGCTCTTAGCGTACTCACTGGCAAGCTTGGCAAGTGTTTTGCTGGTAGCGATGCCGACCGATACCGGCACCCCTACCTCGTTCCAAATACGTTCGCGCAGAGTTCGGGCAACGGCAGCATAGTCGGTGTTGGTCAGCTGTGATAATTCCAGGAAAGCTTCATCGATGCTGTAGATTTCAGTACGAGGAGTTAATTCAGTCAGGATACGAATAATACGCTTTGATATGTCGCCGTATAGTTCAAAGTTGGCCGAGAATGGTATTACCTTTTCGCGCTTGAAGAGATCGCGGTACTTAAAGGCTGGTGCTCCCATGGGAATACCCAGCGCTTTAGCTTCGTTGCTGCGAGCCACTGCGCAGCCGTCGTTGCTGCTGAGTACCACAACGGGTTTGCCCTCAAGATCTGGTCGAAAGATGCGCTCACAGCTGACAAAAAAATTATTGCAGTCTACTAACGCAAAGACAGTTTTGCTCATGCTGCTCCCCGGTATTCATGGATGACGTAGGTTACAACACCCCACGGAATGATCTTGGGTGGGAGTTTGCTGGCCCGACTAATCATAAAAGCTTCGTCCCACCAGATCACTAGATCACTTTTCTTGGCGGATAAGGCGCGGTCAACAACGGCGATGTCGCCGGGTTGAATACCTTCGTGTACACCGCTGTCCCCGGCGACACGCATGTAAAAAGTACTCGAAGGATGACGAATTAGTAGTTTTGACAAATCCAAACTCGTGAGTCGCTGATCTGTCGCGGCGTTGGGAAAACCGGTGTGTTCTGAGACACCGCTATTGATAAGCTCCTCCTGGTCCATGCCTATAGCATAGCCGGAAACGCTTGCAGTATAAAGTGTGCCCTACCGAGTTACGGTGTAAAGGTAATGTTGGAGCGAGCACGCACAGCGCTGACCCAGGTTTGGCCTGGATTGAGTTTGAGGTCATTACCACGGCTGTCTTTGAAAACGATCTGATCTTTGCTGCTTGCCTTTTCCCAGATGCCTTCGGTGGCTACACCGTCTTGGAATACGACCACGGGGCCACTGCCGACATTTTGGTAGACGCTGTAAATGCCTTGTTGGCTCCATGGTATAACCATGGCTACTACCACTTTAGAACTGAGTTGCTTGCCGCTTTTCTCATCGACATGTGGGCCACCAGCTTGCGAGCGTAGATAGCTGTTTGTCTTGGCATCGTAAGTATAACTGGGGACATATTCGCCAGTTGATACGGCGATAGTGACTGATGAGGCAGTCGGTGTTTTGCTGGCGGCCTCTTTTTTACGAGCGAAACCAGTGAAAGTGCTTTTCTGCCAACCTTTAACAGCCTTTAGAGCATCTAGTGAAGAAATGCTCGTATAGACATTATGTGGCGCATAGCGGGCATCAATGCGCTCATATGAGCTGCCATTAGCGCTCTGGTCCATAGAACGTACGCCGTCACTCGCAATCTTTGCCTTGGCGTCACCACTACCCCCAACGTGCGCGAGTGGTGCATCGAAACCTTGGAGCCAGTCCAGGTAGTATGGACGTGCACTTCGGATGGGGCCAATATATTCAGGTTGTGCCTCTTGGTATAGTGCTAGGAAACGAGTGATGCCACCCTCGGCAATAGCTTCAAATACAACACCAGCATCGTTGAGTCCCGACTGCGGCCATGATTCGGGATGATTTTCAATCATAATTCCAGTTACACCGCGTTCGTTGAGTTCGGGGGCAACTTGTAAACCAGTCAGTGTGCTGGCGACCGTGGTGGGCTTGGGCTTTTCAGCTTTCTTTTTACTTTGAATGGTTGGTAGTGGGCTCTCGCCCTTTAGTGCAAAGTATGCACCTGCAGAGCCACCCAGCAAGACGAATACCATCGCGACGATAAACAAGATTTTTTTCTTCTTAGGTAAATCTAGAAACCATTGTTTTGGACTGCGACGCTTCTTCTTTTTCTCTTTAGGCTCGTCGTCTTTCGAAAGATCAATGTCTTCAATTGTTTCTTCGCCTAAGGCGTGTTCATCGATTGAAGATTCTTTGTCCTCTGCCAGGTCTTCAATGGGTTCATCCGGTTTTGGTTCAGGTTTGGGTTCGGGCTTTTTTTCTGTTTTTGCTGGTGGTACCTCGAGAGGTGACGGGCGCTTAGGGCGTTTTACAAAATCATCATTCATAGAAGTCTATTGTATCAGCTTATGGTTAAGCTCGGAACATAAGGTTGATATAAACAGCTAAATATTGTATAATTACTATTTGTGAATACTATAAATGACCTTCCTGTGCCGGCTGAACAATGCACTATACTGCAAGTTCCTGGTGACGCCTTAGGAGATTATCGTTGGGGAGTAGAAACCCTCCGCAGCGTATATGAGCTGCCAACACCTTTTGTTACTGGCAAGGGTGATTTACAGATGACACTCACCTTTGCTGATAAAAGCATGGTGGGCTATATGGCAATGCGCCCCCATGTCATGGCTGACGACATGCTCTATGTGAGCGGGATTTGCCTGGACGAAGACTACCGTGGGTACGGTGTTGCCGAGCGAATGATCGCATCTGGCCTGGACGAATTTCCTGGCATGCAGCGGGTACGACTCTTTCCGGTAAGCCGGGCGGTAAATTTTTATGACCGATTAGGTTTTGAGATGCAGGATGATGGCATTATGATAGCCCAGATTCCTGTTTTACAAGAACGGTTGGCGTTGGCTGCGGCCAAATAATCTATAGAGTTAGTGCGCGCTGCATGCGCTCAAGGGATGTATCTTTGCCAAGCACGTGCAAAGTATCAAATAGTGCCGGCGAAAATGGCGCACCACTGACGGCAATACGGATAAGGCTAAACAAAATGCCTGGCTTAGTTTCAAGAGTCACAAGCAGATTGTTCAAGCGCTGCTCAAGATCTGTAAAACTGAAATCAGATTGTTCGAGTTCCTTGTATGCGGCTTGCAGCAGAGTTTGTTTTTGCTCAGGCGACAGCTTACGTAGCTGCTTGTTTGATTCGTCATAAAGAAGAGTTTGCACGGCTTCGGTAGTTGGCTCTTCAAAGAAAAAGCTGGTCAAGCTTGGTAGTTCCGCAAAGTACTTCAAGCGCTCCTGGACGATGCTAAGCACTTGTTTGCGGAAGTCTTCTTCATAGCCGCCGGCTGACTCGGGCCAAAACGTATCGGTTCGAGCGTAGAGGTCTTGTAACGGTAGCGCTCGGATGTGTGCGCCATTGAGCCACAGCAACCGTTGCTCATCAAACTTGGCGCCGCTTTTTTGTACGCGGTCGAGGCTAAACTTAGCAACCAAATCGTCCGTGCTAAACACTTCTTGTTCTGTGCCGTCATTCCAGCCCAGAGTCGCCATAAAGTTTACTAACGCTTCTGGCAAGTACCCTTCTCTGGCGTAGTCCAGTACATCTTTCGCGCCGTCACGTTTGCTCAGTTTCTTTTTGCCGTCAGGTCCCATAACAAAAGGCAGTGTCACAAGCGTAGGAGGTGTGATGTCGAGCGCCTCATACAAGTTAAGGAATTTTGGGACACTAGCCAGGAATTCCTGACTGCGGGTTACGTGCGTACATTCCATTAAGAAGTCATCAATAATGTGACAGAAGTTATAGGTTGGGTAGCCATCTGATTTTATGAGTATAAAGTCATCAATAGCCTCTGGCCCGGTAGATAGCTCGCCCATGACGGCGTCCTGCCAGGTATATGATTTTGGATCCGAACGAAATCGTAGTGGCTGACTGCCATCCCATGCTGGAGGATTTTCTGGCCGGTGATTACGATACAAGAATGGCTGCTTGGCTGCTTTGGCTTCCTGACGAAACGCATCCACTTCCTCTGCTGTATACGGGTCGGCGTAGGCGCGGCCAGCATCAACCAGCTTTTGTCCCCACTCTTTATAAATGGCTAAGCGCTCACTTTGCATATACGGACCGTATTTTCCGCCGATGCTAATTCCCTCGTCCCAGTTAATGCCAAGCCAGCGCAATGATTCTTGGATATGGTCACCACTGCCGCTTACTTCGCGGTTCTTGTCTGTGTCCTCTAGACGCAGCAAAAAGCTACCGCCGGCTTGTCTGGCAATAAGCCATGCAAATAGTGCGGTGCGAACTCCACCCACGTGGAGTAGCCCGGTTGGACTGGGCGCAAAACGAGTTCGAACAGGTTTCATCCCTGTTATTGTAGCACGCCTGCGCTACAGGCTAGTCGCAATACGAGACAATTGCTCGGTATTTAGGCCGGCGTTGCCGTCTATGGTGTACCATACGCCGTGTTTGACCCAGGTTGCACCGCTGCGTGAAACATAGATTCTTTGGCCGTCGACTGTATTAACTTCAAAGTCTTTACCCTGCGCAGCCAGATTACTCGCCAGTCCATAGTTATCAAAGTTGGCAGTTGTTTGTGTAATGGTATAGCCACGGTCATCGCTGTTCGATTGATAGTTGGCCAACACGAGACCTTTTTGATATTGGACTTTGCCTTTAAGCCCAAAACCAGAGGGCTGATAACTTGGTAGACTGGCTGCAAAACCTATCTCTGACCGTGCTGCTCGCAGAGCCATACGGGGAGTATTCTGCTGAGCAAAAAACACTACCAAAAGTAGTACGGCGGCAGATACTGTTGCCGCTGCCCGAAGGCCTTTTCGTTTCTTGCGACTCGACGTGGTGACATGATGACTGGTGGCGCTTTGGAGTGCATTCTCGAAGATGTCGGCACTTTTAGTAATTGTTTCACGCACCGTTTCAGCGGCAATCGCTAGGGTTGGTGGAGTGTCTTCAATGTTATAGCTGTGACTTGCTTTGTGCTCAGGAGCGACCTTGACCGGTATATGGGCTGTTTTATGATGTACGGGTGCAGCGCTCGCAAATTTACTAACTTTATTGCTACGGATAATGTGCTGGGCACGTTCAGTCCGCGTCGCAGAGTTATTCGTAATATGAATCGTGTTTGGCTGTGTTGCCAGACCAGCTTTGCTGCGGATAGGTTTGCTGACGGTCGGTTTTGCTAGCCCACTTCGCCTGAGGGTCTTGGATCGCTCAGTTTTTACATGAATAGAATGAGCACGTTGTGCACTGGGTCGAGTATGGGTAGCTTTTTTCACCCGAGTTTCTGCGAGTGGCTTAGAAGGAGAAATAACGGTCGGTTCGGCAGTATCTTTAACTGTCACGCTGATGGTTTTACTGGCACGAGCCGGCTTTGCGGGTTTAGCGCGTAGAGCCTGCTTGGCTGGTTCGGCTGTGTGGCCTACAACCTGTCCGGTAGTAGCATCATAGATGCGTCCGTTAAATGTTATTGTGTTTCTTTTGACACCCAAAGGTTTATCCTTACAAAGCTTATGTCAATCAGTATAGAGGACAAGTGAGTTACTGAAAAGCCATAAGCGCATATTTTTGACTTATCTGCTAGCCCCTCAAGATGAGCGTGCTATAATTGCCTATACGTTTACTTGAACAAAAACTATGGACTTTCTTGATCCCGTAAAAAAACGAGCCCACACACGCCGTCTGTTTATCGGCTACTTTTTGGTTGGTGTGGCAATTTTAATGGCCTCTGCTATCTTGGTTATCTTGTCGTATGGCTACGACCTTGACAGAAAGACCGGTCAAGTTATCCAGAATGGTTTGATCTTTGCCAATGCGGCACCAGATGCGGCCACGATTTATCTGAATGGTAAAGAAAATGGCCAAACCGATAAGCGGCTTACAGTGCCAGCCGGACAGTACGATATAGAATACCGGCGACAAGGTTACAGAACTTGGAAAAAACAGATCCAGCTAGACGGTAGTAGTATCGAGCGATTGGTGTACGCCAGACTCTTCCCTGAAAAGCTAGAGCAAGCTGAAAGCACAGTATTTGACGTTGCACCCGCCTTTATTACGCAAAGTCCAGATAGGCGCTGGATAGTAGCTAGTCAGGGTGCGAATATTCAAACAATGCAGGTGTTCGATACTGCCAACGTCGACGATGCGGCGAAATCGATATCCTTGCCTACAGGGTTGCTTACCCCGGCTGCCGATGCGAGCTTGGGGCAATTGGTGCTGGTCGAGTGGTCATCTGATAACCGGCACATACTTGTAGAGCATCGTTACGATGATAAGCGAGAATTTCTCATGATCGATCGTCAGGATGCAGCTGCCTCAATTAACCTTAATAAAGTTCTTGGTGTTACGCCTAGCGAAATTGTTCTCCGAGACAAGAAGTTTGATCAGCTCTATGTGTACGATGCGACCGCTCAGACTCTGAGCCGGGCAAACACAAAAACTCCTGCGGTTACTCCCCTGTTAAATCAAGTAGTGTCATTTAAGCCCTACGGTGCGGACATGCTATTGCTGGCCACCAAAGACACCGCTAAGCCAGAAATGGTTCAGGTTGAGTTGTGGGATGACGGTGAACGATACAAAATAACCAGCTACAAAGATACCCCTGTCCTACTTGATATGGCGCAGTTCGATGGAGATTGGTATGTGGCAATCTCACCTGTTAAAGAGGGGCGCGTATATATCTATAAAGATCCTGTCGACCGTATTAAAGATAAGAATTTGGCTCCCTTCGGCCTACTAAGATTAGCTGATCCTCGTTATCTCTCCTTCTCTGCTAATACGCGTTTTCTGGCTGTGCAATCAGGAGCGTCATTTGTGTCGTACGACTTCGAGACTAAGCGCCGCTTTAGCTTTAAAGCAGCTGGCGAAGTGCCAGTCGAGCAAAAGGCGCGCTGGATGGACGGTCATCGCCTGGTACTGTCTCAGAACGAAAAGATTGTTGTCATAGAGTTTGATGGTGCTAACCGACAAGAGCTGGCCGCGACACGCGCCAATGGTCTGCCCTTCTTTGATCGCGATTACGAAAGACTCTATACCGTCACCGCTGCCAAAGATGATGCAGCTAAGTCTGCACTAACCCGCAGCAGTCTAAAGCTTGACGTCGAACCCTAGTTGATACCTTACGAGAAGAATTCTTTAATGCGTTGCCAGAGGCTTGGTGCATTACTTGGGATTATTGTCGTCTGATTATTGCTGTTGGTCGCGGTACTAGCTTTATTGGCAGTTGGGTCAGGACTGATTTGCTCACCAATAACGACCAGGCGGTTGGTGGATGTGCCCGGAGGATCACAGGTAATTAGGGTTGCAGTGTCGGGCTTCGAAGTTGTGCCCAGTACGCCTATTTCTGTAGGGCTAACAATCTTCTTTTCGAAAATTCGGTAAGCGTAACGCACACCGTCTTTATTGAGATAAAAAGTATCGCCGTTTTCTAAACGATTTAACAATACGAATGCAAACTTATATTTACCCTGATTGAGTAGGTTATTACTTGAGTGACCAAAGATAACGGCATTGCCTTTTTGGCCTGGATCAGGCGTGGTGGCGTAGTGGACGACACCACGCTCTAGGGCTGCTTGAATGGCATCCTCTTGAATAGACGGTTCATCATATACAACCGGAATCTCAACATTTATTTTTGGAATAATAACCTTTGGTTCGGGTCCCACAGCAGTGTTGCTATCAATGAGGATGGGTGTTGAGCTTACTGACCTGCTGGGGGTAATGAATGGGGCGATAAAGCGGTCATTAAAGAAACCAAATAATAATACAAGTACAACAAGCGAACCCATGCCTACACCGAACAGAAGTGACTGAAAATGCTGCTTAGCTTTTAATTTCTTTGAAGCATTGCCGGCCGCTTTTGACAGGAGCTGTTCTTTGACTTGAGCGACAGTTTTTGTGCCTACAGGTTTTTTAGGGTGCTTTGCTACGTGGTCGGCGTGTGATGAAACTGTATGGACCGAAGGTCCGGCATACTTGTTCTGAGCTATGTCTTGCTCGGGGATGGCTGTGGCTTTAGGCTTTTCCGCAGTCTTTTTTTGTTTATCATGCTCAGCATAAAACTCTTGCCAGACGGCATGCTTTTCATCATCTGGGAGGGCCACATAGTAGTTGTGCCAAGCGGTTTGTATCTCGGCCAAAGACTTACCTGAAGCTGTTAAATCTTTCATGAAGGCCTGGTGTTTGCTGGGCGGATGATCTAAATGCGTAACCTCGGCTTTTTCTTCTTTTGCGCTTGGCTCCGCGTCATACATGCTATCAATTTTTTGCCGAATCAAATTAACAGCAGGCTCATTGTGTGAGCTAGCAGATTTCTTTGCAGCGGCTGAATCAGAATCGGTCATGGTTATTACTGGTAGTATACAGCACTACCCCTAGTACTGTCGCCCTAACGCCAATATATTTGTGTTATAATTACCCCTGTATTTCTGGGCGAGTGGCGGAACTGGTATACGCGCACGACTCAAAATCGTGTTCCTAACGGAGTGAGGGTTCGATTCCCTCCTCGCCCACCAAGCAGTATTAAAAGTTGAGGAGGATATGACATGCTCATAGGTGAATACATGGAAGCTGGAAAAGGCTTAGGCGATGTCATGCCAGATCCTGCTCACATTGACCCAACTGCTCACTTTGATCAATCGGCTGCCATTGGCAACGTACTACACGTTGGTGGCGACGTTGTGGTTGGACCAAATGCACGTGTTTATAGAGGAGCTTATCTAGGTGATGGCGTTGTCATTGAAGACAGCGCTGATGTTTTTTGGGGGGCTGTCTTGCTGGACGGTGTACGGCTGGGCAAACACGCGAATGTACATGAAAAGACAATTGTAGGACCTGGTGTGATAGTGCCAGAAGATACTGAACTTGGGTGGGATATGGTAATCCCTTCCAATGACACCTTTTCCGCACTTGGTAATATGGGACTTCGACAACGAACCATGGCAATCTACGGCAGTGATACCGGCCCATTATTGAGCCTCAGTGGAGCGATGTTTACAAACCGAACACTTGCCGATCTCGTCGAGAATCTTGATACAAAGTTTGATACCACGGACGAGAGTGTTGCCCTGTATCGTCCACGACTCTCAGAAGTTGAAGAAGTCGGCCAAAAGGTTCAAGAAGCCTACGACCGCAACAGAGACCTGGTAGAGGAACTCAGGCAACAAGTAGCCTTACTTACAGGCTCACAAGAATAGTTCACAGAACAAGTTATGATTTTGTCTGGTTGTACTAGGTTGTTATGGCTGTAGTGATGGCTTCAAATGGTTTGCTTGGGTTTTGGAGCCACCAGACGGCTACCTTTGCGGCAGTGCTGACCCGCCAAGAATCTTCTAAGCCTTGATCAACCTTGGTCGTACTTACCTGCCCGTTGAGTGCTACCAAGATAGTGTCGAGATGTTTGACGACAATGTACAAGGAAAATTGAGTTGTGAATTCGTGCAGTGTCTCGACCAGCTGCAGTAGATCCATGCTAAAGGTAAAGGCTTTAGGAAATCTAGCGTCTTGAGCCAACTTTTGCAGCTGTGCAATGGTTAAAACCACGCAGGTGTTACCGCGGTTCAATATGCTCGAAGATGCACTGGTAAAGTAGTCAACTGCGTCTTTAGTAATTACCAGTGGCTCACTAGACTTACTGGCAAGTTTTTCCAGTACAATTGCTGTCTCGCTATTACGCCCAAAGTCGCCAGCCAGCAGCGCTGCGTCAGCCCAGTTACTAGCGGCTAATATTTCGGCTAGTGCCTTGCTGCCAAAGCCGCCACTTGGGGTGCTAGGTGCAAATTCAGCTCCAACGGCCGCACCCTGTACTTTAGTAAGTTGTGATCTTAAATGATCTGGCAGAATAACGCGTGCAACACCTACTCCCGACTGCTCTGCAACGGCAAAAGCTTCGGCTAGTGCGGCAAAGCCATGGGCATGACCACCCACAACAAGGAGCTTGCCGGCAAACTGTTTATTCTCAGGCCGACTCCACAGTAGGTCCGGAAACAGTGGCTGATCACCTTGCCTATGCCAGTAGGTAGCTGTCATTGTGTTTCTCTAGTTTATAGATTACGTTCTTGCGCTCGACAACAACCTGCCAACTCTGCTTTTGTGCAGTTTCGAGCAAGGCCTTTGTCGGATTAAAGGCGATTGGATTTTCGACAATGGCAAGCATGGGAATATCGCTTTCGCTGTCACCGACAGCATAGCTGCCCGCCTGAGTTAGATTATGCTTTTGGATGAACTCTTTTAAGGCAGCATCCTTTTGAGCTGCACCATGAATCTTCTGACCAGTAAATCGACCTGAGTCTTGGGTATAGTCGGTGCCAACAAAATCATCGAAATCATAGTAATCGGCAATTTTTTTAATCAGCTCGGTTTGTGAGCCAGAAATTGCAAGCAAGAAATAGCCCTGCTCTTTTAGCTCGGCGATCAGGTCGCGAGTGAATGTATAGACCTGATCTTTATGTTCATCAATAACCGCGTCTACGGCCTGGTTGAACTCCTCAACAGACAGTGTTTTTAAGATGGATTCGTATGCATCAACAACTGCATTTTCGTATTCCCGAAACGAGGTGGCATGGCTGCGCTGTTTCCATTTTTTTCTGGCTTGCCTGATCGAGTCATACAGTTCAGTATTTGTATCCGCTTTCAGTAGTACATCAGCAACCGCATGATATAGTTGCCACCGAATCAAAGTGCCATCTATATCAAAAACCGCGAATGGTCGAGCGCTATTGGTATTTAGTGTACTTGGCATGACTTCCTTTAGCTTTTTCGACCGGGTATTTTTTTCGATTCTGCTCCATCTTTTTTATAAATGCGGCCGGCAGATCAAGATCAAGATAGTGGCTGAGCAAGATCACCCAATAAAGTACATCGGCCAGCTCTTCACCGATATCGTCGCGATTACTTTTGACATATGAGGCCATTTCCTCTGGTGATTTCCACTGGAAATGCTCTAGTACTTCACTAGATTCAAGTACAAGTGACAACGCTACGTCTTTTGGATTATGAAACTGTTCCCAGTCTCGCTCACGCACGTATTCGACGATTATCTTTCGAATTTCTTCGATGCTTGCCGGATGCTTCTGCATACTTTACTGCTCCACGACGATAAAATCGCCTTCCTCTAAAGCATATACAGGCAGTTCGGTATTTCCGTATGCCTTTAGGTCACTGAGACCTTTCTCCCAGTCGACTGGACCACGCGGATCGTCCGCACCATAACTTGACTTAAAGTGCGGCAAGAACTTGATGGGTAAAATACCAAGGCCATCGTTACAGTCCCGCCAGTCACAGGTAAAGTAGTGTGTAGCCAAGGCGTCAGAGCTGGCTGAGTTTACGCTGACAATTTTGCTTTGCCACACTTTAGGAAGGTCAAATCGGCTAAACCAATATTTTGCCAATGCATCATCACCGCCAAGGCAGTACACAATGTCAGCCCACGTGCAGTTATCGACAAATGTATCGGGACTAGCCATCCTGAATTCTGGTTTGACATCTGCCGACATGTCCTCCAAAAAAGAAGCGCAGTACGACGGGTATTTTTCTTCCCAAAGTTCACGAGGCACAGTAAAAAGACAGACGAGCACTTTAGGGTTTTTTGGCGCAGTCTTTACAATCTCTGCATGCCAGAGTTTTTTCTTGTCAGGATAGTTTCTGACACCCCCAGATTGAAGGATGTACTTTGTCGCCATTAGATGTCCAGTTCGATACTTACTGGGCAGTGGTCAGAGCCCATGACATCAGCGTGAATGGCCGCGGCTTTTACAGCACTCTTTAGGTCTTTTGATGCCAGCCAGTAATCGATGCGCCAGCCTACATTTCGGGCACGGGCATTGGCCCAGTGGGTCCACCAGCTGTAGGCTTCTGTTTTATCTGGGAAAAGCAGACGGAACGTGTCAATAAAGCCGGCATCAACAAAGTTCTGAAAGCCTTCTCGCTCTTCATTTGTGAAGCCGTGTTTGCCAACGTTTGAAGCTGGGTTTGCTAGGTCTATTTCCTGGTGTGCGACATTGAGGTCGCCGCAAAAAACGACTGGCTTAGATTCTTCCAATCGTTTTGCATATGCTAGGAAGGCTGGATCCCACTGCTTATGGCGCAGCGCAAGTCGTGACAGATCGCCCTTGCTGTTTGGTGTGTACACAGTGAGTACCCAAAACTTTTCGAACTCAGCGGCCATTACTCTACCCTCATCATTGGGGTCGCCATATGTGTCACCCGAAACGTTATATTTCTTGATAATGTCTTCAGGGAAACCATTAACAACCTGTACCGGCTTCACTTTGCTAAAGATTGCTGTGCCCGAATAGCCTTTCTTGACTGCTGAGTACCAAAATTCGTTGTAGCTGGGTAAGTCTATTTCAAACTGGTCGCGCTGAGCTTTTGTTTCTTGCAAGCACAAGATATCTGGGTCATGCTCGGCTAAGAATTTTTGAAATGCACCTTTGTTGAGTACGGCACGAATACCATTGACGTTCCAAGAATATAGCTTCATAACAATCATTGTACTAAATTCCTTCGTAATCTGTTACACTGGTTCGCAATGAGAAAGCGAATTCTAGTCAAAATATCCGGTGAACAGCTGGCCGGAAATTTTGGTTACGGGGTCGATCCAGAAGTGGTGGCCTTCTTCGCGGAAGAAATAAAGCAAGTTGTTGCGGCTGGCTGCCAGGTAGCTGTGGTGATCGGTGGCGGCAATATGGTGCGCGGCAAAGACATGGCTGGGCATGGCATTCGCCGGGTGACAGCTGACCAAATGGGTATGCTGAGTGGCCTAATAAATGCCATGGCTGCGACTGATATTTTTGAGTCATTGGGCGTACAAACCAGGTGCCTAAGTAATATCTTTGCAGAACAGCTGGCTGAGTCGTATTCATTCCGTCTTGCTACAAAACACCTCGAGGGCGGCCGTGTAGTATTAATCGCTGGCGGTTTGTCGCGTCCGTACTTTACTCACGACACTGCCGCTGTCAGTCTTGGGCTTGAGCTTGGTGTTGACGTAGTGCTGAAGGCTACCAAAGTCGACGGCATTTACAACAAAGACCCTAATAAGCACGAGGGTGCTACCCTGTTTAAGGAGCTGAACTACCAACAAGCTATCGAAAATACCGGTATCTCTGTCATGGATAAGGCTGCCTTGGGACTTGCTCTTGAGCAACAGCAACCAGTAATTGTTTATAATTCAACTAAGCCAGGCAACTTACTCAAGATTGTGCAGGGCGAAGCAGTTGGAACGCTGATTAGCTAGTAATGGAGGGGTCGCATAGTGGTCTAGTGCGCCATCTTGGAAAGGTGGTATAGGGGCAACTCTATCGAGGGTTCGAATCCCTCTCCCTCCGCCAGAAGAGGCAGCCAAGGTCTTAAGATCTTGGCTGTTTCTTTTTGCAGAAAGATTCGAACACTGGTTCGATCGACAAGGCCACGCGCAGAAGCTAGCTTCGAGCATGGTCGTAGTCGTGTAGCTATCCCTCTCCACATTAGCAACCTGCTACAATGTTTACCATAAGTAGTAAATAAGGAATAAAAATGAATCCTACACAAAACCCAGACCAGCCCCTCACACCTAGCCCACAGCCGATTACTCCACCGGCATCACCTGCTCCTGATGCTGCCGCCGCGTTCCCTCCGCAACCTGCAGCTGCACCAGTCGCACCACAGCCAGCTATGCCTAGTCAGGCACCTGTAGCGGGTGTACAGCCTGCCGCAGCGCCAGCACCTGTAGCCGCATCGGCACCAATGGCCAGTGTTCCTGAGGAAATTGCTAAAAAAGCCAAGTCAGCCGGTACGTGGGCGTTAGTCGTCGGTGTCCTTAACTTGCTTGGTTTAGGCGCGGTGCTTATGCTCTTGCCAGGAAAAGTCAATTACTTGCTACTCGGTCTGTCTGGGCTCGGCGTAGCAGCACTTACCGTTTTTGGTTTTCAGCTGAGACAACAAGCTAACCAAGATTTAGCTACGGTTAAGCAAACACTGCAGTACAAGCTCTTACCCGCTATCGGTTTTCTGATTCTATTGTCAGCAGTTCAGGGCCAGGCAGTCGGTTTGTTGCCGCTTATTGTTGCCTACTTGGCATATTCAACGCTTTCTAAAATCAACAAGCTTTCTAAATAGTTCAGGCTTTACGCTTGCTGAGCCGGTGTTGTGCTCGGGCTTTGGTTAAGTAGGCCTAGTTTCTCTGCAAACCAGCGTATTTCATGTACGCGCGTAATCAGAAACGGGTGGGTTTCGAGTGACTGAGACAACAGCTTGCTGGTGCTCTTGGTCATTTTTTCTTGGTATAGAACACCCTCTTCTGTCATGTAGGCGGCAAACTTTGAGCCAACATGAATTTTGATAAGCGCCATGATAACAGTGTGCGGATCGTGCGTATAGGCTAGTGCTAGGCGGTCACAGGCTAGCTCAGCTCGTCTGCCCCAGAAACCAAATAACCAGCCTATGGCTGGGCCAAGTACAGGCACCAATACTGACAGTGGCTGAATATAAGCCAGAATCACAGTGTGTTTGTACTTGATGTGTGCCATTTCGTGGATCAAGACTGCCCGAAGCTCCTGGGCACTTAACTCTTCGACCATGGCAGAGTGCAAAACAATGGTATACGGATGAGTATAACCAACTGCAAACGCGTTAAGGTATGGGTCTTGGGTGATATAGACATCGACAACTGGCATACGGAGGTTTGTGGATATTTCTTGCACAATATTGAGTAAATAGGCGTGACGACCATTTTGTATACGCAGAGCATTGCCTAAAAACCGTACTTGCATCAGGCGAACATAGATAAGCGAAACAAGCAAAGCAGCGATAGCAGTTATGAAGATCTCGAGTGCAGTACCTTCGAAAAGTAGAAAAAGGAGAAACCCTGATATGAGTAAGGTAATGGTTAACACCAAGGTATCACCACTCTTTTTTGCAGAGCTAAGTATGCGCCCGTATTCAACCCCAGTTTTGTCTGGTGCTGCTTGTGTGGGCGGAGCTGTGGGTTGTGTATTGGGTTGCATAGTTTTGCAGTAATTGCAGTCAGTATAACAGGTTATGCTTAGCGGAATATTGTAAAACTTGAAAATACGATTATAGATTTTATTACTACATTCTTTGGGTTGCAGATAGCGCAAGCTACAACGTAAGATAGAGCTAGAGTTTCTAGTCCCTTGCGGGAACAAAAAAGCCTCACATGCCATTAATCTCACTAAAAGACGTCAGTAAACTGTACGGCTTCGGCGACGCAACTACTGTTGCACTCGACGAAGTCAGTCTAGACGTTGAAGCCGGAGAATTCGTGGCCGTCATGGGCCCAAGTGGTTCTGGCAAAACGACACTAATGAATATGATTGGCCTGCTGGATCGGCCGACACACGGTGACTACATACTGAGTAAAAAATCAGTAGCAAAGTTACGACCAAACCAGCGCGCCAAGCTGCGCCGCGATCGTATCGGTTTTGTATTCCAGTCATTTAACCTCTTGCCAAAACTTAATGTTTTAGACAATGTTGCCCTTCCCCTTATGTATAAAGGGATCATGCCTGTCCGACGCCTCAAGCGTGCTGCGGCAGTGCTGGAACGAGTTGGGTTGGCTGATCGTCAATACTTTATGCCGCGAGCTTTGTCTGGTGGTCAGATACAACGTGCAGCAATTGCTAGGGCTTTAGTAAATGATCCACAAATTATTATTGCCGACGAGCCAACGGGCAACCTGGATAGTACCTCTAGCCTTGTTGTTATGGAGCTGTTGAGCGAGCTGCACAGGACCGGTAACACTATCTTGATGGTGACCCATAACCCAGAGCTAACTCGTTATGCTGACCGAGTGGTTTATATGCATGACGGCAGTATTGTGCATGATCAACATACTCCACTTGGTGAAGTTTCACCGCTTGCTAACAAGGCTCGTCAGCTATTCCCACGACGTACTGAAGAAGATGATTTGGCGGGTGTTTCTGCAATCATGGAGACATTTCCTCAGAAGACCGAGACAGCTAAGAAGCGTCGCAAGTCTGCAGCAAAGCCAAAGCGTAAGACCACACGAAAGGCAGTGACTCGTGCTAAGCGGTAATTATAAAACTGCCTTGTCCCGTGTACGCTCTGCCAAATGGCAAAGTCTGCTGACGATGTTCGGCATTATTGTTGGTATTGTGTCAGTTATTACGACGGTCAGTCTTGGCGAAGGTATCAAGCGTCAGGTTCTGCAGCAAGCAAATCGCCTCGGCAATGATCTGATTACAGTACGTCCCGGAAAAATCTTGAGTCGTGATAAAAACGGAGCAATTACCAAAGTAAATCCAGCCTTGGCCTATGGCTTTGGTACCGGCAGTTTGAGTGAGCAAGATATCGCTGTACTGCACCGGCAGAAAGGACTCAAGCATGTGAGCCCAGTATCACTTCTCAGCAGCGGGCCCGGTCTGGATGGTTCACAGTATAATGAAGGATTTACACTTGGCACTGACGCCTCCTTCCCGGAAGTTGTCGAACAAGAAGTTGAGTTCGGTGGTTACTTCACACCTGGTGAAGAAAACCGTCAAGTGGCCGTCATCGGTAAGCGTGTTGCCGAAGACCTGTTCCAAGAAAATATTCCGATAGGTCGAACGCTCACCATTCGCGGCCAAGAATTCATTGTACGGGGTATCTTTAAAGAGTTTGGCAGCACAACGTTGGGCCAAGGCGTAGATTTAAATAAAGCTGTCTTTGTTCCCCGCACTGCCCTGAATAATGTGGCTAAAGATGCTACTCAGCTTGTGCAGATCTTAGTACGTCCAGAGGATCCTAAACAAACGGCTCAAGTCATGACTCAGGTCAATAATGCCCTGACTGCATCCCATGGAGGCCAGCAAGACATTACCGTACTACGACAGGATGAAAACTTACTAGTTGCCAATGACATGCTACGTCTACTGACGACATTTGTAACCAGCATAGCGGCCATATCGTTGCTGGTAGGCGGAATTGGAATTATGAATATTATGCTTGTTTCAGTGAGTGAACGAACCCATGAAATCGGCATCCGCAAGGCTATCGGCGCTACTAACCGACAGATACGCAACCAGTTTATGGCCGAAGCGGTTGTGCTGAGTTTTGTCGGTGGTATTGTCGGAGTTGTGCTGTCATATCTGGTTAACTTCATTCTGCGAATCTACACTAACTTCCAGCCGGTCATAACCTTGCCTGTTATCTTTGCTGCGGTAGGAGTGTCACTGCTCGTGGGCATTACCTTCGGGACGATTCCGGCAATTAAAGCCGCCCGCAAAGATCCTATAGAAGCTCTCCGTATTGGTGGCTAAGTTGATTAGTTTAGGATAATAGTGGCCAGTCCAAGGAAGGCCATAAAACCTAGAATATCGGTAGCTGTAGTGATAAAGATGGTGGCAGATGTGGCTGGGTCTTTACCGAGCTTAGACATGATAAGTGGCACGAGCGTACCAAATAATGCAGCGACGAGTAGGTTAATAACCATAGCCATGGCCAACACAATCGCAACTTTAAAGTCACGGTTGATTGCAATCACGACGGCCGCTACCAAAATACCATTGATGATACCGTTAATCAGTCCGGCTCCCAGTTCGTTGCGAAGTGTCCGCCAGGCAGTCTTTAGCTCGATCTGCTTTAAGGCGATACCACGTACTTGCACCGCCAGGGTTTGCGTCGCGGCGTTACCACCCATACCGGCTACAATGGGCATATAGATAGCTAGCAGTACAAACTTGTCGAGTGTATCTTCGAATAGACCTACCGTAAAAGCTGCCATGAAGGAAGTAGCTAGGTTAATGACGAGCCAACGGTAACGGTTCTTGACCTTTGATTTGGCAGAGTCAGTAACGCTTTCTGATTCGCGGATACCTGCAAAGTTATACAGTGAAGAAGCCTGGTCGTCTTGCAAGGCTTTGAGCATATCGTCGGAGTAAATGATACCGACTACTTCACTACTGTCATTGAGCACGGCAACTTTGTTATGTGGATTAGCTCGAAATAATGAAACAACATCTTTATGCTTGGCAGCGTATGAGATCGCAGATAGGCGGCGGCTGTACTTGCCAATCAGTTCACTTTTGGCAGCTAGTCCTAGCCTATGGCCGGGCAGATAGCCCGTTAGCTTACCCTCAGACATCACTAAAATAACTGGTGGCCGGCCGGTCTGCTTCTCATGCTGCATGAACTTTTTAGCGGTCGACTCAATATTCTCTTTGGCATCTACCTGTATATAGTCTAGGGTCATAAGACCGGCGGCAGTTTCTGGATCAAAAGCTAGCAATGTCGAAAGTGAATCTTTAAGCTCACTGCTGAGCAGTGCCAATACTTTTTCGCGCTTAGTCTTGCTGATCAGTTGCAACATGTCAGTTGCTTCGGTGGGCGCGACACTCTGGAGCAGCTTAACCATGTCCTCTTCGGGGAGACGCCTTAGAATATCTGCACGGACGCTGCGGGTTACGGAACGCAACATATCAAGTCGCTTATCAGGTTCAATGTTTAGAAATAACCTAGTTCGCTTGTCTTTACGGAACAGGATATCAGTTAATACAACAGGGTTAACGGATATTGGCTTAGTAAGTACCGCTGGTACTTGCAGCGGGGGTAGTGGAATTTTTGTATCGAGTCGGAATTTTTTTATGTTCATGGATACATGCAGTATACAAGCAGATAGTACGTCATACCAAACCCGGCATAGTCCCTTCCTCGGTACTGTCTCTTCTCGAACCGTTCACGCGCGGGTGACCGCCTGCCTGAACTGCAAAAGTATTTTTGCATTTCCGCAGTCGGTTACGCCGGCTTCACTTAGGGTTCTCGACGAGGCAGTGACGAGGAAGTGGTAAGCTGTAGTGATGATGTATCTGCTGCTCGGTTTTTTGGTGGTCGCGCTGCTTTTTATGGTCACGGGTGTTTCGGGCGCACCTTGGGTGCCTGCCAGGACGAAAGACATCACCGATCTACTAGATAGCGCACATGTTACAAAGGGCACAAAGTTTTTAGAGTTGGGTTGTGGCGATGGCCGACTTGTAAAAGCGGCGGCACAGAGAGGTGCACAAGCCATTGGGTATGAACTAAATCCCCTGCTCTTTTTAATCGCATGGTTCCGTTGCCTAGGCGTGGCTGGTGCGACTATAGTGCTGGGTGATCTTTGGCGAGTTAACTTGTCATCCTACGACGTAGTGATGGCATTTTTAGTGCCGCGTACAATGCCGCGACTGCACGCTAAGGCGGCGAAAGAATTGCGGCCCTCTGCTCTGTTGGTTAGCTACATATTTCCTATTGAAGGTAAGGAAGCTTTAAAGAGTTACCACAGCTGGCGTATCTATACGTATCCAGTTAAAAAATCTGCTGCAAAAAAGTAACAATTATCGAAGCGGCTGCTACCATAACGCCGAGGCCAACGAGGCCAACGATGATTCCGATTACAGTCAACAAAACAACTTCAAGAATAAGACCTAGTGCAATGATGACTGCACCCATAGACGGTAAGGTATCCAGTCCAGAGAATGGGGGTGCTATGAGTGAGCCCAAAGCAAAAAGAAAAATAAAAATGCCGTTAGTAATACGAAAAGCTGGGTTCGTAAGGTAATGAGATAGGCGCGGGCGCGAGAAACGCTCAAACCACCGGATGCGGCGAATCATGAATGGCAAAGCACGTTTTAGTGTCGTGTCGCTAAGCTCTGCCCGAGCAATGCGTTCTGGCAGCCACAAAGCCGTTCTGCCAATTACCATTTGCATCGATGCAAACACCGTTGCTGGCACCAACAGCACCGTTGTAATACCGCCTGTTGGAACGGGTAATGATGGTATGAACATACAAATAAGCACCAGCATGGCAAAGCTTTTCTCGCCAAAGACCGATTGTAGACTGCCCATGGTTTTGGGCTGCGAGCTTTTGAGCCAGCGCTCAAGTTCGGTGCTAAACGGAATATTTGCGGAAGTCATCACCTATAGTCTAACAGGCATATCTAGAAAAAGGTGGTCTGTCGTCAGTCTTCGAGCTATACTACAGATATACTTTTAAACACTTTGAAAACAAAAAGGATACTGCAATGATGCGAATTTTTCATAGCTCCAGCAAAGCACCAGCGTTGGTTGAACTCGAGCAAATTGCAGATGGTTCTTGGATGCATCTGGAGTCACCATCAGAACTTGAGCTTGCTGAGCTCAGCCAGGGTTATGAACTTGACGCCGATTTGCTGCAGGACGGTATTGACCCAAATGAGTCACCACGTATTGAACGAGACGGAGACAAAGTTTATATCTTTACTCGTTTTTGTTTGCCAGAGGCTGATAAGACGACCACTGCTCCGCTGCTGATTGTCTACGCTAAGGGCATTACCATTACTATTTGTGAACGTCCTTTTTCTCACCTCGAACAGTTGATAAATTCGCAGACGGTCATTACGAGCAAACGTGCGCAGCTCATCCTCGAAATCCTGCAGATCATTAACGGTGGGTATAAACGACGTATTAACACTGCCGGTCGAAGAATTTTGCAGACTCGTTCACACCTGGATAAAGACCAGATCACCAACAAAGATTTCATCGGCTTCATCGACATAGAAGAAGATCTTAATGATATATTGCTGGTGCTCGAGCCTACCACTAGTGTGTTGAACTCGCTTTTGAATGGCCGGTATATGCGACTGTATGAAGAAGATAAAGACCTCATTGAGGACTTGTCGCTCGGCACACAGGAGTTGACTCTGTTGGCTCAAACACGCCTGACTACTCTGCGCAACATTCGTGAGGCCTACAGTACTATTACGGCCAACAACTTGAACAAAGTCTTTAAGCTGATGACCAGCATCACCATTCTTATGGGTATTTTTACCCTGATCACCGGCTTTTACAGTATGAATATCGCGCTGCCAGCTGCAGAAGATCCCAATGCCTTCTGGATTATTCTGGGATCAACCGGTGGCTTGATCTCTATTGCTGCGTACTTCTTTAAGAAAAATCGTTGGTTCTAGGCTTACTGTAAAACACCACTGCTTCGCATAATATGCATGGGGATTTTGAAATTCTCACGGTTGCGTGTTTTTTTTAGCAATGATCGTAACCGTTGTGCCTTTATCTGTATGACTTGAGACTCGTAGCTCGCCGCCAACCCGCGCCATGATGATCTTATTGATGTGGAGATTCAATGCGGGTGGACCATGTTCCGCTCGGTTAGTTTCGGTCGGCTGAAAGAGTGTAGCCATTTGCTTTTCATCAATGCCTGTTCCTTGGTCAGCTATTGAAAGCTGTATTTTGCGTCCTGTTCGCTTGCCCCGCAGCAACACAGTGCCACCCGGCTTGCTGTAGGTGATAGCATTGTCAACCAGTGAAGTCATTAGTTGTGAAAAATCTGCCGGTATTATGCGGAAAGCCAGTCCTTTTTCTATGCGAGCTTCAACTTTGACATGGTTGGCGCTTGCCATAGTGGTGTATTCGTTCGCAAGCGCACGCTCGAGATAGGCAGACAATGCGAAAAGCGGCGCGTCTTCGGTTAGGTTAGCTGCAGTATGAGCGCGTTCCAAGCGGTTACTGATTGCTTCAAGCCAGCTAATACCTTTGAAGATGCCACGAGCTTGCGGTATAGCATGGAGTGTTTTGCTGCTCCGCTCTAGGCTAGAGGCTTGGTCATGCAAGCTCTTACATAGGTCATGAATATATTCGCGTCGTATATCAAACAGGTGTGCAGTTAAGGCGGTTTGGCGTTCGATGACATGTTTGTTGGCCTGGGCTGTTAGTAGCCGACGTAGCACCAAGGCCATCAGTAACCAACTGACCACAATGAACGCTAGGCTAAAAGCACGATCTAGTACGAGGGCCGCTGGTTTTATCGCCAAAACAGCAGCCGCGCCAGCCAAGGCTGCTATTGGCGGTATCCATAACTTCCACTGTTTCCATACACTAGGGGTATTCGTAGAGGTGGTGCTGGCGTGTGTCTCGGCTCGAATCGTTGATGTTTCGTTATCGGCTTTTATATTTTGAACAAGCTTAGCAAGCTCTTTAAGACTGGCTTGTAGACCGAATATGGTGTCGCTGCCTGATAGGTTCTGTCCCCTTACGCGTTCTGTGGCTTCGGTCATGACTGCTAAGGGTGATTCTAAGTAACTCACGGCCGACAGCATAAAGTCATTGGTTGCCTGGCGCACAATTTGATAGCGATACGATATGCGATTGAGCTGGCTGATGCGCCTGCTCTCTTGATGGCTCTGCACGGCATAGATTAGTGCCGCAAGCAGTGGAATGCTCAAAAAAGCCAACCTAACAGTTGGAGCGGCTCAATACTGAACGGCAGCGCTGCAAGCATGTGCATATTACACGTATCATACCATTTTGACGACTGTTCAGGTGGTTTTCAGCTCGGCGAGTTACAATGGGCGTAATGAAGATACTTCTTGTTGAGGACGAACTTAAGTTAGGTAAAGCAATAAAGGCTGGACTTGAGCAAGACAGCTATGCGGTTGATTGGCTCACGACTGCCGATGAAGGTTTGGCCTATGCCGAGACCGAGGTGTATGACTTTATCATTTTGGATCGCATGTTGCCCGATGGTAAGGACGGTTTGGATATTTGCCGGACAGTACGTGCGCAAGGGGTGACATGCCCAATACTCATGCTGACAGCCCGAGGTGAATTATCTGACCGGGTAGATGGTCTAGATAGTGGTGCCGATGATTACCTGGTTAAGCCCTTTGCGTTTGAAGAGCTACTTGCTCGTCTGCGGGCACTAAAACGGCGACCCGAAGCTGCTGTACAGCAAATACTCACGTTTGGTGATCTGCGCATTGATACTACACAGAAGTATGTGACTGTAGGTCAGCAGGATGTGCAACTTAGCCGTAAAGAATATGCCTTGCTCGAATATTTGGCGCACCATTCTGACCAGATCTGCAGCAAAGACCAGCTCATAGAACATATCTGGGACTTTGATGCTGATATCTTGCCAAATACGGTAGAGGTCTTTATACGTAGTTTACGAAAAAAACTGGACGGTTCTCGGAGTGAATCGTATATCGAGACGGTGCGTGGCTTTGGGTATAGATTACGGAGGAGTAGCTAAGTGTTTCAATCGGCAGTTGTTAAGCTAACCAGCTGGTATGTCGGTGCCCTTGTACTGGTTTGTTTGCTCTTTAGTATTCCTATCTATGCGATCACGACCACTCGTTTAAGAAGCAGCGGCCTGCGCCAGACCGATTATGTCCGCCAACTCCCTAATCAGTTTAATGCTCAGCGAATCGTTCCTCAGTTAGAAGTCGTGCGAGAACAGCAGTTGCGCCGCGACCGTGAGCAACTCATTCTAAATCTCCTTATCATTAACGCAGCGATTATTGGCACGGGAGCCTACGCTAGCTATTTATTCGCACGTCGTACGCTACGCCCAATTGAAGAGGCTCATGCTACTCAAGCTCAGTTCACAGCTAATGCTAGTCATGAGCTCCGTACGCCACTAGCTGTTATGCAGACCGAGATTGACGTTGCACTGCGCAACAAAAAGCTGTCGAGTGCCGAGGCGCGGGAAATCCTGCAGAGTAATCTTGAGGAGGTAGCTCGCCTGAGACAACTCAGCGACCAATTACTTGGCCTTACACGGGCTGAAGCAGAACAGATGAAGCTAGAAAAGGTAGATGTAGCCAAGTTGATCCAAAGCCAGATGGATCTCTTGGCGAGTCGCTATAACATACCTATCGCTGTCCAGGTTAAGAAGTTGGTACATGTAATGGCTGATGAATTATTACTTGCACAGGTGTTAGACATTATTGTTGAGAACGCTGTCACCTACAGTGGACTAGAGGATCCCAAAATTAGCGTTGGTCTAGTAAGTGATAAACAGCAAGCAGTAATCACAATCACCAATCAAGGTAAAGTGATCGCCAAGAAAGATCTCGAGCAAATCTTTGACCGTTTTTACCGCGGTGCTCAGGCAACTTCGCAGAACCCTACCGGCCATGGTCTCGGCCTTGCCCTAGCCAAAGACCTGGTTGTCCGTCATGGTGGCGAGATAACTGCCACGAGTAGCAAAAATGGTACAGTCTTCTCCATCCAACTTGACCACGCTAGTTGAACTTCTTTGCTATAGTGTCAGGTATGAAACAGAAGGCATCGATTGATACATTGCTTGATTCAGTTATGCGTATCAAGGTCTTAAACGCTGGTGGTGCCTCACCTGCCATCTTTGGGTCTCCTAGCGCTGATAGCGACGTCATTCACGCTCTCAAAAAGTCGGCAATCGCTTTTGCAGAAGCGTATCGTAATTCTGCTGCAGACCCTGCTATGGTTCGGACCTTGTCGGATGAATTCCGCAAGAATATTCTGACTGCTCAAGTCATTTTTGCTTTGTCTGAGGACGAAGCCTCTGCCTTACTTGATGCCTTAGGCTCACTAGATTCATGAAGAAGCGCGCAGAACTAACTTGGTTCAGAAACGCCGACGGGCAGCTCACTTTGTTTCAGCGACCCAACATTCTCATATTCGCGTGGTTGGCTTGTACGGTGCTTTCTCGTCTCAGTAGTGCTGGCACATTCAAAACAGGTATGGCACGTCTGGCGACTACGCTGCTTTTTACATGGGCATTCCTAGAGTTAACCCAGGGCGTAAACTACTTTAGACGCTGCCTCGGCGCCGGGTTTATGCTGATCATCATTATCAACTTCTTTCGCTAAACGTTCTCGAGAATAAAAAAACAGCACCTAGCGGGTGCTGTTTTAGTCTAAAGGGTCACTAGTTAGCGTGGCTGGCTGGTGACGTTCAAGAGCGTCCAGGTGAAGTTTGAAGCGTCAAACTGCAGGCGATATCGCTTGGTGCCGTCACTCATGTCAAACAGCTGAACCATGCTGTGACCTTTTTGTAGCAAGTAGCGCATACCAGTCTCTACGAAAGTTATCTCCTCGGTGTCGATAGCGATCTGCTTTGGAAAAGTGCGGAACTTCCCTTTGCCTGAGAATGATAATGCTTTGACTTCGATTTCTTTGTTAACAATTGTTTTTGTTTCGGCTTCCTGATAATGAGTGATAGACATTGTTTTGCTCCAGAGATGTATAAATAATAAGAGATACTCGCGTTGCGTTACCGCAGGAGTCGAACGGCTTTACCTCTGTTATTTCCTGAGAAAAAGAGGATTTGGAGCTGCTTATTGGTCTAAGAGTTGCTACCGTTCGAGAGCTCGTCTATTGATGACCGTCTAAGCTGTATAGCGGTAAGGCAGTGACGCTTTGGTAAGAAAAGATCATACCTAGTGTGTGTGCTTTCCGAGTGACTTTTGCCCATTCGGGCTGTTATAGCCTATGAGTAGGAAGATTCGTAGTTTTCGAGGGTCTCGAAAAGGCCTTGAACCAGCACCCATATTGCTAGTGCTCAGTATGCGCCCCAACCTACAGCAATACAAGTTTGTTTTTTACAACTATTGCACAGAGTATTTATTCGTCAATATGAATGGTTTGTGACTGTACTTTGCGCGGCCAGCGCAGTGACACAAATATGGCACCAAAGAGGAAGGTAGCCAGAACACTTAAGCTAATGGCTATTGGTACATGCAAACCAAGCGGGACAACAATCATCTTGAAGCTTATCCAGGCCAAAATACCACTGAGCGCCCAGGATAGTGCCCAGAACTTGTCGGCTACAGACTGGTAGACAAAGAACAAAGCGCGTAGTCCTAAGAGCGCAAAGACGTTGCTCGAATATGCAATGAATCGGTCAGGACTCACGGCCAAAACTGCCGGTACACTGTCGACAGCAAAGATGACGTCAGTGAGCTCGATCAAAATAATGACTCCAGCCATGAGGGTTAACATGCGCTTGCCATTTACTTTGGTGGTGAGTCTGTGGCCAACAAACCGGTGATGTATAGGCAGAACCTTTGTAATTGCCTTCCATAGTTTTTTGTCAGTGATCTCGACTTCGTCCTCGATGTCATGACCGCCTCGGGCCTCTTTAAAGGCTTTCCAGGCTGCTTGCAAAAGGATGAGTCCAAAAATAATGCTCACCCAGCTAAAGCGTTTAAGTAATTCCAGCCCAGCTAGAATAAAGATAAGTCGAAAGAAGATGGCCCCGGCAATACCATAATTGAGCATGCGGCGCTCGAGTTTAGCTGGTACATTAAAGCTGGCGAAAATAAGACCGATAACAAACAGATTATCCAGACTCAGTGCCTTCTCTATAGCCCACGCTGCCAGGTATTCCCCAGCCGCTTGGTGTCCGACGAACAGAAAAACTGGGATGGCAAACGCCAGCGCAATGCCAATGTAAAAGATTGACCAGCGGACGGCCTCGGGAAATTTAATCTCATGATCTTTCCGGGTGTGATGTATCTCGATCAAGGTGTAGCCTAGCAAGGCCAGCCCGACCAAAGCATACATAAACCACGGTACATGGTAACTATGGACGGCAGCAGCGCCAGCAGCGAATAACGAGTGCATTAGGCGTTCTTCTCTTTGTTTTTTAGTTCAGGATTGAGAAGTATATCTGCCTTAGTGATGGCCTGGCCACTAAAGCTTCGTGGCCAATAATTATGCTTACGTACAATAGTAACTTCTGATGTATAGAGTACGACCAAAGCCTGTACGTAGATCCAAAATAAAAGTCCCAAGACCAGTGCAAAGGTGCCATAAAGTGGGCTGAGTGTTTTTAGCTGGTTAGCAATTAGCCAGCCACCAAGCGCTTGCAAGATTATGACACCTACACTTGAAATAACGGCGTTAAATAATACGTCACGTCGGGTTGCTCGGTGTTCAGGCAGGCTGGTGCTATACAAAAAGAAAAAGGTTGGTACCAAGAACAAGAAACCTACACCCAGCGACAAGACTTTAAATACAAACAAACGACCTAACCCAGAGGCTGAAGCTGATAGCAGGGCTGCTGCTAGCAAGCCTAGTCCGCCGACGCTGGTCATGGCCATGCTCTTGATGATGTTCAGTGGAAAGCCAGTTCGCTTCTTTTTTGGGATGTCCCAAATGTGGTACATGGCTTTTCGAAAGGCATCTGCCCCGCCCCGCGCACCATAGAACGCCAGAACCAAACCGACGACAAGCGCAATACCGGATTTAGTCGAAGCCTGAATGTTACGAGACAGCTGCTCGCCGATAACCGGAAAATACGACTGCACGCTCTGCATGATCTCTTGCTCTATTGTGCTGTTACCAAGCGATAGAATACCCACAACCGAGGTCGCTACCAATAACAGCGGAAACAATGACAAAAAACCATAGTAGGTAATGAGCGCTGCCTGATAGCCTGCGTCATCGTCGCCAAATTTCTTGATGACGGCTATAGGAAAGGCTAAGGCTGGGTGTTTTTGCTGAAATAAGTCTAGGTTTTGTAACTGACGCTCAAGTGTATTCATATTTGCTTACAACTATAACAAATACCTCACATTTTTGGGTGTTTTTCTCTGGGTTAAGACGCTCATGTTTGCTACACTATATTCATAAACATTTAGGCTGGGTACGAGGTACTTATCGCCAATGATGCCAGAGATGGTTTGACGCACGTCTTGAAGCATCACCCGCAAGTGATCCTGCTTGACATGCTCATGCCAGAAATGAATGGCATTGAGTTTCTGCAGGCACTGCAACCTAAAAACCTTCCTCGTACCAAGGTTTGTGTACTTAGCAATATCGAGAATCCCGAAATTATTGCCGCTGCTAAAAAACTGGGTGCAGTCGATTACCTGTTAAAGGTTAACTACACCCCGTATCAGATCGCAGATTTGGTCAAAGATTTGGTCAAGCGATAGTCTTTAGTTCGTCATGAACGTCACAATGAACGAGTTGCGCGTTATTGGTTCTTGAGTGAGATTCGTCGGACTTCGATGCAAGTGATGCCCGCGCAGCAGATAAGCACTATTTTCGTCCGGCTGCACCCACGTTACACCGTGCTCTCGTAGCCAACCGTCGATTTCAGACGCTGAACTTTCATTAGACTCCAAATATTCTCCGAGCATTTCAAAATCGACGGGCGCATCTATGGGTAGATCGTATTCTTCGCAGTATGCTCGGACTACAGCTTCAGGTATATCGCCTGCGAGATGTTCTGAGCCGTCACGTTCATCAACGCGCACTGTCAGCAATCCATCTGTGTCGCCATCACTGTGCCAGCGAACAATACTGCTGTGAGATTGCCCCGGTTGCGCCACGGTACGCTCGAAATCGATACCTCGATAGTCTAGACTATCTTTTCCCCACCCCAGCTGCTCTTGCAAGTCTGTGCGTACAGGTTCAAGAATGGACATAGCAGCCGCACGAGCCTTACGATCTTTTTCAATACTTATCAGATCCCATTTTTCAGGCATTTCCTGATCAATAGGCGCTCGGTATCTGCAATCACCGCGAATTAACTCAAAATAATCAGCTAATGCCTGAGGTTCAACATGATGAAAGACTTCGGGCGCCGGGAAAGCTCCATAACTGAGTGACATAAGCTTATTATACAATAAAATAAGGCAATTATATACCTGACGTTACCAAATCTAAAATGATTCGGCGTTGAGGGGTTTATTCTTGCCCAGCTTCTCTTTGTTTCTTAGCCCACTCTGTTAAATCTTTGTTGCTAATTGGTGGGGTATTCGACATCTTTTTAATAGCACCCTCGATATTCTCACCAATCCTAACTCGTCGTTCATTTTCTCGCACTGGTTTTTCTTGGTCGCTCCTAATTTGCGTTTCAAGGACTTTAATCTCTTTGTTTGTTAGTTTTTTGTCATTCATAATTAGTGATTATACTGCATCAACGCTACAATCCTTCAGCAACAATAATGATGCGCGCATCATAAGTTCTATCGGCTTTATTAAATTTACCACCACATGTTATTAGGTTTAGTTGTTTGGCAATGGATGTATCACGTACGTACAGCGCTGTGTCTGCCTCTTTTACGGAAACCGTTTGGACTTTTTTAACCTTGAAGTTTTTTACAGACTTATCACCAAAGGTAACAGTAAAAGCATCGTCACTCTTGAGTTTGCCAAGATTTGCGAAGATACCCTTGGCGTAGAGCCCATTTACATGTCCATCGATAATGCTCAGGCCATTTGCACCAGGCAATACGCTCTTAGTGTACCAGCCGGCCATGTGGACGTTGCTAGGTACTACCATCTGATTGTTTTTATCTGCCCCAACTTGCTGAATGAAGCCTTCTGCTTTGATTGTTGGTAGCTGAATAGACAGGGGCTTATCTGCAGGTACGCTATAACTGCTTGGTGGTCGTTGCTCACTCGGCTGATCAGTAGAAGCGGTGGCTACCGTATGTCCTGCCGGTACGCCACCGTGCTGTACTCCATGCCATTTGTAGGCGGCGTTTACACCTACACTAATCAATAGCAAACCAACAACAAGAGCGATCACACGGCTTTTCTGCCTGAGCGACAGTGGTCGCCATCTAACCTTTAGGGGCTTCCTATTGCTTCTCTTACTTCGAACCATCTACCTATTTTATCGTAAGTCGCTTGCGGGAGGCATATACGATCATGCTGAGCCCCAGTAGACTTGCTGATACGGCAAAGACGGATGATACTGCACCAACGCCCGTGTTTGGTGCTCCCGCATTACCACCTGATGCAGATGGTGTGGAGGCACCGCAGACCGCACCGACGAATTGGTAAGCACCGACAGATGGGCAGTCGCCCGGACGAGCGGTACCGCGAGCATCAGTAGTTACGCCCAGGACTGCGCCTCCGGCGGCAATGGCTGGTGAGCCAGCCAGTAAGGCCCGCGTTGGAACGTTCCCCCCGTTGTTTTGGAGGGGGCCAAGGGTAGAAATAATGTTGCTGATATTTTGTAGATCACCATCCTCGGTAAATGAAGTACATGTATCATCATCAGAGATGTTGTATCCAAGTGAGTTGATAACCGCAATAGAATCGGTACCGCTACCCCCAATAAGGCTCGTCATGTCAGCTTCGGTACAGTTTGAGGAATCATTGTCATTTATATTGTTAGCCATGAGGCTATTGGTCACGTTAACGGTCGCACGAGCTTGATCTCCAGGTTGCATAGCAGCCGATGCAGAATAGAAGGCGCCCGATTTAATTCCAGCACTACCGCCTGTTCCAGTTTTACCCCGCATGCCAGTAATAGTCACGTTCTGGACGTCTGTAGTGACAGTAGCCGGGCTACCAATCATTGTCCCCCCAAAGCTGCCAAACGGTATGACGTTATCCTCCCCAGTAATATCGTCAATCGTCGTATTACTAATAACTGTGTTCACTGTTCCATTCATGGCAAGCGAGATAATACCAAAAAGACTATCCCCTATGGATGTGCTATGGATGTCGGATATGGTTACATTGTTAATATCGGCGTTTATCGTACCAGACCCTTCTTGTTCAACTCTTAGAACGGTGTTGCCGCCGTTACTGTTAATACTATGGGCATATATATTGTCTACATCAACTGCATAGTTTGCAGTATTAGTGAACCGAAACCATATAACATAATCAATGTTTGGGCTGGCTCCTTGACCGTCGATTTCAATATTATTGAGTATGACGTTAGAGTTTACCGATCGAACAGCAAATCCACTAAACGCAGTTATCTGCAAATCCTCAATGGTTACGTCCAGTGGTGATGAGGTTCCAATATCGAACATGTCATACTGTCCATTATCACCACTAATAATTGTATCGGTCATACCAGTGCCCTGGATGGTTACCGAAACGGTAATATCAGGCAAATCAGCCGCAAGAGTTATCGCCCCAGCTGGAATAGTAACCGTATCGTTTGTTCCGTAACCAGCTCCTGTAGCGGTACAACCGCTCTGGTTAGCACCGGCATTTACGGAGTTAATGGCAATTGGCAGGGTACAGCCACCGCTCACATTCAAAGTTGCAGCATGCGCTCTGCCACCGCCAAAAGCCAGTACAGCCAGGAAGGCGAAGGTGGCTAGGATGAGTTTGTTGGTTTTGGTGAGTTTGTTTATTTGGTCGAGGATACTGTACATGGAGAAGGTTCCTATTTTACTTTATACGCTTACGGTTATTGTAACACAGAACCCCTCTTGTCAACCTGTCTAGTCACGTCACACAAATCGCTGCAGTAGTACTGCCTAATCTTCTGCTGTGTCTTCCGGTGAATGTATTCTGCTGAGCGATCTTGCCTCATCTGTCTCAACTACATACCACACCTTCTCGGCTGCTTTCGTTGCACCTTCGATCTGCTGTCTGATCGTAGTCGCAAACACCAACGCATCATCCCATTGGTCATCAAGAATCTTCTTCATCTGTCGGTTAAGTTTCTTCTGGCTTCGTTCGTCTTCGCAAACAGCTAGTATTGCCGGGTATGGTTCATCTTCTTGCCACTCTCCGCTGTCCTTAAAGTTGACATAGTTCCTGGTCTTTCTGACACCGACAAAGAATGGTTTTGTACCGTCCCAGATATCTACAAAGTAGTGTTTTGTTGGTGTTTCGCCCTTGCCCGGTATTTCAATATGCAGGTCTGGTGTCCAGCTCGGGTAATAGCTGAGTTGTGCCATATAGCTTTTAGGGAGTATGTGGAGTTTTTTGCTATCGCCGTATATAGCTCTCAGTCTTTGGGCTGTTTCGGTTACGACAATACAGTGCTTTAGAAAGTCGTCCGAGACAGTCTTGTTCTTATACAGGCTCTTGGTTGCCCAGGCATTGGTTGAGTCTGGGCTGGCTTTTTCAAGTGTCCGTGCACCTTTTGGGGTAATGAAGTATTCGGCAGATCGTCCGACTAGTTTGTATGACTTGTCATAGCGTTTGCCAATGAGTTCCTGGGCTTCCAGTATCTGGAGCTTGTTCTGGATAGCTTTGGGGTTGGTCTTGTCGAATGATCTAGCGAGCTGTCTGCTGGTACAGAAGCGATACCAATATAGTAAGTGTAGTGTTCTAATCTGCTGCTTATTTAATGGTCTACGATACTTAACTTCATTCATATAACTACCCGACAATACTTACTAAACTAGGATCTAATCTAATAACTAGATCACCAAAACCACACTCAACATTACAGACCACAATTCACAAATCTTACACTTAGCCATCTACTTATAACCCTACATCACTTTAATCATCTGTTCTCCTCTATATTTATATAAAAAGAAAGGGAGAAAAGAAAGAAGAAAAATATAGAGATAATTTAGGAAAGATAAGTTGGGTGTCGGTAAGTAAGTTTAGTTCTTTTTGGCAACGAGGCTAGTATAGGTTAATCGCTTGCCGTTTAAGTGGTTAAACCAGTCTTCAAAACGTTCGCCGTCAGTGAGCTCGCGGGTATTCCAACGATAGCTATATTCATCGCAATATCGTTGCAGATGTTTAGCACTGACATGGTGGTAAATACCGTTAATACCACGCTTGAGGTGTGACCAGAATGACTCTGCCGTGTTAGTGCTAGCCACACCATTCACGAATTCTTTGACGCCGTGATTGACGCTTTCATGCTTAAAGCCAATCTTGGGCAGTGTTCGGTAGGGCATATGTTCGTCTGTGTAAACTGTGGCGTTAATATCGATATGTGTACGGGCTAGGGTCATGAGTGTCTTGCTGCCAGTATCTTTTGTGGCAATAGCATGGAGTTGGCCACCACGTTCTACCATGCAGACAACCGGAGCTTTGCTGTTCTTACTACCGAAACCTTGTGCACCTTTGCCGGTGACGGCCTTCAATTTCTTGTGAGCGTGTTTGTTGCTGTCTTTACCGCCAATGTAAGCTTCGTCCATTTCAACTTCACCATTGAGTAGATCAAAGCAGTCGTTTTCAAAAACGTAGCGAATACGTTGAAGCATAAACCAAGCGGTTTTTTGAGTGACACCAATGTACTTACTAAGCTGGATTGAGGAGATGCCTTTCTTATAGCTACCGCATAGATATATGGCTAGAAACCATTTCTGAAGTGGTACAGGGCTGTCTTCAAAGACACTTCGCGTGCGAACAGTAAAGGTATTACGGCAACTAGCACACTTGATACGACCACTAGCGAGCTTATAGGTTTTTACGTTAATCTCACCACACTTTGGACAAGTTACGCCATCTGCCCAGCGAGCTTTATATAAGAAGTTCTGACATTGTTTCTCAGTACCGAACTTCTGATAGAACTGGATGAGATTGAACGACTCCATGTATCCACTCTAACAGAGGTAAATGGTAACGTCAAGTATATAATTGCCTAAAATAATGTAAAGGTCTACTTCCCATTACTGTAAGATTAGCAGTATAGTGAAAGTATGAATACTGCAATAAGTGTGTTTAATAGCACAATTCCTGAGGGGCGCCGCGAAATATGCGAGCTGCTCGCAAAAGAGATTACTCAGGCACTGCCCGAAGCAGAGAGTAAAATTTGGCACGGTTCACCAGTCTGGTTTTTGGACGGTAATCTGGTAGCCGGCTACGACAATCTAAAAGCCAGTGTCCGCCTGCTCTTTTGGAGCGGTCAGTCGTTTGATGAGCCAGGGCTAGAGATCGAAGGGACATTTAAAGCAGCTGACAAGCGCTACACTGACGTATCACAAGTTGATACTACTGAACTGGCGCGTTGGCTCGCTAAAGCCCGTGATATACAGTGGGACTATAAGAATATTGTTAAACGTAAAGGTAAGCTAGAGAGGATAAAATAATGGCCAAGACAGAAAACAACTTTATTAAAATCGGTAAAGACAAAAAAGAATCAGGAACAATCGCCTTCCTCACCTACATTGGTGCGGCAGTATACTTTGTTAATCAGGTTGATGGTTTCTGGAACGTTGTCGCCGCTTTGCTTAAGGCAGCGGTCTGGCCGGCTATCCTTATCTACAATATTCTGCAGTCGTTTACAGCGTAAATAGTTACGCTGCGTTAGCGTAATCGTGTAAGCTTCTGGCTACGGTATCAAAGACTATGTCAGGTTGACTCATGGCATCTACGGTAACGAGCAGTCCGAGGCTTTCGTACACAGCTAATACTGGGCGAATCTTTTCATCAAATTCACACAAACGAGTCACCATGCTTTCTAGAGTGTCATCATCCCTGCCGCGGGCTGGACTGGCTTCGAGTCGACGCAGCGATTCACTTGCCGGTATATCCAAAAATACCGCAGCTCGCATTGGGTGACCTGCTGCAGCGGTTGCCTGCAGTACACCCTGCTCTTCACCACGTACTCTTCCTACAGAACTCAAGAATAATGGTGAGGCCGTCATTGTAGGTTCACTCAAGAAAGGTGTGACTGCATTTACGAAAATATCGGTTTCGATAAGTTCGCCACTATTCATGCTGGCTAAGTGTTCTGGCGATAAAACACCACGTGCAGCGCTTTCACGCAGAATAGCTCCGCCGCTCAATATGTGTGCACCAACTCGTCGAGCCAGCTGAGCACACTGCGTATCTTTACCGGCAAAAGGTGTACCAAAAAAGTTAATGCTTCCTGTTCCAAGCCAGTCTTTTATTTCGTGTATCGCACGGTTTCTATCTATAGGCATGAATCTACGATATAGCACTGTACTGTAGTGTCAAATGCTTACGGTTGCTGATAGTTTACTTTTTGAACTGGTCAAATGCGGCTATCTCGATCTTTTTCATCTCCATCAAGGCGGCAAATGCTTTTGGATTCGTCATTAAATCATCAATTTCCCGAGGTACAACTTGCCAACTTAATCCATACTTATCCTTGCACCAGCCGCACTGTTCGAAGGATGGGTCGCTAGATAAATGCTTCCAGTAGTAGTCTATCTCTTCTTGGTCCTTGCAGTTGATCATAAAGGACACAGCTTCGCTAAAGGTAAACTCTGGGCCGGCGTTAATAGCAATAAAACGATTGCCGTCTAGTTCAAATTCAATAGTGAGTACCTTGCCTGCTAAGGGCTTTTGAAAGTCCGCCAGGCCCTCTGTTGGATAATGCGCGGTGGTTATAATTTTGCTGTTTGGAAACACGCTAACGTAAAAATCGACAGCCTCCTGGGCATTGCCATTGAACCAAAGATTAGGAATAATTTTCTGTGACATCGAACCACCTTTCATTTAGTAAAGCTTGCTCCTACCAAATCATAGTATACGCCCGATCAATGTACGGGCTTGTATATTTTTATACTTGTGACGTATGATGCTCGTAATGAGTAAAGCTGCGCAAGTTCATCCGTATGATCCTCGCCATGCGTTGGTAAACCCAACAGAGTTTTATCAAGGTGCATTTCAAAACTACCCTCGCCCTGCAGTTGTAGGAGTTGTCGGTAGAGTTATCATGGCATTGACTCGTCCAGAAGTATCATTCCACGGTGGCGTTAGTGAGGCACAGTACTTTAGCGAGTTAGATCCGGCTATGCCGCTACTGGTAACCTATACTCATCGTGGAGAAAAACGCCTGCATGATGCCGGAGCTGGTGCAGCGGCGATCTTTGGAGTTAAAAGCCTCAAAAAAAGAATCGAACATACAAGGGTTTGGGCGGCAGCACCATATATGACTGATTCAAAAACGGGCGTACTTATAAAATCTCTGGGCGGTGTGCCAGTTATTCGTTCGCGTGACTATGGCAAGTTTGGTTTGACTATAGTTGAGGACGATTTAGCTCTACCAAATACCTTTACACCCGAAGAAAAACAAGCCGTTACTGATGCTCTGATCACTGAGTCAACTGAACATTTGCAAATACCGGGCAGCATACTGGCAGCATTCCCGGCCGGCACTAAAGGTGGTACCGAATTGCGCGACGGCGTTGGACAAGTTATGGAAAGATTAGAATACGCTGCCGCCTTGCCGGTTGCGTTAGTGTCTGATTCAGAAGAGACTAGTAATATTCCTAAGAACTTGCGTATCGCATTTGGGGAACCAGTGCCCGTAGAGTCAGGTTTGCTTTCGGCGCAGTACATGCTCTCTATTGGGCATAATCTTGACGTAGCTGTTATTTCTGTCGGTGGTCAACTAGCTACATCTTGATAGCGCTAACTAACACAAGTACTATAGGTATATGTTTACTAAAAAACTTGTTGGTGGCACCGTACATAAAATGCCAGCTGATCTTGCCAAAGCACTGTCTACTCGTCGCAAGGCCCGATCTGCCTGGGAGAGTATAACGCCACTAGCCAGGAACGAATTCATCTGCTGGGTAGAAAATGCTAAGATGATCGACACTCGCACTCGACGTATTCGTCGCACCTGGGAAGAACTGGAAGAAGGTAAAAGACGTCCCTGTTGTTGGATGGGCTGCATTCACAGAGTTAAGAATGGTACGTAAGCGTGTTTAACTGCTCGCGATGAGCGTTAGAATAAATACGGCATAGCAAATGAGTGCTGTAAGTCCGAGTACTTTTGCGAGCTTTGTAGCCTTCTTGCTCCAGCTCAGGCACGAACCAGCCAGCAAGCCCCAGCATAGGCTATGGCCATATCGTAAAATGAACTGCATGACACCTGTTCTCTGACTAGCTTCATCTGGAACGACAAAAAATACACAATCGCAAGACAACTCGCAACTAACGCCCCGGCAGTACTAATGAGTATTCTATGGCGTTCGAGTAAGCGTGCATGCTTTGGGTTCATCTAACTACAGTGTAGCAATAATCTTTTTTGACTGACAAACAAAAACGACCTACTGTAGAAGTGTCAAAACAAAAACAGAAAGGTCGTTTTCTAATGAATACAATACAAAAAC
>RXKC01000005.1:51567-140270 GCA_003962975.1 Candidatus Saccharimonadota bacterium
CAATGGCCGTAGTCTGAGCGACAACCGTTGGACTGGTGAAAGTCGGATCCGCCGTACGGTTAGTGAACGGCGTTTCCCGAATCTACTACTCCCAGTCATTCTCAAAGAGTTCTTGCCAAGAGCTGGTCAACTCCGGCTGTCACTAGACCACTCCACCTTTGGCACCTTTACCGTTGCTGTATTTGCGCTGAGCGCTGGCAAAGGACGGGCTTTGCCCGTCTGGTGCGCTGTCACCCGAACCGGCAAAGGCCACAAGCTCTTGAAGCCACTACTCAAGGGGTTTCATATCCTGCTTGCACAGTTGAGCTACCAACAGCGAAAACGACTGGTAGTGGTCATGGACCGTTGGTTTGCTATTCCGGATCTACTGGCATACCTCGACCTAGAGCATATTGGTTTTGTCGTACGTCTCAAGGCAGGTACGCCGGTAGGCGTACCTTGGGTCGAGCCATATCTTACCTCGACCGCCGGAGAGGTAAGCCTACCGGACACCCCAGCTACCTACCACGGGCACGACTGGCGCCTGATCCGCAGTGATCTGCGACCAGGCATGAAGTCAGACGAACCGTGGTTTCTGCTGACCAACCTACCGCCGTCCCAGCGTAGTCGACAGCAGGTACTGCGCACTTACGCCAAACGCTTTGAGATTGAAGAACATTTCAAAGATATAAAGTGGATTGAGGGTTACGAGTGGCACCAGATGAAAAAACTCCAGACAGCCCGAACCGTCTTTATGTTCGTCTTCTTTGGTTGGTGGCTCCTACTGAAAGCCTACGGGAAAGCAACTGACCACCAGCAAACCAGGAAGACGCATCCCAAGAAAAAGCTGTCCTGGTTCAGGACCATCTGGGAATACTGGCAGCGGCTTCGCCTCCGGCCACTATTCCGCACCAGCTAACGCTGGTGCCGTACATTAACAATCTAGAAAGTGCATGTGGGTCAGGTTAACATACTTCACTGCCAGAGAGATATACTTTTGGTGGGTAGTTTGCAACACATAATAAGAGTAGTGACAGGTCACGAACCGAAATAACAGGGGTGGAGGTCGATTGATACGGTCTCGGAAATCGGTCTTTGAAATACCCGCTGAGCCACCATATTGCTACACGGTCAGGGTCGTTTTAGGGGTGATTTAACAGAGGTGAAACAAACAAAAAAGACCGGTCATAGGAACTCGGTCTTTATGTGTTGATTTGCATCTGGCTCCCGGGGTCGGACTCGAACCGACAACCTCGAAGTTAACAGCTTCTTGCTCCACCATTGAGCTACCCGGGAATAACAATGAGTACTTGAATGCTCAAGTTACTCATCGCCTATATAGTGAAGGTGCATGCCGCTGTTAGGCGGCGACTGGTAGATTATAGCGAACAGAGGCGGATTTCGCAATGCTAGGAGCGCACTCTTTGTTTAATAGCGGCTCTGGCTTCGCGGTTTTCGTCGCGGGCTTTCAGGGTATGTCGCTTGTCGTATTCTTTCTTGCCTCGCCCGGCGGCAATCCGTACTTTGATGTATCTGCCTTTTGTGAGGATCTCGAGTGGCACAATAGTTTGACCTTGTTTCTTGAGGGTTATAAGCTTTTCAATTTCTTTGCGCTTGGCGAGCAACTTGCGGGTTCGGGTGCGGGCGGTCTCTTCGATAGGAATGCCGGGCATGGCAGAGATGGTGGCATTGATGAGCCAGAGCTCCTCGTTTTTAATAGTCACGTAGGCTCCGCGCAGTTGGCCATGGCCATGACGAAGGGCTTTTGTCTCGGCGCCAGTCAGAATAATGCCCGTCAGAAAACTGTCGTCGAGTGCATAATCATGGCGAGCTCGGCGATTGCTTATGGTCTTTTGCTGGGGCTGCTTCTTTTTGGGCATGCACCCATTGTATCTGATAACCGACAGATTAACAGTGTGCTTACGCTATTGTTCCCAGCAAGCGAACAAGATATTTTGAGTTACCGAGTAGTTTTCAGGCTTCTTCATGGTCATGCGACCAGACGCATTGGCATTAGGGCAAACTCCATTGGCATTGCCGCGGTACTCTACCTGGCCTACCCATATACCCTTGTTTGTTGCAGGGTTAAGGTCAGAACATTCGCTATATTGGTGACACTCTTCGTTTAATATGCCGTCGGGTATGCACATGGTTGCTGGGGTGCAGTACGGAATATTGGTTGGGGCAGTCACCTGCTGAGCCGTTAACTCAAAGCCATTCTTGCTAATGGCAGTGAGTCCGCGGATGTGCGATTGGTAGTAGTACTCCCGGTAGAGCCTGAGAGAGTGTGCTTCAGTAATACCAAAAGTAGAGTCATTCCCATAGCTATTAATCTGGTCACCTTCTACGCCGTCACAGCCAATCTTTTTGGCCACTTCTAGTCTGGCCCACATGATTGGTGCCCAGTACTGCCACGAGCTCTCTTTGATATCGAGCCAGAACTCACCTTCAAATATCCCGCCGGCTGAGTCTTCGCTATCCCCGCCAATGACGTCTGTATTGGCGTAGGCCGCTGGGCCATTATAGGCAATACCATTTCGGGAATTGTTGTTGCTCCATTTACCAGGAAATAGTTCGGCATCTGGCTCATACGTTTCAAAGGCACCAATCCATATAGCAAATGACTTTTTTGCCCGCCGCCTTAAGCGCAGTAAAGGCTGTCGCATTGTTGCCCTTTGGCCACGTTACGGTACGTGTATCACCATTGGCCCACGTTACGGTTTGGGTTGTTTGAGTTGGTATGGCGTCAGTGAGGTCGATATCATACATTTCAAAGCGGTTTAGCTCTGCCGCAGAAGTAGTAATACCACCTTCGAGTACCCACTGCCAGCGCGTGTTGGCTGCTGGCTTCCACCAAGATCCCGTAGGAGTTGGTGTTGTTGGTGCTGCAAAACGAATAGCGTTGCCTCCGGAAGCATCTGAAAGGTCAGGATTCGCTGCGCCGCTAGCTAGCTGGCCTTGCTCGGCCTCGACGCTCAGGGTGGTCGTTGCGGCTCAGCTCAGCACCAGCATTGATACGCCAATCACGATGATCGCAGTGGCAAGTACAAACTTTGGGAAGTGCTTGTTGCGCAGAGTTTTCTTGAGCTTTTTATGAATAGCGTGTTTTCGTTTCATAGCAGTTACCAACAGTATATAGCGATTATGCTTCTTTGGATGCTTTTTTGAGTGCGGCCAGTACTTTTTCTATGCTTGGATCTGGACTATGCTTGGCAAGCCAGTACCACCACTCGAGCCCCCAGAGATCTATGGGTAAGAGTTTTGTGCTTTGGGCGGCAGTTATGTTGGCCTGCAGTAACTTCGCATTCATTGATTTGGCTTGTTCTGTGCTAGGCATTTCCCAAATGTTTTTTGGCCCCCAAGGTTCGGCCTGCAGTTCATGAATAAAGCTCGGTCGTCGCCAAATGAGTTTGATCAGTAGGGCACGGAACTTAAAAATCCACGGTTGGTATATAGATTTGCGGTACTGTCCTTTGTCGTGGGTGATACGGTAGTACGAAAAGCCAACAATATCGGGAATAGGACGACGCAGGGGTATACCCCAGCTGGTGCTGGTCGTCATGATCACGGGCCGTGTTTGGTCGAGATGTTTCACGAGCGCATATTCTGTACGCAAGCGTGTGCGGTCAAAGTCGCCGTGTTTGCCAAAGTTTTTTAGCAAGGCTTCGTTTTCGAGCTGCCAGCTGACAATGGTTTTTTGATCTTTGTAGCGTACGACAACCGTTTCGATGAACTTCAGTAGTACTTGATTGCGTGCCCCTATCGGCAGTTTTTTTGCCCATTCCGGCCAGTGTGACTCGGGCCAGCGAGGCTGTCGCGCACCTAGGCACAGTGTCACGTCACCTTTGTAGCGACCAATAATCTCTAACTGTTTATCCAGGACTGTAAAATCATATGCTCCCTGCTTTGTCTCGCACTCATTCCAGTAGCTCATCAGGCGAAAACGACGTAGGCCAAGTTCTTTTAGGGCAAAGCGTAGGACAGCTTGATCACTAACCTTAAAGTTACGGCACTGCTTTATCGACAGACTGGCACCAAACGATTCTATTGTATTCATACTACGGAATTAAAATTAGTAACCAATCGAGCCAACGACTAAATGTTTTGGGAGGGTCTTTTGTGATTGAGGCGATGAACAATGCGACGGTTAGAATGGCAAGAAGGACTGCAAGAGCGAAACATATAACCAAAAGTACGCCGGTAATTTTTTGGCTCATGACTGCGTAGCTTGCGCCAAAGGTGCCAATTACAGAAAGCAATGCGTAACTCGTAAATTTCTGATGTATCGTCATATGACTTATTCTAGCACTGAGTCTCGAGGCAGATAGCAATCGTAGCACTGTTGTTCACGGATGGCTGCTTTACCGGCATCCCACAGGCTTGGATCGTTCATGCGGGTTTTGCGCCAGTACCAGCTCTCGACACCCCATAGGTCAATCTCTCGCATACCAGTCGCTTTACCATAGCGAATACGGTCACGCAAACGTTCGGCATTGAGTGATTGATTCTGCTCATCGATGGTCATTTCTTTTATACCTTTGTCTGGTCCCCAGCTTTCGGTCTGTAGTTCATGAATAATTAGGTCACGTCCGGTGACTATTTTGGTACCACCAGCCAGGAAGCCATAAAACCAAGCTGGGAATGGGTATTCAAAATAGCGTTTGGTGAGTGTCTTATCCCAGACGCGTTTATAGACGGACACGCCTGATATATCAGGGATTGGTTCGTTGATGGGCCAGCCCCAGGCATTATTACTGCGCGTTACAATAACGGGAGTGTTAGGGTCTTTCTCTTTAACAAATTTGTACTCGTCAACCAGGCGCTCACGGCTGTGGTCTGGGCAAATGCCAAAGACCTTCAAGAAGAACTCATTTTCTAATTGGTAGGTGTCAAGGGATGGGTGATCTTTGTAGCGATCAATCACAACACCAATGTACTTTTTGAGGCTTGGGTACCACTGATCCATCGGCTTGTCTTTATGCCAATTTGGCATATGACATTCTGGCCAGCGTGGTTGCCGTAGTCCAAGGGTTAACGAGACGGTACCACCAGCCTGTTTGACCTTTTCAAACTGCCAGTCGAGTTCGCGGAAGTCATAGTTGCCAGGTGATTTCTCGAACTCATCCCAGTAACTCACCAGACGAAAATGACGAATACCAAGGTTGTCTATCATGGCCTGCATAGTCGTCTCGGGTTCGAGCTCGAAGTAACGTGCATATCTGGGAATAAAAGTAGCGCCAAATTTGAACTCTTTATGTGCTTGCGTAGCGATGTACCACCGGGCAATGCCGTAGGCTGAGCCTACAAAAAGAATGACTATAACGGCCAAGATAATGCCTAATTTTTGTAAGAGATTACGGTCTTGCCACCAAAACTTTGGTTTTTCTAAGCGGATTTTGCCTAGAAGTCGCCTAAAACGACGAGCTTCTTTGTCGCCACTGTGTTGGTTCAATAATGCGCGTTCGTCACGGAGCTCTTGAAGTAGTTTTTTATCTCGGACTTGCTTGGATGATCGCGTGGTTTTTTGTTTCATTTGGTACTATCTATATATCCATGCCTAAAGCATTAACGGTTTCCATCATTATACCAGTTTATAACGAAGCTTCGTGGCTGAAGGAATGTTTGCAGGCGATACAAAAACAGACGGTCACTCCCCTTGAGGTGATTGTGGTTGATAACAATTCTACAGATGGTTCACTCGCTATTGCAAAACGCTTTGCAGGTGTAACGGTCTTGCAGGAAAAGCGACAAGGAGCATTGTATGCCCGAACCGCTGGTTTTAATGCAGCGCGCGGCGATATTATAGGCCGCATTGATGCTGATACTCGCATTGAGCCTAACTGGGTTGAGCGCTTACAAGAGTTGATGATAGATAAGAAGGTTGCTGCTGTTACTGGCTCGTCGCATTGGTACGATATGCCATTATCGCCATTTAACCATTGGGTCGAAGATCTGTTTAAAAACGCATTGTTTCGACACGAGAAGAATTTTCCGTTCTTGTTCGGAACAAACATGGCCATTCGTCGCTCGGCGTGGCGCAGTATCAAAAGCGAGCTGTGCGACAAGGCGTATATCTTTGAGGACGCCGACCTGGCCATTCACCTTTTTCAGGATAAGCAGCAACTACTTTACGACATCAGACTACGGGCAGGCATGTCGGCTCGACGGTACTCGGATACGCCAAGAGCTTTCCTGCGCTATATCCGCTTACAAAGTGTGACGTACAAACAGCACGGCATTCATACAATTGGCTCGTCTATTGCTGTCGTCACCTATATTGTTGGGTATATAATTCTCCGACCATTAAGCCTGGCATACGATGCAGACGCTAAACGCTTCTCGTTAAAAAAACTTCTATTCAATCGCAATCAGCCTCGCCGACATCCCTTCGATTAGTTGCATCTATGCGCGACGCGACTCATTCTGGATTAGTGTAGGTCTGTCCTGACTCTTCGCTGGTGACATCACATTGTTGCCACAGACCAAGGTTATTTTCTTCGGCCTGTTTTTGATACTGCTTGAATTCATTAAGTTTCTCAAACGGAAAACTGGTATAGGCAAACCCATAACCCTGCTTAATAATTTCGGCGTTAACAAGTTGGTTGTTAGGTAGATAGACATAGCGCAGTAAGCGATTGTAGCGGTCTCGATTAGTGTTGGTTGGGTCTGACTGCAGACGCACTGTATTTTTGCCAATCAGCTTCTTAGTAAAATCAGTGGCTGCACTTCCAAAGCATTGCACTTCTTTACGGGGATCATTTGTTTCAGGAGTATCGACGCCAATTAAGCGAATGGTTTCATCGGTGCCGTGCATATCTATAGTGATTGTGTCGCCATCAACAACACGAATTACTCGGTATTGACCGGGCTGACTCTCGACAGCTTGTTTGTAAGCTGGCTCTACATAACCTTGTTGTTGCAACCAAGCAAAAAGCAGTCCTAGCAACCCGGCTAGCAAAGTACCAAGTGCCTTTTTGCGGCGCTTGGTCATAGTGAAAGTTTGTCTTTAACGTATTCGCTGGTTAGTTGTGTGCCGTCAAGCTCTATGTAAGCTTCGTCTTGTTTGGGCGGCTGTAGGTTGCCCGTCATTCGCTCAAAACGCTCTTCGGGCATGTTGCCCAGCACACGAGTGTCTTGCTTGTGGGCATCTTTGGTGGCCCTCGTTTTAGCAATTTCTTTAGGCGTGTGCACCCAGATGAGAACTGTCTCTGCTCCGGCTGAAGCAGCAATGTCACGAAGATGTTGGCGGTCTTTATAAAAGTTGAAGTTGGTATCAAAAATAACACTTTGACCGTTTTCAAGTAATGTTTTTGATTTCTGATTTAATACTTCATATAGTTCGGTATTTTCTTGATGAGTGTACGTTGGAGTTGCAAATTTCAGCCGTCTTTCGTGGTCTGCCCACAAGTGATAGGCGCCAGTTAGCTCATGGATAAGTTTAGACGCAGTCGTCTTACCCGCCCCAGGAAAACCCAGCATTAGATACAGTGTCTTTGACATATCTCTAGACTAGCGTGCTCGCGTTCAAATGTACACTGGCTAACCCATGCGTCGATAGGTGGATGTGGCGCCAAGGTGCTCGTAACTGTTCTTATGGCCTACGTCTAATAGAACTACCTGTGCGAGACCTTTTGGTAACAGGTAGAACACTCGAGTTTGGGCTGCAACTTCGCCGAGGGATAAACCGCTGCGCTGCTTAGGATTTAGTCTCCAGACAGGTAAAGGGCGTTCGTGGGTATTGCCGTTATCAAGTTTTATTGTGGTCTGAGTTAGTTTTGCTGCTCCATTACCACGAGGTTCAGCGAGCAACGATATAACCATGCTAACTACATCTTGACCGATGCGGGGATCAGAATCGATCTTACCTAAGTAACGACGAACAGCCGATAATCCACGCACTGCTGTTTCTAGATCATCTGTATCAGCAATTTCAATTGTTTCGCGTGGTTGCACTAGTCCGCTCACAATCACTGAGTCCGAGACCCGATCTAGTACCCAAGGGCTTTCGGGTGGAAGATCACCAATTATTGTTTCTGGTCGCAGCCTTTTGGTTACGCGCCCGCCTGTTCTCGCTGCTGACCTTTGTCGCTTTGTGCGTTTCTCGGGTACGGTTCTGGTTCGAACGATTTGCTCATAGTCATCATCGGATATATAAAATGTAGATTTATCAATATAAGGGGCAAGCTCCGCACTCCATTTTTGCTCCAAGCCGTCGATATTTATACGATGATCGTCTTCGAGTTGTAATCGTAGCGATTCGGGCCAGTCGTCGACGTTTAGTGACACCAGAAATTGACTCGGTAATGATGGTAGGTCGTCTGCTCGCATTACCTTTCGGATTGCATCGAACCAGGCTAGGCTTATGGGGTCAATTCTACCGCGTGCTTCTTCGCGGACAGAGGGGTCTTCATCGTAGCAGCGGTCGAGACACTCAACAAAATCGTCTCGATAGAGTTCAGGGTGTTTTCTTATAATTTGGAATGCAGTGTCAACTAAATCTGTTTCCATTGGGTCGTGCGCTTGTTTGGCAAGAAATACTAAGAGAGGACGATATTCATCCGAATCAAATTCCTCAGACGTGACGTGCTCAACGAGTTCGGTAGCACCAGAATTACTTGCAATCAAGGTGAGTAAGTTATTTCGCAAAGTGCCCTCGAGCTCAACCCGTTTCTTTTCTGCTTCAAATACACCTAGCCAAGATCTAGCTGAATGTTTGGCCATACTACTTTGAGGGGTGCTTTCATCTAGGTCGGCAGCATATTCGTTTCGTAGATTTGCGACTTTATCTTTTGTATCTTCAGAGTCGGTAAAGACTAAAGTTTGCGCAGCATTTTTTGCACTGATAATTACCAGCCCGCAGTCATTTCGCTCTTCACGTAACTGACGGCTAAAGGAGCGTAATTCTTCTCGCCCACTAACCTGCTCATCTGGATAATCTTCCCAAACCGCGTCTCGGATAGTCTCTTCATCAAGAGCTTGTCGACATGCAGTTCGTACATTACGAATTGCGAGACGGTAATCTTGAATGACTGGGTCAATTCCCTCGAAAAAAGCGTCCAAGCGCCCATCGGCAGCAGGCATCAATGCGTCTGTTGGTAGAGCTCGTTCGGCCACTTCGTCAGTGGGGGGCAAGGATATTTCGGACATCATTTAACTATACCATAAAATATGACTATAGTCCATTACAGTAGACTACTGGTTATTTACAAATTCTATACTAGTAGTCAATACCTGGGTTGGCCAGGAATTTATCATCAAAGTGGTGCTTGATCTTGGTCATATTTGTGGCGATGTCTACCAGTGGCAATAAGTCCTTGGGAAAATTTCGGCCGGTCATACACAGACTTGTCTTTTGATGGCGATCAACGATGAGTTTCTTGAGCTGCGCGTTAGACAGTAAACCATCATTGACGGCATTGTTGATCTCATCGCAAATTACTAGGTCGTAGTCACCACTTGTAGCCTTAGCGTAGGCTTCGTCATAGGTTTCTTGAGCAGCTTGCTTGTGCTGTTCTTCACTGATGTGCTGAGGGCTAAGGTCGCCAGCTTTATAAAAGCCCTTACCGCCCTTATAGAAGAAAAGCTGTTCTTTATACAGGGACTGAATATCTCGAATAAAGACGTGCTCGCCGACGCCCCAGTACTTAATGAACTGCACAAAAGCGACATTCCAACGGTTACCCAAAGCGCGCACCATTAGGCCTAGGCTGGCACTGGTTTTACCCTTGCTATCACCGGTATACACAATCACTACTGATTGCTTGGTCTTAAAGTCTTCAAAGCTCACGCTATCAGTATAGCGTGTTATTTAGTTGCAAGCGCAGCGTCAATTTTTGGACGGTCAAAGCCGAGTACGACGGTGCCATTTACATCTAAGACTGGTGTGACAGCCTGGCCGACGTTATCCATTACCCATTGGTAGGCTTTTGGATTGTCGCTGATGTCGTACTCTTTAAAAGCTACTTTTTTACTCTTTAGATACTCTTTTGCCATATGACAGTATGCACAGGCTGGGGAGCTATAAACGGTTACACTCATGCCTTTAGTATACACCTGCTGGCATGTAGTAAGAAAGACTATTGTAGAGGAGTACCACTCCTGTTATACTGCCGAAAGATGAGTTTGAACACCGCCGCCAACCTGTTGACGACGAAGTCCTCCGTGTGTGCTCGCCAGGAGGCTGTGTGTTAAATACGCTCTTAAATAATCTCTTGGGCTCTGCAACCAGCGATGGTCCGCATATTGCTCTGGCCCCAGAAACGGTCACCAAACTGGGCGGTTTTACGATCACGAACTCTACGATTTACGGCGTTATCTGTGCCATATTGCTGGCCGCGTTACTTCTGACTGCTAGCCGTAAAGTACGCGTAAAAGCTGTTGCTGGCTTTACTCAAATTGTTGAAATTCTCATGGAATTTGTGATTGGCCTCATTGAAGGACCAATTGGCTCACGCAAGAAAGCAGCTCAATACGCCCCAATCTTTGGGGCGTTTTTCTTCTTTATTATCTTTAGCAACATCATGGGTATCATGCCCTGGGTTGGTCCAGGTATCACTGCTACCACAGCAGAAGGAGTTATCCCTCTCTTTCGCGCGTTCACAGCTGATCTGAACGGTACTATTGCTATGGCCGTAACCGGTATTGTGGCTGTTCAGTACCTATCTATCAAAGAGTCTGGTTTCTTGGGTCACCTCAAACATTACTTTACCGACAAGCCCTTTAATCCCATCAACATGTTCATTGGTTTGCTCGAAGTATTTGGTGAGTTTACCCGCATGATTAGTTTAAGTCTTCGTTTGTTCTTGAACACCGTTGTCGGTGAAATCTTGATTGCAGTCTTTGCCTTTATTGGCCGGGACTTCCAGTCATTTACGATTTTACCCATTGCGATGTTCGAGATCCTGGTTGCCGGCATCCAGGCCTACGTATTTACGGTGCTCTGCGCCACATACCTAGGTCTTGCGATTGCGCATGGCCACCATGACGACGAGCACCCTCATAACGAGACTGACGCGGTCGAAGCCGGTCTTACGGGTGAAACATCAACAAAACCATTAACCAATTAATATCCATCTGACCGTTCTTTTTTAGGGCACAGATGGTGAATAACTAAGGGGAACATATAATGGGACCACAATTAACACGATTCGCAGCAGAAGCTGCTGAAGTCACCCAACGCGGCGGTTGGAACCCAACTGCTTCAAAAGCTTTCATGCTTGGTATCGCCTTCTTTGGTGCTGCTATGGGTCTTGGCCTTGTTGGCCAGGCATACATGAAGGCCTTGGGACGTAACCCAGAAGCTGGTAAAGCAGCTGGTCAAGTTGTGATTATCGCAGCTATGATCGAGGTTACGGCGCTACTAGCCTTCCTAGGCGCCATCATCGTCAAATAAGGATTTGCATTCATGCTGAGTACACCACAACCCAAACACCTCCGATTCGCACTTACCGTACCTTCCAGTACGGCTCGTTTGCGATTCTCGGCGTTTCGGCGTGCTGTATCTCAGCATGAGCTAAATCTAGTATCGGGAAATAATACCGGTACTAACTTTACTCAGATGATGAACAATATAAATGAAATGGAGATCCTGTAATGGTGAACCCGCTATTACTGGTTGCATCTGAAGCTGCTGAAAAAGAAGGCATTGCAGTCCTTGGTATCGATCCTAAGGCAATCTTGCTGCAGGCTGGTACGTTTTTACTGCTCTTCTTTATTGTTAAGAAGTTTGCCCTGCGCGGTATTGTCGACACACTTGAAAAGCGTCGCAAGACTATCGATAAGGGTGTAAAGCTTGGCATTGAAATGCAGGCAGCTAAAGAAAAGTTTGATGAAGAGCTCGAAGCTATGCAGCAGAAGGCCCGTAAGCAAGCTGATGAAATTCTGACTGGTGCGGCAGCCGAGGCAGCGCAAATCATTCGTGATGGCGAAGCCAGCGCAGCCAAAAAAGTTGACGCCATGCTCAAAGACGCAGGCGTGCGCATCGAACGCGAGATGGAAACAGCTCGTCGCGAACTGCGTGGTGAAATGCTGACACTTATTTCAGAAGCAACCGAAGTAATCATCGACGAAAAAGTTGATGCTAAAAAAGATGCATCGCTTATCGAGCGTGCACTAGCAAAGGTACGGGCGTAACATGGCACGAGCAACAAACTCAACCATCGCCCGTGCCCTGCTAGCCGACATCGACGCCGGCAAAGATATGCAAACAATTACCGAATCATTGGCGGCATACCTAGTGCAAGAACGCCGATTGGGTGACCTGAATGCAATTTTGCGTGATGTCGAGCGGCAGTTGTTCACGCAACGTGGTGTGCTGTATGTGCATGCTGATGTGGCTCGGCCAATGAGTGAGCAGCAAAAACAAGACGTAACAAGTATCTTCCAGGCGCAATCAGGTGCAAAAGAAGTAGTTATCGAAGAAACAATTAATAAAGGTGTAATTGGCGGCGTGCGTTTGACCACAGCTGATCAGCAGCTAGATTTGACCGTGCGCCGACAATTACAGCGACTAAAGAGCGTAGGTTAGGAGTTTACTGTGGCAGTAGAGATGAATATTAAAGAACTAAGCCAGGACATTCGCGAAGCGATTGCCAGCCTGAAGAGTAGTCCAGAAATTGAAAGTGTTGGTATTGTTACTCGCGTTGGTGACGGTATTGCCTGGATCTATGGTCTGCAAAACTGTGGCTATAACGAAATGATCGAAATTGAAGGTGACGACGTCAGCGTACCAGCGTTTGCGCTCAACCTACAAGAGGGTGAGATCGGTGCCGTATTGATGGGCGAAGACGTTAATGTAAAGGCTGGCATGCGTGCCAAGTTGACCGGACGCGTTATGGAGATCCCTGTTGGCCCAGAACTAGTTGGCCGCGTCGTTGACCCACTTGGTCGCCCACTTGATGACAAGGGTCCGATTAAGTCTAAGCAAATGGGTCTACTCGAGCAAAATGCTCCGGGCGTACTTGACCGTAAAAGTGTGCACGAACCAATGATGACAGGCCTGATGTCAATTGACGCCATGGTGCCGATTGGTCGTGGCCAGCGTGAGCTGATTATTGGTGACCGCCAGACAGGTAAAACTGCCGTAGCTGTCGACACCATGATCAACCAGTACCGCCAGAAGTCAGGTGTTATTAATATCTACGTTGCTGTTGGTCAGAAGCTCAGCAAAGTCTCTCGCATCATCGAGCGACTAAAACGCGAAGGCGTTATGGATCAAACCATCGTGGTAGCTACCAGTGCATCTGACCCTGCTTCATTGCAGTACCTGGCTCCATATGCCGGTGCAACCATCGGTGAGTACTTCCGTGATAACGGCCAACATGCTCTTATTACCTATGATGACCTTTCCAAGCACGCTGTTGCCTACCGACAAATGTCACTATTGCTGCGTCGTCCACCGGGCCGCGAAGCCTACCCTGGTGATGTGTTCTACCTGCACTCACGCTTGCTCGAACGAGCTGCAAAACTGAGTGACGAAAAAGGTGGTGGTAGCTTGACTGCTCTGCCAATCATCGAGACTCAGGCTGGAGACATTTCTGCCTATATTCCAACCAACGTGATTTCTATTACCGACGGACAGATCTTTATGGAAACGAACCTGTTTAACCAGGGTATCCGACCAGCTGTTTCAGTAGGTTTGTCGGTTTCTCGTGTGGGTGGCTCTGCGCAGACCAAAGCCGTTAAGAGTGTTGCTGGTTCGCTACGACTTGACCTAGCCCAGTTCCGCGAACTCGCGGCTTTTGCTCAGTTTGGTAGTGACCTGGATGCAGAGACCAAAGCAAAGATCGAACGCGGTCAGCGTTTGACCGAGCTTCTTAAGCAGCCACAGTACAGCCCATTGGGTATCTGGGAGCAAACTGCTTCCCTATTGGCAGCCACCGAAGGTGCTTTCGATGACATTCCTGTCGCTAACATCAAGCCAGCTCAGGCTTCTCTTCTGCAAGAATTGAAGAGTCAGTACAAGAAAGAAATGGAAGAGCTCAACAAGGGCGACAAGCCAAGCGACAAGACCAAAGAAATTATCCTCAAAGTTGCACGAAGCGTAGCTAAGGGACAATCAAAGGAAGACTAAAAAATGGCTAGTCGGCAACAACTAAAAGCACGCATCACGAGTGTTAAAAGCACTAAGCAGATTACTAAGGCTATGGAGCTGGTTAGCGCCAGCAAGATGCGTCGTGCTCAGGAGTTGGCGCTCAGAAGTCGTGATTACCGCAACCTGGCCCGCCAGATCTTGGCTCGTTTGCGTGAGTTAACTGATGTACGCAAGCATCCGTTATACGAGCAGCGAGCTATCAAGACTCGTTTACATGTCATTGTAACCAGCAACCGTGGTCTCGCCGGTGCCTATAACAGTAATATCCTCAAGCAGCTAACCCGCGAACTTCTGGCCGACAAGCAAGCAGGAATCGCGAGCCAAGCTATTGTGATTGGTAAACAAGGTGCTCGGTTTATCGTGCGATTTGAGCATGTAGAAGTAGTGGCTGCTTACCAAGACTTGCCTGACCACCATACCGCTAACGATATTCGTCCTATTATGGACACCATCGTTGATAAGTTTCGCAGTGGTGAGATCGATGCAGCAGATATTACATACACAGACTATAAGTCTAGTATTGCTCAAGAAGTAACTATCGAACGACTGCTGCCTGCAGCATACGTAGAAGATCCTATTGAGCCAGATCTCGAAAACGCCGTCTTTGAACCATCTCCACAAATTGTTCTTGAAGAAATAACTGAGCGACTTATCGAGGCTCAGCTTAATCAAGCCTTCATGGAATCTTCTGCCAGCGAACAATCTATGCGCATGATGGCTATGAAGAATGCTACCGACAACGCCAGTGACCTCATCGAAGATCTTACACTTGCATTTAACACGGCTCGACAAGCCGCCATTACCCAGGAACTAGCAGAAATAACTGGTGGAGCGGAGGCAATCAAGTAATGACCGGCGAGATTCTTCCCAATGAAGCAACAGTGGCTGTACGACTTGACCAGCGTATTGAAGCTCGACCCGTATTAGCGGAATGGCTTGGTAATATGACAGATGAAGAACGAGCGCGTGCAACCGAATGGATGCACGACATCGGACACGCTTTTTACGAGCAAGGCATCGAAGTCGGACGTAGAAATCCAGAAGTTACCGATGAAGATCGAGAAAGAATTTTTGGTTCTAAAGTAGAAATATTTTCCCAAGGAGTAACAGCAGCACATCAAGCAGCAAAGGATAAGGAGCAATAATGGCAGTAGCAGAAAAAACTAAACAAGGTACCATCAGCCAGATCGTTGGTGTGGTGGTCGACATGGAATTCCCGGAAGGTCATCTTCCAGCTATTTATAACGCTGTTGAAGCTGAGGTAAATGGTAAGACATTAGTCTTTGAGGTTGCGCAGCACCTCAGCGAGAATGGGGTACGTACTATTTCGCTCGGTAGCACTGACGGCCTAAAGCGTGGTGCTAAAGTATCTGACACCGGCGCCCCAATTAGTGTGCCAGTTGGCAAAGAGACTATGGGCCGTATGTTTAACGTGCTTGGCGAACCAATTGACGGCAAAAAAGGCGACTTCAAAAAGCGCGCTCCTATTCACCGCACACCTCCAAGTCTAGACGAGCAGTCTGGTACAACCGAGATTCTCGAAACAGGTATCAAAGTTATTGACCTAATCTGTCCTGTTGCTAAGGGTGGTAAGGTTGGTCTATTCGGTGGTGCTGGTGTGGGTAAGACCGTGCTTATCACTGAGCTTATCAACAACATTGCCAAAGAGCATGGTGGTACGTCTGTTTTTGCTGGTGTAGGTGAACGTACTCGTGAAGGTAACGACCTGTACTACGAAATGGAAGAATCGGGCGTGCTCGACAAGACTTCCCTGGTCTTCGGCCAGATGAACGAACCACCCGGTGCTCGTCTGCGTGTTGGCTTGAGCGGACTGACTATCGCCGAAGGTTTCCGTGACGAAGGTAAAGACGTGCTGCTGTTCGTCGACAACATCTTCCGCTTTACTCAGGCTGGTGCCGAGGTATCTGCTTTGCTTGGTCGCTTGCCTTCTGCTGTGGGTTACCAGCCAAACTTGGCTCAAGAAATGGGTAACTTGCAGGAGCGTATTACTAGTACTAAGACTGGTTCGATTACTTCTGTGCAAGCTGTCTATGTGCCAGCCGACGACCTTACTGACCCTGCTCCAGCCACAACCTTTGCTCACCTTGACTCAACAATTACCCTTAACCGTGCACTGACCGAACAAGGTCTGTACCCTGCGGTTGACCCACTCGATTCTGGTAGTACTATTCTTGACCCAGAAATTGTCGGTGAAGAGCACTACCAAGTAGCGCGCGAAGTACAGCGAATCTTGCAGCGCTATAAGGATCTCCAAGACATTATCGCCATCCTTGGTATGGAAGAACTAAGTGACGAAGACAAGCAGACAGTGAACCGAGCTCGACGTTTGCAGCGCTTCCTGACCCAGCCATTCCATGTTGCTGAAGTCTTTAGTAACATCCCTGGTCAATACGTGTCACTTAAAGATACCGTACAAGGCGTAAAAGAAATTCTTGAAGGTAAGCATGATGATAAATCTGAGAGTGCCTTCTATATGAAGGGTAAAATTAGCGAGGTTAAATAATGGGCATGGGTATTACTGAGCCAGGTGGTGTTGGGTACGATGCACTAGCTGCAACTATGCATGATGTTGATCCTTTTTCCCAAGGTGGCTATGGAGCTTCGCTGGGATATCTTGAAGAGCTTGGCTCGTTAACTCGAGCAGTTGATGATCGTGCAAAGCTGCTTGCGAGCGCTGCAGTCGCGTCACGTAACGAAGGTAGTGACATGGCCGCAATGAGGCTTGAAGCTGACCGACAAATTGTAGCCGAGATGGCCGTACTGCTTGGCGTTAGCATCGAGGATGTCCGTTCATGATCACGTTTGAGCTGGTTACGTTAGACGGTACTAAGTTTGGTGAAGAAGTCTACGAAGTGGTCTTGCCAACTGCTGATGGCTACATCGCTGTCTTCCCTAACCACATGCCGCTAGTGAGCATTGCTAGCCCGGGTGTCATTAGTGTGCGCCGCAAGCAAGGTGATCCAGATACAAAGCTGGAATATTTTGCGAGCAATGGTGGCGTTATTGAAATCGCTGATAACACAGTGCGTGTGCTTGTAGATGCTGCTGATCGTGAGGATGAAATCAACGAAGCAGAAGCTCAGAAAGCTTTTGATCAGGCCCAGGCCTTACGCCGTGATGCCAAAGATGAGATTTCTCTCCAGCATGCGCAGCAATTAGTAGACCGCCAAGCAGTACGACTGCAGGTTGCCGGTCTGCGTCGTCAAAAACGTCGCTAGCCCATTACCTAAAGGTATAAGTTTTCTTGCTGTCGCACTGTTGAGCTCAGCATTTGTTGGCAGGCTCGCCTCAGTAACGGTGGTGTAGAAGCATTTCTGAACTGGACCGTAGCGACACTGCGTCTTTGCTCTGGTGACATGACAAGCTCAAGCATAGCTGGTCCGGTGTTTCGGGCGTGTTCCATAGCTAAGGCAAACGCTTCCCCAAACAGAGTTGTTATTTGCTCGTAGCCTCCAATTTCATCAATCGCGCGCCAATCAACTTGGCTAGGACGCACGGGATACTGTTGGTCGAGAGTCAAAGAAACGGCTACGCCGAGGGCAATGGTATACGTGTTGTTGGGCTGTTCTATGCCCCAACCAAGCCGTGCCGTAGTAAGCTGCTGATCTGGGCGATGCTCGCAGACTACAGATATAGTGTCGCTTCCCGGCAAGACAACCATACATGTAGTATAGAGTTTTTTAAAAGATTACATGGTGATATATGTCACGTTTGCAACGACGTTGACCTCTGTAATTGAACTGTGTATAATCACGTCTGGATTTCAAAAATAACAATCTTTTAGGGAGCGAGTACGAGTTCATGGAACGAGGAGAAGGCATGCAAAATAGAATGGAGGCAGAAACAGCTATGACAGCAGTAATTACCGCAGATTTAGGCGCAAATAACCTAGGCGCAATTGGGCCAACACAGCTCGATGACAGTGTTCGCGCTGGTATCGATCAAGAAATTGACCGACCTGAACTGAGAGTAGCAGTTGATACGACTCGTTGGTGCTGTGTTGATGGACGATGCAAGTTCCATTCTCAGCCAGGCGAAGCACAACCAGGCCAGATCGCCGGTTCGTTAACGACAACCGAAGTTTCGGTTGAGTTTATGGTCAACCCGGAACCAACCAAGCAAAGTGAGATTGTTGACCAAAAATCTAAAGAAGCTGCCGAAGACGGTATTACAGTAGAAGACCATGGCGATGAAGGCAAAGCTGAAGACGGTTGTGGTGCCAAAGCTCACCAGCGACGAGTTCTTGCTCATATGGCTGAAAATGTGGACATTGTTGCCCCGCGCGCAGTGACAGTTGGTAATGCGGCTGGACTTGATAAGTATGGTGTGAATCCAGACGAAGTTGTTGCGGCAATTGTACAAGGTGGCGAAGCTGCAGCTGATGACACTCTATGGGATGTTACTCCAAAAGAAGCAGCCGACATTGTGCGAGATAATGGCGGTGAATACCGAGAACTTACTGGTAAGCACCTGGAACTGAAAGCAGTTGTGGAACTTGCCAAAGACAAGACCTTTGATGGTACGGTCTTCGCAGAACGACAGATCGCTGAATACGGCGAAGAAGCCCAAGTATTCGTGGTATCTTTGGGTGCATACGTTGACATGCAGTTCGAGCGTGGTCGCAAGCGTGGTAAGACAGATCAGCAAATTGCACTTGAGTGTTACGCGGCAATTGCCTTCCAGATTGGTGTCTGTAAGGTGCTTGGTAACGAGAACCTTGAAGCCGGCCTGTTGCCAGCAGCAGCCTAATTTGTTTGCTTGATAGGCTAACAGTAGTAAAAACTACTGCGTCAGTTATTTGCTGTTTTGTGTCTTTTGTATTATTGTTTAACCATTAGTTATTCCTAATCAAGGAGGGGTTCATGATAAGTCGTCAAAAAGTCGCCATGGTGGTGGCTGAATTAATGGGAGTTGTTGTTCTGGCTTTGGCAGTCTATGCTATGGTCGGTCGAACTACCTTCCCACTGTTTGCTGGACTTGCTGCCGGTACCGTACTAGCACTGCTTGTACATACTATTGGCGCAACATCTGGTGCTCACGTAAACCCAGCGGTTACGCTTGGTCTATGGAGCGTTCGAAAAGTTAAGACCACACAGGCAATCATCTACATTGCTGTGCAAATGCTCGGTGGTCTGGCAGCATGGAAGTTAGCAGAATACTTCCTCGGCTCAGATCTTCAAAGTCTGGCCGGCGAAACATTTAGCTGGAAAGTATTGTGGGCTGAACTCGCTGGTACCTTTATCTTTGGCTTTGGTATCGCTAGCGCTGTGTACCAAAAGTACGAAGGCGGAAAGCTTGCATTTACTGTAGGCGCTTCACTAACAGTTGGTATTCTGGTTGCCTCATTGGCATCAAATGGTGTGCTTAACCCTGCCGTTGCAGTTGGTCTGCAATCATGGAGCTGGGCATATGCCGCTGGACCAATCGCCGGTTCAATTTTGGGTATGAATGTATACGCCATATTGTTTACTGATGAGATTACTTTCAAGCGACCAAAACTTGCTCGAGCTAAAGCAGCACCGGCTGCTGTTAAGAAGCCAATCAAGAAAGTAGCTGCTAAAAAAACAACTACAAAAAAGACAACCAAAAAGCGCAAATAGTTAACGCGTTGTTGCAAACGAAAGACCCTGCTACTGCGGGGTCTTTTATATTTTCTTAGTCAACAGGTCTTCAATAAACGTGGTGATTCCAGAATAATCTGCAGAGTAGTTAGTAGTATCTGGTAAGTTGAGCGTCATAATTTTAGGCCAAATTACGGTAATTAGTGCCTCTAATTCATCGATCTCTTCTGTGCTTGGGTTATATTCACGGATAAGCTCTTTGCTAGCACTAGCCTCTAAATACCACAGCTGTCCTTTGACCTCTTGGGCTTTAAAACGACTACTGTTTTTGAGCAGCATGGCATAAAAGATCAACTGGGTTCTATGTCGCCAAGCTTTTGTGACTTTAGATTGATCACGAGTTGTTAGGCTACTAAGTGGCTTTCCAGTTTTGTAGTCTACGATTGTGATGACGGTATCTTTTTGGTCGATGCGGTCGAGTGTTCCATTTACGCGAGCCTGACCAATACGTACGTCTGATAGTTTTTGTTCGGGCAGTCCACCCTTGCCTATCCAAAAGGTGTCACTCGCTAAAAGCTTGGTGAGCAAATCTTGCCCGTGAATGTTAAAGCGAGCCTCTTCATTCTTTGGTAGTTGCTGCTGTGCCAAGGCTTTTTCAAATTGTTGCAACACTTTCTTTGTGTGCAGGGCATCAGCATTGACGGCAATTTGCGCGTACTCAAGTGCGCTATGCATGGCATTACCAAAAGCCATGCTGCTATTGGTGGGACTTGGCAGTGATAGCAAATTAGTTTCCAAGAAATTGGCTGGCCCACCTGTTGTTAGGTCCAAAAAATTGAGTAGTGCCGAAGCACTCAGACTAAATGTTTCGAGTCGGCCGCGTAAATTCAGTAGTTCATTGCTGACGTTCAGTCGAGGCCAGGCTAGGTGTTGTTCGAGGACTGCTACTGGTCTGTCGGATACTTCGCTGTCTGCGTCGACAACTGGCAAGACATCAGCAAGCAGTGGCGTGGCTAGTACCTCTTTGCCGGTTGTGTCTTGCTGGTAGCTCGCAGCAATTAGCGTGCGCTTAGCACGAGTAGCGGCAACATACATGAGTCGTGCAAAATCATCCAAGTCATCACCAACTGGTTGCAAAGGTAGGTTTGCAGGGCATTTGCGTCCACCGGCATTCGGTCGCCAATGAGCATCGACGGCATTGATGATGTAAACCGTATCAAACTCAAGTCCCTTTGCTTTGTGGACAGTAAGTAGTTCAACAGCATTATCGCCGGTCACAAAACATGATTCGTCTGCAATAATCTCATCCGTTTCGTAGCTGAGCTGCATGAACCTTACAAAGTCAGCCAAAGTTGCTTGTGGACCACGAGCAAAATCATGTGCCAGTGTTTCCAGCAATCGTACCGCTGACAAAGTCAGCAGATATTCACTATCGATTTTCTTTTCAGAAGTATCAAGATAGTACTGACGCATTGGGCTGGTAATGTTCTGACTTGCCCGCAGGCCAAGCACGTATTCAAGCACAATTGGCAGCGGCTCTTGGCTAGCCTGCTGACTGAGCCAGAGTAACCAGTTTGCTATTGAAGAAAGTTGTTCGTCGTCAGACTGCAGCATGTACTCGAACCAGCTTTTATGGGGGTACGTTTTGCTGGCAAGTTCCCACAGTACTTCGGCTGAAATATTCCACATTGGCGCTCTTAGCACGGTCGATAACCAGGCATTAAGTTGGTCACTATTTCCCTGCTGAATGGCTATGATGCACTGCCCGATGGCATAGATTTGTCGTATGGCTGAGTGATCTAGGATGTTGCTTTGCTGGTCGTATGCGACCGGTACATTGGCGGCATGCAGAAGGCTCGCCATGCGACGCAAACTTGCGTGGTCACGAGCCAGTACGGTGATCGAGTGATTGCCCGCTGCATACTCTTTTGCGATACGTTCAGCGACACCGCTTAGTTCGTATTCTTCAGTTGCATACCGCAGATGAAGTAACTCGCCTGCTTGGCTGGGTGGCTTCTGGGCTTGTAGGTCTTTGCTGATGCCTGGTTCGCGGTTCACGAGTCGATCTTGTACTGGTTCGATTATCTTTGCACTGGTTTCTAGAATCGCTTGGCTCGAACGGTAGTTGTCGGTCAGGACAATTATTTCGGTATCAGTATAGCTGCGCTTAAAGGACAGCATATTACTCAGTTCCGCGCCGTTAAACTTATAAATTGACTGGTCGTCATCACCGACTGCCATGATGTTTGGTTTGTTGTCATTAGACTCATGGTCGGCAATCAAATGAGCGAGCCTAAGCTGCGCTGCGTTGGTGTCTTGGAACTCGTCAATCAGCACGTATTGGAATCGTTCTTGTGCATCAGCTCGCATGCCAGCGTGTTGCTCTAGTTGGGTAATGACTTCGACGATCATGTCAGAGTAGTCGTAGTAGCCACGCTGGTGTAGTTGTGAGCGGTAGCTTTGGTAGACGCCAGCTAAACTGAGCCACCATTTGTTGCGTTCGCGTTCTTTATGGATTGCTTTACTGCCCTCAACTGATTGCACCCAGCGCTGTTTCCAGGTACCGGTGTGTTTTGTCTTGCCCGTACCTTCGTCTTTACGTACTGCTTCATGCAGGCTATCTTTGATAACCTGACCTAAATCCTGCAGAGGTTCTAGGTTTGTTTGCAATCCTTGGTTTGGGAGTGCTTCGATTCGCCGTACAAGTTCTGGGAGTGCTTTTGCTCGTAAAGGTGCAGACAATATTTCGCATAGTTCGGCTTCAATGGAATCTATATACGCAAGGTTGGCAGTGATAATCGCCTGTAGTTTTTCTGGAGTTAGTCCGGCTTCTTTTGCATATTTAAGCGCATTCTTGACGTCTCGACCGGCCGTAAAATTGCCCGCAAAACGCAAAGCCAGTGGATCACTTAATGGGAGGCTAGCAAGAATATCCTGAATTATTTCGTTCTGTGTCCAGTCCGGTGCCGTTGATAATCGCGCCCCATTCCAAAAGTAGTCTGGGTACATATTCATGATCTCGGCAGCAAAACTATGAAAGGTTTTTACGACGACATCACGCGCAGCACCATCGGTGAGTGTGAGCAATCGCTCGCGCATGTTCAGGGCGGCTTTATTGGTAAAGGTCAAACAAAGTATATTGCCGCTATCGACGTCGGTTTTACGCAGGATATTTGCCACCCGCATACTGAGCAGCTGCGTCTTGCCTGTACCCGGCCCGGCAACTACCAGTACCGGTCCATCTATATGGTCAACGGCCTTTTTTTGTGCAGCGTTTAGCTGCTGATACGCCTCTTCAAACATTCCCATAACTCATATTGTAATGGTTTATGACTCTAATTGTTCAGGTCAGTACAAAATTCACAACTCTCACGCCGCATATTGCGCTTGAGCCAAATTGAAAAGGCTGGACGCACACCCATAACCTCTGCGTAGCCTATAAAATCGTATATTGTACGCAGCAAGCCAGCAAAGCGGCCACTAAATACAAGTTTGCGCCACTGAAAAACCGACCAGTTATCACCAACCGGAATAATCGTGACTGGTTCTAATGGAACGTAACTGCGAGCCTTTTTGCCGTAGTGTTTCCGCGTTATGTAATCAGCGACATAAGAAGCGTTATGTAATGCTGTAAGAGCCAGGCCACTAAACTTTGTAGCGGCGCTATCGCCAATCACAAATGTTCGGTTATCTACTTTCAAATGATCATCTACGACAACCCGTTTCTTCTCGTTTAGCTCAAATTGACGTGGGTTATTCGTGAAGAATGGATTGCAGGTCACGCCGGCCGTCCATACTACGGTATGGGTTGGTATGGACCATTTATCAATAGTTATCGTGTTGGCTGTCTCGCCTTTTACGACTTTACCGGTTAGTACATGTACGCCTAATTTTGCTAGACGTTTACGTGTAGCTTTCGAAGCTTTAGGTGCAAGCATGGGCAGTACTCGTGGTGCTGCTTCAACAAGCTGCATGTTTACTCGAGTTCGTTTAATCTTGTGGTGTTTAGCAATAGTTTTTAGGTAACTGCGCAGTGCGGCTGCCATTTCAACACCAGTCGGGCCTGCACCGACCACCACATAATTTTGGTCGAGAGCGCTCTTTTTGTTGAGCTCTTCATGTAGATGTTGGCGGAACTTATCAAAGCCCTGGCTTGATTTAATATTATGTGAATACTCTTCAAGTCCTTTAATGCCAAAGTAGCTCGTGACGACACCGAGGCCGATCACACAGTAATCATAGGTAAACTTTGCGCCAGAGGTTGTTTTAACACTTCGTGCTGCTCGGTCAATTTTCTCTGCGGTGTCAAAAACCAGGTGTACGTTTGATGCCACGGGCACCAGACTGGTAATAGGAATGTAGGACGCCTCTTTAAGATGTCCAGTTGAAGCACGCCAGATAGTGGCGCCATAACGGAATGTTTCTTGGTCAGTAATGATAGTGATGTCAAAGTCTTTATTCTTGTAAAGATTTCGAACTAATTTGACACCAGCAAAGCCACCGCCCAATACTAATATTTTCTTTTTTGCCATTACGCTTAAGTATAAATCATAAGTACTGCTTGTGGCCAGCGGGTGTCGGGTCATCTTGCGGGAGTGCCGATAGCTCTAGCTTATAGCCAAAGCCGTGAACAGTGCGGATAAGTGCAGTTTGGAATGGGCGATCAATCTTGTCACGCAGGTGCTTTATATGTACGTGCAAGGTGTTGGTGAGCTCTTCTTGCTCGTTTTCCCAGGCTTGTGCAGCCAAGATAGTGCCACTCACAACCTTACCCGCATTACGCATCAGGCATTCGAGCAGACGAAATTCCTTGCGTCGAAGCACGATAGGCACTCCTGCTCTGCTGGCTAGATGCCGAGCAGTATCGAGCACCAAGTCACCGACTACAAGTCGGTTATGATGCGTTTGCAGGTGACTTGGTTTTTTGCGTAGTATGGCGCGCAAGCGTGCGGCGAGTTCAGTATGGTCAAAAGGTTTGCTAACAAAGTCGTCCGCGCCGCTGTCTAAAAACAATACTTTTGTAGACGTCTCCATTTGTTCACCAATTGCCAGAATCGGCACGTTACCACCGTGAGATCGTATGTGTTCGCAGACTTTGAGGCCAGTGGTATCAGGCAAGTTTTGGGCGAGAATAACGACGTCGTAAGGATTATGGGCTAGTTTAGCCAGGGCAGATCGGCCGGTGCTGGCGCACTCAATTCGATATACCCGATTAAGGGTACGATACAAACTTAGGACGATGTCCGGTTCGTTTTCGACGAGCAGCAGTCTGATCATACCCAGTAATATCTCCCACATCATTATTACGGAATGAAGTCGGAATTATACAACATAAAAAAGCAATATGTAAATACATAACTCAAATTTCTTGAGAGAATGTCTAAAAAGTAGAATAATTAGTTAAGAATTGTGCCGGTATAAGGGTATTCATGTCTATAGATTGCGGTAGCGTATAATGGCCATTAGATACTATGCGTCGTCTTAACTTTCGTAAACGACCCGCCGTTCGGGCAGTTTTCCAGCATTATAACTATGTTGGTCTGGTTGGCGCGGTCGTTGGCTTTTGTATATCTTTCTTACCTTCGTTGCTGCCCCGACCGTGGTTATTCCAAGGTATTGTTACTGGCTGTAGTGCATTGATTGGATATGGGGTTGGGACGGTATCTAGTTTAGTGATTCGTTGGCTCATTGAGTGGGAGCCACCAAAGCGAGTTAAGCATGGGGCCTGGCGTTTACTTGCCGTTCTAGATCCGGTGGCAGCGCTTATATATTTGTACTTATCAACTGGTTGGCAGAATGAAGTCCGCGCTCTCATAGGCGAACAGCCGCAAAGCGAGCGTTACATATTTCGAATTCTATTTGCAGCCCTTGTCACTGGGGGTCTATTGCTCGCAGTAGCAAGATTAGTCCACTTTGGGGCACGAAAGTTGATCGATCTTATCGATAAGTTACTCCCCCGCAAGGTGAGTATTATTGCTGGCGTAGGCATCACAGTATATATATGTATCACACTGCTGAATGGAGTTTTCTTTGCGAGCTTTGTGCGTTTTGCTAACAGAACATATAGCAATCAAAATAACGGTACGCCAGCAGCGGCAGCCCAGCCTAGCCAACCCGAACGTTCAGGTTCACTCAATTCATTGGTCAGCTGGGAGAGTCTTGGCTATCAAGGCCGTGGTTTTGTCGGGCGAGGACCAACTGTTGAGCAAATAGAAAAATTTAATAATAAGGCTGCAAAACAACCGATTCGTGTATATGCTGGGTTGCACAGTGCTCCCACCATTCGTGAGCGTGCCGAGCTAGCCGTCAAGGAATTAGAACGAACCAAAGCCTTCGATCGATCAGTGCTGGTGATTGCAAATGCAACCGGAACTGGCTGGCTTGAGCCACAAGCAGTCGACAGTCTTGAATATATGCATAGCGGCGATACGGCCATTGCCAGTATTCAGTACTCTTACCTGCCCAGTTGGCTGTCCTTTTTGGTCGACAAGCAGAATGCCAAGACTGCCGGGCAAGAATTATTTGACGCGGTCTATGGCAAATGGGCAACACTTCCCGAAGGTCAAAGACCAAAGCTTATTACCTATGGGCTGAGCCTGGGTTCATATGGTGGACAAGCGGCATTTAGTGGTGCCAACGATTTAAAGTATGCAGTTGACGGCGCATTATTTGTGGGCACGCCAAGCGATACAGAACTTTGGAACACCATTACTAAAAATCGAGATCCTCATTCAACTCAAATTGAGCCGGTCTATCGTTCTGGTGAATCAGTGCGTTTCGAATCAAATGGCAAGCACTTAGATGCGACACGTTCGCAGTGGGATGGGCCAAGAGCATTGTATCTGCAGCACGCCTCCGACCCTGTTGTCTGGTTTGACTTTGATTTACTTTTGAATGAACCGGACTGGTTGCAAGAGCCGCCCGGCCGTGACGTTTCGCCGTCTATGCAGTGGTATCCATTTATTACCTTCACGCAAGTTGCGCTTGATCAATTCTTGGGCAACACCACGAAACCTGGTTATGGACATATCTATGGTAATCAAATGGTCGCCGCTTGGGCAGCCGTTACTCGACCACTGAGTTGGACGAATGATGATTCGCGCCGACTGCAGTCAGTTATTGATACGTACTCTCAAGAATAACACCGTTAAGCTCATGCTATACTGAGCAAAATGGCTCCCAATATAAACAACACCCCCGTCACTAGCTCCTCTACTCCAGCAACACAAGCCCCTTCCAATTCGTCGCTTCAAGCAATTCTTGGCCCGCTTGGTTGGCAGCCTGGCTATTACCGCAAGCGTCCGCCCTCTATTCTGAAGAATGTTCAGTCATCAGCCCGTGGAATAGACGAGGCTGCAATGGGCGTACTGCCAGTCAGCCAATTACAGGCAGATATTTTGACCATCAACGAGGTGTACGAAATGAATCGTAAGACCAGAGTTATGCGCATTATCACGCCTAAAGTTTTCCCGCGTATTGTGCTCAACAGACGAGCAAATAATACGCTCAAAAATGATACGGTCGATGATCTCGTTGCTTTGCCAAGTGACTATAAATTAGAGGGTGACTTCCACAGTTACTTTGAAATTATGTATGAAAAAGGTACCGAACAGGCATCGCTCGCGGTACTTACGCCCGATGTCATGCGAACACTTATAAACCTGCCGCAGAATATTGATATTGAGCTGAGTAAAAGTAGTATATTTATATACTTTCGTGCCGGTATGGCGCCGCTCGATGCTTACTATTCAACCCATGTACTATTTATCACTGCTGACCTGCTCACGAAAGAACTAGTAAACAAAACACATCCAGCTGCCGGTTTCTCTGATGAATTCATGCGTGGCTTAACCAAAGCCTACACCGTTAGTGGCGGGACAAAAGCAAAATACTATCTTGGTGAGTTTGTGCTCAGTTCTGTGTTTTATTGGGGCGCCGTGCTGTGGTTGGGTTCGGGTCTTTTAAGATCATCTTCCGAAACGTTGCGGGCTGGGACCGGCCTAGCTATGCTGCTTGGATATGGCCTGGTGACTTTCTTCCTGATTCGTCGGGGTGTCCGTATGCGGTCGGCCCAATAATGTAGAAGTATTGCATGGTTAAAAATACACTGTTTGCATTGGCAAAAGCATGACATAATCTGTCAATAACCAAGGAGACGTGTCTATGGCTGGAGTGGAAGCATTACTTGAGCGGAATGTAATTGGACCAGACCCCATGCCTGTCGTTGCTATCCTTGATACCGGCGCACAATACGGTGCGTTAGTTGATCGACGAGCTCGTGAATGGGGCATCCGCACAGTTGTCACCGACATAAGTACACCTGCTGAAGATATAGCCGCATTAAACCCCGTAGGTGTAATCATCCCTGGTGGACCAGAAAGCACCTACGATGAAGGTGCGCCGCATATTGATTCTGATTTGTTAGAGCTTGGCGTGCCCGTCCTTGGTATTTGTTATGGCCAACACGAAATTGCACGTGCTATGGGTGGCACTGTTCTGCACACATCTGCTCACGAAACCAGTGTCGTAAATCGGCAAGATGGTCGCATTGGCATACAGCGAACGGATGAAGCTTCTGACCTATTACAAGACATGCCTGATGGCGCGAAAGTGTTGATGACTCATGGTGACTCGGTTGTTGAAGCACCAGAGGGCTGTGTTGTGACTGCTACTTCGGACGGAATTATCGCGGCTTTTGAAGACCCGGCGAAAAAAATTTATGCCACACAGTTTCATCCCGAAGCAAGTGATACAGAATACGGCGAAGAACTTTTCGATCGCTTTTTCAGTACTATTTGCGAGCAGGAGCCCAGCTATAGCCTTGACGATCAAATGGAAGAATCGATTGCTGACATTAAGCGCTTCCCTGCAGATTCTCAATTTGTTGTTGCACTAAGTGGCGGTGTCGACTCTGCGGTCGCTGCTCGTTTATTACTAGAAGCTGATGTTGATCCAGAACGTATTCACTTAGTGCATGTCGACCACGGCTACATGCGTGAAAACGAGAGCAGTCAAATCGTCGAGGAATTCAGCAAGCTTGGTGTTAGTGTTACCGTGATTGATGCGTTTGAAGAGTTCGCCAATGCTCGTTACACCTACCCCGACGGTTCGCAAAGTTCGCCACTAAAAGAGCTTACTCAAGGCAGTGCAGAAATAAAGCGTAAGATTATGGGCGAAACTTTTGCGCAGATATTTGAGCGATACATTACCGAGCAAGAGCTTGAAAATGCGGTTATGGTGCAAGGTACGTTGCGACCAGACTTAATTGAGAGCGGCCATGCTTCTGTCAGCGGTCGAGCTCATAATGTGGTGACCCACCATAATGTGACGCAAACTACTGAGCAATGGCGCGAAGAAGATAGAGTTGTTGAACCAAATAAAAACTTGCACAAAGACCAGGTGCGAAGAGTTGGTAGGCATCTTGGTCTTCCTGATTCTATTGTGCAGCGGATGCCATTCCCTGGCCCAGGTCTAGGGGTACGCATTCTTGGTCATGACGGTGCCAGTCTGGATGATTCACCTGTTAAGTTATTAAACGGAAATGTTTTTGACGAAGATGCTCGTGCTGAATTAGAAGGCGATGTTCGATCATGGTTCTTGCGCCAAGGTTACGCAGATATTGGAATACATGTAGTGGGTATGTTGAGCCGTGGTGCACGAGGCGATGCCAGTAGCGATGGCCTAGTAGCTGCTTACGAAACACTACAAGGTAAGCCTACCCCGTCTTGGTCCGAAATGGTTGAAGTTGGCATGGAGCTTACCAATACTTTCCCTGATCTTATTCGTTTCACAAATCTCACGGCTAATGATCCAAAATCACAAGAGCAACGACGTTTCTCGATGGTTCCTACCAGCCCGGATGCTAGTGCAGTAGCTATGCTGCAAAAGGCGGATGCCCATGCGCACTGGTCACTCTATCAGTCGGGTGAAGAAAGTGGTATTGCCCAACTACCTGTTATCCTGGCGCCGGCTAGTACCGATGGCTATAGCCATTCTATTGTGCTTCGACCGTTTGTCTCGCCCGACTTTATGACGGGTCGTGCGGCAGTGCCGGGTGAAGACCTGTCTGAATCATTGGTGCGACGCATGATTGCTTCTACGCTGGCGGTTAGTGGAATTGCAGCGGTCTTTTATGACCTCACCCACAAACCACCAGGCCGTACCGAATGGGAGTAGTATCTAGCGCAATCCAAGCTTAGCTGAGCAAGATGGCCAGTGACCCCAACCGCCACGTGCACGGAGCATTTCGCCACGGGCAATTTGTTCTTCGCGACTTGCTTGGTGGGGGTAACCAGTACCGCCAACACCGCGCCAACTTGAAAGCGAGAATTGTAGGCCACCATAGTAGCCGTTACCCGTATTAATCGCCCAGTTACCACCAGATTCACAGCGTGCGAGCTGATCCCATACGCTACCGTCAGCTACAGCCGTTGCAGCGCTTGGTGCTTGGCTAGCGGCACTTGTCCGTGTTGTTTGTTGGACGGGAGCTACGACAACAGGCTGCGGTAGTGGTCGTGGAGCTAATTCCTCATCTGCAGTTGGTATACGCAGCTGCTGGTTAGGATAAATAACATTTGGATCCGAAACCTCAGTATTGGCGGCATACAATCGCTCTATGGTTGTACCATGCGCTTCAGCTATCTTGGCGAGATAGTCACCAGGTTGTACCGTCACGACGACTGGCGCCGGTGCGGCGGCCTCGACAGGCTTGGCGGCTTGTACTTTTTCTTGTTGGTCAGTTGGCTTGTAGGCTGCTTGAGCGACAGTTACCACTGGCTTGTTGTCACGAGGCGTGACATTTGTATTGTTGATAAGACTGCTGGCGCTAAACGGCAGCATAAAACTGCTGGCAACAGCAGCAATAGACACTGTTAATGTGTACAATGTAGTACCCTCCTAAAACCCCAAAAACGTTAGCAAATTATTTTGTATTCTTGTTCTACTGATAGACTAACAGGGGTGGTCTCTGTGCTTCTCACGTCTCAAATAAAAAGCACGAAACTAAAGCATAACCCGTATCTCAATTCGTGTCAATAATATGTTCCACTATTGACTCAAAAACAGATGATTAGTCGTGGTGATTCTTGCAATAGTGTTGGTGCAGTATGATGGCTGTTTAGCGACGTCCGCCAAGTGACGGTAGGCCCGCACTGGTAGTCCAAACACTTGTTGAAGCATCTCGCTCGTCAACACTAGTTGTTTCATGAGCCACCGGCTCTGCTACTGTAGATTCGTTGTTAGCTGCCGCAACAAGTTTTCGTGCCATAGCCAAGGCGTCTATGGTGCTCTCTTCACCTGTAATCTCGCATATACGATGGTGAATATCGGCTCTAGCTTGCAGCAAATCAGACAATTCTGCTGCTATATCCTCGGCTGGTTTTTGTTCTTCTTGCCATTCGACCTCACCAAACATACGAGAAGCGAAGGCTGCTTCGTGCTCGGGTGTTGAGGTAAAGTCATCTTTCATTGACAATATTATACCATAAAGCATCATGTAATACTAATCTATGGTGGGTAGAACTACGCACCACAAACTAGATCGTTCATCCCTCTAGACTAGGCATAAGCTGGATAGTTTTATCTCGCTTATGATATCTTAAAGGTATATTGTAAAAAGAGATTCTAACCATGGCCCCAAACCAAGACAATGCTTCAGGTGTAGACCCAAGCATTAACCCACAACCAACAGTTAATTCTGGCCCAGCGCCAGAGCCAGTGACGCCTGCTCCGCTGGACGTAACTGCACCGACACCTTCACCAGTGATTTCTCCTGAACCCGAATCACCTTCTGTAATTTCATCAGGCCCTGTATCGCCCAGCGGCCCAAGCCTTACTTCTGAACCAGTGAGTCCTGGTCTTGTACAGCCACTTGCAAGTGAAACCCCGGCTCCTGTAGTAGGTGGCATGGTTAACCCTCCATCTTTCTCAGGATCGGGAGCATCCGGTGGCAAGAAGAAACCCCTACTCTTTGGTGGTATTGCTGCATTTGTAGCACTGGCTGGAGCTGCATTTTACTTCTTATCATATGCACCAAATACACCAAATAATGTGTGGAATACTGGGCTATCGCGATCCGGTAAGGCCATCAGCAAAGTAACCGAAACAGCGACCGATAAGCAGAATCTGGATAAAATTCTAAAAACCCAGGTCGAGGCTACAATCGACGGTGATATTTCCGGCATGAAGTTTAATGGTTCACTTGATACCAAGTTTGACGAAGCTAACTCGGACAGTAAGCTTAATTTCAAAGCAAAAATGGATGACAAAGACCTTGATCTTGGTCTTAACGTGCTGACCAATCTTCCAAAAGATTCAAAGTATCCGAACATTTACTTCCAGTTCTACGGCTTAAAGGCACTAGGTCTTGATGAGTCGGCCCCAGAAATTGCCGAATACGAAAAGAAATGGATAGCCATTGAGGCAGACTACATCGAAAAGAACATACCGCTTGGTGAGATGCCAGAATCTAAGCAAGAAGACGTTACCGCTGCCGAGATGGCAGACCTTGTAAAAGCAGTTAACGAAGTAAATGGACAGTACCTGTTTACGGCAGATCCTGCCAAAGCGGTGTTGGTGCAAAAGCAGTTTGTAGCTAAAGAAGAAGTCGACGGAGTAAAGGCCTATCACTACGTGGTCGGCATTAATGCTGCCAATGCTAAGAGCTACTGTAAAGAAATGGTTAATAAGGTTTTGGCCCAAACGGCTGCAAAAAAGACCATCGGTGATGACAAGACGGTAGAAGAGCTCAAAAAAGAAGGTGTTAAGTCGTGCGATGAAATCAAAGAGACACAGGAAACCTTCGATATGTGGATGGATGCTAAGTACAAGTTAATTTACAAGGCTCGATTTGCGGATAAAAAGAATAAAAATTCGTATGTCGATATTGGCCAAAAGTATACTGGTGGCGACGACATCAACTTCTTTGTTAACTTCAACGAAGCTGAATCAAAAAGCACTGTGAAGTTCAACCTATCCACAAACACCAAGACCAATATAACTTCCGGAGACATTACTGCAGCGAGTACCGATGAGAACTCACCTTACACGGTCAAAGTCACCATTAAATCAAAGCCATTTGACGGCTCTATTAACTCCAGCAAGCCCGAAGGAACAGTCTCTATAGAAGAAATTCTAAACAAGCTTGGTATTGATCCGTCCAGTTTGGCACCAGAACCAACAGAACAAACAGAGTCGGCAGAAGATCCCGCAAGCTCTGTACAAGGTGCTCAGACCGTCAATGATGCAAACCTCAAAGACCTGCTAGACGCCCTGCTCTCTCCGTTCAAACGTAACTAGAACGAACTACGAGAACTTAACTAGCAACTAACGTACCGTCGCTAGTGGTAAAACCTTCAAGGAAACCGTCTTCGTACATAGGCGTAACGGTCAGTGTTTCTATGTGGCCTAGTTCACTTAAATCTCGTGTAGCTGAGGTTTGAGGTGAGATGCCAGATTGTTCACCGTCAAAGTAAATTACGTCTTGTGCAGGAGTGGCCCATACGTTATCGTTACGCATCACTCCACCTGTCCCTGGATCAAGATCTTCAGAGGTGCCTACTTAGGCGTACTCAACTATTGTGCCTCCGCAGCGCATAATTAAACCGTTTAGCGCATAAGAGCCGCTGTGAGCGGTGCTGCCCTCTGGGCGGGCACCAACCGACTCTGTTTTTGTAGGGTCGTTTGGAACCAAAAATTCAGCGGTTAGTGGTTCGCCAGTTTCAACATGCTCCATAATCTCTGTACGCTGTTCAGCAGTACAAGGGTCTGGTGTGTATGCAGGAAAATAAAGACTCATATCAGGAGGAACATGGCCCTTCATATGAGGGTCATTCCACTCGTACACCGTAGTGGTTGTAGTAGATCCAGGAATCATATCGATATCACCATTCGGTGTACATCCAGTTAGTGCGGCAGCAAAGCTTGTTCCGGCCATTGAAGCAGCTGCAACATTTCGCCTCATTTTTCCCACGGTAATCTCTAAATTATTTATACATAATAACACATTTTATTAAAATAAGCAATAGTACTTTGACTTATGACTTCCATCTCTCGAGCCACGAAAAAACCGGACTTTTGTCCGGTTCTATCGTGGCTAGACGAGACGTCCATTAATGGAACTTTCTATACCAGCCATTATGACCCTAACTTTAACATAGAAGAGGTTCGTAGCCTTCTTGACGAATCCAAGGAGGGGCAAAATGTTTAAACAATTGCTCAAGCGAAATCAAGAGTCTGTTCCTTCAAAACTGTTCGACGAAGATTCATTCTATAAAGCCTTTGTTAAAGACATCAAGAAATGCCGAAATGAGCTTATCATTGAAAGCGCCTACATGACTACTCGTAGAGTTCATTTTCTTCTACCCTACCTCCAAGAATTAAAGAAGAACCGAGTCAGAGTAGTCATTAATACCCGCAACCCAGACGAACATGACAAATATCTATGTCTTGAAGCACACAAAGCTCTAGCTCTACTTCTAGAAATTGGTGTGCAGGTTATCTTCAGCGAATCCCTCCATCGCAAGACTGCAATAATTGACCGCAATATTCTATGGGAAGGATCGCTCAACATATTGTCCCAAAATAATAGCAAGGAAGTTATGCGTAGAACTGAATCTAGCCAACTAAGTTGGAAGATGGTGAGGTTCTCTGGGTTAGATCAAAAGATTAGCTGATCTGTTAAAACATTAAAATATCAGTATAATGTAACTATGAATTTAACAAATAAAACAGCGGTCATAGTCGGTGGCAGCCAAGGGATTGGTCGAGCACTAGCCGAAGGGCTACTCCATGAAGGCGCAAACGTAGTCGTTGCGAGCCGAACGCAAGAAACTGTTGAGAAAACAGCTCAAGAAATTGGTGCAACACCTTTTGTGGTAGATGTACGTGACGAGCAAGGGTTAAGAGACCTGGCTTCTTTTACAATTGATAAGTTCGGCGCGATAGATCTATGGGTTAACAGCGCAGGACTATTCAAGAAGTTTCCAAAGGGTGATCTACTGGATATGGATCGAGCGCATGAAATGTTCGATGTAAACTTTTTCGGTGCAGTACTCGGTTCAAGAACAGCACTCCTTAATATGGAAGATGGCGCTGTCGTTAACATCCTTTCCAGTGCTGCCTTAGATGCTAGACGTTCTGTCGGGGCTAAGTTGTATGCAGCAAGCAAATGGGCTTTACGTGGTTATGTAGATGCGCTACGTAGCGAGAATGAAGATAGTTCAGTGCAAATTCTTTCTGTTTATCCTGGCGGCACAAAGTCGCATCTACATGATGAGGCGCTACCTGCCGAGTTTCCGAACTTTATGGAACCCGAGTATGTCGTCGGCAAGATTATAGCTAATCTTCAGCTGGAACAGCCGGAACAAGATTTGATCATTAAGAGGCCTAACATATGAAAAATGCAATCTTACTACATGGCAAACCGGGCAAAGAAGAATATTATGACGGCAGCACACCATCATGCAGCAACTACCACTGGTTCCCATGGCTCCAGAAGCAACTGATCACTAGGGATATAAAAGCCGATACTCCTGAAGTACCTTTTGCCTACGACCCACGCTATGATCTATGGGTTAAAGAAGTGGAACGCTTTGAGATGACGCCTGATACGCTGCTGGTTGGTCACAGTTGTGGTGGTGGCTTTTGGGTACGATATCTTTCTGAGCACAAAGATCTAAAGGTTGGTAAGGTTGTGCTTGTAGCTCCTTCTTTGAATCCCGATAAGTCATGGGGTGCAAAGTTCTTTGATTTTGAAATTGATCCTAGCCTTATCGACAGGGTAAAAGAGTTGATTATCTTCCATTCTACGAATGACCATGAGGGTATTCAGGAGTCGGTCAGAATAATACGAAATGTAATTCCAAACATTAAATATAGAGAGTTCAAGGACATGGGGCACTTTACTGTAGAAGATATGCCCGCTTCTGAGTTTCCAGAATTACTAGAGGCATTACTATGAGTGACGAAGATAATATGCGGTTAGCCATTGATGTAGCCAAAGACGCAGAAGCAAGCGGTGGTGCAGCTATCGGTGCGATTATGGTTAAGGATGGAAAAGTTATTGCACAAGGATTAAGCAACCCTTGGGGCAAACGTGATCCATCTAATCATGGTGAGATTGACTGTATTAGAAACACGGCTAAAGATAATGATCTTATGGACATGCAGGGCTGTACTTTGTATGGGACTTTAGAGCCCTGCTCTATGTGCGTAGGTGCTGCATTATGGGCAGGAGTAGATCGTATCGTCTTTGGTGCATATGCAGAAGATGTAGCTGGCAATGATTACGAATACGATAATTACAGTTCCGAGGAGCTTGCCAAGACATCACGAAAAGCAGCAAATCCCTCTCGTGGAAAGATAGAAATAATTGGTGGCGTGTTACACGAGGAGTGCAAAGAGCTTCTAAAAGACTATAAAGAATGGCAGAAGCAATGAACTTAACAGGTGACATTATCGAAGAAAGTCTAAAAGATAAGTCTGTTGTTAAAGAAGTTAAAGTTATCTCTACTCGAGTTGAACAAGTTACCGAAGACCATAAAACTCCTTGGTTAAAACAGTGGACACTACACACCATTGAAGTTGAGCCAGATGAAGCTTCAGCTCTGGCTGAAAGACTATGCCATGCCCTTGAACCAAACTACTGGTACATTGATTATAAAAATGATGATCTTCACTACATCATCTTTCCAGTAAAAGTATTCAGGGTGAACAGAAAGAATCCAGATGAGTATAAGCCTGTAGTTACCTACGGTTTAAGTCTTAATATTCCTAGATATCAGCTTGATTTCTCGCCAGAAATTAAATACTGGGAGAGATCTGATGCCTAAAATAGTAGTAACTAATAACCAGTACTTCACTCCAGAACAAAAAGAGCGTCTGGATAAGCTCGGAGACGTAACGTATCACGACAAGCTGCCTAAAGACGGAGCAGAATACCTAGAGATCGTTAAAGGCGCAGACATTATATGTTCTGGTACTGCAGGGTTACAAGACGCATATGCTGATCTTAAAGATGTTTATGTAACCGTAGGCTTTGTAAGTGTTGCTTTTGTTGACACGGAGGTAATGAAGAAAAACGGTGTCACAATATCAAATGCACCAGGTGCTAATCGGCACGCTGTATCAGAATGGATTATATGGGCTATACTCAACCTGTTCCGCAAATTCAATACTGCACTTAACCGTGAAGAAAATTATCGCAAAGATGGCAACCTACCTCCGCTTAACGAAAGTCTTGCTGACAAAAAATTAGTTATCCTTGGTGCTGGTAATGTTGGTAGACAAGTTGGTAAACTTGCTGAAGTTTTTGAGATGAAAGTCAGCTACTTTAAGCGGGGCGATAATTTACTAGATGTAATTAAGGATGCTGATGTTGTCGTAGACACGCTTAGCAGTAACCCAAGTACCGAAAAACTTTTAGATAAACAGTTCTTCTCTAGTCTTAAAAAAGGTAGCTACTTCGTGAGTGTCACACGAGCTGAGGTTGCAGATCAGGACGCTATGCTAGAAGCCTTGGACGACGGAATATTGGCTGGAGTTGCGACCGACTGCGGAGGCGTTCTAGTTGGTGATACAGAAGATCCGTTGTACAAGAAGATGCTTGCTCATCCCAAAGTCCTCGCTACGCCACATATATCTTGGAGTGCAACAAAGAGCCTGCAAGTTGGTAGCGACATTATGATTGATAATGTTGAAGCGTACATTAAGGGCAGACCCCAGAATATCGTAGGTTAGGTCTTGAAACTATCCCTCCTCCAGTGGAACATTTGGTACAAAGAAGATATCAGAAACATTACCAATGAAATTCAGCGGCTCAATCCTGATATTGTTTGCTTGCAAGAATTGACCGTTAATCATGAAGATCAGGAAATCAAAGATACCATTAAGTATATCGCAGAAGCACTTGGCTATAACTACTATGCGCCACTAATACCGCTTCGTGAGCTAGAGGGCCAGGAACTTAGTCTAGCCAACGGCATATTTACAAAGCTCCCAATTAAGAGCCAAAGAAGAGTCTGGGTTAACGAACCAAAAGGTGAAGGTGGCTATGACGATGAATATCGTGCATATGTTGAGGTTGTACTAGATATAGACGGTCAAGATCTGACTATTGGCACAGTTCATATGTCATATACTCATCGTTTTGAAGTCACAGATTCTAAAAAAGCCGAAACAGATAAGTTAGTAGTAGAACTCCAGAAACCAACCACGCCATTTATATTTACTGGTGATCTTAACGCCACAGACGGCTCATACACTATTGAGTCAGTTAGTAAGATTATGTCAGACGCTGGACCGAAAAAAGATCTAAAAACATGGACGACTAAGCCATTTTCCTACCAAGGTTTTGAGGAAGATAAACTCAATTGGCGCTTAGATTATGTTTTCAAAAATGACAAGGTTAAAGCTATTAGTAGTAATATCATAACAACCGATTATTCTGACCATTTGCCGCTTTTAATTACATTTGAGGTTTGAAAAGGAAACCCATGAAAAACTATCAATACATTCTCCTGGACTGGGACGGCAATCTTGCTAAAACTCTGGATGTTTGGCTTGAAGCTTGTCGCATACCACTTGAGAAGCGTGGCTTAAAACTTTCTGACACCGAAATTGCTGCCAGCTTTGGAATGTTCGAAGAGCAAGTTAAAGAATGGGGCTTTGCAAATGAAGTAGACGCAATTGCCAATGAAGCTGATGAAATTGCGGCCTTGAAACTACCTCATGTAGATCTCTACCCTGATGCGCTTGAAGTATTAGGCCAGCTCAGAAAGCTAGGTAAGAAAACAGCACTTGTAACAACATCTATGCATGGTCAGGTAAAAGATGCTCTTAGTAACCACAATATGCTCGATCTCTTTGATGCAATAATTGCCTGGGATGATACAACAAATCATAAGCCCCATGCCGAGCCTTTAGAGAAGGCACTGGAAATGATTGGTGGCAACAAAGAACAAGCTATCATGGTGGGCGATACCGACAAGGACATTCTAGCTGGACAGAATGCTGGCGTAGATACCGTTCTTTACTACCCAGATGAACATACTAAGTTTTATAGCTATGATAAATTAGTAAGTCACAATCCAACGCATGTTATCAACGACTTTAAAGAGCTGCTTAAACTGGTCAATCTGGTATGATGCGCCTATGAATCTGTATGAAGTAATCTCGAAGCTTTCTCCTGACCTAGAACAATCACCAATTATCAATGCGTTATGGTTAGAGGGGTCATGGGCAACCGGAAAGAATAACCACGAATCGGATATTGATGTCTGGATGGATGTAGAGGATGGCAAATTTGCAGAATCAATAGATATTTTTCGTACTGCCTTGGAAAGAATCGGGAAGATAGACTGGGAAGATTCCAGAGGAGTGTACTCTGAGAATCCTAAACTACAAAAGCATACCTTTCATCTGGAGGGCTTTCCACTCAAGCAGCGCATAGAACTTGACCTTCAGGAGCATAGTCGTAAGTTTGTCTTTAATAAGGATGAACATATCATTATGGTAATTTTCGACAAGAACAACTCAATAAACTGGAACACCTAGCCATAGGTGCCTATAAGAAATATTTGACATGTATCAACGGTTATGCTAATATAGTCTGAACTAACGGAGTTTGCATACAAATGATAGATCTAATCAACAGCTAAAGATGTCACGCTAACGGCGTAGCTTTGCTATTGATTTGATTTCATTACTAAACTTCTGAAAACCGAGCGTACGTGACATTCTGTCTGCCTGCTCGGTTTTTCTATTTGGAGGAAAAAGTAATGGCTTTTTTACGTCATATATACAAATCATATCGGGGACAAACTGTTCTTGAGGATATCAACTTGGCTATTAACCATGGCGAAGTAGTTGCTCTCATTGGTGAAAATGGAGCTGGTAAAACCACTCTTTTGGAGATCCTGAGAGGAGAGCTCAAGCCTGATGCGGGAAGCGTTCAGGTTTCGGAAACTGTTGGTTATGTTCCGCAGGAAGCAGTACTTGGGAAGACAATCGCAGAGAGTTTTTCGGCTACGACCGAGTCGTGGAAGATCGACTATGCCCTTGAAAGAGTCGGCATGGGCTCTAAAAAACGGAGTACCTTTGTTAGTACACTAAGTGGCGGCCAGAAGACACGGCTAGCCTTTGCCGTTGTTTTGGCTCAAGATCCTGAGCCTTCTTTACTACTGCTTGACGAACCCACCAACAACTTAGATACGGCTGGCCTAGAGTGGCTAGCAGACTTTGTGCGTACTTTTGATGGTGCAGTTCTGCTGGTTAGTCACGACCGTGAGTTTGTAAACAAAACGGCTACTAAAATTGCAGAGCTACATAAAACAAAGCTTACTCTTTACGGTGGTAATTACGACTTCTATCGCACACAGAAAGAACTAGAAGAAGCCGCAGCGGTCGCGCGATACCAGCAGCATATCGAAGAGCGCAACCATCTGACAAAAGCTATTACTGCTCAACGAGAGAATAGTAAGCATGCTCACGAACACTTCAAGTCGTCCGATAACGATAAGATGCAAAATCACTACTTCAAGAACAGAGTAACCGTTAAGTACGGCAAGCAAGCTCGCATGCTGGAGAAACGACTCGATCAACTTGAGGAGGTTGAACGGCCAGAGTCGTCAAAGGACTACCGAATCGTCCTTGGAGGCGAAGTTGTTAGGAATAAGTTGGTGCTGCGACTTGAAGATATCTGCAAAGGATTCCCCGATCTTGTACTAGATAAAGTCAATCTAGAGATTCGTGGTGGCGAACGTATTCACGTTCAAGGCCAAAACGGAAGTGGTAAGACAACATTGTTGACCATTGCAGCTCGTAAAACTCAGCCGGACAGCGGAGGAGTAGCCTACGGCAACGGAATTAGTGCTGGATACTTCTCACAAAATGTTGACGGCCTAGACCATGCAGTCACGGGACTATCCAACCTTGTGGCAACCGAAGCTACGATGACCGATATTTTCCGTGAAGCTCGTAGCCTGGGATTAACCGATACTGACCTTAAGAAACCGGTCAGCGAGTTGTCTCGTGGCCAACAGGCCAAGCTTGGATTTGCTAAGTTGCTACTTGCCTCGCATCACTTGTTGATCTTAGATGAACCGACTAACCACCTAGATATTCCGACTAGAGAGCAGATTGAATCAGCACTCCAAAAATATAAGGGTGCAGTCTTGTTTGCTTCACACGACAAATACTTTGCTATAAAACTCAAACCAACAAAGGAATTACAACTATGAACTTACTACAGCACAACATGCGGGCATTATTCCGCTTCACATTCCTATCCAACGTCCAGCCCTACTATGTAGTGTTAGTGCTGTATTTTGCCCATATCCTGCACTCCTATGCACTGGCCGCAAGCGTCTGGGCATTTGTCCAGATTGCTCAGGCTGCACTTGAGATTCCTACTGGCGTGATCTCCGATCGCATTAGCAGAGTATTCAGTCTGCAACTTGGCGCTATTGCGAGCCTGAGTGGACTGCTCATCTATGCACTGTCAACCAGTTACCCTGTTCTGTTACTGGGCGCAGCATTGCAAGGGTTAAGCTTTGCGTTGTTTAGTGGCAACAACAATGCGATCATATACGACTCCGCTCGGCACGCGGGCGAGAAAGACGACTTCCATAGCTACTACAGCAAAACCAACATTGCTTTAGAAGTTGGTGGTATTATTGCCGCCATTTCCGGATCGATCCTAGCGGCAATTTCGTATACTTTGGTGTTATGGATCTCCGTAATTCCACAGGCTCTAGCAGTACTGGTTGCTTTTACCTTCATTGAGCCACCGCGAACGTCGCCAGTTTCGGGTAATGTGTATAGTCATCTCAAAGACGTACTAAAGCATTACAAACATAACTCACACTTACGGATGATGAGCATTGCTTCAATTATTGGCGGAGGCGTAGGCGGCGCAGCCTGGAATATAATGCCAGCGTACTACCGCTTGTACGTGCCATTGTCGTATGTTGGTTTCTTAACATCGGCCAACTATATCTGGAGCACTATCGGGTTTAACCTGAGTGGTTGGTTCATGAAGCGATTCAAACCAGCAACCATCTTGCTAGTTGGCGAGGCGTATTCACGCGTTGTGTCGTTTGTAGCACTTGTTAGTTCAACCGTTGCTTCACCATTCATCATGATGTTTTACGGTGCACCGTATGGCCCGACCGATACAGCAAAGCAGCACTTACTTCACCAGGAGTTTACGGACGATCAACGAGCAACTATGGACTCGCTTAACTCGCTCGCAACAAGCGCGGTCTATGCCGGCTTTCTGGTGCTGGTTGGGTATTTAGCTGATAAGTATAGTCCGCGCATCTCTTTGCTGGTTTGTAACTTATTTCTACTGCCAGTTTTCTTCATTTATCGGGCTACGTTCAAGGCAATATCAAAAGTCGGTGAATAGATAGATTCTCATGGCATAAATAAAGAGGCTTCAGTCCTCTCGCAAACTGCTTAAGACACAAGCCTCTTCTGCAGCCAGTATAGAGTATTTAGCTAGGAATATCTTCAAGCTTTATGTTGAGTGCTTTGACTAACTTCTTGACGGTATCAAAGGTTGGTTCTTGTTCATCGCGTTCTATGCGGGCGTAGGTGTTAATATGAATGCCAGCTTTTTCGGCAAGCTCAATTTGAGTCACGCCTAGTTTGAGGCGGGCTGCTTTGAGGACTGATCCGGTTGTTTGCTTGCTCATGATTAACTCTATTGTACCAATAATACGGTCTCACGGATATTATGACATATTGTTATTGAATAACACCTCTGTTAGTCTTAGGTTAGTTGCAGGAGCAATAAAGGAGCTGCCATGACAGATGCATCGGGTGGTCAGCTAGTCAGTACGTTCAAGGCCATATTACCTTGGTCGGTGGGTGTGTTTGTGTCGCTCTTTTCGCTTGCTATCTTGATTGGTACTGTTCTTCGGTTATATAACTATCGTCGTAAATACAAACAAAAGTCAGTTCTGCTGGAACTTACACCACCGGCATTTACCAACAAAACTCCTATTGCTACCACTCAATTATTCTCGGTACTACACGGCTTACTCAAGTCGAGGAGCTTCAAAGACGCGGTTCTTCGCTATGTGCCAACCCTTTCAATGGAGATTGTCTCTACTAAGTCCAAGGGTATTCGGTTTTATATTCGTACCGACGAGGCTAACGAAGAACTTATCCGACAAGCAGTTACCGCGTATAGTTCGGATGTAAAGGTTCGGGTGGTTGCCGACAGACCCGAAATTCATGGAATGCAGGTATTGCAGGTGTATCGGCAGACTGAGCACTTTGCCATGCCACTTGATACCTCAAGCACCCTTAACGAGCATGATCCGGTCGCCTACTTAACAAATTCCATGACCCAGCTGCAAGACAACGAGCGTATTGAATTGCAATTAGTGGTTACGCCAACAGTTGTGTCCGAAGCGGCTAGTATTGATAGAAAGATACGGCAGGGTTATTGGTCTGGATCGAGCCTTGAGAAACGGTTTGGACATAAGTCTATCCTACGAATCGTGTTTGCACTCATTCGCTTGCCGTTTGTGCTCGTTAAGACTATGATCTACACGTTTTTGACCAACAACCTACCAGAATCACAAAAACATACTAAGCGAGCCGAATACGCTAAGGCCATTCCGCCAGCCGAACAAGAACTGCTTGACTCTATGCACGCCAAACTAAGCCAAGATCTATTCTATGTAGATATACGAGCACGAATACTAGCTCCAGATAAAGAAAGGGTACGTGCTCGGTCTCGAGCATTAGGCAATGCCCTAATGACCTACACCACTCCGATGTGGCAACGACTGAGATCTACCAGGAGTTATATTCCTTGGCTGGGTCTTCGGATTCGTTTACGACAGTTTCAATACCGTTTACCGTCGCTGATCCATAGGCACGCTAATATACTAAGCTCTACCGAACTAAGCGCCTTGTTTCACTTCCCGCATAGTTCATCTGCACGAACAGAAAACGTATCTAAATCACTCAGTAAAACTCTACCAGCCCCGATATCGCTAAAAGATAGTGCTAATACCTTTGATGTAATTCTAGGTAAAAATATCCACCACGGCAGCGAAACACTAATTGGGTTAACTGAAGCCGAACGGCAACGACACATCTATGTTATCGGTGGAACCGGTAACGGTAAAACAACCATGTTGCAGTACGGTATTGTGCAGGACATTCAAAGCGGCAAAGGCTTGGCGGTGATTGATCCGCATGGTGATATGGCACTGACCATACTTAAACATATCCCTAGGGATCGCATGCAGGACGTTATCTACTTCAACCCTGATGATATCGACCACCCACTGGCCATGAACCTGCTAGAAATTCCAGAAGGCCTGAAAGGCAGTGCCCTAGAACGAGAAAAAGACCGCGTCACCGAACATGTTATTTCGGTGCTTCGAAAAATCTTCTCAGACGACGATACCGGTGGCCACCGTATTGAGTATGTGCTACGTAATGCCATTCAAACAGCGCTTACCACCGAAGACCCAACCATCTTTACTATCTTTGAACTTCTTACCAACGATAATTACCGTAAAAAGATAACTAATGCATTACCAGCCGGAACGCTTAAGAATTTTTGGCAGAACGAGCTCGGTAAAGCTGGAGCTATGCAACGGGTTAAGATGAGCCACGGTGTTACCAGTAAGATCGGGCGTTTTGAATTCTCGCCCGCAACCAAGCGAGTCATGGGCCGAGCAAAATCTACAATAGACTTTGATGACATCTTGGCTTCTGGCAAGATCCTGGTCTGTAATTTCTCTAAAGGCAATCTCGGCGAAGATACTTCTGAGCTTTTTGGTACGGCAGTACTGGCCAAGCTGCAAATTGCAGCACTGCGACGTGCCCGCATGGATCAAGCCAAGCGCGAGCCGTATTATTTGTACGTAGACGAATTCCAGAACTTCGCAACCATGCCATTTGTGCAGATGCTTTCCGAGGCTAGAAAGTATAAGCTATTTTTAACCATGGCCGAACAGTCTACTGCCCAGCAAGAAGAACAGCGCCTGGTGCAGATTATTCTAGCTAATGTTGGTACGGTGATTAGCTTTAGAACTGGTAGCCCTGCTGATGAGCAACTAGTTTTGCCGTTGTTCAAGCCATATATTGAGGAGGGCGAGATAGCCAATCTGCCAAGCTTTAACTTCTATGCACGCTTGAGCGCTATTCATTCACAAGAACCGTTATCTGGCGAAACATTGCTCCTTGAAAACGCAGGTAGTGATTCGATTGCCAAGAAAGTTATTGCGTCCTCACAGAAGTTGTATGCGTATGAATATGGTAAGACTAAGCCAAAGTTGGTCAATAAGCTAGCCAAAACAGAATCCAAGACTAGCACAGAGTCCGATGAGGATGAGCCGCTAGAAGTTTAATCGACGAATACTTGCCGAGGTTTAGCACTATCGGCTGGTCAGATCGGTCTTTCCCCGGTGACAAGAAGGTGTGTGTTGTGTCGATTATGGTATAGTATCTTCAGTACTTTTAAATTTCGGCAGGACACCAAGTTCTTTTGTTTACTATAAGCTCAACACATCTCATTAGAAGAATCCGTTAAAAGATTCATCCGAAGAGATCTAGTCGAGTCTCTTTAGCAAATAATAATTTGGGAGGTAAAGATATGGTTAGCCCGTATTTTAAAGTCTTCAAGGATAGTGCTGGTGAGTGGCGCTGGACGCTTCACGCGGCCAACAACGAACCAGTTGCTGTTAGTGAAGGCTACACCCGACGTGAGAGTGCAGTAGAAATGGCCCAAAAGCTGTGGAAGATTGCATATAACGCGCCGATCGTGTAAAGCAACGTCCTGCCGGAGTTCAAGAGTATTACCCTTTAAATTCAGACATAATGTTCACCTGGTTGCCAAACTCATCAGCTAACATTTTTTTGAGTGGACCATCTTTGGTTATTACTGTTACTAGCGAAGTATCAATTGTCCCGAACTCTAGAGTGGTCTGAGGAGGTCTCCTGCCATAATCTGTGACTAGACAGGACACCAATGCAAGTATTGATACATCAGCAAAACCCCTCATTTTCGCAAATGATACGCCCGTGAACTTATTGAGCATCGTGGCATATTCTTTTAGATAGTGTGCCTCATCGTAGCCTTTCATAGAGGATGCAAGTTTCACCATCTCGAATTTCTTGTTATGTCTTGCCTCGGCAACCAAGTATTCGTAATAAAGATCATCTGACACAGTAATTTCAATCGACGGTAGCTTGCCCCCGTTATTGATACTGTTAATAATGGTATTTGTATCAACAACTGTCATAGACCTACGTTCGCCTTAAACTTCTCAAACTTTAGTTTGTCTACGTAGCCAAACATGAGGTATTGAGCCCTGACACCCGTCAGCTTATCTGTTCGAACGCCATCAATTATGTCTGCGCAGGTAGCTTCACCACATAGTTTCTTTACCGATGTGTCGATATTTGGCGTACGTTTGTGGCTTGCGCCTGACGACTCTGGTTTTCTCTGAATACTTTCAAGAAGTTCTTGAAGTTCTTCTTTTGTTTGTATGAGGCCTCGCTCCTGCAGTGTCAGGACGATAGCCGAAGGTGTCAACATATATTTTTCTGCAAGTTCGTCACGCACACTGTCTGTTATAGGTTCTTCAAGCTGTTCCGTGACCACAACCGGAAGAAGCACTTCGCTTGCAATACCAAACGCCTGCTTAAGCAAGTCACTTTCACGAATCCTGGTTTCGAATTCGCCATCAATATATACGTTGTACTGTTCAAGACCAATCATGGTAAGTAGGGCAAACAGCGTAAGGATTTGTCTCCCTGGCGTTTCATTGTCGTTAATTTCACTGGGCAAGAATATGTAGGGTACTTTATTGTCTTTTACTACAAAGCCACTGGATTTTCGATATGTGCTCCTTATATTATTTTCAATAGGTAGCAGTTTGTTCGAGTTCATGACACCACGAGAAACACGAACGTTTTTCTTTTCAAGCTGCTTGATTATGTAGCCAAGAGTCTTTTCTTTCTGGCCACTACTTAGCGATTCTGGGTCTATGTCGAAGTAGGACAAAATATGCCCGGCGCGTTCGTGGTCAGGAATCTTTGTTAAGCTACCGCAAAAGTCATTATTTTTATCAACTACAGTTCGCGCAAAGTCTTGGAGAGCAATAAGCCTGTCGGCTATTCTTAACGCTACTCCTTTACCCTCATTATCTCGGCTCGCAATAAACTTATCTTCAAACTTGCTTTTTCGTAACTTATCAAGTTCAGCGATTTCCTTATCTAGCTTTTCTGGTTTAAGTAGGAATAGCTGCCACGGCAGTGATAAGGTTTCGCATTCTTTCTTCAGATCAGAGAAAGATATTTCTTTTGTCTGTCGCGCCTCAACAAATACCTGTCGTTCCGTGAGTGATTCGTCAGGATAAATGCTGAGAATCTTATCCAGCGAAGATTCTTTAATATGTAGAGCAGTCTTACCATGAGATTTCAGTGCTATCATAAAAAACCAAAGCGATGCTTATTTTATGAAAGTGCCACCACCGCACATGCCACTAACACTAAATAAATACTACGCTTCTCGAGGTAAAGTTGCAATCGAACGCGATTGTTGTTTAAAATGCTTAAGTTTATTTAAGTTAAGGGGTCTTTATTTGCTTAAGATATCAACGAATCTATTCGTCTCTTCCAATGTCCAGTCCATAATCCTTACATACTTGCCAGTGTGCTGACTGTAGTTACCTGACGTACATCCCTCGCAGATAGATAGCTGTTCTTGCTTTTCATCTTCAACTGGAAATATAGAAACTTGAGTAGTATTTTGTGCAGATTTACCTTCACAGCTCATAGGAATTACATATTTTAGCCCGTCCATCTGGAATATGTTCCAGCTGATAATTTCAGCAAACGAGCGTAGCAAGTCCAATGACGGCTTACGCCCAAACTTGTCCTGGTAGTAATCGATGAGAGTATAGAGTAGGTTTTCTCTAGCAATAAGGAGATTGTCGCCCTGCCATTCGTATCCATAGCTCGCCATGTATGCATGCTTTGCCCATTTGATCCACTCGCGTGGGGTATCGCAAAACTTCGATACAACTCGTAGCTTGCGGTCGAGAAAGCCGACACGGTTTGATAACTTTATGAGTTTGCCGGTATGTGCTGTAGGGTTGTAGCGACTCACAATAAATGGTGCTTCGCCACAGCTAATCTCAAGTATTGTTTTTGATACGTAGGCTTGCCAGCTTTCATTAGGCCAATCAACAATATTATTCATCTTATCGACAATTTTTACCGGTGTGAATACTTCTGCCTTATCGCGGGTACGTTGCTTTTGCTCGGCAAGCGGTTTTGCAGCACGTGGCTGTATGAGCTCACCGTGCTGTCCAGTAACTAACTCTTTTTTTATGTGCTTTTTGGGTGCAAAATCTTTGCCGATAGCCTCGTATGAGTCTGTCGCCCAGATAATGTTCTTACCAGAGGTTCTGTCGATGAGGAGGATATCCAATAGATTACCACGATGGCGAAGTGAGTTTTCTTGGATATCAATTTCGTGAGCAGGAGCCATGGGCTACTCCATTGCCCTAACGTGAGTCTCAATAAAGTCAATTTCTTTTTGGCTTAAGCCATATTTTGCATAAAGTTGTTTGTCTATGTTCGGAATACTTTTTGACCAGTCGATATCAGAATCTGGCGTGAAATCTTGCAGTGGAACGTTCTTCCATGTTCCCTTGGGGGCGTGTTGAGTGATCTTTAATGTGCCAAGCATTGCACGGGCAAATTTTGATTTAATGTATTTCATGCAGTTTTGTGCTTGAATCTCAGTATCAAACCCTCCGAAGGATATAAAGGTCTGGGTACCCCCTATAAGGGGTTCCCCTATAAGGGGTGTACTGAGAATTTCACCGATTGCACCACTCCCGTTAGACTTTGGAACAAATACCTTCCATTTATCTAGATTTGGGTGAGCAGAGATGTACTCTCGCTTGATCCACTTGAAGATGCGTTTATTATCCTCGCGACCGTAAATGCACACGTAATCACCAGTGGAAGGTTGATTATTTGTGAATACCTCCGGAAAAGTACGGAACACTTTTGTCCCGATAGATCTTTCCTCGTTTACGCTTACTCGACCACGAAGCTGCGGATTATCCTCATATAACTTTTCAGTAAACCTGTAGCTACTATTGCCAAAAATTATTTTGCTTAGTTTTTCGGGATTAGTTAGTGAAACCTTATGAAGTACGGAGTTGAGCTCGTCAAACGGGGTAAATGTGCCGATTGGTCCTAAAATCTTATCTGCATCACGGTGTGTAATGACCACACCACCCTTGATATCTGTATTAGGAAAGATATCAGCTGACTTTTGCTTGAAGTAAACTACTTTCAAGTGCTTATCATTGAGCATCTTTTCATTCCACTGCTTGGAAGATTGACCAGCATTAAACAGGAATCTACCAGGCGTAATCAAACATACTTTATCAGATAATAAGTAAGAGTTGTCCATAAACTGTGGGTAAATAGGATTAGTACGACTATTAGCCGTATCCTCCTGATAAGGCGGGTTACCAACCACGGCACTGAACTTCACTTGATTACCCTCGTCTCCATTACTTTCTATTCTAACATCCGTGGCCTTGAGGTCTTCTTTTGTTATTTCACTAAGCGTTTTAGTCGCCAGTAGTGTTCGGAAGGTATCTATGTGCTTTAGCTCTAGGATGTCGTAAGACGTAAAGTGCTGGGCAATATTATCAATATTAAGCCCTAACGCCTTGTACATTTTGCGGGTAAATTCGTAAGCAGCTGACGAAGTCGGAATCGAGTAGAAGTTATTCTTTATGCTTTCTAGTGATACGCCATCTTGCTGCACTCGCCTGACAAATCCGTTAGCAAAACTACCGGACTTACTAGCAATGTCTAAAACTTTAGCACTTGAGGCGCTGCGCCAGAAGTCGGTGCCAAAGGCGTCAAATACTTTATCGACAATATGAGAAGGAGTGAATACCTCTGAGTCTGATAGTTTGCCGAACTTGTTGATGGCAATATTAATATGTTCGACTGGCGTAATGCTATCGTCGTTAGCGCGATAGTCTGAGTTCTGGATCTTGTAGTCAAGTGAGCTAAGTATTGACCAGTTCATTGTTTCGCGTAGCGCAGTGAGGTGTTCTTTTCTGAGGCCCAGACTACGAGCTATGCGCTGGTTGTCTTTGTTAGCATCAAGGTTAGAGATAACGTCAGCTAGTGACTTTTCTTCGGTGGTTGAAAGGAATGCAAAGAGCAGGATGAGCACGTAGTACATGCGGAATTGTTTTTCGAATGTTTTGATAGCATTAGCCTCATCATTGTCAGTTGGCGAGCTGTCAGTGCTACCATGTGAAGTATCGTCTTCATCGTTTTCGCCTGTGTCATCACCAGTATCGGTGTCAATATCATCGCCTTCGCCATCATCTTCAATCGGTGAGATATTAAGGCCATTTTTGCCATTGATTTCCGCCAAGGTACTAATCAAGCTGTTAATACTTTCGTTATCTCGAAGACTAATGTCGACGCCAATTTCATTGACGTCTTCGCTGATAGAGCGCTCATTTGCGTATTTTCGAACTGCGTCGATAATGACTGAGGCTTTTACTTCAACGAGTTTGTTATTTTCGGCATTAAGTGCGAGTACTGGTGACACTTTAAGATCTCGTGTAACGAATTGTTCAATATTTTCGTTACCGATTTTTTCAATGTTTACACCGTAGCTGAGTGCTTTGGCTTCTTGCAGGAGGAATAGTCTTGTTGGATCAAGATCAACCAGCAGGGTTTGCGGCTTCATATCATATTTGATTACTTCATCTGTATTATCAACGTACTTCTTTATCCATGGGGATTGAAGTCGAAAGATAGCTTGATCGTATTCTTGCGGACTAATGGTCGCTTTAAGATAGATCATGGTATCCCACTCTGGCACCGTTGTGCCAGTGAGCATCTTATTGACTGTCAGAGTTAGCGTTTTTCTGCCATTCGCTTCAGCGGCAGTTACTGCAGCTTTTATTTGCTCGGGTTTTTTGAGTGATGTACTGGCGTTATGGCCACTGATATTAAGGATTTTATATTCAGAAAGGTTTTTAAATAGTTCCGGACGGTCATGTAGTAGCTTTTCAAACGCATCACATGATGCTCGCTTTGGCAGAACGATAACCACATGACGTGCGAGCTTACCGGCTTTAATCGATGGATGGTCGAGCAAGGCTAGTAGTTTAGTGTCCTGTTTTGTGCCATCGAGCACCCGAAGTAGATCGATTACTTCCTTTTCATGCAAGAAGGTTTGGTAGTCACCAGTTTTATTGGTATCGACAGGCGCAAAGATTTCAGACGGCTTGCTGCCAGGGAGTTCTTCGAGTTTCTTACGAGAGCTTTCATTTGGATTGAAGGCAAAGCGAATCATTTGTGGGAAGCCGTAGTATGGGTTGTCCCACTCGTTTTTATCGAGGTTGTGGGCACTCCAAGCTAGTTTGGATTCATAGATGTCACTGAACTGAACAAAGGCGATTATGTCTTCTTTAGCAAATTCGCTACCCATGAGGATACGGTAAGGTGTACCCGAAAGGTGTAATTTTATCTTGGCGTTGATTGCTTTCAGGCCCTGGATTTTACCCAGCTCGTCGATGCTGTCGGTATTTTTGAGAGACTCTTCATCTTCTTCGTTTAGTTCAACGCCGGCTAGAATCTTGCCAAGTACTTGAGCACGAGCACCGAAGTGAGTTTCATCTATAATCAGTAGGTCTGGGCTGGCACTCTGTAGTATCTCGTGACGTTTCTTTACCTCTGTGGCCGATCCAGCAAGATCTTGTAGTGTCAGAAACAGCACAATATTTGTGCAGATTTCCGTTTTACCATCACCAGTGTAGAACTCTTTGCCGTAGACTTCATGAAAGTTCATACCGGGTGTTAGGTCAGTGCTTTCCATGAATCGATAACCGGTGAAGTCTTTGTGACTTTCAACTGTATGCTTCCACTCAGACTTAACATCGGCCTTGGCTGATACGACAAGAGTTAGTTTTGAATCTATTTTTTTAGCACACCACATTGAAGTGATTGACTTGCCAAAACGCATAACAGCGTACATTAAAAGGTTTGTCTGGCCATTATTAACGGCAGTTGTGAAGTTATTAATCACTTCTCGTTGGTTGTTGCGCGGCTCGAAATCGCTTTCACGAGCATAGTGAAGCTCTATTCTATCCTTGAGACTATCATAGTATGCGTATTTGCCAGGCGTACCGTAGCTGTTAATCACATCATTTACGGCAGCCGCTACGCTGTTGCCGTCGATACCTTCAAAGAATTCATTTGAGTAGATATTGTTGTCTCTATCGATGCCAATACGGACTGTTCCATTAGCTTCAAGGTATTTGTGTACCGAGTGATCCCTAAAGAATACATTTTCATTTACCAGTGCCTTGTGCCGCGAGACTTCAGTTAGGTCTTTGTAGTGCCTACGCCATTCATCTAAACGTTCTTCAACTGGACGATACGAGTCACCAACCTTAAGAAGATTTGGTAAGGTGTTTGTTTGGAAAGAATATATATGCGGCTCAACTCGACCAGTTATTATTTCTCTAATTACAGAATCATCAATCGTGGACATCTATATTTCTTCTCTTCTCATGACTTCATCCATCGTCTTGCCGTCTTTATTCTTCCAGCCGATCCAGGCATTGATGCTTCTTCCAGAAACAAGGCCACCTGCGTGGTTTGGGCTACGGGTAGAAATGTTGTTCGTTACTTCAAATACATCACCAAGGTCTTTACTATTGGCAGTAAGTAATTCGTCTCGCTCTACGAGTGACTTCGGAAATGCTTTTGCCCAGCTTGGCGCATAGGATTTGTCTATGATTGAGCCGGCAAGAATAACGAACTTATCGCCCCGAAACTGTGCTTTCGCATTACTTTTCTTAGCCGATAAATGCCAAATTGATTCTTCTTCAGTATCTTTTTTGGATGCGAAGATACTAAAGCCGAGTGATTCAGCAATCATGGCAGTGTCTTCTAGGATTTTCTCTAGTGTATGGACTTTGAACTCATGCACATTATTCCGTGCTGGCACTGTTTTGTTCAATACTGTCATGGCAGCCGTAGCCTGGGCTTTCTCGACTGCAAGTGATTCTAAATATTTCACGTCACTTTTTTCAAGGCTGTTGGTGTTTGAAACTATAGCTATAGCGAGATCCCAGAAGTCTTTCGACTGATCGTGATTCTTAACACGGTGGTAAAAATTTTCACTTTCACCAATGTAGAGTTGATTGTCAGATGAATTGATAAGCAGATACAGTGATGGTTGGTTTATCTCGCTCCGCTTTTTTACGTCACTTAGCTTTATCCTCGGTACAACAAAAGCCTTTATCGGGCTTTCAGATAATTCGATAACCTTGATTCCCTCTAGTGAGCCGTCCGGTAAATATGTCTGTATTAATCTTGGAATCATGGTGTAATTATAGCTTCTACGGAGTCTAAGATAAAGGAGATTTACTTTCCGTAGGTCTCTAAGTATACAGACCGAGCAAACCAGTCAAGGTAGTACAAGTCTCCACCTTGACTACTTTGCCGTGCGGCCTTGTTGAGTAACCTCCGTTACAAAAAGTAAAGGAGGAAGAAATGCCAGAAGCAAACAAATATAACGGGTGGAGTAACCGTGAAACATGGGTAGCTAACCTGTGGCTAACCAACGATCAGGCGAGTTACTATCTGCTGCTTGAAGCGCTTAAGCACTCAGACAGTGACTATACCTGTGCTGAATGGCTACAGGAACAGTTGCGTGATCAGCTGGATCAAGAAGCTGGTACTGCAAGTACGTGGTCAGACTTACTTAGTACCGCATTCTACTGTGTTGACTGGGTCGAGGTAATCGAGTGTAACCGCGAGTAATTCATAATCCTGAGCAAGACTAAAAACTGCTCGATTAGGAAAGGATCAAATCATCCAGTTTTGATGCGGTCATCTGTATATCTACATAGCTCGAATCTAGCTCTCGCCTGATCAAGTTGTCTACGCGTTTTATGAGTTGTGCAGATTCACATATAAACAATACGTTCGGGTGCGGCTGATCGAGTTTGTACTTTTGCCAAATCTCAAGTTCGGCAAAAGTGATATAGCGTCGTATGGCTTTTCTGAGCGTCCAGAAGCTCATAGTGTCTTCTAGGTAATCAACAAAGTATGATTTGTCACTCTGATTGTCGATCAGGAAGGCATCTGGTCTCGTCTTAGGAACATACGGCTTATTCATAAGCTCAGTCTTGCTAAAGAGCTTAAACCGGTCAGGATAGGTCTGTTTAATGGTGATGTAGGTCTTAAAGACGTTGAGTCGGTGCTGGATGCGACTGTCGTTGGCACGCTTGTCTTGATAGATGCTTCGGAGGGCTGATTCTTGAGTATATGGTTGATCACGAAGGAATCGTACCCCATCTGTTAGTAAATAATAGGTAGCTGGTTTGCCTTTAATCTTGTAGCTACTGTCGTAGTTCATGCCAATGTAGCCTTGATCTACTAGTATCTTGAGTCTGTTTGATATGACTCGTTGATGTTTGGCTTGTTGATTTTCAGCTAGTAGTGCAGTGGTAGTAAAACGGAATTTATAGAGCGTGTTTAGGATAGCAATTTGGTGAGTGTTTAGTGGTCGTCGGTATTTAGGTTCAGTCTTCATTATGTCTACCCTATACGTAGTATAGGTAATTATATAACAATAGTGTGTTTAGCTAACAGATACAGAAAGATTATATAGATATCTTAGCGAGAAGATATCCACAGGAATAGATAAGTTCGGGTGTAGATTAGTCTTGAACTAACCGAGCACGGTTAGTATAATTAACCGTGTAAGGTTAGTTATGAAACAGTTTGAGGGTACAAATCAGCTAATCACCGACAATGCAATTGAACAGTTGCAGATGATTCTACGTACTGGATCCTTGAGGGATATCAGCTTGGATGATACGCAGTCTGTAGCTCGTGATCTAATAGCATTATACGAAGTACTGGCCGAAGACTATGAGTAGTAACGAACAGAACGTCGTTATACTCGCCCGCGTATCCAGTAAGGCACAAGAAGACGAAGGTTACTCCCTCGATTCACAGCTAAAGCTGCTTATGGGCTACTGTCAGCAACGAGACTTAAACGTAGTACGAATATTTAAGATCGCCGAGACGGCTAGTAAAGAACAAAGTCGCAAGGTCTTCCATGAGCTACTAACCTATTTGAAAACAGGCGTGGTGTTTCACTTGGCGGTCGAAAAGACCGACCGACTAACCCGAAACTTCCGAGATGCGGTTGCTATCGACGAGTGGTTAGAGCGCGATGGTCGTCGTAGACTTCATGCCGTAAAAGAGAGTTTACTGCTCCATAAAGAAGCCCGATCCGACGTGAAGTTTATGTGGAATATCCACTTATCTGTTGCTAAGAAATACTCCGACAATTTACGAGAAGAAGCCATGAAGGGCTGGGCGGAGAAGCTCGCCCAAGGATGGCTACCATCTACGCCGCCACCAGGGTATAGAACAGTCATAGTAAACGGCAAAAAGATCCATGAACCAGATCCAGCCACCAAAGCCATTATGCAGGGCATATTCGAAAAGTATCTTGAGCCTAACCAGTCTATTGAGAGTATTCGAGCAGAACTAGAGCTACTTGGACTCAGAACCCGCAAGGGTCGCCCGTTCAGCAAGAGTTACACCCAAAAGATACTTACTAATACGTTCTACATAGGCGTAAACCACTTTAACGGAATGGATTACCCTGGAGCTCAAGAGCCGATAATCAGCAAGGAGTTGTTCGATAAGGTGCAGCGTAAAATGCGCCGGAAGCTAACCTGCCGATACCGGACACATAATCCAATCTTCAAGAACATAATCCGCTGCACAACGTGCGGCAAGATGGTTACGTGGCAATTGCAAAAAGGACGCTACTACGGTGCATGCCAAAGGAGGACTGAAGCATGCAAACAAAATGTCTTACTCCGAGAAGACCGGCTCGAGGAGCAAGTGAGTAGCATGCTGCAGAAGCTTGTTTCACCCCGAAGTGACGTCATCGAGTGGCTGGCCGAGGCCATGAAGCGCAAGCACAAGTCTGCTGTCGATGAAAACCAGCAACTGATTAAGTCCATCCAGACTCAGCTAGATAGGGTTCTGTACATGGATACCAACCTATATGACGACAAGCTGGCTGGAGAGATTAGTCAGGCATTCTACACGCAAAAGCATACTGAACTTACGGAGCAACGTAAGTCACTCGAAGAACGACTGCAGAAGATTGACCATACGCTCGGGGCGTCACTTGAGCAACGACTCATACTACTGGAACTCACTCAGAAAGCGGCAGAACTATACGGCAAGAAGTCGCCCGAAAAGAAACGGCTCATTATATCCAAACTATTTGAAGAATTCAGTTACGAAGGAGGTATCTTATCTGTTAACTACACAATATTCGCCAGAGCAATTGCTCAAAATGTTTTAGAAACTCAACAAATAATAGGAGGAAGAATATGAGTAACCAAACCATTAAAAAACACCCCATTTACAGAGGTGCATTAAAGCTTGTTGCCAAGCTGCGTTCTATATGGCTAGGGCGGAGGGATTCGAACCCCCGAATGCCAGGACCAAAACCTGGTGCCTTACCACTTGGCCACGCCCTACTATCGAAGATTCGTAAACTTCGAATTAACAGATTGATTTTAGTATATTTTGCCATAAACAGCAAATATAAGCGTTTTGCTATAATAAGCGTAAACATATCATGAGGATTATAGAGCCACATCAACTTAGGACTGTTCGCTACCGAGGGTCAGCGCAGCAACGTCGTATAAAAGTCGTACCTTTGCTACTGATTGTAGTATTGCTGGCAAGTCTTGGATTCGGTTATTGGCGATTTCAAAGGCCTATCGCCCTGCCTGTCACACAGGTCACACAGCAGAGTTACACTAAAAAAGATCCCGGTTTTGTGTGGCCAATAAATGAGCAAGCTGCTGTCGCGGGTGTTGGTTACGGAGTTTTGGGAAGTAGCCCAAATCAAAAGCAGGTGCCAATCGCGAGTATCACAAAGGTTATAACTGCTCTGGCTGTACTAAAACAAAAGCCACTGCTGCCTGGACAGCAAGGTGAAGCGATAACGGTGACCGAGCAGGATGTACTGATTTATAACAAGTATGTTGCACAGGGCGGCGCGGTTATTCCGGTATCAGTAGGTGGTAGTCTGACGCAGTACCAACTTATGCAGGCTATGTTGATTCCTTCCGCCAACAACGCTGCCGAAATGTTGGTGAACTGGGCGTTTGGCTCTGAAGCAGACTACATCACATATGCGAACGCTATGCTGGCAGACATGGGTCTCAAGGCAACTCGAGTCGCAGATGCTAGTGGCTTTTCTCCGCAGAGTGTCAGTACGGCAAGTGATTTGACGCAAATTGGGGTAACAGCCCTAAAAGAGCCGACAATTGCCGAAATTGTAGCCAGTAAACAAGTAACACTGCCGATGGCAGGCGTTATAAATAGTACGAACTTCCTACTGGGGGAGCCCGGGATTATTGGCATTAAGACTGGCAATACTGATGAAGCTGGCGGGTGCTTTATGGCTGCAGTGACTCAGCCATATGAAGGTGGTCAAACCGTTTCTCTGGTGGCAGTGGTGCTGGGTGCGCCGCAAGTTACTGATGCCATGAACATGGTTAAGCCGTTGCTCACAAAAGCTAAACAAGGCTTTGGTAAAACTATTGTTGTTGCTGCAGGACAGCAGTTTGGTACGATTACGGCCGCGTGGGGAGAAAAAACCATCGTTGCTGCCCCAAAAAATGTCGTATTATTTGGCTGGCAGTATGGCTCGCCGAGCTTCACCACTACTCTCTCAGGTGCTGAAAATGGCGCCGGTAAAGTTGCCGGAATAACCCGCATAAACTTTGGCTCACAAAAGGTTACGGTTCCACTTGTGCAAGATAAAGATTTGGGCGAGCCAGACTTAGTGTGGCGCCTGAAGCGCATCTTTTGAGGAGCGCTAGTATACTAGACAGTATGGAGTCATCCTCGCCAACTTTCCCGCCTGAGCAATCTCAACCGCCTCGGTTTAGTCGCAACCGGAAGGTGCTTCTAGCTGGCCTCATGTTATTTATTATCGGTGTGGTTGTAACTGGCTTGTGGATTCGAAGTAAGGATAGCAAAAAACCGCCTGTCCAAAAAACGGGTTCCAGTCAGGTAAAGAAAACTGTCGAAGCCAATAACCCAAAAAGTATACGACTTATTGCTAGCGGCGACACCATCGCCCACGATGCCCTGAATGCTCAGGCAAAGTTGCCAGATGGAACATATGACTACTACCAGTTCATAAAGCCATTACAGCCATACTTTGACAAAGCGCAGGTGCGGTTCTGTAACCAAGCGGTGCCCGGTGCCGGCCCTGCCTTTGGTATTCGAGGGTACCCTATTTTTAATTCACCACTTGAAGTAGCTCGCGATATGAATCGTCTCGGCTGCAATGTTGTCAACACAGGTACCAACCATACCTTTGATTTAGGTCAACAGGTTATCGATGCACAGCTCAACTATTGGGACACCCTGCCCAATATGCTGGCAGTAGCTGGCGCAAATAGAAGCAACGAAGAACAACAAAAAGTGCGCTATTTTACGAGTCAAGGTGTACGCTTTGCCTTTGTGTCATATTCAACGTACAGCAATATAACTCCACCAAATGCATATGGCTTGAATATGTACAGTCAAGCGATTGCTCAAGTGCAGCTAACTGAGGCTCGTCAGAAGGCTGATGTTGTACTGGTTAGTATGCGTTGGGGTACCGAATATAGTCCGGCCATTAATGGTCAGCAAGAGCAGATTGCTCAGCAGCTCGCTGACCTGGGGGCTGATGTTGTGCTGGGCCACGGCCCGCACGTTCTGCAGCCAGTCAAACAACTTAGTGGTGCTAATGGACGTAAAACGTTGGTGTGGTTTTCTATTGGAAATTTTTTGAACGCTCAATTACCCGTTCAAGCCCTGGTAAGTGGCTTGGTTGTGCTGGATATAGATATTGTCACCAAGTCTGTGCAGCCACCAAAATACCTACCGATTTATATGCACTATGAATGGACGGCTGAAGAAAAGGCACGAGAGGATTTGCTCAAGAGACGTGCTTTTACTATGGTGCCGCTCGATAAGGCAGAAGATCTGTTGGCACGATCACAGCTGGGCACCAACGTTACTGCGCAAACCGACTATGTGCAAAAACTGCTCAACCAATTTACACCAGTCACAATTATAGATTCTAAAACCTACTAGTCGAGGAGAAACTCTTCGAGCGCCTGGCCATTTTTCTTAAGTTCACTGGCAAGTTCCTTGCCAACAAAGCGTAGATGCCACGGTTCATGGTCATAACCCGTAAAGCTTTCCTTGCCCTGTAAATAGTGAATGATAAGTCCATGCTCATGCGCATGTTCTACTACCCATTTGCCTGCTTGGGTACTCGCAAAATCAGTTGTTAGTTCACAGGCAGAGCCTCTGACACATATATCAAAAGCCAGTCCAGTCTGGTGCTCGCTAGTACCAGGTTTGGCGCTGTAGCGGTCGGCGGCTGCTTGGCCATCTCGAGCAACATAGCCGTTATATAACTGGGTTTGGTAGACTTCAGACCGATAGCCGCTGGCGAATGTGAGTGGTACTCCGGCAGCGTCTGCAGCACCAAAGAAACTCTCGACACTGGGAATGATCGAAGCACTAAGCTTCATCTGTTCACTACTCGCAGTCAGTCGCAGCGATACGTTTGGTACTGCCAAATCACCAGGAATGTAGCCGGCTGGCAACGGACGATTTTTATTAACAATCCACCACGGGCTGCCTGGCTGATCGATGGAATGTAGTGAAGAATCAAATGTATCTGGTGTTGTGTCTCGCGGCAATGTTCGTGCGGTTTGTGGTTCACTAGCGGTAGTGGTTTTTGGTGCAGTCACCGTTGAGCTGCGTATGATAAATAGCACCAGGACCAGCAAGCACAAGAAGGTGCTGATAGCGACAAGTAGGAATTTTTTTCGCATGTTCATAGTATATCAGTCGTAAAACTCACGAAAACAGATGCTTATGCTTGGCAAGGACGTAATTTTCACGTACATTTTCTGGTAATGGCAAAAGAAAAAAAGACCGCCGAGGACTACATCGTCCCCTTGCTCATGAACGGCCTAGAAGGCCGCATGTTGCATATGCCGGCACCTAAAGGTAAAACGCGAGAAATGCTGTTTATCTATGGACACCACTCAAGTCTGGAACGTCAGTTTGGTGTCATGCAAGTACTTAACCGGTACGGCTCGGTCACCATGCCTGACCTGCCGGGCTTTGGCGGTATGGAGAGCTTTTATAAGATTGGCCTCAAACCGAACATCGATAACCTGGCTGATTATTTAGCGGCTTTTGTGAAGATGCGTTACAAGCGCAAGAAAGTAACCATAGTTGGCATGTCGTTAGGGTTTGCGGTTGCGACCCGTATGTTGCAACGTTGCCCAGAACTCACAAAAAAAGTGAATTTAGTCGTCAGTGTGGTTGGCTTTGTGCATCACGAAGAATTTATCTTTTCTCGGCGCAATTTCTTGCTTTTCCGATACGGTGCTAGTTTCTTTTCTAACCGCTTACCTGCAGCCTTTGTAAAGCATGTGGTGCTCCGGCCTTCGCTTATTCGTGCAACTTACAAGCTGGTGGCGGATAGTAATGCCAAAATGCAAGATGCCGATGAAGCCGAGCGAAAACGACGCATCGATTTCGAGATTGACTTGTGGCGCATGAACGATCCTCGTACATACATGGATACCTCGGTTTCGATGCTGCGGCTTGATTTATTGAAAGACCGTATAGATCTGCCGGTGTACCATATTGGAGTAAAAGAAGATCGATATTTTGATAATCACGTTGTAGAGCAGCATTTGAACATTGTGTATAACAAAGTGCACATCATTCAGACGAGCTTTAATAATCATGCCCCCACAGTGATCGCTGATGCTGCGGCCGCCAGTAGCTTTATTCCGCCACGCCTAAAACGTTTGCTCGCAGCTAAGCCGTAGCTATCGTTAGTTTGCTATACTGGTACCAACATGCGTATTGGACTTGTTTGCCCATATAATTTCTATCGACCTGGTGGCGTCCAAATCTGTATACGTGAAATGGCTGAAGAATTGCGCAAACGCGGTCATTACATACGCATTATTGCCCCTAAGCCTCGCAAGTTACCAGATGTTGTGGACGACGACGTTATCCTTATTGGTAATTCTGCTGAGCTGAAAGCCTTTGCGACGAAAGTTGATGTTGGAGCTAGTGTTTCCAATACTAAGCTCGAGCAAATCCTGACTGAGCACCAGTTTGACGTTATCCATTTTCATGAGCCTGGCTTACCTTTCCTAAGTATGCAGCTGGTTGGTCTATCTAGCGCAGCTCATGTTGCAACATTACACGCAACATTGCCCCAAGGAATGGTGACGAAGTCATACCAAACATTAATGCGTCCGGTTGCCAAGTATATTAACACCCGGGTGGATGTGATTAGCGCCGTTTCACCAGTTGCCGAAGCCACTGGTCGGGTGTATATTCCAGACGCTACCATTACGATTGTGCCTAACGGCATCAAGCTCAAAGACTACAAGCCAAAAGCACCAGTTAAGCGCTCTGCTGGTCCGAAAACAATTGTCTACGTTGGACGGCTCGAAAAACGTAAAGGCGTGAAGTACTTGTTAGAGGCCTTTGCCCTGCTACGTACAGAGCACAATGCCCGCTTAATTATTGCTGGTCAAGGCGATCTTCGTCCGACGCTTGAAGCCTATGTCGATAAACATGACATAAAAGGTGTTACGTTTAAGGGCTATGTTTCGGAAGATGAAAAAATCACACTTATGCAAAAGGCAGATCTTTATTGTAGCCCGGCTCCATACGGCGAAAGTTTTGGAATTGTGTTGCTAGAAGCTATGGCTGCAGGAACGGTAGTTGTTGCTGGTAATAACCCTGGCTATGCCAGCGTAATGACCGGAAAAGGTCGTTTGAGCTTAGTAAATCCAGAGTCAACGGTTGACTTTGCACAGCGGCTCGAGCTGATGCTCTATGACGAAGAAGTTCGATCTCTGTGGTTGAAATGGGCCAAGCAACACGTTGAGCAGTTTGATTATGTGAAAGTTGTTGATCAGTACGAAGCACTTTACAAGAAAGCCTTGCGGACGCGAAAGGCTCGAACAACCTAGTTATGAAAATTGGCTTTGTGCTTGACGACGGACTTGATGCTACTGACGGTGTGCAGCAGTATGTTTTAACGCTTGGCACATGGTTACTCAAGCAAGGCCATGACGTTCACTATCTGGTTGGTCAAACAGTACGAGACGATATTCCAAATATTCACAGCCTCGGAAAAAATCTGACAGTACGATTCAATGGGAATCGTTTATCTATTCCCTTCTCGAGTTCAAAGAAAAAAATTGTGCAATTACTCCAGCAGGAACAGTTCGATGTATTACATGTTCAGATGCCATACAGTCCACAACTTGCTGGAAAAGTAATTAGCGCAGCGCCACAAACCACGGCAGTTGTAGGTACTTTCCATATCCTGCCCTACGGGCGAGTACAGGCTGCAGCCACGTGGGCGCTGTCCAAAGTGGTTGCTCCCAGTTTGAGGCGCTTCGACAGTATTGTGACGGTTTCGACGGCGGCACAGGGCTTTGCTAAAAAATATATGAATATCACTAGCAGTGTTGTTCCTAATGCCGTTAGTCTGGCGAAGTTTGCAAAAGGCGCGCGCAAGAAAAAGTCTGCACAAACTCGTCAGCGTATCATTTTCCTCGGGCGGCTGGTACCTAGAAAAGGTTGTATTGAGTTGCTGCAGGCGGTCGACCAACTGGTTAATGTACATAAAGTTACTGACTTTGAAGTGGTGATTGCCGGTCATGGTCAACAGCGAGCTAAGATTGAAGAATTCATTGCAGAAAAGAAGTTAGGCGACTATGTTTCTATGTCTGGTTGGCTGACTGAAGCCGATAAGCCGCATTTCTTAAGTAATGCTGATATTGCAGTCTTCCCGAGCATTGCGGGCGAAAGCTTCGGTATTGTGCTGGTAGAAGCAATTGCAGCCGGCGCTGGAGTGGTGTTGGGTGGTGACAATCCGGGGTACCGTTATGTACTTGAAGACGAAGAAGCTCTGGTATCACCAAAAGATACTGCTGTTTTTGCAGAGCGATTGCGCGCGTTACTGCGAGATCCGAAACTACGGTCACGTTTACAAAAGGCACAGCAGAAACGCATAGAAGACTTTGATGTTGCTGTAGTTGGCGGACAGATTGAGCATATATACCAACGTGAAATTGCAAAACGAGCCAAGAAAAGTGATAATGGTAACAAGTAACAGTAATAGCCCACACGGGCGATCTGACTGAAAGGTAGCACCACCGCTATGCAGACAACCAAAACTGAAATTACCGTCTCAAACAAAACTATTATCCGAGTCATCGTTATCGTGGTGGCAACCTTCTTGGGCATCAATTTCTTAGTACGAATTAGTCAGCCTTTGACACTTATTTTTTCATCATTTTTTTTGGCAATGGCGCTTAACCCAGCAGTGAGCTGGATAAGTAAAAAACTGCGCATCAAAAGTCGTGCTGCCGCCACAGGCATTGCCTATGTGAGCGTGTTACTGTTCTTGGTTGCTTTTTTGTCTGCAGTTGTACCGCCGTTAGTGCGCCAGACATCTGATTTTATCGGTGACTTGCCGGCTACTGTCGAAAGCTTACAAGACCGTGAAAAGGGTTTGGGACGAATGGTTCATCGTTATGGTCTGGAAGAGAATGTTGAAAAGCTAGCCAACGATATGCGCTCACGCATTGGCGATCTTGGTAAGCCGGTTCTATCGACGGCTGGTAAGGTCGGTAGTGCCGTCGTTTCCCTTATCGCAGTACTGGTTATGACATTCATGATGCTTGTAGAAGGACCGATCTGGTTTGAAAAAATCATGCGCATGCAAAAGAAAGATAAACGTCAGCATCGCAGAGAATTGGCTTTCCAGATGTATCAAGTCATCACTAATTATGTAAACGGCCAGCTGTTGATCGCCGCTATTGCGTCATTCTTTGCCTTCATTGCGATGATGATAGCTGGCACCATTTTTGATGTGCCAATCAACGCTATCGGCTTAGCTGGAATTATTGCTCTGACTGGACTGATTCCAATGATTGGCAACACTATCGGGGCAGCCATTGTTGTATTAGTCTGTGCACTCAGTTCATTCCCGCTAGCAATAACCATGGGTATTTTCTTCTTGCTCTATCAGCAGATCGAAAACGTAACCATTCAGCCATACATACAGTCCAAGAAAAATGAGTTAACACCGCTGCTGGTCTTTATTGCCGCGCTTTGTGGTGTGGGTCTCGGTGGCCTACTCGGTGCGTTCGTGGCTATACCCCTCGCAGCCTGCTTGCGCATTCTCTTTCTTGACTACTACGCGCGACGAGTAGCAAAAGCCGACCAGTAAGTCTCTATCAGTCTTTTATACGACTCCATTGCTGCCCGTAGTCGGTGTCACGGATGGCAATTCCCTGCTCTTTGAGCTCATCACGCAAGCTGTCTGACTCGGCCCAATCTTTTGTGTCACGAGCCTTCTGTCGTGCTGTAAGCAAATCTTTCTGTTGCTGAGTAATATCGGGTCGGCCATCCAGGTTGAGCCCAAAAATACTATCGATAAAGGCTAACATGCCCTCGGTATGTTCTCCCTCGACTCCCGGAATTGGAATGTTAGACATGTATGAAACTAGTTTGCCAAGCTCTGCCAGTGCGAGCGGTGTATTCAAGTCGTTCTGTAAGGCCGCTAGGATGTTTGATTTTGTATTGCGGAAAAGCTCGTCAAGCTCGGTGGGCATTGTGTCAGTACTCGGCTGGTGACGCAGATCTGCCCAGGCTCGTAGTTCATTAAGTCGGTTTTGCGCAGCATCAAGTATCTCCCAGGTAAAGTTGCCCTCGGTGCGGTAGTGCTTGCTGAGTACCAGCAGCTTGAAAGCTTCAAGGTCGTAACCTCGGTCGGTAATGTCCTGGAGCGTGAAGCCGTTACCAAGAGATTTGCTGATCTTAGTACCATTTACTTTTAGGTGATTACCATGCACCCAGAACTGAGAAAAACGTTTTTTCGTTAGTGATTCTGTTTGAGCGATTTCGTTAGTATGATGCACAGGAATATGGTCGATGCCGCCAGTATGAATATCTATTTGCTCGCCCAGTAACTCTCCTGCCATGACGGAACATTCTAGGTGCCAGCCTGGAAAGCCTTTGCCAGGTGTGCCTGGTAATGGATTGTCCCATTCCATATCACGCTTCTCGCTTGGGTCTGAAAACTTCCAGACAGCAAAGTCTGTCGGGTTCTTCTTGCCCGTGTCAGCAACACGTGCGCCAAAGCGCAAGCCGTCAATATCAAGACGAGCTAATTCGCCGTAGTTTTTGAGCTTGCTTGTATCAAAGTAAATGCCATCGGTAATTGTGTAGGTAAAACCTTTTTCATCCAAAGCTCTTACAAATTCAGCTTGCTGTTCAATGTATTCGGTGGCGCGAGGCATGTGTGTTGGACGGCGCAAGCCCAGCAATTCATAGGCTTCATGATCTGCAATCTGAATGTACTTCTCGGCAACTTCCCAGGCAGTTAGGCCTTCGCGGAGAGCGCCCTTAAGCATCTTATCTTCACCGGCATCTTCATCTGAAGTTAGATGACCTACATCAGTAATATTCTGAACATGCGTAACCGCAAAGTCGCTTGCAGTGAGCGTACGTACCAAAAGATCCCAGTAGATGTATGCAACCCAGTTACCGATATGCGGCTGGCTGTAGACTGTCAGGCCACAAGCGTATAGCCTAACATTCTTGCTATCCAGTGCTTTGAATGGTTCGACGGTTCGTGAGAGTGTATTGTACAGCTGCATTATGATTCTTTCTGCGCTTCTTTTTGTAGCAGCGCTGTCGACTTAGTAATGAGCTCTTGCTTGAGTGCATCATACTGCCACGCTTTTGTCTTGAAGCCGGCTGCACTTGGGTGGCCGCCGCCCTCAAAATGCTCAGCAAGTTCGCCAGCAACCTTTGCGCCAAAATTGCTCCGTAGCTTACCGGTAATTTTGCCATCTGGGTACAGTTTTAGAACCACAGCCAACTTTACATCCTCTGCCATTCGTAGTTCTTCGAGTACCAGAACGGCAGGATTATAGAATGGGCTATAGGTTTGAATTTCGTCCCAGGGAATAGTGACAAGTGCAAGTTGGTTGTCGCAGTAATATTCGATGCGTTGCAGCAACTGACCTTTGTAACTAATAATATCGCGTGGTTTAGACATGGCTGCACGCCGCCGGGTTTCAAGCTCGGCCAGATTTGCGCCATGCTCTACCAACTCTGCAAGCACATGAATGCTACGCGCGGAGGTAGACTCAACCGTCAGTCCCAAAGAGTCCGCCAAAATCGAGGAAGACAATAGACTGGCGCTGGTGCTGTCGATTGGCCAGTCGAGCTGTTGAGCAAGCAGGTAGAGTACTTCGCCTGTGGCGACAGAGCCTGAATCTACCAAGGCAATATTATTTATGGGTACATCGTTTTCGACGGCGTGATGATCGATGATAACAAACGGTCGAGTGCGCAGGGCACCTAACTGATTTGTCTTCTCGAGCTGTTCTAGGAGCGTAAAGCTGGAGCAGTCAACCAGAATGGCCGCATCAAACTTTGCTGGTAGTTCTTTTACTACTCGATCCCATCCCGGAATGTAATGCAGGTAGCTACTGATGTCGATGCCGCAGTATAACGTAACTGTCTTTCCCTGCTCACCCATGATTTGTTCGAGAGCCAAGCTGCTGGCCAGGCTGTCAGCGTCTGGATTGTCGGCCTGCACAACAACAATGTGTTCGGCATCTTTGATGATGCTATCAATTTGCGTAGCTTCGGGATAATTACTCTGTAAACTCATTGCTAACAGTATAACCTATAACGCCCCTGTTAGTCAGGATCGACGTGACCTATAAAGCTTGTCGGCCTTGCAAGGCACGGCTGAGGGTAATTTGGTCGGCATATTCTAGGTCAACTCCGACAGGCAGCCCACGGGCTAGACGAGTAACTTCTACTTCACTTTGCTCTAGCTGCTGCTGAATGTATAAAGCAGTAGACTCGCCTTCGACGCCAGCATTTGTGGCAAGAATAATTTCGGTAACGTTGTCGTCGGCAACCCGCTGAATAAGCTCACGAATATGTAGTTGCTCTGGCCCAATGCCATCAATCGGTGATATCAGGCCCCCAAGTACGTGATACGTACCTTTAAACTCGCCAGTTTTTTCTAGGGCAACAATATCAAATGGCTCGGCAACAACGGCGATAACTTTTTTATCGCGTGACGGGTCACTGTAGAGTGGCGACACATCCTGACCTTTTTCAATGAGGGCGAAAGTTTTTGGGCAGTAATCGATTTGGCTATGCAGTGATGAAAGCGCCGAACTGAGCTTCGCAGGTAGTTGACTATCGCCGCGCAGCACAAAATAGGCGTATCGTTCCGCGGTACGTGGACCAACGCCCGGCAGATTACCGAACGCTTCGATAAGATCATACAGTGCTGACGGGAGTATCTGCATTTTGAAGAGCTACTTGTCTATAGACCTAGATCGCCCAGGGCACCCATAAAGGGCTGCATTTTTTCTGCAGCGAGTTTTTGACTCTGCGCAATCGCATCTTTAACGGCATCTTCGATCCAGCGTTCCAGTTCACGGATATCATCAAGGTCAACGTATTCAGGATCAATGTGGATCTTTTTAATTTTCTGCTCGCCAGTAATTTCTACTTTTACGGCACCATCGCCCTGCTCAACAACAATCACCTGCTTTTGTAGTTCTTTCTGCAGCTTTTTTACTTGTAGCAACATCTTAGCTTGGTCAAATCGACTCATGGAAAAACACCTCTTTGTTAGTGGTTTTAGTATAGCAGAAACACTAAGCGGGTTGCAGTGTCTATCTGTGCGGCTGATCGTACACAGCGCGAGTCGCAGGCGCTTGTGGCCAAGCTACGAAATAACGATTGAGATGATAAAAGGTAGTGGCACCTAATGCACCAACGATAAGAACTACTGCTAAGCCGCGTGCCAGTGGATTGTATGGGAAGACCATAAACCATTGCTCAATCATAAAGTTAAGGCCACCAGCCACCAGTAGGTACACAAATGGTAGTAGGATTGCCAATGTTACCGAACCTTGCAGGGCAACCAGTAGACACGATAGGACAAGACTGCCCAGTATCATACGGCTTCTGCGCAGACCAAAATATGTCGCATAACTGTAGCCACCTAGAATAGCCATAATGACGGTAAAGAAATCGAGTAGCGGTAAGTTGCCAAGATTTTGCAGCGGGTTAACCTCTCCTCGTAGTACCAAATGATATGGTATGAGGGCTAGGTTTTTAGGTATCTCTTTGAGAGCTTCTAGTGGAGTTGTCGGTAAACCAATGTACTGCTCAATCAACTCTGGTGATCTAACGAAAGCGAGAAGCAATGGTGTTAGTAGCATTACGCAGGCGCTCAGGGTGAAGAGGGCTGGTATGCGCGCTTCGCGGAATAGCTTGGCAACTGCCTTTCTTTGCCAGACGAAGCCAATGAGGGTAAACCAGATAAGCCCAGGTGTGTACAGCGTGTTTATTAGCACTACTGCACCAAGACCAAGAGCAATAATCGGACGCTTATAATTTGGCAGCCAGACCGCATACGCCAAGGGCGCTAGAATACCTAAATAAGTGATCTCTGGAACGCCAACTCTTGCTAATTGCAAAAACCAACTTGATGTCACCAATAGCAAGGTTGTTATGGCGGCGATACGAAGGTTGAACCACTTGTTAATAACATAAAAGAACAGGCCGGCTGCAATTAGTCCGGCAAATACAGACGGCAAACGCATTGCAATAAAGCCGTCGTGATCGAGTTTAAGGCCGAGATATTGTAGGAACTTGTGAGGTAAAAATAAAGGATCAGTACCTATAGTCTTCAGGCTCGAAGCAGCAGCAATGGCTTCGCGCTCAGGCAAGCTAAAACCAGGTACAAGTGTGTGCAGACGGTAAGCGAATAATGCGGCCGTCGCAGACAATGCCACTAGGTACTCTGTAACCTGTTGCCAGAGCGTTAGATTAAAACGCGCGAGCGGATTCTTGATCTCCATAATGCTTACGTCCAGTATAGCATGTCCTTTTGCAGTAAGTGGCTGTAATCGCGGCTCATATTTTTCTCAGCTTCAGGCGCGTCGACGGAGTAATTGGCCTTGACCAATTACGTCCAGTCTCTGCTTGCAACCCTTCAGCTTCAAAAAAAATGAGCCGCACTTACCGCGTCGTCAAAATGGATTAAGAAAATGGGTTGGAATGTTTGGTGTCGACACTGCGGAAACGCTGCTTCTCACGGTCAAAGTATAGCTCTACTGCGCCTGTCGGTCCGTTACGGTGCTTCTTGATGAATACATCCATGAGGTTTTTACGCTCGGTTTCCGGGTTGTAGTACTCTTCACGGTACAAGAACGCCACAACGTCAGCATCCTGCTCGATCGATCCTGATTCTCGCAGGTCCTGCAGCTGTGGAATTTGTGGAGTACGACTTTCTACCGAACGGCTGAGCTGACTGAGGGCAATGAGTGGCACGTTAAGCTCACGAGCGATTTCCTTGAGGCCACGAGAAATAGTCGAGATTTCTTGCACGCGGTTAGAGTCACCAGAAAAACGTGACCCACCACTCATCAGCTGCAAGTAGTCGACGATGATCAGTCCAAGTGGGCGAATGTGGGCCTCACGGCGAGCCTTTGTGCGCAGATCACTAACGGTAATACCTGGGGTGTCATCGATAAATATTTGAGCCTCTGACAATGCGCCCATAGCATGGCCAATTTTTTCAAAGTCTTGGTCGCTGAGGTTGCCTGTACGCAGTGCCCAAGCGTCGACACCTGACTCGCTGGCGAGTAGACGGTCAACCAGCTGTTCTTTACTCATTTCAAGACTAAAGACCAGTACTGGCTCTTTTGCCTTTAGGGCGATGTTTTGCGCCAAAGCCAAGCTGAATGCAGTTTTACCCATACTCGGTCGAGCTGCCAGAATGAACAAATCAGAGCGTTGTAGACCGGCCAGAATATTATCGAGATCTTTAAAGCCAGTTGGTATACCACGCAGCTTGCCTTTGTCTTTGTGTAGCTCGTCTAAACGATCGAAACTTTCGCTAAGCACTGATTCAATACTCGAGATGTCCTGTTTGACGTGCTGCTGACTTACTTCAAACAAACTGGTTTCAGCAGCTTCTATGAGTTCTTGTAGGTCACGCTCTTCATCGTATCCGAGCTTTATACTGTCTTGGGCAACTTTAATGAGGCGACGGCGCATAGCTTTTTCGGCCACGATATGGGCGTACTGCTCAACATGGGCTGCCGTCGGCACAAAGTTAGTAAGTTCAGTCAGGTAGCCCGCTCCACCGGCAAGATCGATGGTGCCAGAGTTTTTAAGTTGGTCGGCTAAGGTCAAAACATCGATTGGACTGTGCTTTTCGTATAACTGCGTTATGGCTGCATATATATGGTGGTGACGAGGATCATAAAAGGCTTCGGCCGAAATGATATCGGCGATTTTAACTATGGCATCACTATCAATAAGTATCGCGCCCAGCAGGCTGGCTTCTGCCTCAGTATTTTGGGGCGGTATAACCGCTTTAGGATCCATGTCAAGATTCTAGCACTTCAGCGGTGCCAAAAATATCGCTTACGTTTGAAAGAGTTGCTTCAGATGAAGCTTTTTCGTCTGGCTTGGCATCTTTTGCGACGACGACACACACGATTTCGATGTCCTGACCACTTTGTTGCTTGATTACATCACCAATAATTTTGCGATTACGACTTTCATTAATTTGTTTCTGATGAAAAGCGAAGCTGCAGTTTAAAGTTAGGGTTGAGCCCTCTACCCGTGCTTCCACCATGCGCAAGATACCATAGAGTGTGTTGTACTTCTTTTTAATTGTCGCCAAAACGACTGGCCAGCTTTCCGTCGTAAACGGTTCATGCGCCTCATTGGCTGATGTAGATGGAGTGGCTGGTGCCTCTTCTGTCGCCTTCTGTTCTGTTGGTTCGGGCTCTGTAGTTTTGGACGCTGCTGACTTAGCTGTGGCTGAAGTTTTTACTGGTTGTTCAGGAGCTTCTTTTGGCTTGTGCTGGCGACTTGTCGGCTGATCAACTTGAGGCTGTAGTGTAGTCACCACGGCAGCAACACTTGCTGTGCTAGGCTGTGGACTACGCGACAACACGTAATCGAGCAAAACCAATTCGAGCAGTCTCTCGGCCTGGCTACTGCCGCTTACATCAAGCAGACCATAGAGTAATGTGTTTATCCCTGGCGTCAGATAGGCATTGTCGGCAATTATCTTGGCGCGGATCTGCTGACTCAGTTGAGTAGCTAGCTTGGCGGCTTCTAGGCCTTGTTCGCGGAGTTGGGTCAGTTGTGCAAATAAATCCTTGGCGTTGCCTTGCTCGATTGTTTCCAGCAGTGATTCGAGAGCGGTTTGTGGTGCGATACCCAGCATATGCTCAATGTCTTGGGCGGTAATTTTGTCTGCTATGCTTCGAGCTTGATCAAGCAAGCTGATGCTATCACGAAAGCTGCCGTTTCCATGGGTGGCAACAAGTGTCAGCGCCGCGTCATCGATGGCTATTTTTTCAGCTTTGGCAATGGTCCTTAGATGTCCAACAATTGTTTCTAGCTCGATCGGCTTGAACGTAAAGTGTTGTGTACGACTGACGATTGTTTCGGGTAGTTTGTGAGCCTCGGTCGTAGCCAGAACAAATATGACGTGCTCAGGGGGCTCTTCAAGAGTTTTTAGTAAGGCATTAAATGCTTCGCGGGTAAGCATGTGTACCTCGTCGATAATATATACTTTGTATTTTGCTGAGGTTGGCAAAATGTGTACTTTGTCTCGAAGATCGCGAACTTCGTCAATGCGGCGGTTGCTTGCTGCGTCAATTTCGACGATGTCGAGGTGTATGGCTGCATCTTCATAAGGAATATTATTTAGTTCATGAGCCAAAATTCGAGCAATGCTGGTTTTGCCTACGCCGCGAGGGCCAGTTAGTAAATAAGCGTGGCTAATTTTGCCAGATTTGATGGCATTAGATAGCGTTGTCGTGATGTGTTCTTGTCCGGCGACATCACGCAAAGACTTTGGCCGGTATTTCCGGTAGAGCGCTTTCCCCATAGACACTTAATTATAGACGCCATTTGTCCGAGTGTCTGTTGTTGATTATGCCTAATTGATGCAAGTCTAGAAACAAACTAAAGTGCGGCTTCGAGCGCAGCCCACTCAGCGTTCGGTTCGTCTTCGGGTACGTTAATACTAACTTGGTCGCCTGGCTTGGCTTTGAAGTATGTAACACTGGCAAGGAGTACGCGGTAAGAGTGGTCACCAACCGTAACTAGATAGTGGCCTTCTTTTAATTCAAGTGTGCCAACGATCTGCTTACGAGCAATAGGACCGATTTGCTTATACAGGAAGGTTCCATCTTCAGCTATTGTCAACTTAAGAATATCACCCTGAACCAACTTAGATTTGCTGGCATAGTTTGCAGGTACCGGATACGTCTTGCCGTCAGAGCCAACCATATTTTGGCCGTCAAAGACGCCTTCTACAATCTTGCCAATATTTTCATCACGAGCGCTTGTTTGTACGATGGCATCATCGCCAACCAAACTAATTAGTAATTCCTTGGCCGCCGCCAAGCTAGTCTCTGCCTCTTGGATAAGGCTACGCATTCGTTTAATTTGTTTGTCGGGTACATCCGCCATGTTTGTGTCTCTTTTGTCTCTCCAAGCTAGCTCTCTTTTGTCTACGCTTGGCCTAAACGTACCATGCCAGCATCTAGCTGTCAAAGCCTATTGTTAAAACCTGTGGAAAACTGCTTAGTAAGCAATGCTAAATTCGTCGGCGATCGCACCGATTTCGTCTGTATCAAGCACCGTGCCAATGATTCGAGGGCTACCAAATGTTGTGGTGCCTCCGCCCCAGTTTGCAGAAAGTTCACGGGTTTCTTTTGGAACGAGTCCGAGCTCGATTCGTTTTTCGAGCTCACGCTCTCTTAGCCTTTCCATGATCTTTGGAAAGTCCAGCGGCACATACTCAGACTGTCGCCAGAAGCTTACATGAATATGATCAGGATCTTGATCTCGTATTTGTATGAGGGCTTTGGCTCCTTCGTTGATTGCACCAAGCTTGCCCTGAGGACCAACTTCGCGAATCATAGTCCAGCCATTACCTTTGTCGAGTGGATCGAAGCGCATGTCTAGATCCTTGCTATCACCACGGCCAGCAATGTGCTTGCTAATTCTTTCGCCAACCGAATCAATAATACTGCGGTGCACTTCTGGGTCAGACGACGTGGCTTCGCCAGTAAGTCGAGCGCGGTTGTACGGGTCGTTGATCCAGTTCAGTTCGCGCAGCATTTGTGAGTCGCCATCAAATGGATAGCTGCCAGCCGTCATGTCCATGATGCCTGCGACCGTAACAAATCGGGTGACCATAGGGTTGCCGGTATGAAGGACGAGTTCTTTATGGCGAAGTAGCCATACGGCGGCACAGACATCCTGATCCGAATCATTAACGAATACTTTTGCCGCGAAGTTTCCACGGATATCACGAAAGGCATCAGTAAGGCCTGACTTGATAGCGAGGTCGACTTGCGCACAGGTTGCGAGCGTTGCAAGACGTTCGACATCTTCATGATGATTAAAGTTTTTAACAGAGAGGATTCTACCCTCGTGATTGACGATTCTGTCAAAAGCGGGCGCGCCGCTAACATAACCGTCTAGTGCCATAGAGCCAACATCGTGCTGGGCACTTTCCGCCTTGAATACGTCCCAGTCAACAGTGCGACCGGGTTCAATGACAACTTCAATAGCTGACATTTTGACCTGACTTTCTTTGATTATTCCCTACATATATTATATTCCTCGATGTCAACAATATGTAGATCTAGCATTGCCTTGCAAATAAAAACTACCCCGCTTTCGCAGGGTAGTTTGGTGTAGGCTTGCTTATAAATTAAGCGAGTTCTACAGTTGCGCCGGCTTCTTCAAGAGCTTTCTTGGCGGCTTCGGCGTCGTCTTTCTTAGCCTTTTCAAGGATAGTCTTTGGAGCACCGTCTACGAGGGCTTTGGCTTCGCCAAGTCCAAGACCAGTTGCATCCTTAACAGCCTTAATAACGGCTACTTTCTGAGCACCAGCGTCCTTAAGGACAACGTCGTATTCGCTCTTTGCTTCTTCTGCAGGAGCAGCGTCAGCAGCAGGGCCAGCAACAGCAACAGCTGCAGCTTGTGGCTCAATGCCGTATTCATCCTTAAGGATGGTTGCGAGTTCGTTTACTTCAAGAACAGTTAGACCAACTAGCTGTTCTGCAAATTTCTTTAGATCTGCCATGTTAATTCCTTTCTTAGTTTCCGTTCTTAGCTGCAATTGCGTCTAAGAGTCCATGCAGGTTACCACCCAAACCGCTGATGACGCCATTAACTGGGCCATTAAGGGTGTTGATGATACCGGCAATAAGCTGCGTCTTGCTTGGCAAGGTCGCCAATGCATTAACTTCTTCAGCACTCATAAAAGTACCGTCAGGGCCGATGGCACCAACGAACTGGAGTGTTGGGTTAGTCTTTGCAAAGGTAGCCAATGCTTTAGCTGGCGCAACTTCGTCTGCGTTGTTAAAGGCATAAAGTAACTGACCCTTTAGCGCGCTGGTATCAACGTCTTTGAGGGCTTCGTTCTTTTCGATAGCTTTAATAACGAGACGGTTTTTAACAACCTTAACCTGGGTTTGGTCGTTCTTAGCATCGCGGCGAAGTTGCTGCAAAGCTTTCACGGTTGTGCCCTGGTAGGCTGCGACAACAGTTAGTTTAGAGTCGGCTAGCAGGCTAGCGACTTCGTCTACAACTTGTTGCTTCTTGTCTTTTGTAAGGGCCATTATGGACTCCTTTAAAATGTTTTAGTTTGGCTAATCGACCTAGTTATTTATAGCCTTCGTTACCGCAACTAAAAAGTCCTTGGCGAGCCAAAGACTTGAAAGAGTGCATGAAACGGATGTTTCTACCTCGGTAGCGTATTAAGATCGATGTAATCAATCTGCTACTGTCTTTGGTAACGATAACCCTATTTTACGCAGTTGGCGATGAATTGTCAACAGGGGTGGCGACAACTGGGCCATAGTGGTCAAGTTCGTTTGGCGTGTAGCTAGGTTTGTGACTGGCACGGTTTCGGCCAATTCGCAGCATAAGGGCGGCCTCTGCTCCGACTTTTTGGTCTGGATGCTGATGCAAGGCTTCTAATACTGCCTTTGCAAATACATCAACATGTTGAAACTCAAAGGGAGGCTCATCCCAAGTGCGACGCACAGCGGCTATACCGTATAAATTATCTACCCTTGCCGCAGCCTCTAGTAGACTTTGTGGATTTGTCTCGGCCACATCTACTAAGAGTCCAGTCAAACCTTTTGCTAGTAGCAGTCGTTCTTCTTCGTCCAAAGGCTTGACGCTCTTTACTCCCTCCATGTCAGCCATTTGAACCACGCTTTCTGGGCTCCAAACAGCCTGACGGACTTCTTCGCAACACTCACTCATATCTTCTCCTTATACAATAAAAACGACCCTCGGTTGAGGGCCGTTTAAGTCATTACAAGCACCATCAACCGCTAATGCGGGAAATAATGATGCGAATAATGCTTTGTTGACTCATGGAACTCATACTACACCTACTTCTTTAGGTGTCAAGTCTAGGCGTGTAATCCGTTTGTCGGGTCATATACAAAAGTTCCTTCGTGAAGAGCCCGAACATCCGGGTCTGAGCTGCTTGATCGCCTTCTCTGCGGGCGATCGTCGCCGATTCTCTCTCGGATATCGTCCATGGCATTTTGGGCAAGTTCATGAGATTTTTGACGTTCGCTCTCTGGGGCAACCACTATTTCTCCGTCCAGAATCTGATTTGTCGAAGTGCCGGCAGCATGATTCTTTATGGTGATTGCTCGTATGCGATCCTCATTGACGGCTATGACTTCTAATGCCTCTGGTCGACCAGCCATGGCGTGGATCAGCGCGATTGCTCCGTAGCTCTTCCATAGGGGGTGTGCAATTGGATCACTTAAGAACTCGCGGTTAGCATGTGCATGCGGCCCAGACCCCGCGTCGTAGGCTGCAGGGTTACCAAGCGATGTCTTATGGAAGCGGTCATGTGTGCCAAAAATATTTGCAACTTTTGCGCAGGCAGCAAATAAAACGTCTAGCGCATTCACGACCGTTGGATCCATGGTGCGGTGTTCCCACATGCTTTCACGAACGGCCACGCCACCTATTAAGGTTCTGGTGTCTCCTCGGGTTTCGCGGTCAATACGGTCACGTGCATCTTCAAGCAGGCGCGTTATCACGTCGGCAATGGCGACATTACCTGCCCGCTCTCCCATGCCAATAAGTGTGCCTTCTACACGGTCAAATCCAGCTCGTACAGCAGCAATGGCATAGCCTGGGGCGTCATTGTTGTCATTGTGAACATGTATGCTGGTTGTGACCTGTGGGCCAACATTCTTAACGGACTTATTAAAGTAAGTTAACTCAGCTTCGGTGGCATCGCCCACAGAATAGCCGAACGTGTTCGCAAGATTACAGTTAACTTCAGTAGCACCACGTTTGATCAAGCCGTCTGCAACTTTGACATAAAAATCGACAGTTTCGTCTAGATCTAGCTGAGGATCAGTAGCTCCTTCGCCAGAAATTGAGAATTTAGTAAAGCCATTGCTTAGCGCAATTTGTGCAGCGTCCAATATGCGCTCGGCTGACTTTGTGCTGCTATATTCTTCGCTTGCTAAGCCACGTAACTCTGGGGAGAGTCGGTCGTAGACATGTACAAATACACGGTCTTTATCAAAGCCTTCTAGCGCCTTGATGCCGCGCTCAATGAGTGGCAGCTGGGAGCCAAATAATACTTGCAGCTCGACATCGTCATAGCGGTCATCACCAATAGCTTTGGCGTGATTCATGTGTGCAATCAGTTTTTCGGTGAAGGCGACGTCTTGTCCGTCTTCATTACCAAGATGTCCTATTTCAATACGTCTCATGCCGGCATCAATTAATGCGTCGAAGACTTCGATCCTGTCGGCAATCGGCGTGGGTTCGCCATGCATGATGTCATCTTGTTGCATACCATCACGCAGGGTTACTTCAGTCATGTAGATAGGTTGGCGCGGGATTTCAATAATGTGTGGTGGTTTCATTTCTTTCCTTGGAATTAAAAATCAGGCAGTGAAGCCTGATTTTGAGGGGCTGTGCTTGGCGTAAACGCTCAGGCTTCAATCATGTTGAAGCACAGCCCTTGAAGGCTGAGGAGAGCGAGTAGGTTTTGCACAGATGTTTTCATCTTGGCAAACTATACAAAATAATCATACATTTTGCAAGCGGTATCTAGACGAGTGTGAGGTATGGACTATCTTTGTCGTGAACTGCTTGGTCGAATGCTTCTTGCAGCTTAGTGTAGACTGGCCCGGCTTTGTCGCGTATGTCGACATTATCAATAGACTGTACCCACGTCAGTTCGGTGGCAGTGCCAGAAAAGAAAATTTCGTCGGCAATGTAGAGTTCTGTGCGATCAATCACACGCTCTACAATTGGAATATGTAATTTTTCGGCTAGCTCGGTAATGGTGCGACGAGTGATACCTTCTAAAATATCGGCAGTAACATTCGGCGTGTATATTACGCCGTCTCGTACCATGTAGATATTCATGACTGCACCCTCACCTACGTGACCAGAATCGTCCAACATGACCGCAGCATCAAAACCGCTGGTCACTGCGTCGTGCATGGCTAGAGCGGCATTAACGTAGCCACCACTTGCCTTAGTGCGTGGCGGCAGCGCGTTGTCATTATTGCGAGTCCAGCTAGATACACAGACTTTGAGCCCACGTGACTTATCAAAGTAATCAGCAATGTTGAGCATGTACAGCGTCATGTCGTAGTTGCCTTTTATGGCTGGGCTGAGTGCGATGTCGCTACGGTATATAAAAGGCCGATAGTAGACATTACCTTTTGGAGCGTTTTTCTTGGTGAGTTCAATGAAGATATCTTTGATTTTCTTAGCATCAAAATCATATTGAAAGCGTAAGATTTTGGCACTGCGCTGCAAGCGCTCGATATGTTCGTCGAGTCGAAAAATACCAATCTGACCATTGTCTTGCTTGTAGCCCTTGATACCACCAAAAATACCAATGCCATACTGCAGGCCATTAGTCGCCACTGAAATGTTGGCATCTTTGAATGGTATGATTTTGCCTTGCAGGAAGGCGTGCTCTAAGTAATCTTGCTGTCCAGCCATGATTGTTCCTTTATTTGTCTTCTAAAGTATATAACAGATTGGGAAATTTTCTCGTTACTGTTCGAGGCACCTCCGCAGCCGGCCTGTGATAAATAAAATCACAGGCCGAGTGAGGACCGTGCCGAGAAGAGTAGTGAGAAAATAGTAACGCTCGTAACGTTAGCTGAGCTGTTGGAGTTTGTACTGGGTGTAGCGCTCGGCGGCAAGTCGAGTAAGTTCTTCGTCTTCGCCTTGGTTAACGAACTTCATGCTAGCTGCCATTACTGGGTGCACTTCGGCAAGTTTTTCATGCATCTGCTGTACGAGTTTACGGTAACCAGGGTGTCCTTGTGGACTGGTGCGGAGTTCGTGGAAGTGGAAGGCCTCGCGGGCATTGTAGGTAATCTTCCAGCGCATTCGGTGACCAAGAAGGGTGACATACTGTGCATCCAAATCATAGCCGGCGGTCTGTAGCTTACTGTGTAGTTCTAGACTTAGATCAAAGCAGGCTTCGTATAGCTCGGTGAGGCCAGCATCCTCGACCAGCGCGGGCACTTCGTAACCATAGCGCGGTGTCAGTTGCTGCCATTCTAGATCGTCAACCATACGGTGACGTTGTAAGTCACGGAAGATACCATAGTCACACACTAGGTCCCAGCTATAGTGAGCTTTTTCGAGTGCTCTGCCCGGCTTGTGTCGACGGTTCAAGCGTTCACCCATGTAGGTGTTAAAGGCAAACAATTTCTTTTGGTAGTCCCAATCGTTAACGGCTGCAGTGAGCTCATCCAAAGATAGGTGGCTGTGTTCGTATAGCATGTCCGGCACAAGTTCGAGCTCGTTACGTGGCCATACGTCAGTTAAGCGTACGACCTCATCATGTTGGCCGTAGTTGGCTGGCAGTAGCTCGTCGGCTAGTTTTTTCACTGCAGATGCAGTGTTAGCTCGGTACGCAATGGTTGCGCCACCGCGGTCTGGTTTGTCGGCTCGCTCGAGGAATGTCGGCACCACTTTGCGAGCTTGTTCGAGTAATTTTTGGCCAGTGTCACGGGCTTCTTGTAGTGAATCACTGAGCAAATGCATAATCAGGCTTTCCAGCGCCTGACCGGAAGCGTATATGCCAACTGTGGCTTGGGTGGCAACGGGCAGGACTGGTCGAGCGGCATCACAAGCTTGAGCACGGACGGCACCCTTCCAGGCGACATCACGCTCTTCGGCTGGTGTGCTGGAATTATCTTCAACATACGTCGTAAGTTTGTGTACAAGCTCCGAGTATTTATCAAAGATGGCATCCAGACCTTGTACATAGGTTGCTTTGGTCGAGTCGTCAAAATGTTCAGGCACGTGATACTTGTATTTACCCTCGGCATTCTTTTGGTCGAAGTAAATATAACGAGTAGATTGTTCCAGGTATGCTGCTAAACGACCCCACTCGAGTTTCTTGGTAAGTAAGTTAGAAGAATTCTCTACGACAAAGTGCAGGCCAACCAGCTGCTGAACCGAGTCATCCCCATAGGCTGTAATCACTCGCTGTAAAAGCTTGGCGTCTTTGCCGGCCGCACCAGCAAACTCATCCAGAATGGTAATACGCATGTCATCGGCGCGGCGACTGAGGCGGGCCATAGCGGCAGCGATCATGGTTGGGCTGAGGGTTTCATTAAATGCGTAGACGCTGCCGCTGCTGTCAGTGACAGCGGCATCGAGAAATTCTTTACCTTCGGCAGTGACCTGGTATCGGCCATTCTCGTCTTTGGTGACGAGGTTATTTGGAGTCTTTTGTTTCTTGGTTGGTTTGCTTGGTAACATAGGCGCGATTGACTCCCATAGTAGGTCATTGATTAATTCTTTGCTGAGTAATTGTCCGCTACGCACGCAGTCAATGCGCTGGAAATCTTTTGGAAATAGCTGACAGAGGTCGTCGTATACTTCGACAGCCTTTTGCATATGACTGAGGTCGGCTTCGTGGATATCGTGAGTTTTGTCGGTATACTCACGCTTTTCTTTTTGACCGACTAGTTCTTGAGCGGTCTCGGCTGGTACGCGCAAGACAATACTGCGAGAAGGCCGCGGTATACCTAGAGTTATGAATTCTAAGTTGTCGAGCCAAATAAAGTAGCCGCGGCGTTCCTCTGGGTTGGCGAACTTAGTGCCTTGGTGTGCCATGTTGCTGCCTGTAAAACGATTGGCCAACACAACCTTGCCTTGGGCTAGGGCTTCACGGATGGCGGGCGCAGCTTCGTAACGGTCGAGTGCGTAAAAGAGTGAACCCGTGTATGGTCCAACTTGTTCGGCAGTACCAAACTTGCCGTTTAGGTACTCTCGCACGAAGTGGCTGGACGGCTTATCGTACTGCGGAAAGTCAAAGGTTGCTACTTCATGACCGGCCTCACGCAGGCGTTTCGTGAGGAGCTCGAACTGAGTGCCTTTACCAGAGCCATCGGTTCCTTCGATAGCAATGAAAACACCAGCATGCTCTGCATTTGGTTGAACTGTTTCTGTTACCGCCATCTTACTTTTAAACCCTCAATCTCCACCGGTTTACGTCGTTTATCTTTATAGGCCCGAGGTAGCATTTGGTCAGGGCTCCAGTCGGCAATAATCGAGTCAAGGTCGGCGCTTGCAACCGGCTGGTACTTGCCACTGAGCGTAGTGTATTCAGAATCAACTGGACCGGTTTCGTAGAATACTAGTTGAGCAATGCGCTCGCCAACTGGTAACACAACACTTTCGTGTTGGTTCATGTTATAAATCTCCATTGTCCAGCGGTTGATATACCCAGGATCTCCCCAGCCCGCATCCAGACAAACTGCCACACCGTTACGTCCCCACGTGCTGCGGGCTTGCATAGTGCTGGTGCCCGGAGCTTTTATACCAATAAATTCATGAGTATGGGCCAGAATGCGTTCGCCAGGACGCAGCACAATAATGGGTTGGTCAGCAGGTATATTTTCAAACAGCTGACGACCGTGCTTATTGGCCCAATCTTGATGAATCTCAGCCTTTAAAGCGCCGCTGAAGTATTCATCAACGGCAACTTCATCGAACGGATTGTAAAAGCCGCCTTCGCTCGGGCGTTCGGTGCGGTAATACCAATTACCTAAGGTTACGTCGATACTGCTGCCGGCAATGTGGTCCTCAATAAATGGATGAAACACAATGTGGCCATCTGTAATCGCAGCCTTAATTTGTCTGTTGCTATATACTCCCATAACCCTCTTTTGACCCTCTCTCGTTTCCCTACTATTGTACGAAATAATTTGGTCGATACGCAACGAAGTTGTGCAATATTACAACTATAGGAGTTCGCGCGACTGAATATCTGGTGCGCCACTGGCGTCAAATGCCAGACGAGTCGCTTGGTAGCGAGTTTTTAACTCTTCTTTCTGAACATCCTGCCAGAGCATTACGACGACATGATCTAATGCGCCCATGTCGCCATCGTTGATGATGGTTGTGTCAGTTGGAACCATAGAGCGAAAGGCTTCGGTCGGGTCGGCCGTATCTTGTTTGGCTAGGTTTGGTCGTTCGATGGCGACAATTTTGCCACCAGCTGCGTGAACAACCTGAGCGTCACTAGGAAAACGTACTCCACCAACTACGAATAGCGGACAACCTTCAGCTTCTGCTTGATTGGCGTGGCGAATTAGTTCGTCGTACCACAGTGTTGGATCCATTTGCTTTGTTACAAAACCACCAATCCACTGCAAAAGTGGCCGATAGGTCTCTTTATTGGCTTCAGTGATCGTTTGAGTGACCAGTGAATGGTTAGTTGCTACAAGGTCAAGGTACTCAGCAAGCTTTTGGTAGGCTGGATCACTATGCAGATTATGTTGCGGTGGGATATGAATTGGAGCCAGCTCGCCGGGATGGTGTGCAATTGTTTGGAGGATCCCTGGCAAATGAGACAGCCAAGCGTTGATTGCTGCAATATTATCAGACATGGGTTTGCTTGGTAGAAAGTGTTTGTTCAGTTCGTCGGCAACACGGCTGATGAGAGTACTAGATTCGATATGTTGCGCCCCTTTGACCTGCCGCAAAAAAGCAGCGGCTAGCGTTGTCTTGCCATGGCCGATGGCGCCGGTAATCCCAAGAATAATCATTACACCTAGTATACCTGGAAATAAAAAATCCCGCTTGGCGGTCAGACCGAAAGCGGGATTTTAGTGATCTAGTTTGTCTAGTTGACGGAGGTTTTGATACCAGGACCCATAGACGTGGTTACGAATAGGCTCTTGATATAGTTCCCCTTGATGCTGCTTGGTTTAGCTGCACGGATGCTAGACAGGACGGCATCAGCGTTCTCTTCGAGTTTCTTAGCGTCGAAGCTTACCTTACCGATAGCCAGATGTACGATACCAGTGCTATCAACACGGAACTCAACACGACCGGCTTTGGCTTCTTCAACAGCCTTAACTACGTTTGGTGTGACGGTACCGCTCTTTGGGTTCGGCATGAGACCGCGAGGACCAAGCAGACGAGCGTACTTACCAAGCTTTGCCATCTGTGTTGGCACGGCAATGAGGACATCAAAGTTGATTTGACCCTTATCGAGAGCTTTAGCAACTTCTTCGATACCAGCGATATCAGCACCAGCTTTCTTAGCTTTGGCAGCATCATCAGTGTCGGCAAAAACAGCTATACGAACAGTCTTACCAGTACCGGCAGGCAGTACGAGGCTTCCACGAATGTTCTGGTCTGCTTGACGTGGGTCAACGCCCAAACGAATGTGGAGCTCAACGCTGGCGTCAAACTTAGCCGGGTTAGTCTTAACAGCTAAAGCCAATGCTTCTGCAAGTGTGTATTCTTTGTCGACTTCAACAAGCTTTGCAACTTCCTGGAACTTCTTGCCTTTGCGCTCAAGAACGCTGCGGGTCTTTGGGGCTGGAGCTTTCGGCTTGTCTTCTTCTGTCTTTACTGCAGCTTTGCGCTCTTCTTTGGCTACTTTTTCAGCCTCTTCCTTCAGAGCTTTCTCGCTGCGTTTACCAGCCTTAGCAGTTGCCTTTGGCTTTTCTTCTTTCGCAACTTCTTCTGTTACTTCAGGAGTTGTTTCTGCTGGTGCATCAACTACTTCTTCGGCAGCAGGTGCGATTACTTCTTCAGCCTCTGCTGATTTCTTTTTTGTAGTGGTTTTCTTGGCTTCTGCCATGATTGTTCCTTTCGTGGTGCATACGAGCTTCACATGTCGTAAAGGGCTCTCCCACAAATTAATTTATGATAACGGCTAAACTAGCCCTCGATCTCTACGCCCATACTGCGAGCAGTACCAGCGACCATTTTCTTGACGGCTGGAATGTCGTCAGTGTTCATGTCGTGAGCTTTAGCTTCTGCAATCTCGGTTAGAGCTTGGTCGCTTAGCTTCTTTGGAATCTTCTCGCTGTTTGGCTTGCCAGAACCTTTTTTGATGCCAAGCTTGGCACGAATAAGGTCGTCAGTTGGTGCGCCTACAACACGGAAGTCCATGGTGCGGTCATCGTAGATTACGATGTGTGCAGTTACGGTCTGTCCCTGCATGTCTTTGGTAGCGTCGTTAAATGGATTGATAAAGTCCATCATATTAACGCCGTACTGACCAAGGGTACTACCCACTGGTGGAGCTGCGCTTGCGCGGCCAGCTGGAATCTTCATTTTCAGGTTAGCTTTAACCTGTTTCTTGTCTGCCATTAGTTTCTCCGTGAACTTAGTTTTTCGATTTGCCTTGCCGGTGAAGCATCCGACTCGTGCGTAACCTGGGTATTATACTAAAAACCACCTCTGTTGTCTAGCCAATAAAAAAGACCCTTTGCACAGCAAGAGGGTCTTTTATCAAAAGCTTGGAGTATCTTGATTAGTCTTCTTCGCGACCAAGCATAACAACGCCAGCTGCAAGCAGTACGTCGGATGCAACGCCTAAGCCGATAACTTTTGCGAAATCAGAAATTTCGTTATCTTGACGGGTTACATCACCTTTAATACCGTCACCGTTAAGGTCTTTTTCGGTGTCGCGTACGGCAATATCGTCTTGTACAAAACCTGGGGTTACTGTTGTTTCAATATTACCACCTTTGTTAAAGGTGATATCTGATTCACCAGGCCAAGCACTAACGGCTGCGCCAGCTACGATAGCATTGAGGCCAAGAGCGCCTGCTGCAATTAATCCACGTCCTCGAGACATATTAACTCCTTAAGTTATGGACATATATTAACGTAAACAGCTTAATCTGTCAAATACATTATATAGTAGTGCTTGTGCTTTACTTTAGGGGTTAGCTACCCTGTTCGGGCTTTGAATACGTGGCAGCAGTTATAGCACCGCCGCCCATAGCCATTTCGGCCAAGCCTAAGAATGGATGGACCATTTCAAAATCCACTAATCCCTTGATGGTTGCCAAAGTTCCAACAGCAAGACATAGTGTCTCGATAGTGCTACGCTTCGACATGACTCTGTCGACGCTATCAAAAAACTCGGACATTTGGTTTAAACGCGTTTGACTTGCAGGCTGTCGAGCTCGACAGGAGTTTCACGACCAAACATGTTGACCAAAACTTTGAGCTTACCCTTAGCAGGATCGATGTCATTAATGGTGCCATCAAAGCTCTTGAATGGACCGTCAACAATGTTTACGACGTCACCAATCTTGTAGTCAATCTTGTGTTTCGGCTGCTCAAGACCCATACGCTTGTTGATCTTTTCCATCTCGTCGTTATCGATAGGAGTTGGATCAGTACCGGTGCCTACAAAGCCAGTTACACCAGGAGTGTTACGTACAATATACCAAGCGTCTTCGCTCAACTTCATTTGTACGATAACGTAGCCTTGGAAGATGCGCTTTTCGACAACTTTACGTTTACCGTTCTTAATCTCGATCATTTTTTCTTTTGGAACCAAAACTTGGTAGATCTTATCCTTCATATCCAAGCTTTCAGCGCGCTGGCGAATGCTTTCGGCAACTTTTTCTTCGTAGCCGCTATAGGTATGAATGGCATACCACTGTTTACTGGTGTCGTATCGTTTGCTCATAATATAGTTCTCCTGTTCCTGCTATAGCAAAATCTTTTCAAATGCAGCGTTTAAGCCAAAGTCGGTAATGGCAATCATAAGACCAAACACGACAGCAAAAATAAATACGGCCAAAGTAAGCTGGAATGTCTGCTTGCGATCTGGCCAGGTAACCTGTCGAACTTCCTTCCAAGCGTTGCGGAAATACTGTACCAAGATAACCTTGGCTAAAATTCGGCCTACAAAGCGCGCTGGTCGGGTTTTAAATGGTGACAATAGAAAACGAAATGGACGTAGTAAGCGGCCAATTAAACGGAATAATGCACGAAACGGTGTGCTAGCCTTGCGGGCAGAAGTACGGACGATCCGTCGTTTTTCTTTTGGATTAGCTTGACTCTCAACCTGTTCGCGAACGGTTGGGGCGGCTTTTTTTAGAACTCGTTTGGGCTTAGTGGCCACAGGCAACTCCTCCGAAAATTAAAAAACCTACATAGTAATGTAGGTCGATATGTCAAGCATACGCTAGTAGCCTTCTCAGGTCAAGGCTATCTGCTTAGCAATTACTTCTTTGGCTGATTTGGGACGGTTATGCTGAAGGTTGTACCTTTGTTAAGCTCGCTGTCTAACGAAATTGTTGCATCGAGTAGTTTAGTTAGCTTCGCGCACACATACAGGCCAAGCCCGGTACCGTTATGTTGTCTCGTCCTAAAGTCTTCAGAGCGAAAGAATTTTTGGAAAACCTTCTCTTGATCGCCTTTACTGATACCAATACCGGTGTCGTGTACATCAAAAGTGACGCCGCGCGGTGTAGATTTTGCAGCCACAGTAACACTGCCCTTGTCGGTGTATTTAATTGCGTTCGTTATAAAGTTTTGCAGAATCTCACGCACGTATAACTGACTGGTATGGAGTAATTCAAGCTTCGGGTCGAGTCGTATATGCAAAGCTAGTCCTTTTTCATGCGCTTGAGGCTCGTAGAGTTTCTTGAGCTCATTCAGGAGGTCGTGCACATTGATGTCAGCTGTTTTGAGCGTGAGTTTGTTATGCTCGGCACGAGACAGCATAGAGAGGTCATTGATCATGCCAGACAAAAAGGTTACTTGGTTGTAGGCTTGCTGTAAACTGCCCGTAATTTCGGGGGCTTGCAGCTGCTTTTCAGCCAGTAGCTGAGCATTACTGAGGTTGCCTTCGGCAATGGCAATTGGTGTGCGCAGTTCGTGACTGACGACGCTGATAAATTCGTCTCGCTCTTCTTCAAGAGATTTTTCGTGAGTAATATCACGAAGTACCACTACAAAACCTTGGTCGGCAGCTTTGCCATAGCCCAAATGCACCGGCGCAATACTGATATATAGATTAACCAAGCTTCCGTCGCTGTAGCTGATGCGGTGGTCACGAGAAATAGTAGCTATGTTACGCTTCTCGACCAAATGAGCCACGGTGACGGCTTTTTCGTCTTTGTCGACCAGCTTTAGAACATCTCCGAGGGGAGTGCCTTCCTGAATATGATTAATATCGAGAAGTCCCAGAGCCGCACCGTTGTAAATGACAACTTTAAAGTTTTTATCTACGGCTACAACGCCGTCGGTCATGCTATTGATAAGACTGGTAAGTCGTTGCCGCTCGAGTTCTGCAATAGAAGCTCCGGTTTTCTTCGTGGTGGTCTTTGCCATTAGCAGTATTATGGCACAAAGTAGCCATTATCTGCACCTGTCTATGATGCAAAACTTGGCTTGTAGGTATGGAGCTGCTTGCGCATCTTTTTTGCTCCCGGTAGGGCTGTTTCAAAAATACGCCAAAAGTCTTCGCCGTGGTGCAGTGCCTGAGTATGGGTAAGCTCATGGATGAGGACGTAGTCGATGAGCTCCCACGGTAATTGCATGAGGAATAGGTTGAGGGTTATCTCTTGCTTGTTATTGCAGCTGCCCCAGCGTGCTTTTAGCTGTCTTACCTCAATACTTTTGTACGTAAAGCCGTGCCTATCGGCTAGATCTGACAGCCGTTTTGGCAGTAGATTCTCGGCTTGTTTACGGAGCGCCTTAATGCTGATGCGCCGTGCAGCCGTTTGTACTGACGGATCATCTACTGACAGCTGGGGCGGATAGCTGACCCAGAGCTCACTGCCCTTTTGTCTCGTCGACACACTCGTAAGCTCGTTATTAACCTGAAAATACAAATGATGAAACTTTCCGACAGCAAAGCCATGTTGCAGTTTGTCTTCTGTTTGGCGATGCGCCAAAATCCAGTCTTTCTTGGCATGCGCAAAAGCCGTGCCCGCTTGATATGGTGTCCACTTGGGTAGTGTTATACGTACGCCACCAGTATGAGTAATTGTCATACGAATTGAACGACTCTTGGCATGCTTAACCAACTGCACTTCGCCCACGTCTGGTACCTGGATGATTTTCATTAGCGAATAAGAATGTTGCGCCGAGAGTTGTCGACACGGCCGCCAGGTGCTTGGTTGGGGATGAGGTTGACCAAGCCAGGCTTAACCACATTGCTCGATGCAGTATTGGTAGCAATAACGCCCAGTTCGTACAACTTCTTTACTACCGCGCTGCGCTGCGTATTGAAGGTGTGTTTACCGCTAATAACCATGTAGTCTTCGTTCTTAGGGTTTTGCATGGCACCTGCGTGAGTGCGGAATGTTTCTGGAGTGTAAGCTTGGGCGTATTTGTCGTCACTCTTGCGACGGTCGCGGTTGTTCAAACGAGCAAAGGCACTGTCGGCATCGGTCTGTAGCCAGATAAGCAACGGCTCTGCTTTAGCACGGCGGGCAATGTTTCGGAGTTCGCGTCGCTCGCTGAGGCGCATAGCATTGGTATCAAAAACGACGCTCATGCCAGCTGCCAAGAATTCCTCGGTCATGTAGAGCATAAGGTGATTAACTAGCTGATTTTCTTCTTTATCGTAGCGAGGTTCACTAAATAACTCACCGCGGATACGGTCACCATGCACATGAGCAGCCTGAAAGATTTCGGTGAATTGGCGAGCAAAATGCGTCTTACCGGCACCGGGGTAGCCGTACAGCATGACAAGAACAGGCTTGGTAGACATAATCTTACTCATCGATTTCCTTATTGTATAACAAATTGGCAAATTTCCGAAAATGATAACACCGTGACACTAAACAGTTTTTCCGGTAAAATGTCACCTGTTCCATCGCTATCTAGGGGCATAGTACAACGGTTAGTATAAAGGTCTCCAAAACCTTAGATCGTGGTTCGATTCCACGTGCCCCTGCCATATAGGACAAGTACAAAAAATAACAGATAGAAAAAGTTCTATTTCTTATTGTTTAGTTACTTTGTTGTATAGTTTCCCCGTATTTACTCTGTTAAAAAGTTCGATTCCTGTTTGTCCTCCATATGTACAATCGAACTTTTATAGAATTGGATACCATGAATAGTGCGTATAGATTATCTCGGATTTGACTAAGATCTTAGAGCGCGGTTTTTCGCAGTAACTGGGCGTTAAGGGCAACGATTACTGTAGAAGCTGACATGAGCACTGCGCCTACCGCAGGTGATAGTACTATTCCGGCCCCAAATAGGACCCCAGCGGCTAGAGGAATTGCAAAAATATTATAGCCAGTTGCCCATCCAAGATTCTGAAACATTTTACGGTATGTTGCTTTGGATAGTTTTATTACCTTAACAACGTCCTGAGGATTACTGTTTACTAAGATAATATCTGCTGACTTGATGGCTACATCAGTGCCCGCCCCAATAGCGATACCTATGTCGGCTTGTGTGAGTGCTGGTGCATCATT
>RXKC01000005.1:140320-146579 GCA_003962975.1 Candidatus Saccharimonadota bacterium
AACCATGGCGACTTTTTGGCTATTCTTCTGCAATGCTTTCACTTTGGCTGATTTATCTTCAGGACGTACTTCAGCAAAATATTGATCCAGGCCAAGCTGTTTCGATACATAGGATGCTACTTCGTCGGAGTCACCGGTTATCATGGCTGTCTTTAAGCCCATTCCCTTAAGCGTAGCGATTGTCTGCTTTGATTCGTCGCGAACTATGTCAGCTAAACCTAACGCACCGATAACCTGCTTATTGGTAATCAAATATACTTCAGTCTTACCCTCTTTCGCAGCTTGTTTTACTGCTTTGGCAATATCCGCAGGAACACTAAGTTTGTTTTCTTCGATATACCGGTAACTGGCAGCTATATACACTTCGTTAGCGTGCAATGTGCCTTGTACACCTAAGCCAGGCAGAGCCTTAAAGTTGGTAACCTTATCAAGGTGAACGTGATCTTCTTCTGCTTTTCTTACTATACCTTTACCTACTATGTGCTCACTATTCTGTTCAAGACTCGCGGTTAGGTGCAGAATATCTTCTTTACTATGTCCTTTTGTAGTCCATATATCTGTAACGCCATGCTCACCTTTTGTCAGAGTGCCTGTTTTATCAAAAAGTACCCAATCTAGTTTTCGAGCTGATTCAAGGGCTAATCTTTTGCGTACCAGTAAGCCGTTTTTCGCCGATAATGCAGTCGATATTGAAACAACCAATGGAATCGCCAGACCTAGTGCGTGAGGACAAGCTATAATCAAGACCGTAACGCTACGCTCAAGAGCAAAGCCCGCATCTTTTGTGATTAGCCAGTAAATAAACGTAGCTATGGCGGTAATTATTGCGATGAAAGTCAGGTAAAAAGCTGCTTTATCTGCAAGAACCTGCACATTGGATTTTGAGCTTTGTGCCTCTGCAACTAGGCGCATAATTCCAGCCAGGGCAGTGTCGCCCCCGATCTTAGTAACTCGTACAGTAATTGAACCATCTTGATTGACTGTACCTGCAATTACCTCATCGTCTTGGGCTTTAGTCACAGGCTTTGATTCTCCGGTGATAGCAGCTTCATCTACTGATGTTGTACCATCTGTTATTATTCCATCAATAGGTATTCTTGTACCCGGCCTGACCAATACAAGGTCCCCAACGCTTAATTCGCTAACTAATACTGTAACTGGTTTGCCTTTGACTAGCTTCTCGGCTTCGTCGGGTAGAAGCTTAGATATAGCATCCAGGGCATTCTCAGCCCTAGCAACTGATGCCATTTCTAGCCAATGCCCTAGTAACATAATTGTTACTAGGGTTGCTAGCTCCCAGAAGAAGCCATCGCCCTCTATGAAGAACTGAGTTGCAACGCTATAGGCATATGCCGTAATGATTGCCAGGCTGATAAGGGTCATCATGCCTGGCAATTTGGCCTTTAGTTCGCCCCACGCACTTTTTATGAACACTAAACCGCCATAGAAAAAGATGATGGTACTGAATACGAACGGCACATACTGAGAGCCAGGAAAACTAGGCGGTGTGAAGTTCAGCCAGTGCTGTATCATCTCGGAATATACAAGCACAGGTATTGTCAGCAGCAGAGATAGCCAGAACTTATCTTTGAACATAGCTACTGAATGCCCAGCGTGTTTATCGTGCTCCTCATGTTCAGTGTGATTGTGTGTGTGGTGCGAGTGATCCATGTTCTTTTAGTAGCCCCAGTCTTTTTGCCACTGTTTCATTTGAGATATCTCACTACTTTGAGCATCTACGATTGCTTTGGTCAGCTGTTTTATTTCATCGTGCTTGGCATTTGTCTGTCCAGGGTAAGCCATGTTAATAGCCGACTGATGATGCTCAATCATTGAAGATAGAAATGCTTTGTCGAATGCATCGCCAGTGAGACCTTTTAATTCTTCAGTCATCTGACCCATGTCGGCCATCATCCCCATAGCGGAGTGATCCATCATCATTTCGCCACTACTGCTCGGATAGCCCCAGCCCTTCTGCCATGTTTCCATGTCCGTGATTTCTTTAGTCTGAGCTGTGATGATGTCGTTGGCCATATCCTTCAGCTCTTGATGCTTGGCATTGGTTTGAGCTAGCTTGGCCATATCCACCGCACCCTTATGATGTTCAATCATATTGGCGATAAACATTCGGTCGTAGTCATCGCCTGTGAGTTCGCTGTACATTTTGTAATCATTTGAGTTTTTATCTACAAGGCTATTTGCATCTTGTTGAGATGAGTTATTGTTACTCATCATATTGTCATTCATCATTTCATCGTTATTATTTGTGATAGCAAAAATACTTACAGCTGCTACCGCTACAATTGCGACGATAGCGAGAGTGATTATGTTGTTCTTGCTCTTTTTCATAGTTTCTCCAAATTTATGTTAATGCTGCTTCGTTAAACAGGCATATCCTACACTCGGAAAACGCTGTACAAAATATAGATTGGTATCTTTGGAGGAGGTTTTACCTCTGCTCTATAAAGTTGCTGCGATATAGTTTTGTTATCGGTCTGTAGCGACTGGCCATGTAGATGGAATGGGATTATTGGCTTTGTATCATCTTCGTTATCTTTATCACTATCAACAAGGTATTCTTTTTTGTCTACAATAGCAGTGCGGCAGAGAGTGGCACAGTTAACTACGTCACTCGATTCATGTTGCATACCGTTCATTTCGTCTGACATTGACGTCATTGCTAACGTATGTCCTGAAAAACTAATCGAGGTAAGCATAATAACAGCTAGTAAGGCAAATGTGTTTTTAATAGCTGTTATTAGTTTCAAGATTATTTACCTCTCACATTTGTTAGCTCATAGAGCGATAATAGTTCGTCTATGGCTTTTTCTTGTTCAACTTTTGAGCTGGAATCTAAGCTTTCTTTAATGTGTGTTCTTATATGGTTCTCGAGTACGAGTTTATTTAATGAGCTGATTGATTTTTGTATAGCAAGGCTCTGGGTCAGTATATCCATGCAATACTCTTCGTTCTCAATCATCTTTTGAACACCACGCATTTGACCTTCAAGAATCTTAGCTCGGTGCATTGCGCGTTGTTTTAAGTCAGATATCATAACTTAAGTATAGTACCCCTAGGGGGTATGTCAAGCAGGTTATCTCCAATTTGTAATGCGGGTAAATTTAATCATTTGATTGGCTAATTCCTTAGACACTGTTCGTCGCATCACTTCTTTACTGTAGCTTTGAGAAAGTATATTCAGACTCCCTTCCCATAGTATTGTTTTATCTATGACTGCTAACTTGCGGTGACGCATGTCATCATAAAATTTAACTTTTACCCCTACTCCTCTGAGTTGCTTTATAGATTGCCATGCTTGGATCTGTAATTCTCGATCATGATGCCTCGGATTGCGCGTGTTGATGCGTACCCTTACACCTTTTCTGGTTAATCTCCTGAAGACAGGCAGAAGTGTATCCGTTCTTTTGCACGCAATGAATGGGCTTTCAATAATAACCTCACGAGTTGCAAGTTTAAGGTCACGTTGAAATGAGCGGTAGAATGTAGTTTCCGAGTGCAGCGCAGAGCTTAATAGCTCACTGGCTAACGATTTTGAGAGGCGCCAATGTCTAAACATTTTTCTGCTCCTCGGTGTTATTATTTGATGGTATTTTTACATCACTTTTGTCAGCAGTCACCCCTATTAAAGTTCTATAGTCGTACTGTAACTGCTGCCACGTTATTTTTACAAAGTCTACAGATTGAGTTGTAGACTTTTTTGCTACAAAAAAGTTCGATTCCATTCACCCAGTCCCCCATTATTCTTACATAATTGATACGAGTTTAGGTTGTCTGAATAGCTGTAAATATCACGAAAAAGACAGCCAAGTCTTTATTACTGCTAATTCGAGGCCACTTACCAGAACTTGAAGATAATCATTGCAGCAATGACTATTGCCCAAATGATGGCGATAAATATATCTCCACCGTTGTCTACAAATTGTTGGATTTTTGTCTTCATATTCTTACTTAACTTGTAATCTTTGTAGTTAATCCTAAACCATGCCCAGTTCATAGCGATAACTGCGCTGTAGCAAAATATGCAGAAAATACAAATGTAGCCAATACGGAATGTGCTTTGCCATAAATACCAAGCTCCAAAAGCAAGGAAAAAAACTGAGAAAAATTGGAAAACGTATCGCAACTTTAAGTTAAGTTTGCTACCAGTAAGCGCTGCAAGCGCTAGCCCGGCAGTAGTCGCAAAGAAGATCATACATATTAGTGAATTGGAAAAACCAAAAACACGTGATTGCCAAGCATTAAAGACATTAGTGCAGCTGAATATTGAATTCAGGTCACAACTTAAAGCTACTTTTGGGTTTAGAGCACTATTTATTCGTTCAATTGTTTGAATTAATGATGCAATAAGTCCAACAGATGAACCAATTGTTACGGTCGTCCAAAGCGATTTGTTGGATACTTTCATATATTTAACTATACTCCCTATTTGGTAGTGTAGAAACAGGATAATATAGACCTTTTTTATCTTTGTCTAGCAATGTGCTTTTTACATTATTTCTTTCCGCTTCCACCCCTATTAAAGTTCTATAATCGTACTGTATCTCCTGCCAAATAAAAAAGCTCATCCAAAGGATGGGCCTTTTTATTTGGCAGATGTATGAAACGACCACGATCCACGAACGCAGTGAGTGAGATCGTGGTTCGTTCATGAGCTATGCGCGCAAGAATTTATTCTGAGCACAGGGCGAAATGCCGTCTTCCACGTACTCTTTGTATCTATTCCCTTGCACCAAGGCGCGTACGACTGTTTAGTCGCGCGCTCTCTGGAAAGTTGCTTGGGATAGGTTGCTTGTTGGACGGTGTGCTCATTGATGCAGTTGGTTTGAAGCAGCTGGCATTTGCCGGATCGATGCAGTTGAATGCAGGATTCCCTTCTGCATTGCCTTGCCACTGCGATGGCATTTTACCGGCGCTGATTATACTAGCTAGGCTAGAGAAATTATGAGCTGTTCCGTTTTGGTCGTAAAACGAGTTCCAGGAGAAGTATCTCTTTGGGCTCGCAACCGGACTATAGAACAAGTTGCCGTCAAATTCTATTTGGTCTTGTGCTCGTCCGGTACCCCTAATAAGGTTACCCTGCATAGAATAAAAGATGTTGTTAGTGAAGGATACATTCTTCGTAAGGACCAAGGGATTTTCTGTGCTATGAACAGTTTTCATCGCGTTTGTATCGACCCCAGTGTACATAAGCGTATTATGGTAGACGTGTAGATTTTCTACTGGTGCGACGTGATCATTGTTTAACTTTATTGCTCCACCTGGTTTGGTCTCTGCCTCGCCAAGAACGTCGTAGCCAGTTCTGTCAGCATAAAATAGATTTTCGTATACATACACTGGTCCGCCCCGTACCGGTGCAGGAGAATAGGTCTCACCAGCATCATAGACAACATTGCCTTTGACAATAAGGTTTTCAAGGTAGGCCTCTGTCTCTAGACCCACGCCGTTGTCATACAGTGTATTGTCGGCAATTACAGAATTTCTGTTGAAATATTTATTGGGATAGTTCGGGTCGAGCATATTGTCGAAAGTCTGGTAGTAAATGCCCGCCCAATAGCCTGTTATGGTATTGCCTTCGGTGTTTACATTACTAATATCCTTTACAGTAGCGCGCACTATGATAGCCGCATTCTCCATCGAGGCCGGATAATTTTTTACATCCGTATACGTCCATGTCCGACCGAATTTACCTTTCATTCGGTTGTCCTTAAAGTTCAAATGAGAAGAATCAATTGCGTATATACCGTAGTTACCACCGATGATTTCAGTATTTTCTATGTTGATGCGGCTACTGTTCCTGATTGAAACGTTACTGTTGCCATATGAGAGTTTAAGCTTAGAATTAGCTACACTTTGAATCGAAACATTATCTACGTTTAACAGATCAATGGTCGACCAACCCCCGCCGATATACAGAGGAGCGTCCGGCGGTTGGTTGTCGTCAGTTGCTACGTAGACTTCCGAGAAACCTGTAAGCCATTGGTTTTCTATTTTTACACCCGGAAGACTGTTCTTGGTGTTACGACTTAATAGACTAAATATTGTGTTGTACGACCACCATTGGTCACCGTTTCCATTATAAATAGTGTTTGAGCCACCTGGGACGTTATCGCTTCTGCCTAGGTTATGTTTGTATATGCCATGTTGTACATATTCCCAATTACCGACACCATTAACATACTCTGGAATTGCCCCGACGATATCTACATCGCCATTACCGAACGGCTCGATTATTAAGTTA
>RXKC01000025.1:0-20359 GCA_003962975.1 Candidatus Saccharimonadota bacterium
ATCGCAATGGTCGTTTATATCATGGCCGCATGCAGGCACTAGCCGATGCTGCTCGTAAGAATGGACTGGAGTTCTAATATGGCTGATACTCAACCTACTCAAACCGCCGCACCAGCCGCTGCTCCAGCACAAGCTGGCCCACAGCAACGTGGTGGCCAACAGAACCGCCAAGGCGGACGCCCTGGTGGCAACAATCGTCGTCCTGCACGCGACCAAGCACCAGAAGAGAAGCTATTTGACGAAAGAATTGTTAATATCGACCGTGTTGCCCGCGTAGTAAAAGGTGGTCGACGTTTCCGCTTCCGCGCTCTCGCCGTTGTAGGTGATCGCAAAAACAAAATTGGTATTGGTTCAGCCAAAGGTGCTGACGTTACCAGTGCTGTTGCCAAAGCTATGGACGTTGCCAAAAAGAACATGATTACCGTGCATCTTTACAAAGACACACTGCCACACGAATCAAGTGCAAAGGTCGGTGGGGCTAATATCCTCATCAAGCCTGCTGCACCTGGTACTGGTCTTATTGCCGGTGGTGTTGTGCGTACTGTTCTCGAAGTTGCCGGCGTAAAGAATGCTCTCAGCAAATCACTCGGCTCAACTAACAAGACCAACACCGCATACGCTACTCTTGCAGCAATGCAAAGCATTCAGCCAGCCAAAAACTGGGTGACTAAAAGTGCCGTAGCTAAATCAGAAGCAAAGAAAGCCGCTAAGGCAGTTCCAGCTCCCGCTAAAGCTGCCGAAAAAACGGAGGCTAAATAATGAGCTACGATAAACTCAATATCACAGGCAAAAAAGCTACCAAGCGTGTTGGTCGTGGTATTTCAGCCGGGCAGGGTAAAACTGCTGGCCGTGGTACTAAAGGACAAAAGTCACGCACAGGTTATAGCGCCAAAGCTGGTTTTGAAGGTGGACAGAACCCACTCATCCAGCGTTTTCCAAAACTCCGTGGTTTCAAATCTCATAAGCCAGTAGTTGAGAATGTTCAGACTGGTCAACTCGACGCATTAGGTGCAACCATTACAAATGCTACCCTTGCAGAGGCTGGCTTAGTAAGTAACGCCCACACGCAAGTTAAGTTGGTTGTGAAAGGCGAAGTTACCAAGAAGCACGCTATTAGCTTGCAAGGTGCAAGTGCTACTGCCATCAAAGCCGTAGAAAAGGCTGGCGGTTCATTTAAGGCTGTTCCACAGGTTGGACGACCAAAAACTCGTACCGAAAAAGGCAAAAAAGCCGACAAATAGAACCGACTATCGGGTAAAAGAAAAGCCGCTCATCCGAGCGGCTTTTTGTATGGTCTCGTAGTCTGGCTACTAGAACTTACTCTTCGTTGTGCCATCTGCTGAAAAACATTCTTCACCCTTGTAGGCAAGGATAGCATCGGCATTGCCGGCGAAGTCATTACATGCAAGCTCCCATTGAATAGAGGCAGCCACTTTCCATGTCTTGTCCTTACCGTAGTACAGGTAGTATGCACCACCTGAGCCTTGTGGTACCTGTCCACCGATTTTGCCAATCTTGTAGCCGGCAGTCTGACTGTCCTTACGAGTTGGCGATGTATAAATAATGTTCTTACTACCAGTTTCTGGTTTTCCTTCACTAATTGCCGTGTAGTACTCGTCAATCATGGCTAGCTGTTCAGTCAGCTTACTTTTAGCAATACAACCCAAACCTATGTCTAGCAAACCTTTATCCAGTTGACTTACTTGGCAGACGAATTCACTGTTAGTGAAAATTACATTCAGTGGTATATCGGAGCTGTCGTAATCGACACCAAGATTTTCTTTACTCTCAATGAAGCCATTTGCTTTTATCGTATCAACGATCAGCTTATTTTCGGCTTGGCCCTGGTTGGCTCGAGCAACACCATCAAGTTTAGTGTTCTCAAAGTAAATCGAGTTCGCTGGCTCTGCCAATACGCCAGAAACGTAGTCTTCTTTGTTGCGATACTCTATAACTTTAAAGCTGTTGGATTCAGTGTTAATTTCTTCCTTTTCAAGGTCTTCGTTAATCTTTGGCATCTCAGTACTGATGCTGGCAATAATTTCTGACAGTGATTTTGTACCCGTATTCTGATTCGAATTAGTAGGCGCACCATTATTTGCTTGTGGGGTATCTTTCTTCGTAAGGAAATACCCGGCAAAACCTAATCCAAGGACCAAAATGAATACGGCTACGAAAACAAGTACCTTAGATTTTGAACCGGACTTCATCGGCTCCGGGCTAATTACTGTGGGCGGAGGTGTTGCATCCAGCTGCGGTGGTGGACCCGCAGGATCCTGTAAAGAGTCTTGTGTTTGGTTTTGATTTGGGCCGAACGATTGGTTGTTGTCTTGTGAATTATCCATAAGCGTAAGTATATTGCCGGTTATACAAAATTACAATTATCCTGGGCTCGCAAAACTACCATTAACTGTTATACTTGTGTGAAGGTAATCAAAAGTATGAGTTGGAAAACAATCTGGAGTTCACTAAAAAGTGCCGACATGCGCAAGCGTTTGCTTGCTGTTATTGGTATGCTATTCGTTTTCCGTATCTTAGCTCACATTCCCGTACCACTGGCTGATCCTCAAACCCTCAAGCAAATTCTCGAAAGCATTTTTACCTCTCAAGACAGCCCACAGCTATTTAGCTTTATTAACGTTCTTTCTGGTGGGGCGCTAGCCAACTTCTCGATTATGCTTGTTGGGCTTGGTCCATACATTAACGCCTCAATTATTATGCAGTTGCTGACAAAGGCTATTCCAAAGCTCGAAGCCCTCAACAAAGAAGGTGAATTTGGCCGCAAGAAGATTAACCAGTACACCCGACTGCTTTCATTCCCACTGGCCATCATGCAGTCTATTGGTGCAATTTACCTCGTTCGACAAACTGCAGCCAGCTTCGGTGGTTTGGGCGACATCACTGCGAATACTTCGTTCATGCAATGGGTGCTCATGGTAGCCGCCCTCACTGGAGGCGCCATGATTCTAATGTGGCTCGGTGAACTTATAACCGAAGAGGGCGTTGGTAACGGTATTTCCTTACTTATAACCGTTGGTATTGTGAGTACTTTGCCACAAACCGTAGGTCAGCTAGTTAGTAGCGTTGTCAACGAAAACGAAAAATGGAATATCCTTGGCCAACAATTGCCGATCGATCGCCGCGGTCTTTTGTTTAGCCTACTTATTATTGTTATTGTCACGCTCGTCACTATTCTGATAGTGAAGCTCAATGAAGCCCAGCGTCGTCTGACCGTTAACTACGCTAAGCGTATTCAAGGGAACCGCACATACGGCGGTGTCACTACCGTCCTACCAGTTAAGCTAATTACAGCCGGTGTAGTGCCTATCATCTTTGCCGTAGCTTTCTTGAGTGTCCCAAGTTTTGCTGGTCAGATCATGACCGGTTCGAACAGTGAGCGTCTCCAGGAGCTCGGAACCAAACTTGTTAATTTGTTCCAAACACCATCTGCACAAACTTTCCAGCAACCAGGCTGGGAACCGTACCTATACCCAATCGTTTACTTCTTCCTCGTATTCCTCTTCACCTTCTTCTATACCAACATCGCTTTTAACACCAAAGAAATAGCCGAAAGCCTACAAAAGCAGGGCGGCTTCATCGAGGGTGTTCGTGCCGGTACTCAAACCGAAAAGTATCTTGGAAAGGTAGTGAACCGACTTACACTGTTTGGAGCTCTCGCACTTGGCTTCTTGGCACTACTGCCAATTGTTGGCCAGAAGTTCCTTACCAGCAATATCTCACTCGGCGGTACCAGTATTCTCATCTTGGTATCCGTCGCCCTCGAAACCCTGCGTCAGATTGAATCTCGAGCACTCATGGCAACTTATGACCAATATTCACAGGACGATTTCTTTACTGACTCAGAAGAAGCACCTGTTAAGAAACGTCGTTTTTCACTGCCAGCAATCAGGCGCAAAAAATAGATCGTATAACCCTTTACAAACAGGGGTTGAGGCTGCTATAATTGTCTATTAGTTATATTTATGGCAGTAAACAAGGAAGTAATCGAACTTACGGGAACCATTGTAGAGACTCTACCGGGGACTCAGTTTCGTGTCGAACTTGAAAACGGTCATAAGATTATAGCTCACGTTGCCGGCAAAATGCGGAAGCATTATATCCGAATTGTGCCGGGTGACAGCGTTACGGTCGAGTTGACTCCTTACGATCTCAGTAAGGGTCGCATCACCTATCGCAAATCCTAGACTAACAGTAAGAGTGTACACGGTAAGGGCCAAAGCAAATTTGCAGTAACCCGGTTGTATGTACCATCTTACTGAGCAGTCTAGGAACAATTCATCAAATTTAAGGCAGTGTGTTATCGCCCCTGAAAGGAGCATAATCCGTATGAAAGTACGTGCTAGCGTCAAGAAAATTAGTCCTGACGACAAGATAGTCCGCCGCAAAGGCCGGATCTACGTTATCAACAAATTAAAGCCAAAGCATAAGCAAAGGCAGGGTTAGAAGTATGGCACGAATTTCGGGTGTAACTATCCCAAGTGAAAAACAAGTGCAGATTGCACTTACCTATGTCTACGGCATTGGTCCTAAGACCAGCCTCGACATCCTCGCTGCTGCTAAGGTTGAGCCAACCGTTCGCGTAAAGAACCTGACTGATGCCGAGATTTCTGGCATCCAGGACATCATCAACGACAAGTTGACTGTCGAGGGTGAACTTCAGCGAATTGTAAGCACCAACATCAAGCGACTTAAGGATATCAACTCATACCGTGGCCTTCGCCACAAACAGAGTCTGCCAAGTCGTGGTCAGCGTACCAAAACCAACGCCCGAACCAGGCGCGGTAAAAAAGTAACTGTCGGTGGTACCGCTAAGAAAGTAGCGTCTAAGACTTAAGGATTATCATGGCAGAAGCAACGACTACTACTCCAAAAAAGAAGAAGGCAAAGCGATCTGTACCAACTGGTCAGGTTCACATTTACGCCAGCTTCAACAATACTATCATTAGCTTTACTGATCCTCAGGGTGGCGCATTAACAGCCAGCAGCTCTGGCGCTTGCGGTTTCCGAGGCAGCAAAAAGGGTACTGCATACGCAGCCCAAATCGCCTGCGAAAAAGCTGGTAACGCTGCTAAGCAGCAGTACGGCTTTAGCAAAGCAGATGTGTTCGTAAAGGGTGTTGGCCTTGGCCGAGACTCAGCTGTACGAACCCTCAATACACTTGGCATCGCTGTCGAGAGCATTCGTGATGTAACCGGTGTCGCTCACGGTGGCGTACGACCTAAGAAAGCTCGAAGGGTATAAACTATGGCACGAGATACACAATCTATCGTTAAGATGAGCCGACGTGAAGGCTATGCTCTTCATCCAAAAGCTCACAAGGCACTTCTAAAGCGCACAACCATGCCTGGACAGGCTGCTAACAGCCGTGGCATGCGTAACAAACCAAGCCAATATAGCCTCCAACTGCGTGAAAAGCAGAAGGTAAAGCGCTTGTACGGTCTACTCGAGAAGCAATTTAGTAACCTTATGGCTGAAGCCACTCGTAAAGAGGGTCAGTCTGGCACAATCTTGCTGCAGTTACTTGAACGACGTCTTGATAACGCTGTTTACCGTAGCGGTCTGGCTCCAAGCCGACGTGCTGCTCGTCAGCTTGTTACTCACGGACACTTCACGCTAAACGGCCGACGAGTCGATATTCCATCAATTCGTTTGTCAGCTGGCGACAAGATCGTCCTGCGCGATAGCAGCAAATCTAATCAGTACTTCAAACGTATTGATGAAGTTAGCCCTGCAAACCCAGACGCTACTCCTGGATGGCTCAAAGCAGATCGCAAGAAGTTTGAAATTTCAGTCACTGGTGTTCCAACTCGCGAAGAAGCCGAACCAGATATCAATGAGCAACTAATCGTAGAATACTACTCACGCTAAGGGAGGCGGCACTAATGTCAAAAACCATTCACACACCAGCCCTCGTCAATATTGACGACCACGGTAAGAGCTCAGCGACTTTCGTTATTGAGCCACTACATACCGGCTACGGTATGACACTTGGTAACTCACTCCGCCGCGTATTGCTTTCAAGCATTGCTGGCGCTGCAGTTACTTCATTCAAAATCGAAGGCGCAACCCACGAGTTCACCACCGTTAAGGGCGTAAAAGAAGATGTCGTCGACATCATGCTTAACCTACGTGGCATTCGTTTCCGCGTCTTTAGCGACGAGCCACAAAAGCTTCGCATCACTAAAAGCGGCAAGGGAACAGTTACTGCTAAAGACATCGCCTTGAACGCTGATGTTGAAGTTGCTAACCCAAATCACGTCATCGCAACACTTGATGATGACAAAGCAAAATTCACCGTTGACCTCGTTGTCGAAACTGGCCGCGGTTACCGCACTATCGACGAATCTTCACAGAAGAAGAATAGCGACATGATCGCACTTGATGCAGTCTTCAGTCCTGTTCTCCGTGTACGATACAAGGTAGAGAACACTCGCGTGGGTCAAATGACCGACCTCGACCGTTTGTCTATCACTATCGACACCGACGAAACCATCACACCACGTGACGCTTTTGAAGAGGCAGCTGCTATCTTGGTTAACCAATACACTGCACTTGCTGGCCAGACTCGCGTCGAAGCCGCTGCTCCGCTTAGCACAACCACTGCTACAAGCGAAGCAACTGGCGACCTCAGCGATGAACCTGCTGAACTGATGACTTCTATTGAAGATCTTAATCTTTCAGCTCGTACTACCAATGCTTTGATCAATAACGAAATTCACACTCTCAAGGATCTATTTAGCCTGAGCGATGCTGAGCTTCGTGATCTTAAAGGCTTTGGCAGCAAAGCTTTGGACGAAGTCAAAGATAAGATGAGCGAGTTGGAGCTGTAAGATGCATCGACACGGTTATCAAGGTCGTAAATTTGGACGCGAGACCGATCAACGCCGAGCGCTGATCAAAAGCCTGGCTGAGTCGTTCATTCGTGACGAGTCAATCAAGACTACTCTCCCGAAAGCCAAAGAACTCGTACCATATATAGAAAAGCTGATCACCAAAGCTAAAAAGGGTGACCTCCACAATCGTCGACAGGTGATTGCTGGACTACAAACTGTAGAAAGCGGCCATAAGCTTGTCGATCAAATCGCACCTAAGCTTACCGGTCGAACCAGTGGACACGTCCGCATCGAAAAGCTAGACGCTCGTCGCGGCGACAACGCCCAGATGGCACGTGTAAGCTTTGTTGATGATCTACACGGCGCACCTGTCGCCAAAGCGGCTGCAAAAACTGAAGCCAAGCCTGCTGCACCTGCGAAACCAGTTGCTAAAAAGCCGGCCGCTAAACCTGCAGCCAAGGAGAAGAAATAATGAGTCAAGCAAAAACATTTAGCGCTAAGCCAGCCGACGTAACCCGAAAGTGGTACGTTGTTGACGCCAGCACTGCACCACTTGGCCGACTCGCAACAGAAGTTGCAACTCTGCTAACTGGCAAAGGCAAGCCAACCTTTACTCCCCACGTTGATACTGGCGATTACGTTATTGTCATTAACGCTGACAACCTAGTTGTAACCGGTAATAAGCTTGCTGACAAAAAATACTACCGTCATAGTGGTTTTCCTGGTGGCCTTAAAACTCGCACACTTACTGAGCAAATGGATAAAGATGTAGCCGAGGTCATCGAACACGCTATTCGCGGCATGATCCCAGCTAACAAACTACGCCCAGGCCGCTTGGCTCGACTCAAAGTGTACGGTGGCAGTGAACACAATCACGCTGCCCAGGCTCCAGAGGTATACACTCTGAAGTCTGCCGCCAAGACAGAAAAGGAAGGTAAATAATGGCTGAAACTGCAACCAAAAAGGCTGGCAATTACTTTTACGCACTCGGTCGTCGCAAGAGCGTAACTGCTCGAGTACGACTGACAAGCGGTAAAGGTGCCATTACTATTAACAGCAGGACTGCTGAAGAGTATTTCGCTGGCAGCAAGTCACTGCTTTTCGAACTACAACGACCATTCAATGTTCTTGAACAAAATGGCAAGTTCGATGCGACTGTCATCGTCTCAGGCGGTGGTATGAGCGGCCAGGCAGCTGCTATTCGATTAGCACTTGCTAAGTCACTCGTCGCTGTTAACGAAGACTATAAGCAAACTCTCAAGCGTGCTGATATGCTGGGTCGTGACCCACGCGAAAAAGAACGCAAGAAGTTCGGTCTTAAAGGCGCCCGTAAGCAACGCCAGTTCACCAAGCGTTAATCAAAACAACGCACACCAAAAAAAGAGCTTCGGCTCTTTTTTTGTTTACTCCCTTTATTGCTACCATAGTAACCGATGCCTGATTCATTTATACGCGCCTCTGATCTCTGGATATTCCTGCCAAGCACTATCGGCATCCTTCTTCTTGCCCATACAGACAAACTTCGTTTAGCTGGCTACATGTTACTGATAGCCACGACAATCATCGTAGGTAACGGCTATGGTCTGCTGCGAGCAATCGCTCACGCGCTCATCATGCTTGCTCTAGCTTTTGGGATTAGCAAACTACTTACGCGGCGGCGTTAGAGGGGCTAGCACCACTACGACTTCAGTAGGGACTATACCTGTTTCTTCGCGAACGGGCACAGTAGCGTACGTGCCTTCAAAAAGTATACCGTTCTGACTGCAGCCACCACGTGTGCCGTGGCAACCGTCTTGCTGTACAGCAACCCCTGCTTGCCTCAAGGCTAATGCAACCGCGTCACGGTCTATACATGCAGAGCCACAAACTTTGACGGTTTGGGCCTCAGTGCCGCCCGGCGCTAGGCTGCCAGGTATGCTCTCGGCAACTTGAACAGAAGTAAGCGTATCCATAATAGTATTTTACAATCTTTATAGTATTTATGCAATTATCATTTGACAGGCCCGCGCTTGGGGAGTATGGTAGGTACGTTATGGTACGTAAAGCTATGAATCAGTTTTATTTCTTCTGGTTTACACCGTCATATGCATGGCGCTTTGCTTCTATTTACCAATAAGTTACACAAAAGAAGATCAGCAAACCGCCAGCAGGCGGTTTTTTTAATGTCAAAAGAGGAGAAGACAACAATGGAACGACCAAGAGTACCATCACTAGGTGAAGCGCGGGACGAACCCCGCCGTGGCTTACCAGCTGGAGCAGATGTTCTAGCAGCTGCAGTAGAGACAGAACCGGTAACTGAAGCAAGGGAAGTTCAGCATATTCCAATCGTACACAAAGGCGCAGACGATCCCGCCGCAATGGTAGGACGTGTACCACTACAACGACCCGATCATCACGCCTATTTTGCCTAATGCTATTGAGACATTCATTAACATTAGTACATAAATAGGCACACACTATGCAACAACCACTACAACAATCCAGCACCATCGAACTCGCAGAGCGCTTTCCACTTGAAAGAGCCGGAGAACTTCAGGTTGCTATCAATCGACAAGCCGCCAGTCTGATTCTTTCAGGAAAAATGGATGGCTGCGTTAACCTAAACGGAGCCTGCTCACTGGTAGAAGCTCACTTTGATATTACCGCGCTTGAAGCTGAACAGATCGCAGCCGAATCGCGGCCACAGGACGGCGACCTGCGTGGTCAACGGCAGTGTTTCTGGAAACCCCGCAGCAACCCAGAAAGCTGGTGGGGAGAAGAAACAACCGCACCCGTTGCGACCTACGCTTTCATGGTTGATCAAGCAAATCGCTACGGCCAAGGCGCAGCAGAGATCGGGCTACCCGGTCACGTACAGCGCTACGGCAAACTTCTCATGCTCGGGTGGTTTGGTGGTCGTAACGACGAACTAGACTTCAAGAGTGAGGTCGCTTTATTCGACCCGTCACTCCCATTAGCTGTCAAAAACCCGCTCAGCGGTGAAATTACTGCCACGCTCGACGAAGTAGAGCGTTTAAATGAGTTACGTGGCCCCGGTGCCGCTCCCGTGGTGCTTATGTACCGAGGGGGCGCCAACGCGCAAACTCCACAAGCTTGGGAAAAAGAGTTCATTAAGGCGTACGAAGCTACCGGCGGTCTAATGATCGTCGACCTGGCACACGGTGCCGAGATGGCACACGACCTAGCAGGACAATTCGAAAAATCTGTAGAAGGTCAACTACGCAGTACCGCTCACGCCCTAGAACTCGCGAAAAGTGGCTATGCCGCGGCAGGTTACGCCAGCGAAATGAGCAATGCCCAAAGCCCTGTTGACCCACCAGTACCTTTCGACCTTACCGCACCACGTGCATTCTACAATGCACGAATGGCACAATTACAATCTTAGAACTTAACACAACATCTATGGTTATCGGGTCTACTATATGGAGCCGTGCCTATACTAACTGGAGAACGAAATGGAATTAGATACCAACGAAGCTGCGCAAATTTTGCGAGCACACAACATTGAAGTTGCACCTGGCGATCCGCGAACACTGATCGAAATTGCAACGCACTATACATTAACGGGCAGTTCAACATTGCCCGAGGACTACAAACCGCTGGATAGCGTTGCGCGCATCCAGCAGGAAATAGCCTGGCAGAGCTAATAGTACACCTCGAACGGTCGGCTTTGCGGCTTGCCATGGTTTTAAAAGCGAAAAACGGTATAATTACCAGGAGAAGAGATATGAGTAAACAAGTAATCTTAACTGGGATCCGTGGTAATAACGACCTGCACATAGGTAACTATTTTGGTGCCTTGCTGCCAATGATCGACATGACTAAAAAACGTGCCGGTAGCTATCAGGTCAACTTGTTCATGCCCGATCTGCATAGCTTTACCACGCCCATTGACCACAGCACCTTACATGCGCAGATTATGCACAACCTGCGCGTATTCGTGGCGGCTGGCTTGCCGCTCGATAATGCAGATGTACACATCTACCGCCAAAGCTATGTGCCCGCTCATTCTGAGTTAACAATCATCCTGAATTCATTCACTGGATTTGGTGAGATGAGTCGCATGACGCAGTTTAAAGATAAGTCTAGCAAACTTGGTGACGAACGCATTAGCGTAGGACTGTTTGACTATCCAGTACTTATGGCGGCCGATATTCTGCTATATGGTGCTACCTATGTGCCAGTTGGCGATGACCAGTCGCAGCACTTGGAATTTACTCGTGATATTGCGCAGCGTCTGAACAGCCGCTTTGGTGAGTTGTTTACAGTGCCGGCAAGCGTTAAAGAACAACATCAGTTTTTTGGTAAAGATCAGGGCCTACGCATTAAAGACCTAGCTGACCCCACCAAAAAGATGAGCAAGTCAGACGAAACAGGTAAGGGAATTATTTTCCTCAACGACAGTCCGGAAGCTGCAGCAAAAAAGATCATGAGCGCTGCTACCGACGATGTGGGTGCCGTTAACCTCGACTTCGAAAACCAACCGGGCATTAGTAATCTGCTACAGATTCACGCCTTATTGTCGGGTGAGTCACTTGAGGCTGTTGCTGAACACCATAAGGGTCAAACCAGCTACGGCGAGCTCAAGAAAGAAGTGGCTCAGCAAGTTCAAGAGTTCTTATCTGATTTTCAGAACAAACTTACTGCCGTTGATGACACTGAACTTATAGTCAAAATAGAAGCCTCCGAGGCAGCTATGAATACACAGGCTTCGACTGTGCTCACAAAAGTTCAAAAAGCGGTGGGGCTGCGATAAGCGTGCTTGATATTCCACAGCCTGTAGGAGCCGAAAGAGTGGGCGGGTTATTTATTGCTACCGCCCCTCATTTGCCTATGCGCAACCGATTGATCGATGCTGATGAAGTAGCACTGCCCAATGGTTTCGTCGTGCCAGAAAGCCGCGGACTACCTGTTAATCAGTTCTTGGGTGCAGGCACGCTAGCGCTTGCAGTACATGAAACAGATGCACCATTTGTGCAGTATGTGCCGTTAAGTGTCGTGGCCCGACCGGGTGATTACATACAACTTAATCCTCATGCCGAACTAGGTTTTGAATCTCCTGGCTTTGGAATGCTCGTCGGTCAATTAGAACAAGATGAATTAGACAGAATAGTTGAGGACGGTGTAGCGCTGGTAAAGCAAGCAAGTCTGACTAACTATTCATTGGTAGGGGTATCCGGGTAATATGCAGTCGTTTGAAGTCGACGAGACTAAGAGAATAGATGCGGTCATAGCGACAACAAAGCAATTGAGCCGCTCATTTGTAAACGTACTACTTGATCAAGGCAAGGTGAGTGTAAACGGAGTAGCCGTATATAAACCATCTTTCAAAGTAAAGGCGGGCGACCATATCGAACTCGATTACGCTGCGGAAGCTGAGAAAGAAATTCCGGAGATTGACCTAGAGATTCTATATGAAGACGATGATTGCCTAGTAGTCATTAAACCAGAGGGAGTTCTGACTCATAGTAAAGGTGCGTTTAATCCAGAAGCGACTGTATCGACCTTTATCAGACCCTACACCAAGGGGATGGAGGATAATCGTGGTGGTATTGTACACCGGCTAGACCGGGTTACTTCAGGCCTCTTGATCTGTGCCAAGCATGAAAAGGCTCTGCAGTGGCTACAAAAACAATTTGCCGATCGAAACGCGCACAAAGTCTACGTGGCTGTCGTCAAGGGGACACCCGCTCAAGCAGAAGCTGTCATCGACATGCCCATTGAGCGCAATCCCAAAAAACCACAGACCTTTCGCGTTGGACCGAATGGCAAACCATCGGTAACCCGCTACAAAGTCCTAGCCAACAACGAAACACACAGTCTCGTCGAACTACATCCCAAAACTGGCCGCACACACCAATTACGCGTACATCTTCATCAAATTGGTCACCCAATCCTCGGTGATACCTTGTATGAAGGCGAGCCTGCTGACCGCGTCTATTTACACGCCGCCTCGCTAAAGCTCACCCTACCAAACGGCAAAAAACAGCGTTTTGAGGCTCCGATACCATCTACATTCAATCAAAAAGCTGCAGTATGAAACCTTTATTCCATACAGCCACAGGTAAGAGTGTCGCAAACTTCTTGAATAAACCCTCACATGCGGTCTTGCTGTATGGCCCCGAGGGTGCTGGCAAGGGCACTGTGGCTGCATACATTGCCAGTCAACTTCTTGGCATCAACACCGCGCAGCTCGATAACCACCCATACACAGCCTGGCTACATGACCAGCAGGTCACACCAATCGAAGATATTCGGTCTTTGCAAAAGCTAATGCAGCTTAAAGTGCCAGGCACACACCAGTACCGTCGAGCTGTCCTCATTGAGCAGGCTCAGACCATGAGCAAAGAAGCTCAGAACGCCTTTCTAAAATTACTAGAAGAACCACCCGAAGACACACTGATTATTCTTACCGTCTCCGATCGAAACTTGTTACTAGACACCATCCTGTCCAGGCTGCAGCAAATTCGCATTCTAGCTCTCCCTCAAGAAACCGTACAAAACTACTACCAGTCGCAGTTTAGCTCTACAGAAATTGATCGAGCTTTCCATTTGAGCGATGGCTACATTGGTCTTATTGATGCACTGTTACACAATAATCAAGACCATCCATTGGTCGAGCAGATTGCTCAGGCTAAGAATATCTTGGCTAGTAATCGTTTCTTACGACTAGCTCAAGTTGATGCAATCGTGAAACAGAAGAACCTAGCAGTATTTCTGCAAGCACTGCAGCGAGTTTGTCATGCAGCGCTGGTTGCGAATATCCAAAAAGAAGGCACAGCAACCGCACAGTGGAAACATCGTTTGCAGGCTACCGTCCAAGCGCAACAACGACTGAGCGCTAACCCGCAAGCAAAACTATTATTAACTGATCTCTTCTTATCTCTGTAGAATCATCCTGCTAGCAAACACAGCTCGAGTGCCGTATAATATAAAGACGTAATGCTTGAACTTATCTTAGTGCTTGTATTTGGGTTTGTTGCTCTTCGTGGCTCATCAGCCGATGACGAAGACATATCCGCTCTCCCTCGAAAAATCAGCGACAAAGTCGGCAAACTTTGGGACATTGCTCATCAAGGTATGCGCGAAAACCGCTTCCTCCGCGCCGAAAAGGCTTTGCTGACTATTCTCAAAATCGACGAACGCAATGCCGCTGCCTATAACCGTCTGGGTATTTTGTATGCCAAGCAAAAAGAATACAAAGATGCCATCGACTGTTTTGAAATCGCCAGCAGTATCGAATCAACTCCTTCAAGCCTCCATAACTTGGGGCTTATTTATTATGAAACGGAGAACTACGAAAAAGCAGCTATTGCTTTTGAACAAGCTTTAAAGCTTGAAGACGGCCTAGCCGCTCGACACATTGCCTACGCAAAAGTGCAAGAGCAATTAGGTAATAGCAAACTAATGCTGCAAGAACTCATCAAGGCAGCCGAGCTAGAACCAAACAAAGAAACCTACCATTTGCTTCACAAAGCCTATCTTGACCAAGGCATGCAGCTCGAAGCAGACGAGATTGAGCAAAAACAAAAAAAGCTCATCATCCCTGCGGGTCGCCCCAAAAAAGTCGTACGCCCACGACGAGTCGTGATTTAAAAAACCTAGCGGCTATTATTCAGAACTTTTGTTTTCAATACTTTGAGGTGTTCAATAAATTTCTGACGCTCAACCTCTACCGCGTTCGGATCTTCACAAATGTCATAGGCACCTTGCATCGAAGGATCTTCTGGTCTAGGTTTGGCTAGTCGATCCGGACAACTAAGATTCTTGTTGTAGTAATCATCCTTGGTAATTTTATCCGGCTCATTGTAATACATTTCTGAACCACAAAAGACATCAGTTTCTCTGTAATCTGCCGTTATGCGATCACATCCGAATGCTTCACGGATTTCTTCTTTAGTCATGACTGGCTTTGGAGCTAATCTCTCCTCGAAACCATCATCGCGATTAGCAACACTAACGCAAACTCCAATAGATATCGCCAATAGCAGGACAATACCAATAGCTAAGAACTTTTTAGTCTTCATAACTTAACTATAGCAAAACAACAACCAACAGTTGTCATTTAACCCCTGTTTTGATACACTGATCAGGTTAATTTCTTTCGTTTGGGCCGCCTTAGCTCAGTTGGTTAGAGCGACGGTTTTGTAAACCGTAGGTCGTCGGTTCGAATCCGACAGGCGGCTCCAGTTATATGCAGGGATAGTGAAGCGGTCAAACACGGGAGACTGTAAATCTCTTGGCTCAGCCTTCGGGGGTTCGAATCCCTCTCCCTGCACCATAGATTACAACACAAGCTATCTCAGAACACTTGATATAATCATGTAATGAGCGATCCAGACGATACTCCTGCTATAGCGCCCGATTTTACTGCTAAAGATGTTTTCGGTAAGACAATTAAGTTATCAGCCAACACTAGAGGCTATACATTACTAGCTTTTTTACGCTACTCTGGATGCCCTTGGTGCAACCTAGCTATCCATCGCCTCTCGCTAGAACACAAGCGCCTCAAAGAACTTAACTGCCGAATAGTTGCTTTTGTACAGTCAGATGCATCCAGCATTAAAGAGAACATTTATGATCGTCACCAGCCAAGGCCGCAATTCCCGATCATCGCTGATGATGTTATGAAATACTATAAACTGTATGACGTAAATGTGTCGGTAGCTAGCACTTTAGGTACAATCACAAAGATTCCTTACTGGCTAGAATCAGTACACAAGCACGGGTTTAAGCAACGTAAAATGGACGGCAGTCTGTTTCTAGTCCCCGCCTGGTTCTTAATCAATCATCGAACCAGTGAGATTGTGCAATACAAAAAGGGTGTCAGTTTTTACAACTATGAAACGTTTACCAGTATCTATGATTCATTGGTATTCAGTGACTAATTACCAAGCACCTTTTGTTATTATGAACTTGTGAAGACGATAACTATTGTTACCGGCAATCCTGGCAAAGTTAAAGAACTGCAAGCAATGGCAACAGACTCGCTGGAATTTACAATGCACGACCTTGATATCGACGAGATACAGAGCATGGATCTAGAGCATATTGTCAAAGACAAAGCCCACAAGGCCTACCAGCAGATTAAATCACCTGTCATTGTTGACGATGTCTCGGCGGGGCTTGCCAGTTTAAACGGACTACCTGGCCCCTTTATAAAATTCTTTAATAAGACAATTGGCGACGATTCCTTGTTCAAGCTAGCAAAAGCCAACGACATAGTAACCATTGTCTGCTTGGCAGCCTATTATGATGGCGAAAACTATATCATCGGGCAGGGCACAATAACCGGCACTATAGTAGAGCCACGCGGCACCAATGGTTTTGGCTTTGACAGCGTCGTTATTCCTGATGGCCAAACACAGACCATGGGTGAAATGTCTGGACATATGAAAATGCAGTTTAGTCACCGCGGCAAAGCTTTCAGGGCTCTCATTACTAAGCTCGAGAATGCCAACTAATACCTATTCCTAAAGTGAGCGTAATCTGTTAAAATACTTCGGTCGTGCCGTCGTAGCTCAGGGGTAGAGCACTTCCATGGTAAGGAAGGGGTCTCGGGTTCAAATCCCGACGACGGCTCCAGCAACACCCGCTAGGGTGTTTTTATTTTGCTTCAGAATATCTAAAAGTAGCGATTCTTACAGTTATCTCTACGGGACTTCCTTACAATATTGTTACCAGTAAAAAGGAGAAGCTATGAACGAAGGTGCAGCTAATCAAATGATCCAACTACTCAAAGAAATAAACCACAATTTACAAGTCTTGATTGATAAGATTGGGCATCAGTAAGGTTAAAGCCAAGATAAGGCTAGTATTATCCCTGACAATCTGTTAAAATACTTTTCTATATGGCAAAGAAAACTGATAAACGCAAGATTGTTGGACTCGTCTCTGAAGAGACAGGACACCGACATTACTACACCAAAAAGAACACTATGAACACGCCCGATAAACTGCGTCTGCGAAAGTATGACCCAGTTGCTCGCAAGCACGTGTGGTACACCGAGACTAAAAAGAGTCTAGGCCGTAACGAAGTCAAGAAATAGTCAGTCTTTAGACAAAACACAAAGATCGCCCCACCGTGGGCGATCTTTTTATATGACGCTAGACCAGTATGTGCGTGCCAAAGTTGGCGTCATATTGGTACAGCCGCTGCAGTGCATGTGCATCTTTGCCGGCACCAATACTCACTGGTATGCCCGCCAGTGCTAAATCTTTAGCCGCCAACAGCTTGGATTCCATGCCGCCATTACTTTCTGTTTCGGTAGTAACAACACAGTTATCAATTACTGCATCCAGGTCAGAAGCTGCAATAGCACTTAGTCTGCTGCTTGCATAACACGCATCTTCACGTACTCCATCTGTATCGGTTAAGAATATTACCCGCGTCGATTGTGTCACCAAACTATTTGCAAAGGCATGTAGATTCAATCCCAGCTGGGCCGCAAGCTGGTCATTATCTCCAAAGCGCTTCATTTCACGGCCGTTGCGTCGAACCGTTTCTTCTAGTTCCTCAGTGCTGCGAGCATCCCCGTCATTAAAGACGCTCAGCACACCGTATTGCAGATTGGTCGCGACTACACCAGCCATATTGTCCCAGTGTTCTTGGTGCGATAAGTCGTTATGAGTAGGCAAATCATGCCCCACGGTAATTCCAGTAGCTTGCTCCCACAGTTGAAACAACATGGTGTTACCAACCATGGCCGCCATTTGCTTCATACGGATGTCGGTAAACAGGCGTGTATCCAGACCAAGCTTTTCCTTGCCAGCAGTTACAGCACCAGAAGATACCAGCACCACCGAGCCTTCGTGATCCAGACGTTCCGTCTTACTACCAACATGCACACCCTCGATAGCCGCAATATCTTGCCCAATCGAGGCCATAGCTGCGTGATCAATACGAGTGCGATCATAGTTTGACACTACGCCAGTGCCAACCTTTACTATTGTTTGATCTTTCTTCATTACATTCTCCGTGAGATATACAAAAGCAATTAAAAAACGACCCGCGGGGCCGTTCTGTATATCTTGTGTAAATTATTTGTTACATACTTGCATAGCCCCGGGGTCAACGAGGGCTTGGCGGTGCAATGCAGCTGAACTGTAACTTGAACATGAAAACAATCTTAAAACACTAATCCACTTATGTCAATGCTCGTATTCTTCCCACCAGGGCTCTGTGGGGTATGTTTTTGCCGTAAAGGCAACGGTCTCACCAATCTTTGGCGTCATTATGATAGCCTTATCTTTTTTGCCAGCAGCTAGCACGCGTTTTACTGGGTCAGTCCAGTCATGCAGAGACAGAACAAATGCTCCCCAGTGCATTGGAATCATTCGCTTACCACGTAAATCTTTGTGAGCCTGGGCTGTTTGCTCGGGGAACATATGAATAGCTGACCAACGCGGATCATACTGACCACATTCAAGTAGTGTTAGATCAAGCGGACCATACTTTTTTCCTATCTGTTTGAAATGTGGCCCGTAGCCGGTATCTCCGCTAAAGAAGACTTTTGTCGTGTCAGACTGTATCACCCACGAACACCAGAGTGTTGCAAAACGGTCAGTTAAAGTACGGCCAGAAAAGTGGCGCGAGGGAGTACAGACAAAGGTAAAGCCCTCGAAATCACGCTCATCCCACCAATCTAGTTCAGTTATTTGTTCTGGCTTCACACCCCATTTCTGCAGGTGCGCCGCAAGGCCAAGCGGCACAAAAAACATAGTGACTTTATTACTCAGTTTTTTAATCGACTCGTAGTCTAAGTGGTCGTAGTGATCGTGCGAAATCAGCACTGCGTCTATGTGTGGCAACTCTTCTGGATTTGCCGGCAAGTCGTCGCTAAAACGCTGTGGCCCGAATGACGGAATCGGCGAGGGTGACCTACCAAACATGGGGTCAAGCAATAAGTTCTTGCCACCTATCTGCACCAGAAAGGCCGAGTGTCCGAACCAGGTTATCTTGGGCTGTTCAGCCTTTGTTGACTTGGTAGTTTCCAAACGTTCCGGCACCAGTTTTCGTGCAGGCTTACGACCTGGTGCTCCCTTTAGCTGGTCGCGCAACACCGAGACAATGCCAGCAAAGTTCATGTCCATTGATGTTGGTATTTGATTTACGAATTTGCCGTTCTTAAAGTTGGCTGATTTTTGCTTCTTTATCTTGGGCGTCTTGCCACCAAATGATGGATATAGCTGAAAGAATGCATATACAGCTAGGGCAAGTGCAATCAGTAGGACAAGAAAGATCATCTGTTTCAGTGTAACAGAAGTAAAGCCAGCAAGTCAGCTTGCGGAACCCCAGTCATATCAAGCTTATGCTAGACTTGGAACAGTGGTAAAACATCGAAAAAAACATTATATTAAATTGCTTCTGAAGCCTCGGCGACGTCGAATTAGTATATTGGTCAGCATCGTGGTCATATCTGCTGTTGGCGCACTATTAGTTATGATCAGCCGAGCAGCTACACCAACTGTATCCGTTGAAGTCGAAAGTATGAACCGAACAGGTAACCTCTCGCTGGGGACAGGCAATGGAGCTTCAGGCAATGCTTTCGTCCGATTCGGAGGACAAGCATTAGAGAGAGGCAAGGCTAGCCCCGGCGGGACATATGCCGACTGGTTCTTCTCGGGTTCTGGCCTAGAGAGCATTGAATGGACTCAGCTACCGGTCCACGATCCTGACATAAGCCTGACCAATGATGGTTTGCTGCATTACTATGCCTATACCTTTAGCGTAACCAACTCAACTAATAATGTTGGCTATGGATATGCCGGCTTCCAAACAAATGGTTATATAAATGGCTACCAACGAGGTCGGGTTATCAACTTTTCGTTCTGGGGAAGTAATGGCGGCAAAACATCTGGTCCTGGCATGATAAATGCAAATAACAATGAGAGCGGTGGCTACCAAATAATGTACCCCTTCAACTGGACCGTCGGACATCAGTACGCGTTTCAACTTAAGCCTGGACCCAGTGGCACTGATGCTCAGGGCAAATGGTGGGGTCTTTGGGTCAAAAACCTTAATACCGATGTCACAACTTTTATTGGCGAAGAAAGAGTTCAAGCTACCATCGGCGGCCTAAACTCTACACTCATAAAACCGCACACCGGCAACTTTGGCGAAGACTTGCATTGGTGGCGGTCATTAAGCGGGCAGGTCAAATACCTTTGCTCCGACTTCCAAAACTCAAGCATGGCTACACTCAATGTCACGGCCAACAATGGTAGCCTCCGGCCGTCTAGCTTCAACGCCTTCACTAATTCTGGAGCCGCTTCTGTTCATCCTGACAATGGCTACGCTACTACCAACTGCAACGTCAGCACATACACTGACACCAACAAGAATGTGCAGATGAACCTAGGTCACTGGGCAGCACAGGCTCCGAATCAGCTACCGAACTAGCAGCAGACAACTACTTCTATTGAAAATTTAGTTACAGTAAGAGACAAGTGGCTTATGTTTTTTGATATATAATCAAACCATAGATGAAGAAGTCACATAATGG
>RXKC01000025.1:20409-20734 GCA_003962975.1 Candidatus Saccharimonadota bacterium
CAACCTTAACCACCAGTGTGGAGTCCGAAAATGGTGTAAAAACTGGTAACGTAGGTATCGACGACGACGCCGGAGCATCTGGTGGCAAATATATTAGATTCGGCCAGCAAGCCTATCAAGAGCTTTTCGTCAGCACAACAGGTAACGATTCAAAAGACGGCAAGTCTCAAGCCAATGCAGTGAAGACTATAAATAAGGCAGTGCAGCTAGCTAACGGCCATACACGCATACGGATTATGTCTGGGCGATACTTGCAGACTGTTCAGATTCAGAAAAGTAACTTAATAATCGAGCCGTTCGGTAATGGCGATGTAGATATCGTCGG
>RXKC01000018.1 GCA_003962975.1 Candidatus Saccharimonadota bacterium
ACAGCAGCCATTTGCCGATCCAAAGCTACTCAAGCAAGCGTATTACGACAAGAACAAAGACGACGTTCATATCCAACACAGGCTGAACGTCTTTAAGGCCTATGTGTTTATCAAACAAAACTTTCCCAAACAATTTCAATTCTTCAGCAAGACCGAACTACCTAGCTTGAAATATAAGCTCCCAAGAGATCTGACTGATGCTTATCTAGAAAAGAGCGAAGAGTTTAAGGATAACGGTGGCTCGAACGAGCCCAAACTAACCAATTCAGACTATTTCCTGAGCTTCTATGAGGCCAGTGCACCCTACTGGAGGATCAAAAATAGTATAAGACGCTACATTACCTATGCCGAGTCGGAAAAGTGGCAGAAGGCCACTGAACGCGACTTTCCAGTCGTATTGATAGCTTGTGAAACAAAAGCACTTGAGCGCAGACTGCAAAACCTAACTAAACGAGAGCTAGACAATAACTGGGTTAGTGTAAAATTTGAGTTTCTATTCATAGAACGTTAGCATGTGAAGTCCTCATTTTGTAACCAGTGTTTGCAAAGCAAATAATGGTTGGTCTGTTTCCATGGGAAATAGACATGATCTTCCAGAATAATTTGCACTCTATATTCGGGGGGGGGTACAATACCGGTAACGCTAATACATATATAAGGAAAACTCTACATGCTCAGTATTCTAAACCTAACTAAAACGAACAAACTAATCCTAGCCGCCTTCGCTTTTCTGGCAGTGTTGGCTTTTAGCGGTGGTCGGGCTCATGCAGCAACTCTTAATATTTCTGGCGGCTGTACACTCCCCATTGCTATAGATTCAGTAAATGCGGGTGCCAACCAATCCGGCTGTACTGCAACGGGTGCAAGTTACGGAACGAGTGACACTATAACTATTCCGGCAGGTACGATTACACTGTCTGCAGATTTACCAGCAATAGTAAACAAATCTGTCAGCATAATCGGTGTCGGTAAGGGGATGACGATAGTAGATGCCGATGGCCATACAGGATTCTTAGCCGACCCAGATCCTGGTCCGCAAGCCACACTTGACCATGTATTCAGAAACTTTACTATTACTGGCGCATCTATCGCGGGTATTGCTGCGTTGTCTTCTGCTAATGTGACTATCGATAACGTCGAAGTTGATAATTCAGCAATGGGAGTATACATTCAAGCGACACATGTTATTGTTTCGAACTCTACTATTTCCGACAACGTTAATACTACATTCCCAGGAATGATGCCTGATAGTGACTTTAATAGTTACATGGCGGGACTCGGGATAGCACTGCAGCCCGTAGATCCTAGCGACATTCCATCCATAGACATCACTGATAGTGTCATTACGGGCAACAGTTCTGAATCTGCCGGTATATTAGCGTTTCTGCCTTACGAGACCGATACAGATAATGTAGATAGCCTAGAGTTTCACATGGCACGAACAACGGTTTCTGGCAATTCTGGTGAAAAGTGGGCCGGTGTCGTCATTAGTGAATATAGCGGCACTATAGCAGAAGTTGGCACCGATCTAACGCTAGACGCAGTAACTATTTCTGGAAACGAAGTCAATGTTGTCAATGCAGAGCCAATGGGTAATCCTCTTGAGAGTCAGCCCTATGTCTCGGGCTTCATCTTCAATGGCAGGATTGCAAGTGCACGAAACTTCACAAACGTAACTGCGGCATACAATACCATTACAAATAATGTCGATGACAGACTTACTGGTGCTGGTTTTACTTCAAGTCTGCCGATCGACAGTGCTGTCTTGACATTTACTAATGCAACGATTGTCGGTAATGAAACAACTCAGTCTCAGCCTAGCACGTTCTTCCAGAACTTTATCGTGGGCAATAATCCCACCTTCTTTGTAAATAGAGTTGATCCTTTTGCGCCAGATATGGTCAATGGGTCAAGCGCACAAAATAGTTTAATAGCCGGAAACTCCAGGAACGGTGTTATCGGCAGTTGCGTTAAAGGAGATAAGTCGGTACTTGGACTATCTGGGCTTTTAGATCTCACACCTTCCGACCTCGGTAATAACATAACTGATGATCCAAATTGCTCTGGCTATACAGTAGTTCCTAATGTTATGTCGACACTTGGTCCTCTTCAGGACAATGGTGGTTCCGTAGATACCATTGCACTTCTAGATGGTAGTCCAGCGATCAAAGCTGGTGCATCGGTTCTCGGTGTTAGTACAGACGCACGTGGCGTAGCCCGAAATTCATGCCCGTCCGTCGGCGCCTACCAATTTGAAGGTGTAGTATGTGCAGCGACCACAACTAATGCCAATGCTGGCGGCGCTGCAGCCCCAAACACTGGAGCAAAATCAGCACCACTTCTGCTTGTTATAATGGCTACACTCCTGGGCTCGTCATCTCTGGCTTATGCTTTGGCCTCAAAACGATGCTGATGCTAAAATAAGCACAAGCATAAACAGCAAGCAGGAATCACCCATGCGCAGTATCCTAAGTCTTAGTAAAACAAACAAACTCATCCTTGCGACATTTGCTTTTTTGGCAGTTCTGGCATTTGGTAGCGGACGAGCCAATGCCGCAACTTTAAACGTAACAGGGGGTTGCACACTTCCTATTGCCATCGATTCTGTGAATGCTGGCGCAAACCAATCGGGCTGTACCGCAACAGGAGCTGGATACGGAACAAGTGATACTATCAATATCCCGGCAGGAACGCAGACGCTAACCGCAGATATGCCTGTAATCACCGAAAATATAGTAATTAACGGTGCCGGTATGAGCCAAACCATAATTGATGGAGACAATGGACAATATAATGGTATAGAAATCGGTACTGGCATATCTGCAACCATCAGCAATTTAAAGGTTATCGCGTATAGCGGCTACGCAATCTTATCTAACACAGATGAGACTCTAAATATAAATAATATTGAAGTAGACGGTAGCGATGCCTTGCCATCAAGTGGCGAATTTGAAGCTATATTCTTGCAATCCCTTTCTTCGGGTACAAGAACGGTTAACCTTAGTGACATTTATGTACATGACATTGTAGGTTCGGCGAATGTTGTTGGAGCGTTGTTAATTAACCAGGGGCAAGGTGGGGTGTCAAATGTATCCTTGCAAAATATTACCATTGCAAACATCTCAAATACTACTTCTGGGGGCGGTACTATTGGCGTAATGCTTTCAGTCGGCTTGTGGGATAACGTCTTTGGTGGTTTTGGTACGCTCAACGCTAACGCTGCTAATATTACAATTGATAATGTCTATTCGACTACTACAATTGCTGCGCCGTTCTCCAATAACGCTTATTCCAATAATGGTGATGCACTTGTGAATACAATCATTAATAACGTCACTGTCACTGGGACAGACGGTACACTAGACCCAACCGGATTAGCAGCCTCGGCAGCTTTCTATGCAGCATCGTTAGGCGTTGGGGCAGGTACAACCGCCACAAGTACAATCTCGGTTGGCAATAGTCTTCTGGCAAACAACAAAAGTAATGGAGTATCAAATAACTGTGCTGTAGGAGATTTCACAGCATTAGCTAGTGGACTTGGGACAGGAGTAGTTTCTGTTAACTCGCTAGGTCACAATATTTTTGATGATAACAGTTGTGCCGGTTCGTTTACTTCTCCAACCGATCAGCATAATGTGTCCAATGTATACTCTACCCTTGGTCCTCTCCAAGACAACGGCGGCGCCGTTCCAACCCGTGCACTTCTGCCTGGCTCTCCAGCTATTTCTGCTGGCGGTTCAGTACTCGGTGTGACCACCGACGCCCGTGGAATCGCTCGTCCAAACGCTTGCCCATCTGTCGGTGCCTTCCAGTTCGAAGGTGCTGTCTGTGGCGCCTCCACTCCTTCTACGTCTGGTAGCGGTAATGCAGGAGCACCAAACACCGGCGCTAATTCTGTCTCTCTCGTTGGTTCGTTGTTTGCTTCTTTTGCCGGGTTACTAACACTCGGTTACGTCTTCGCTCGCAAGCGAGCCTAGTATAGACCTACCCGGTGGCTTTGATCTAAATACGACCATATAATACATACATGCTGGTATTCATAGATGATTCAGGAGATCCGGGCTTTAAATTTGATAAGGGTTCGAGCACACACTTTGTTATTGCCTGCATTGTTTTTGATGACAACCTTGATGCCGAAGAAACTGCGCTTAGGATAAAGCGATTGCGTCGTTCGCTTGGATGGCGAGACGATCATGAGTT
>RXKC01000014.1:0-90806 GCA_003962975.1 Candidatus Saccharimonadota bacterium
CGAGCAGCTTTACGAGCGATCCTTTTGTACTGGGTGCGCGAGAGCTCAGGGGAGTAGTTAGTAATGGTATGTTGGCTAGTCCCAGTGAGCTGGCGCTGAGTGATAACCATGATGGCATACTCGAAATTGATGATTCAGCGGCACAACCAGGCGCATCTTTCGCCAAATTGTATGGTCTTGATGATCTGGTTATTGACTGCGAAAACAAAATGTTCACACACCGTCCTGATTGCTTCGGAGTACTCGGCGTAGCCCGAGAGTTGGCTGGTATCTTTGGTAAGCAGTTCGAAAGTCCAACCTGGTATCGTCTCGATGCCGAGACCCCGACAACAGTAAGCAATCTTGAACTCGTAAGTAAGAATGATATTCCAACAAAAGTTCCTCGCTTTATGCTGCAGGTGATTGAGAACATTACGGCTACCGATAGTTCTGTCCAAGTACAATCATGGCTCAATCGTTCAGGCAGTCGCCCTATCAATAATATCGTTGATGCCACCAACTTCTATATGCAATTGACCGCCCAACCTACCCATGCGTTCGACTATGACAAGGTCAAGGCACTGTGCGGTGGCGCAGTGACTATATTCCCTCGTATGGCGGTAAGAGGCGAAAAACTTGAATTACTGAATGGTAAAACCGTAACTCTCACTGAGGATGACATTGTTATTGCCACAGACAAACAGGCTATAGCGCTCGCCGGTGTTATGGGTGGTGCTGCCACAGAAGTAGATCAGACAACAAAAAATATCGTCATCGAGTGTGCAAATTTTGATATGTATACCATCCGCCGAACAAGTATGCGACACGGCATTTTCAGTGATGCTGTCACAAGGTTTAACAAAGGGCAATCACCCCTTCAAAATCCCGTAGTGCTATCAAAGATTGTGGCTGACATTTGCAGTCAAACTGGTGCTATTGCCGGAAAACGTTTTGACTCCGCCCCAGAAGAATCGCAGTTCACCTGGGAGCCAGTTGCTGTAACAACAACTTTCATTAACGAGCGACTTGGTAGTAGTCTATCGGCTGAGATCATCCAATCATTGCTTGTGAATGTAGAGTTTGATGTTGAGATCCAGGATGAAACGGTTATTGTTACTCCTCCGTTTTGGCGAAGAGATATAGAGATTCCAGAAGACATTGTAGAAGAAGTCGGACGATTACTGGGCTACGATAAACTAGACATTCACTTGCCACGACGCAGCACGGCTGCAGTTAGTAAGAATGAAAATGTCGAGTTCAAGTCGCGTCTACGAACAATATTGTCGCGAGTTGGAGCTAATGAGGTTGTGACGTATAGTTTCGTATCTGGTAAGCTGCTAGAATCTGCCGGTCAGAATAAGACAGAAGCCTATCAATTGAGTAATGCACTCAGTCCTGAATTACAGTACTATCGCCTGACACTAACTCCTAGTTTATTAACAAAGATATATCCAAACATTCGCGCCGGCTACGACAGTTTTGCAATTTTTGAGTTAGGCAAAAGTCACATCAAAGGTCAGGGCGTAAATGACGAAGGCTTGCCACTAGAGAACGCGTTGTTGTCATTCGTGTTTTCGGCCAATGATAGCAAGGTAGCAAAAGACGCCGGTGCTGCCTACTTTAATGCGCGCGCCTACCTGCAATACACTGCAGAGCAGCTTGGCATCACACTTGATTTCGCTCCTATAGAAACGGAACCAACCTATGAAATTACTAAACCATATGACTGGCAACGATCAGCATTGGTGACGGATCGTGCGACCGGCAATTATATCGGGATCATTGGCGAGTTCAAGGCGGTAGTAAGAAAAGCCCTCAAACTGCCAGTCCACACAGCTGGGTTTGAGGTAATGCTGCAACCACTTCTCGAGTCTTCACAAACCCTTTATACCTATAGTCCTTTGTCGCGTTTTCCTGGCATAACGCAGGACATAAGCTTCAAGACCGACAAAAGCCAGACGTATGGACAGCTTGCTGAAACGCTTGATAAAGCAGTGACTGATCTATCAGCAGAACAAGGCTTCCGTACCAATCTGTCGCCAGTAGACATTTATCATAAAGATAAGAGTCCACAAAAACACATGACTTTTCGACTAGCGCTCACTCATCCAGAGCGTACATTGACAACGACTGAGGTGAATGCCTTCATTGACACGGTTGTGCAAGCAGTAGAATCAAAAGTAGACGTAAAAAGAATATAGTTCTATGAAGCGCGCTGCAAGAGCCATTATTATCAAGGACGATAATATTTTGGTCATGCGACGCGACAAGTTCGGCAGGCAATACTTCATCCTGATAGGTGGTCAGGTACATCTAGGCGAAAGTCTCGAGCATGCCTTGCTGCGTGAGATCCACTTTGAAACAATGGTGCGTACTGCTAATCACAAGCTTGTCTATATTGAACATGCTGAAGCACCATACGGAGACCAATATATCTATCTGTGCGAGTATATTTCTGGTGTACCGGTACTGCACCCAGAGGCTGGCGAGCGTCAAATTAATGCTGGTGGCGACAACACTTATACACCTCTTTGGTTGCCGCTTTCTCAACTCGACAATGTTGCTTTCAGATCAGAGAAGCTCAAACGTAAACTGTTGCGCCATACGCAGCAAGGTTTCCCGACAATTGTGCAGGAATTTAGCTCTACCATTGACTAAAGCTTGCTATACTAAATTGGTACGACTAAAACGAGGGGATATATGGCAGCAAACAATATGGGCCAACGTGTTGGCGCAATTGTCTTGGCGGTAACTTTTTTGCTCACATCAATAGGCTTCAGTGGCCTTGTGATCTGGCAAATACATAAGGACAACCAGCAGAAGAAGACAAGCGAAAACCAAGCAAACAATCAATCAGAACAGCAAGAACCACAGGGGGATACTTTGGCCGGAACAGATCTTACAGACTTTACTCCAGTTAGTAAAATTAACGAACTAGAGAAAATCGATACAAAAGTTGGTGACGGCGATGAAGTGAAGCCAGGCGACACTATAACTGCGCACTACACAGGTGCAGTTGCTGCAACTGGCAAGATTTTTCAAAGCTCACTTGATAGTGGTCAGCCAGTAGCATTTAGCTTAAGCGGTGTCATCAAGGGTTGGACTGATGGCGTTCCAGGCATGAAGGTAGGCGGTAAACGACGTTTACTCATACCAGCTGCTCAAGCGTATGGTGCAAATCCACCTTCTGGCTCAAACATTCCAGCCAACGCAGACTTGGTCTTTGATATCGAGCTCGTCAAAATTGGCGAATAAGCTTAGATTGTCCGAAAAAGCTGTCGAAAACACAATATATAGCGTATTGACGTCAAGCACAAGCACTAGTTATACTAAGATAACCTCACAAACAAACAACTAAAAAACCTAAGGGAGACAAGTCATGGCAAAAGATATTACGATATTTACAACTAACACGTGCGCTTACTGCGTAATGGTCAAAAAGTGGCTCGGAGCAAAAGGCCATAACTACCAAGAAGTAAATCTCGACCAGCATCCTGAACGACAAAAAGAAGCTTTTGAAGTAAGCGGTCAACTGGCCGTGCCGGTCACAGTCATTACTAAAGAAGATGACTCAAAAGAAGTAGTCGTTGGATATAATCTCGCTAAGCTTGCCTCAGCTGTTTCATAGCTTAATCTGGAGATTCTTGTATGGCGGATAACAAAGAAGTCCTGGACGCAACTGCTCACGAAGTGTGGGACGTCGTCATGGTAGGTGCCGGTCCTGCAGCGTTAAGTGCTGCTGTGTACACAACTCGTGAAGACATAACGACACTTTTGTTTGAAAAAGGCGTTATTGGTGGACTTGCCGCCATAACTGACTGGGTAGATAACTATCCTGGTTTTCCCAAAGGTATTGCTGGATTGGATTTGGCTGAGAACCTCCGTCTGCAAGCAGAACGATTCGGAGCAGTCATTGAACTCGGCGAAGTCCTCAGTATTGCTGATAAAGGCGACCACAAAGAGCTCGATACTACGAGCGGACTAATCAAGGCTCGAACCGTACTCATTGCTACAGGCAGCGACTATAAGAAAATTGGTGTGCCTGGAGAAGAAGAATACTATGCCCGGGGTGTTCATTATTGTGCGACCTGCGATGGAGCCTTTTACCGTGACAAACGGCTCGTTGTTGTGGGTGGTGGAAATTCTGCTGTTCAAGAAGCAATCTTCTTAACGCGCTTCGCATCCCACATTGACCTACTGGTACGCGGTGATTCATTCCGTGCCAGCGATGTGCTTGTAAAGGAACTTGATAAACATAAGGACAAAATTAGCGTCCACATGCAGCATACGACTGATGAAATAGTTGGTAAGGATAACTTGGTGACCCATGTTGTAAGCACTAATAAAGCGATCGGCGAAAAAGTTGAGTTTAAAACGGACGGTGTATTTATCTTTGTCGGTCTATCGCCAAACACCGCTTTTCTTAAGGACGGCAAGGTCGAGCTCGACGAAATTGGGCTTGTCAAAACCAACCACGAACTAGAAACAACAATCAAAGGCATCTATGCAGCTGGCGATGTTCGCAGCGGCGCCACTATGCAAATCGCTAGTGCCACCGGCGAAGGTGCGACCGCAGCTCTTAAGATACGCGAGTACATCGACGACCAAAATATGGGCGCATAGCGCTTATGCTATACTGACGGTAACAATAAGAAAAGGTTACCTATCAATGGCAAAAACACCTCGCTCAGCCCCTGTGCGTGTTCAAAATAAAAATACTAAAACGAAGCCACAGTTGAGCAGAAAAGTCCAACTGCTCATAGCTGGTGTATTGTTTGCTGTTGTGGGTGCTACCATTGTTGCTCTTCCAGTGCTTCAGATCCATCAGCCGTACCGGTAGGTATTATAAAAAGCCAGTATCCATACCCATCTAATGCTATCTTTGTAGCGCCAAACGGTAATACAGGCGCTGTCGGTAATCAAGCCACGCCACTTCGAACGCTTAAGGAAGCTATCCAAAAATCTCCGACAGGCGGAACTATCGTTATGCGAGCAGGTGTGTACCGTGAAGAGCTCGGGACCATCACCAAGCCCGTAACCATTCAACCATATCCCAATGAAGAAGTTTGGCTAGATGGCTCAGATCCTCTCACGGGCTTAGTTCAGGACGGCAAGGCATGGCGCAAAGACGGCTGGACAGCTGGTAATGCAATCACGCCGATGCCCGCAATGCGCCCGAAATTCGTGCCCAAGGTTTTGATGTTAGACTTGATTGGCCAACAATCGAAACCGATGCGCTTCGCGCAAAGATGAACGCCGCACGTGCCGCCGGCATTGGCCCTCGTTAAGTGCCTAAGCAGGGTAGCCAGGGAAGTAATCAGTGATTAACTGATCCTGAGTCATTCCGAATTGGGACTTGAACTCATCCACAATTGCTTCTGTCATCGGTTCTGGGCCTGAAATAAACAACTGTTTACCTTCAATACCTTGTACGACATCAACAATATGCTGTGCGCTCAGTCTGGACTGACCAACAAATAAGTACTTTTCTATAAACGACTGTTGAAAAACTTGACTGAATATCTGGTCACTTTCTGTTTTTACGCTGTAAAGAAATTGAATGTTACGTTCTTCTTTCTTATCAAGTAACGATTGAACAATTGCGTGGAAAGGCGTAATTCCTATTCCACCGGCGACAAAGACCAAGGGCGTCTGAGGATTTATAGGCAACACAAAGTCACCCATAGGCTCGCTGATCTCTAGTGTATCCCCAGTCTTTAGCGATAGCAGAACTTGCTTGAAGCTGCTAGACTGCTCAGCGCGTCTCGTCGTAATTGACACAAGTTCATGACCAGGAGCTGAAGAAAGTGTAAACCATCGCCTAATACCACGTTCATCAGCGTTTGCATGAGGCAGAGTGATCTCGATAAACTGTCCAGCTACGTACCTCATCATTGTTTCTGGTCGAAAATAGAATGTCTGTATAGACTCATTCTCTTGCTGAACATGATGTAATGTAGCCTGCACAACTAAACCCGCTTTTGCAGAAACTTCATTTGGTGTGGGTGATCAGTAGTAATGCTAATACTTGGATAGAGTTTTCGAAGTAGTCGAGCCTGCCACGGTTTGTTGACAGTATAGACGACGACTTCCAATTTGTGCCGCCTTGCCAACCAATAGGCAAGCGGATTAAGTGTCCAGAAGTTTACATCTATTCCATTAAAGTTGTACACGCGTGCGGCGTTAATCGCATCAAAAGCATTTTTATGTTCAAGTACATAGACAGGAATTTCTGGACACAACTGTGAAAAGGCATGTAATGCTTGATGGTCAAACGAAATAACGGTAACCCTTTTCTTGGCCGGAAACTTTTTCAGTAATACAGCAAGTGGCTCTGCCCACGTTTCGCGCTTTCCTTCAATAATCAGCTGTTTAGTGCCTGCTGCTTCCAACGCTTGAGCGAGTGTTGGTACACGATGGCCTTCAGGCGACTGAATCTTCCTAATTTCTGCTGCCCTCATGTCGCGTACTTTACGATTTACCCCATGTGTTCTTTTTAGATTGGCGTCATGCGACAGTACCAGTTTGCCATCTGATGAAACCCTGACATCAAACTCAATAGCGTCGGCGTTAGATCGTGCGCCTTGCTTTATTGCTTCTATGGTATTTTCCGGTGCTAGTCCTGCTGCACCACGGTGGCTTATAACCCTCATTCTTGTATATAGTGTACAATATTACTGATTAAATTCAGATATAACGAGGAGATTGCAGTGGCAGATTTTAACAAAATTCTAGATGCTGGTGATGTTGACGGTGGAGTTATTACCGTCGTAAACGAAATTCCGATGGGCTCTAAACTAAAAATTGAATGGAACCGTAAGAAAGCAATTTTTGAGCTAGACCGTGTGGAACCTGGTATTTTTGCAAAACCATGTAACTACGGCTTCATTCCACAAACCCTTGACGACGATGGTGATGAACTCGACATTCTCCTTATCTGTGATGAACCAGTGCCAACTGGCGTTACACTAGAAGCTCGCGTTATTGGCATTATGAACTTCGAAGACGACAGTGAAATGGATCACAAAGTCGTCGTTGTGCCTGCAGACGATCGCAGTACCGGTGATGCAATTAAGAGCCTCGAAGATCTGCCAGAACAATGGCTTAAGCAAGTTGAACACCACTTCAGCCACTATAAAGACCTTAAGAAGCCCGGCAGCACCAAAGTGCTTGGCTGGGGTAACGTAGATGAAGCCAAAGCGACAATCAAGGAATGCCAAGAGCGTTGGACAAAAGAGGCCTAGATGCCTCGAATTGTTGTCACCGCTGGTAGAGATTACTTAGATATTGACGCATATGGTGGCATTGTGGCATATGGAGAACTCCTACAGTGCCTTGGACAAGCTAGCGTTGCTATCAGTACCGCCCCCACGAATGGGAGCGTCACCCAACCCTTAAAGCAGATGGCGGTCAGCCTGGAAACACGCTACACGGCTGAAGATAATGATTCTTTTGTTGTCATTGATCTATCTGACCCTGACTTCTTTGATAGTTTTGTTACTGCCGACAACGTGATAAGCGTTATCGATCACCACGCCGGTTTTGAACAATACTGGATAGATAAGATTGGGTCAGAGGCTCGTATTGAATTCGTTGGGGCAGCATGCACTCTTGTATATGAAGCATGGCAACAAGCAAAAGTTGCCGAGAAAATGTCAAAACAGTCAGCCACACTCCTCGCTGCTGGGATAATTGATAACACCCTTAATTTTAAAGCTCAGCTTACAACAGACCGTGACCGGGATGCGTATATCTGGCTTGCAAAACACGCTGAGTTATCTCCGACATGGGCGCATGAGTACCTCGAAGATTGCCAAGCAGAACTATTGTCAGATTTAAGAACCAATCTTATAAATGACACAAAACACATTACCTACCCCGGAGATGGCGAAAAGACAATGATTGGGCAAATCGCAGTCCTTGATGCAAAAACATTTCTCGATGAGTACTCTACGGAGATTACTAACGTACTCTCAGATGGAACTAGCAAGTGGTATCTTAATCTCCTTAATCTTACGAGTGGGCAAAGTTACTTTTATACAAACGACACCGCAACAAAACTCTGGTTACAAAAACTTTTGGGTGTTACATTTAGTGAAGATCTGGCTGTAGCCAAAACACTATGGTTACGCAAAGAAATTTACAAGAAAGCGCTTGATGAAGAAAATAGTTCCAAATAACGCCGTTCTTATCCCTAACAACGCTCAACGTGTATTCAAGGGTGTTATCTATGATGTCTACCAGTGGCCACAAGAAATGTTCGATGGTAGTACCAAGACATTCGAAATGCTAAAACGCGCTGATACGGTAGAGATTATTGCGGTTCATGACGATAAGCTTGTGGTTCTGAATGAAGAACAGCCACACCTGCCGCTTCACTACACATTGCCTGCAGGACGTCATGATGTGCCCGGCGAGACCGAACTCGAGGCTGCCAAAAGAGAACTGCTTGAAGAGACTGGTATGGTATTTCGAGACTGGAAGCTCTTAAGTGTCGTGCAACCATTTACGAAAACCGAATGGTTTGTATATCAATTCTTAGCCACTGACAGAGTTGAAATCAAACCACAAGACGCAGAGCAAGATGGCGAAAAAATCACCGTCATGGAAAAAACATTGGCTGAAGTACAAGCAATGATTAAAGACCCACTAAATCGGTACCTGCCGGCAAAGCCACTCGCCGATATAGATTCATTTGAAGAGCTCACTTCTCGTCCTGAATTTGCAGGACAAATTGTAGACCGAAGTAATCTATGATTTGCTGACAAACAGATTTAAACGATAGGTACTGTAAAAACTTAACGGTGTAAGCACGGCCAGCAGCACAATACTGAGGGCTACAAACCCACTGTAGTAACCCATGGCGCCTATCACAGACATTAGGGCCAGCGGAATCCAGACTTCGTTTGCACGACCAAAAACCGACATAACAGATATTAGAGTCGCCTTGTAAGCACTATCTTTGAAAACTCTAAGCAAGTGATACTGATACATGATGTTACGAAGCCTGAAAATCCCCATATTAATCCAGAACAGCGCTATGGCTAGCCACAGATTCTTCGTAAGTCCGATAATGGCGAAAAGGCTGGCCGAAGTAAGCAGGTCAAGCAAAATAAAGAATCTCAAAGACCTGTTGCGCAAATGGTGGATAAAATATCCGCCAATAATACCTAGAATGCTTCCTCCGACATAGGCTATACCCATAAACTGCGGATCAAGCCCCATGTCTTTCAAAGAAAGATTCAAAAAGTCAGATGTTGCGCTCAATGAAGACAGCAGACCAATACACAAAAAGACCGCTACCGTAAACCGGTTCACAAACACCCGAAAACTTTTGTACAAATCGACTGCAAAATTGTGTTTAGTCTGTGACACTATGCGCTCTGGCTCATGCATTCCAAGAACAATAAAGAATAATGCCGCATAACAAAGGGCACCAATAATAAATGGGTAGCTAGGATCTACCGTATAAGTAAGCGGAACTAACAGAACAAGTGCCGTATTTCCTATGAGTCCTAATGATTGCGCACGTCCGGCAATTTTAGGGTAATCATCGACGCGGTCCAAATTATGTAACGTGTCGTACATGAGGGCTTCGCCAGCGCCGCTTAAGAAAGAATAAGCCAAGGACTCTAGAATTACGGCTACGATTGCGCCTTGCATACTCGGAAAGAATGCATATGTTAGCGCACCACAAACCGCTAGACTCGAGGCGAAAATAAGAGCAAGTCGTCTGCCAAACTTGTCTGCGATAAAACCGGTAGGCACATCAGATGCGAGCGAAACAACAGCACTGAGACTAGCCAAAAGCCCAATTTCCTTTAATGTCAATCCGGCCACATCAGCAAGGTATATTGTGGTTAAGGGCAAGAAGACGCGCTTAGTAAATATCTTTAAGAAGCCATACAGCTGGATGTTACGCTCAAGTTGTTTTTTCATCTGGATCCTATCGTAACACAAGAGGTCGTTGCGGAGTTATGGTGAATCGGTTATGCTTGAGTATAGATAAATACTTTCAAAAGCGAGGGGTTAGGAATGAAAACACGTGTGGCTATTAATGGGTTTGGAAGAATCGGCCGAAATGCCTTTAAAGTAGCATTTGAGAGATCCGACATAGAGCTCGTAGCAATTAATGACCTGACTGACACAAAGACACTTGCTCATCTTTTAAAGTATGACAGTAACTACGGCACCTACCAGCACACAGTTAGCTATGATGACCAACATATCATTGTAAACAAACAGAAGATCAAGGTTCTTGCTGAAAGAGAACCAGCTGCGTTGCCATGGAAAGAGCTCAAGATCGATGTGGTTATCGAATCAACAGGTTTCTTTACCGATCCAGCTACCGCAAAAGGTCACATCGATGCCGGAGCACACAAAGTAGTAATCTCTGGCCCAGCCAAAGGTGATGGCGCCACTACTATAGTTCTGGGCGTCAACGAAGATAAACTCGAAACAGCCGAAGACATCATCAGCAATGCGTCTTGTACCACAAACTGTATCACTCCTGTTGCTGCTGTGATCGAGAGCAACTTTGGTATCGATAAGGCTATGATGACAACCGTCCATAGCTATACAGCTAGCCAAAAGTTGCAAGATGCACCTGCCAAAGATTTGCGCGAAGCACGCAATGCAGCTGAAAATATCGTGCCGACAACCACTGGCGCGTCCAAGGCCGCAGCACTGGCATTACCAAGTCTCAAAGGTGTCTTCGGAGGCATGAGTGTACGTGTACCGACCCCAGTCGTGTCTTTAAGTGATTTCGTTATCATCACCAAACGCCCCGTAACCGTTGAGCTCGTTAACGAAGCGTTTAAAAAAGCTGCTAAGGAACCTTACTACCAAGGTATTCTAGGTGTTACAGAAGAAGAACTGGTCAGTGGCGATTTTATCGGAAACAGTCACTCGGCAACAGTTGATCTAAATCTTACTTCTGTCATTGGCGATAATATGCTTAAAGTAGTTGCTTGGTACGACAACGAGTGGGGCTACAGCAACCGACTTGTTGAAGTTGTTTCTGACACAGGACGTCTGCTACACCAAAAAACCGATCACAAAGAGCATCACAGCTAGGAAATATCATGAAGATATACATTGGATCAGACCATAACGGCTACTACATCAAAAATGGACTTGTCGAGTATCTTTCTAATGCTGGTTACGATGTTGTCGATGTCGGCAATAAAGAGTTAGATAAAGATGATGATTTTACCGATTATGCCGGTGACCTAGCCAATCAACTTCTGGCTACAGAGGAAGAGGAAGCAAAAGGAATCTTGTTATGCGGTAGTGGACAGGGAATGTGCATCGCCGCTAACCGCTTCAACGGGATACGTGCGTGTTTGGGATATGATCAAGATGCAGTCAAAGCTGGACGTAACGATAGTGACTGTAACGTACTATGTCTTGCTGCCAATAAAGTCGATCAAGAACAGGCAAACTTACTTGCGGAAACATTTATTAACACAGCCTTCGCCGGGGCTGAGCGGTTTACAAGACGTATCAAAGCAGTCGATCAATTAACAGCATAGAGCAAGTACAATCAGTATGAACCCAAATGAACCCCAGCTACCAAACCAACCACCCGTGGTACCACCGGTACCACCTACGCCGCCACTACCAAGTGATCCCATGGCTTTCCCGCAAACCCCGTCGACATCCCAGCCAGAACAACCACCGATAACCGCAAATCCAGTTCTTAACCCTATGCCGTCACCTCAGCCAGACCCATTTGCGCAGCAACCGCAGCCACAAGACCTCGCATCTCAGCCAATCATGGGTGGTCCTATTGGCGGCCCTAGCTTTCCAAATAATCCCAGCAGTGTTATGTCATCTGCACCAACAAACAATAGCCACAAGAAATCAATTATTGCCATCGCAATTATCGTCGTTATCTTGGCAATCATTGGTGTTGCTGCGGCCTCGATGAGTGGCAGTAAGGGTGGCTCTCCGAATAGTGGTGGTTCTAGCAACACTCCTGGAGCCTCAGATTCAGACAGTTCAAGTGGCGGCAGCGAGGTTACTGCAACTTCACTGTCAGACTTCGAAAAAGCCTGCGATGGTAACAAGATTGTTAATGCTGCAGATGCATCAAGCGCCTCACCAAAACCCGTCGTGCTTTATGAGGAAAGTGACATCAGTGAAGGGCAGTACAATACTTCTGGCGTGTATATCGAAGACAAGACGTGGCGAGCTGACAGCGAGAACTTTGCAAAAACAGTATACGTAGGTTGTCTTACAAAGAAATCAACAAAAGCAACGGGCAAGAAATGTGACTTCAAGCGAGCCGAAGAAAGTGTCAGCATAGAGCAGTACAGTGTTGTGTATAACTTAGCAATTTACGAAGCAAGAACTGGCAAGAAAGTTGCCGATAAAGAAATCAGCGGCCCTGTCGGTGACTGTCCATTTGTGGCAAGCTACAATCGTGAAGATCCAAAACTTTTCGCTGATCCTGATGAAGGTAGCGTAGCAGCAGCCCTAAAACCATTTGTCGCACCATAGTAATGGCTGTCATCTGCCCCACAGTAACTGCCGCTGAGCCGCACGAGTATCGTGAGCAGATAGAACGTATTGCCCCATTTGCACATCGCATTCATATTGATCTTGCAGATGGAGTGTTTACACCCAATAAACTAATTGATCTTATGCAGGTCTGGTGGCCAGTAGGTATGGTTGCAGATATACATCTAATGTATGAAGCCGTAATCCCGTTCATTGAACAGTTAAAGGATCAGAAGCCGCATATGGTCATTGTGCACGCTGAATGTGCCGGTAACTTTTATGACATTGCTCGCGCCTTAAAAGAAAAGGACATCCGGGTCGGCGTCGCTCTGTTACCAGAAACAGGTGTCGAGAAAATCGCTCCAGCAATTGACGATATCGATCATGTACTTATTTTTAGTGGTGATCTTGGATACTTTGGAGGCACAGCCAAACTTCAGTTGCTCGATAAAGTGCCAGCCCTGCGTGCTTTAAAACCTGAACTCGAAATAGGTTGGGACGGCGGTATTAATAGTGATAACGCCGGCAAACTAGTTCTTGGGGGCATTGATGTTTTAAACACCGGCGGTGCCATTCATAAAGCCAAAAATCCCGAAGCCGCTTATGATAAGCTGAGTACTGTAATAGGAGAAGTTCGTGCCTAGCCTAACCTTACAGCAGTTGGAAGAAAAAGCAGTCGAGATCCGCGAAGACATAATTCGCATGCTTGAGCATGCTGGCAGTGGTCACAGCGCCGGGCCTCTAGGTTTGGCCGATATATTTACAGCTCTCTATTTTGATGTCTTGAAGCATGATCCAAAAAAACCTGACTGGGACGAACGTGATATCCTGCTGCTTAGTAACGGTCATACCGTGCCAGTGCGTTATGCCACAATGGCACATGCCGGATATTTCGAACGATCCGAGCTTATGACGCTTCGTCAGTTTGGCTCACGCCTGCAAGGCCACCCCGAGCGAGACAAGCTACCGGGCATTGAGCATACTAGTGGTCCTTTAGGGTGCGGACTTAGCCAAGCTGCTGGCATGGCATTAGCAATGCGCATGAACAAACAAACTCACCGCTGGGTATATGTAGTTATGGGTGACGGCGAGCTCGATGAGGGCAATATTTGGGAAGCAGCCATGCTCGCCAGCAAGTACAAGCTCAGCAATATTATTGGCATCATTGACCGCAACAACATTCAAATTGACGGCCCTACAGAAAGCGTCATGCCACTTGAAGACCTCAAAGATAAGTGGGAAGCGTTTGGTTGGCATGTTATTGAAGTCGACGGCAATAATATTGAGGCATTTATCGACGCGTGTGCCATGGCTCGTGCAGTTGTTGCTAAGCCAGTTATGATCATTGCGCACACAGTGCCGGGCAAAGGGGTGGACTTCATGGAGTACGATTTCCATTGGCATGGTGCACCACCAAATCATGATCAAGCCAAAGAAGCATTGCATGATTTACGCACACTAAAAGGCAAGATTCGGAGCGAGCATGAGTAAGTCAGATAGTAACCTTGTTACAACTAAATGGGCTTCTTATAAATTTGAGACAGAGCCAATCCGTAAAGGTTTTGGACGTGGCCTCAAGAAAGCTGGCGAAGCCAATGAGCACGTAGTAGCTGGCTGCGCCGACTTAACCGATTCGACCCAAATGAGCTTGTTTAAAGAAGCTTTTCCAGATCGTTTCATAGAAATTGGTGTTGCTGAGCAAAACTTGGTAACCGTCGGTTCCGGTCTGGCTGCAATGGGTAAGATTCCTTTTGTCAGCTCGTATGCTGCGTTTAGTCCTGGTCGTAACTGGGAGCAAATTCGAACCACCATCTGTCTTAATGATCAGCCAGTAAAGATTGTCGGCTCACATGCTGGCGTGTCTGTTGGTCCTGACGGTGCTACGCACCAAATGCTAGAAGACATCGCCCTGATGCGCGTATTACCAAACATGGTAGTCGTGGTACCTGGTGACAGCATTGAGGCCGAAAAGGCTACGCTTGCTTTAGCAAAAGATTCTCGACCAGCCTATCTCCGACTTGCTCGCGAAGCGACGCCAATCATCACAACCGAAAGCTCACCATTTGTAATTGGTAAAGCCTATGTCTACCGTGAAGGCACTGACCTGACAATAATCGCAACCGGAACCATGACGTATCAGGCTATGGTCGCAGCCGAGAAGCTAGCTGGCGACAATATCTCAGCCGAAGTAATCCATGTGCCGACTATTAAACCGCTTGATGCAGTAACACTGCTTGCAAGTGCCCGCAAAACAGGCAAGGTACTCACTGTAGAAGAAGCCCAGATTGCGGGTGGTCTAGGTGGAGCAGTAGCCGAACTATTGAGCGAACAAGCCCCAACAAAGATGCTCCGAATAGGCATGAAGGATCGCTTTGGTGAGTCAGGTAAACCTGAAGAACTGCTTGAGCATTTTGGCTTAACTGCTAAGCATATCGCTTTGCAGGCATACGCACTTATTTCGTAGATTTTAGCTATGCACTTGGATCAAAGACACGTTTTCGAAGCACTACCAGTCGTGTGATTATGACCATAAAATGCAGCATGAGTATCTCGCCTAGGGCAGTAAGGGCTAGTAGTACTACGTCTGCGTTGCCGCTCCAGCCACGCATAATATCGGCAAAAGCGTTACTGACGCGCGGCCAACCACTACTGACGACAAAGTTCAAATACACAATACCTATAACGGCAACCGACGTACGAATGACCGTTCGCTTTATAAAATCATTCAACTGCGCCTTAGGATCAGTATCTTTGGGATGGACATAACGGCTATATACAAGATCGTTGTTAAGCTCAGTAGAGAAAGTCGACCATACCCACCACAGCAAGTTAACAAGCAAGCCCACTAGCCCCCAGAAGATAGCTAGTGAGAGAGAACCGGCGATACGCTCGCCAACCAATCGCTGCAAGCCGTAATCAACTAGACTAATACCGTACCGTATGGGGTTAAAATCTCCGGTAGCAAACAGTATGCTGTCGATAAAGTCTTGGCTACACAAAAAAATTGTTAATGCAGTGAGCATAACATACACAGTAACTTCTGCCGGTGTCGGCAATACCCAGTCTAAAAAATGTCGCAGTTTGGTTTTGTGTTCGTCCATTGGTGGAATACCTGCCACACATTATATGGTATTCTAAGCATAAGTAAAACAGGTGGGAATTGTGCCAATAACACTCGAACAAGCAAAAGAAAATTGTAAAAAGGCTCGGGCCGCTGTAGCTCGTGCACGACGCGAAAAATTTGCCCTTGGGGCATTTAACCTAGATAACCAAGAAACACTTATAGCTGTAGTACGCGCAGCTGCCGCCACCCAAGCACCAGTCCTTGTAGAAGTCAGTCACGGTGAGGTAGAACTGCTTGGTCTCGAAAACGTACGTGATATGGTTGACAATTACAAAGCCGAGTACGGTGTCGAGATTTACATCAACCTGGATCACTCGCCAACAGTTGAAGCTTCCAAAGCAGCCATTGATATGGGTTTTGAGTTTATTCACATTGACGTATCCCAGGCTGATCACAATGCAACCGAAGAAGAGATCATTGCTCGCACCAAAGAAGTTGTTGAGTATGCGAAGCGCACCGGCGCCCTCGTCGAGAGCGAACCACATTACTTTGGCGGCGGATCAAACAAGTTTACAAAAGCCTTTGACTACGACGAAATAAAGAAGACTTTTAGTACTCCAGAAGGTGCAAAAACCTTCGTAGAAGCGACTGGCATTGATACATTCGCAGCCGCTATCGGCAATCTCCATGGTTCATATCCTGTTCCAAAGAGGCTTGATCTCGACCTGCTCAAAGAGGTTCGTGCAGCAATCGATTGTAATATTAGTCTGCACGGTGGAAGCGGTACACCAACCCACTATTTTGAAGATGCTGTCGAAATTGGCGTCACCAAAATCAACATCAACTCCGATATGCGCGTAGCTTACCGCAACACTCTGGAAAAGGTTCTCAAAGATAATAAAAGCGAGTTTGCCGTCATCAAGCTGATGGACGAAGTCATAACTGCAGTACAAGAAGTGGTTGAATCAAAGATCAAAGCTTTTAACGCCGTCGGCAAAGCCCAACCACAATAGACTGGGTGGATTCAACTCTGGTTTGAGGAGCATTATGCCGAGTGCAGCCTAGCGGCTAAAGCCGCGTGCGAAACGTCTCCGAAAACAGAGTTGAATCCAAACAAATATGCTGGCAAGGCTGCGGCGGATGATGCTACAATACTGTTAACCATAAGCAATAAGTAACTAGGGGTGGCATGAGTAAAATTGACGTACTATCAGTAGGCGGAATCGTAACCGATACATTCATTCGACTTGTTGAAGATCAGGCAACGACCGCTGAAGATACAGAAGGCAATCAAACTATTACGATGCCCTTTGGCGTCAAAATACCTTTTGAATATGCCGAGGATGTGATTGCAGTGGGTAATGCTGCAAATGCAGCAGTTAGCTTTGCGCGACTGGGGCTTGATAGTGCGCTACACGCCAATCTTGGCAATGATCAAGCTGGCCGCGACATGCTTGCGTACCTAGAAAAAAGCAAAGTCGATACCAGACTCATGAAGATCCATCCCAAAAAAGCCAGCAATCATCACTATGTACTGTGGCACAAAGAAGAGCGCACTATCTTAGTGCATGACGAAGCATATACCTACCACTGGCCACACTTGCGACCTGACGAGATGCCTCAATGGATTTACTTTACATCTATGGGTGAAGACTCCGAGAAGTTTCATGATGAACTTGCCGAATGGCTAGGCCGGCACGAAGACGTCAAGCTAGCGTTTCAGCCTGGTACCTTCCAAATCAAAATGGGTGCCAAGCGCTTAGCCGAAATCTATAAGCAAGCTGATGTATTGGCCGTTAACCGCGAAGAAGCTGTTCTTATAACTGGTGGTGTTCATGAAAACCTGAACGAGCTATTTGATAAGCTTCACGCACTAGGCTCTAAAACAGTTGTGATCAGCGATGGTCACGATGGTGCCTACGCATCTGATGGTACTCGACGCCTAAAGATGCCTATTTATCCAGACCCCTCACCGCCATATGAGCGCACTGGAGCAGGTGATGCCTTTACATCAACCTTTGTGGCTGCTCTTATTCATGGCGCAGACATAGAAGGAGCCTTGCAGTGGGGGCCAATTAACTCTATGAGTGTTGTTCAGCACCTTGGTGCGCAAAAAGGACTACTGACCGAAGCTCAGCTAAGTCGCCTCCTGCAACACTCTCCAAAATGGTATCGAGCTACACCACTAGAAAAGTAGTGGTTAGAATCGATATCTTTCTTTATATACAACCTGTTAACGTGGTAAGCTTAAGCTAAATATGACACGAGTTTTGTCCCAATTATTAGAGGCGAGGGAGCCATTATTCACAATGGCCCTAAACCAGCTAGAGTCAAAAAGCGGGCATCCCTCTGTTGATGTTCGTCTTTCCGCAGAGATTCAGGCGACAGTGCATGCTAAAGTTCGCGAATTAGGACTTGACCCTACTGACACTACCGGCAAAGAGCTTTATCACAGTCTACAAGCGCTCGTAGCGCTGCATGACAAGTATCTGGCGAGTGCTATCGGCAGTAGCACCGACGGTCTACTCGTTGATCAACTGCAAGCAATCAAGAAAACCGTTGATAATTTACCACTACCGCAAAAAGCCTGGGTAATTAAGCACAGCGTTGCCAAAAAACTCTTAAAAGCCCAGCCCCCTAAGAAGGTCATGAAACAACTGGGCTATAAGTCAATTGACTCAATGCTTAAGCGTGAGAACATTCACGAGATTTTTGCCGCCACACGTTTTCTGGAGACTAAAGTTTGGATGCGTAAATTTGTGAAGTCTTACCACAAACTAGGACCGAGCGATTTCGAGGTGAGGAATATTGATGTGCTAGTGCTTGATCAAAAACGTTATGGAGATTCTACAACTAAGTTCATTATGTCCCAACGGCACAACATAACGCACCTTAAAGAACTCGGTGTAGTTCTTATTCTGCCGTTACCGGTACCGCGTATCCGGGGTGCTATCATCACCATATTGCCATTTGTGCTGCATTACATTAACGAAATCCGTTCCTACAGCGCGTTCTTCAAGATGCAACAAGTTCGTCCCGATTTTGGCGAGATCCTAGTGAACACAATCTTGGATGATCCAGGCAAGGCCGCAAGACTAGGCAATCAAGCAATTCACTGGCGCATCATCCAGAGACACTTTGGACTTCAAGACCCCAAGACCCATCCGGAACTGTTTGAGCCGCATGTTCAACCTGAAGACTTGCACTGGCGTAAAGCAGAATCTGTCATATATTGGCTTGAGCCTGCTCTGAAGTTCTGGGAAGACCTAGACTACGTGGCTGCTCTGCATCCAGACTCAATCGTGCCCCTCAGCCTCATGGATAATGCCGTTAGCTACTGTAATGGCCTAGAGTATGGTCAGCATTCCATTGGCTACTTCCGCCCGAGCCTTTGGAACGAAGTCTACGCACAGTACATTGGACAAGAAATCTTCGAAAGCCAAGTACTAAGTCATCTTAATAGCGAAATACTTACTCCAGAATTGGTGGATGTCTAATGTATCAAATCTGTGTATCAGCTGCCGCGAAAGGCAAAAGCGTAGAAGACGGACGTCTGCTTGCAGAAGCTGCGGGACTAGCTTTAGCTAAATCAGGCCATTCGCTCATGACTGGTGCAACGGTAGGACTACCCAATATAGCTGCAGAAAGCTACAAAAAGAATAATGGCCATATGAGTCTCGGTATCAGCCCAGCTAGCAGCAAAATCGAGCATGTCATGAAGTATCGTCTGCCAACCGAAGCTTATGATGTCATTCTGTATTCTGGCCTAAATTATGTAGGGCGCGACGCACTGCTCATTGCATCATCAGATGCAGTCCTAAGTATTGGTGGTCGCATAGGTACCCTGCATGAGTTCACGATTGCCATGGAAACAGAAACACCTATCGGTTTTATCCAGGGCGCTGGAGGCATTAGCAGTGAAATCATGGACATTATGCACGCAGCCGGCAAACGCTCTGATGAAGATGTTATTTTTGGGGACAGTGCCGAAGAAGTTTTAGAAAAACTCGTCCAACTGCTCAACAAACGCAACAAAAAATACGCCCACCTCTACAAATAACTACCCGAGCATTCGTTGGCTCAGGTTCTTTGCCGATACAGTTCACTTCATCACATCTCGCTTCGGTGTACAATGTAAGGATGACTAAGTTTGAACTTGTTAGTAACTACAAGCCGATGGGGGACCAACCTGCAGCAATCAAGCAGCTGACCGAGGGACTGAACAGTGGCGTTAAAGAGCAGACCCTACTGGGTGTAACCGGTTCCGGCAAGACTTTTGCCATGGCGAATATCGTACAAAACGTGCAACGGCCAACCTTGGTTTTAAGCCACAACAAAACACTGGCTGCTCAGCTGTATGCAGAGTTCAAGCGATTCTTTCCAAACAATGCGGTCCATTACTTCGTAAGTTACTTCGACTACTATCAGCCAGAAGCGTACATTGCTCGGTCTGACACCTATATCGAGAAGGACAGTCAAATCAATGAAGAGATCGACCGTCTGCGTCACGCCGCTACGGACGCTTTGTTGTCACGCAAGGACGTTCTCATAGTCGCAAGCGTCAGCTGCATCTATGGCATTGGTTCAGTTGATGACTACGATGGTATGGCTGTCAGCATTGCCACTGGCGAACGCCGCGTACGCGATAAGCTCCTCCGACAATTAACTGATATCCAGTACCAACGCAATGACATCGATTTCCATCGTGGTACTTTTCGGGTCAGGGGAGATGTTGTTGATGTTTTTCCGGCCGGCGAAGAGCTAGCCTACCGTATAGAATTCTTCGGAGATGAAATCGAGCGAATTACTCAGATTGATCCACTGACTGGGGAAGTTTTAAAAGAGAAAACGGGGCTTAAGATCTTTCCAAGCTCACACTATGTAACACCACACGACAAGCTCAAGCTTGCGCTTGGTCACATCAAGAGCGAGCTAGATGACCGCACACAGTACTTTAAAAAGAATAATTTGCTCCTTGAAGCGCAACGTATACAGCAACGTACCAACTTTGACATAGAAATGCTCGAAGAAACTGGCTTTGTAAAAGGCATCGAAAACTACAGCCGTTATCTAACAAATCGAGAACCCGGTGAACAGCCAGCTACTTTACTTGATTATTATCCTGATGATTTCTTATTGTTCGTCGATGAGTCACATATGACCATGCCACAGATTCGGGGCATGTATAACGGCGACCGTGCTCGTAAAGAAGTTCTCGTCGAACACGGCTTTCGCTTGCCAAGTGCTCTCGACAACAGACCACTGACATTTACCGAATTTGAGCGTCATGTAAACCAAGCGGTCTACGTCAGTGCTACTCCTGCTGAATATGAGCTTAGCCGTAGCCCAGCCCCCGCCCAACAAGTTATTCGGCCAACCGGACTACTAGATCCTAAAATTGAAGTGCGCCCCACTAAAGGTCAGGTTGATGACCTGATTGCTGAGATACGCGACACGGTTGATAAGCGCCAACGCGTGCTCGTGACCACACTGACCAAGCGTATGAGCGAAGATCTTACCGAGTATCTGAAAGAGCTCAACATGAAGGTCGCTTATCTACATAGTGATGTAGATACCTTAGATCGTACTGATATTTTGCGTGACCTCCGGCTTGGCGTTTATGACGTTCTTGTGGGCATTAACTTGCTTCGAGAAGGTTTAGACCTCCCAGAAGTAAGCTTGGTTGCTATCTTAGACGCAGACAAAGAGGGCTTCTTGCGTAGCGAGCAAGCCTTGACGCAAACGGTTGGTCGTGCAGCTCGTCACCAAGAGGGTAGAGTTATTATGTATGCCGACACCATAACTGGCAGCATGAAGCGAACTATCGATGAAACGACTCGCCGCCGGGGTATTCAAGAAGCATATAACACCAAACATGGCATAACACCTACCAGCGTATCAAAAGAAATTGAAGCTGGAATTCGACCTGATCTACCAGAGGAAGCCAAGCGAGCAAAACTTGATCTTAAGAAAATTCCAAAAGACGAATACGGTCATCTCATTAAAGATCTAACCTCGCAAATGGACCTAGCCGCAGCCAACCTTGAGTTCGAAAAAGCAGCCGAATTGCGTGACATCATCAATGATATAAAATCAAAATCTTAAGGCTTATGCTTGCGTATCTGTTGGTTGTCGCATAGTATAGAGGCGAAATGGTTGAAACAGGTTCAGTAACTGCAATTCTTGGCGAACAGCGTGGCGATGAAGGCAAAGGCCGATTTTCAGACATGCTCGCGGCAGAGCACGACATTGTTGCTCGATTTAACGGCGGTAGTAATGCTGGCCACACTATAGTATTGGAAGACGGTAGAGAGCATAAGCTTCATCTTTTACCCTCAGGTATTACTAATCCTCATACTATGAATGTGATCGGCAACGGCGTTGTTGTTGATGCAGTTCATCTTGTCGGCGAAATCGAAACAGCAGCGAAAAAAGGCATCGAGCTCGATGAAGGTAGACTTATGATCAGTTCTGCGGCCCATCTTTTGCTACCTGAGCATAAGTCGCGTGACGAAATTCGCGAAGCCGGTAAAGATGCTCAAGGCTCTACCAAATCTGGCATCTCACCTGCCTACTCGGATAAAGCGTTTCGTTCAGGTGTCCGGGTTGAAATCATCAACAATGATATTGACGGCCTTCACCGCAAAATTGTGGAAGGTGTCGAAAAAACAAACGAAGACCGCGAGAGAGTTAATAAAGACAAGGAACGACAAGGGAAAGAGCTTGTATTGCTTGATCCTCTTCAAGAAGCTGATACCTACGTTGCAGCAGCACTACAGCTTGGTCGATTTTCGACTGACACCACTTTGTACCTAAACCGACGACTAAAAGCAGGCGATCGTGTTCTGGCTGAAGGTGCACAAGCATTCTTACTCGACCTCGACCACGGTATGTACGATGCCGTGACCTCTTCTTCTACAACTGTAGGGGGCATACTGACAGGGTTAGGGATTCCAGCTAAATATCTAGAACGCATTGTTGGTGTTGCAAAAGCTGTGCCATCCCATGTTGGTGGCGGCCCATTTGCTACAGAGATACACGATGATGAACTTTTAGAGCGGTTGCATGGTGATCCAGATGCGAGCGACGCTGAAAGAGGCACCAAAACTGGCCGCTGGCGACGACTTGGCTTCTTTGATCTTGCAGCTTTGCGACGCGCACAAATGGTTAATGGCAGTACCGAGCTAGCACTAACCAAGTTAGACTGGGTACTACGATACGGCGACACAATTCCTATCTGTACCGGTTATGAGAGAAAAGGTAAGCAACTTGAGGTTAGCCCAGATGCTGCTTATAAGCTAAGGCAATCATCCCCAATCCTGACTGAGTTGCCAAACTGGACTGAAGATGTATCTGGCGTACGCAAATTTAGGGATCTACCTAAAGAAGCACAAGGCTATATCAACTTCTTGGAAGAGCAAACTGAAGTACCAATTACCATGATCGGTGTCGGACAACGACGCGACCAAGTTATTGTCCGCAAGTAACTCTACGCTGCCTGTGGCAGATGCACTTGTGTAAAGTCTAGTTCATCTACAGGAACTTCATCTTTGAGCTGAACGACAAGCCCAGATAACCGAGTCGTGAATCGACCGGCATGTTTGCGACTAATGTGCTGCACGTGAGTTCCGCGGTATTCCTTGATAACTACGCCATCTCGACCGGCAAGGCGGCGCTTATAATCTTCACGGTGATTGGCGGGCATTCCTCGTTGAAAAGTTACGTGCATCTGTGCATCGTCAGGTACCTGCTCAGCCATAAGCCCAGCTTCGCCACCAAACAGTGGCATGCCAGTTCGAACAACTTGCGCAAATCCGTTAGGGCTTAGATCTACCGTTTGCAGATAGTGCCTCAACCTTCTTGGGTCGAGTAAAATCGAACCCAACTGGCGACTTACCGTAAACAGCTCTTCAGGCACATAGCCTAAGTAACCTACGACCTCATCTCTTGTGAGTTCGAGAATATGATGCGCGACGCAGGGGTCATCTCGTTCCGAATAGATCACTTGTCTTCCAAAAATTGGAGCGTAGGCATTAACACCAAACCCAATCATGGCACCACGCGAAAATCCTTTGTGCGCGATTACCTTAGGCCTACTAAAACCTTCCTCATCAGTTGCATCTAGTAATGCATGGGTAAGGAATGCGCTATGAGACAAGGGTATTGAGACATTCTTTTCGGGTCCTTTAACGATAGCCCTCATCCCAGCGCGGGCAATCTTGCTAGCTGTGTGTGAGTTTAAGCCTGCAACCTGAGTAGTCCACGAGGTGTCAACGGCCCAAGCAATGTCTGTTATAGGCTCATCGGGTTCGAAAAAACCCACGTCAAAACGAATGCCATCGTCAGTAGTGCGTTCTTCTATATGCCAACGAAAACCGTCTCCCTCGCCTTGATCAATAAGCTTGCGATAGTCTGAGTCAACTGTGCTTTCGTATTCTGGCAAACTAAAAACGCCCTCCGGCGTGGAAGGGCGTTGTTTAGCGTGCATTGTTTCTGAGTGCTGTATTGCTTCAGCACCAGGTCTACCATCTGGTCCGTTTGGAGTGACACGCATGTTTGTTTCCTAGTTTTAACAGGATTACTCTCATCGTACGCTTTGTGCTTATGCTGTCAAGTAGCTTTTGTTTAGCAGTGGCTAGTATATACTTAAAGCATGTCAAAAACTCAGACTCTTGGGTATGAGCATTGGTACGAGATGTACCTTCTCAAAGATCAATTAGAAGCCGAATCCTGGAAGGGAATTGTTATTGGTCTTTCTCAGTACATTGGCTTCCTCAAGACATGGCGTCTTATTGTCGCAATCGAAAAGAACACGATCCGATATTACATAGGGACTAACAAAGATGTAGGTACGCTCTCTAATAACCTTGAGGGTGTTGTACTCCGACCGGTGGACCACAAAGAGGTCAGACTACCCAAGCAATACTCAAGCCAGCGCTTTATTCAGTATGTGACGGGCGGTACGTTTCTAGATCTAAAGGAAAAATACCAGGTTAAACGAAGTATTGAGCTTGAATATATAGATTTAGTTATTCGAACTATAAATGTTGAGAAAGCGCACGTTAAAGCGGGGCTGTACTTCAAGAATAAGGCTGGCGCTTATAGTGTTGCGCGCAAGACAATCTTGACCATCCCCAATAATCAGCTGGCTGTTGATTTCATTACGAACACAAAGTATATGCGAAAGAAACAGCCTAAATACCTTGATATCCAAAAAGCATTACATATTATGCAAAGCGACAATGTTAATGCAGTATTCGAAGTTGATACGTTTCCGTTTCGTCCCACAAACTACTTTTTACCTTTGACAGCATATGATTTCGAAAAGCACTCATTCATTATTGGAGCTAGTGGCAGTGGTAAATCTAAGCTGATCAGTCTTATTATTGACCGGTTAAGCAAGTCGGGTGGTCTGCAGCAAAATTATCGAGTTGTGGTCATTGATCCTCATGCGTCTCTAGAACATGATCTTGCTGCTATACCTAAAACAAAAATTGTAAGCTTTAAGGGTGAAGATGAAGCTACCGAGTTATTCGGTGGTGCGGGCACGGACGTATCAGCCGCAACTGAACTGACAGGCACTTTATTTAAATCTTTGCTTGGCGATCAGTTTAATCCCAAACTAGAACGAACATTACGTTACTGTTTATATGTTCTCATGACCGCGCAAGCAATGAGCTTGAGCAACTTAAAACGCTTTGTCGATGATCTCGAGTATCGAAACAAAGTACTGAATCACGTCAAAGAACATGTACCAGATAACATTATTGGTTTCTTTGGTGGCGACTTTAATGAAATGCGCACCAAGTACTACAATGAAGCGCTTGTACCAATCATTACACTCGTAGATGAAATGCAGATGCAACCCTCTCTCGCAAAAACCGGAGATGAAGGCGCATCGCTTTCGAAACTAGTAAACAATAACTTCTTGACCGTATTCTCTCTCAACAAAGTCAGTATGGGTGAAAAGGTTGTTAAAACCGTTGCTGGCTTGTTAATACAGCAAATATTTCTCCTTGCACAGGCAAGAGCCTTCAACGAAAAAGTGCTCCTTATCATTGACGAAGTATCAGTCGTACAAAATCCAGCACTTGCTAGCATTCTTGCTGAAGCAAGGAAGTATAATCCCGGCGCGACTTTCCCCGACCGTCAGGTCGGGGCTGTAAAGCCCCGCTAGCTTCTGTTCGTCCGGGCGTTGCCAAGCTTCCGGTATGTACGCCATACTCTCATGCATGAAGTATCGACGAATGGATCATGCGGTTTTCTACTGTGACTACCATCTTGTGTGGCCGACTAAGTACCGACGTAAAGTCCTGAATGAGGGTGTACGGGTGTTTTTGGTCGGCTGGCTCAAAGAGTTGGAAGAGCACAGACCCGACATCATCGTCAAGACAATCAACACTGATCTGGATCACATTCACATTCATGTCTCTATTCCTCCAAGTCAGTCGGTCGGGTCTGTGGTTCGTCTATTGAAGTCCAACTCAGCCAAGGCACTGAACCAAAAATTCCCGTTCTTGCGTACCACCTACTGGGGGACCCGCTCTGTCTGGTCGGCCGGGTACTTTTGCTCCACAATTGGAGTGAATGAATCTACCATTCGTCGATACATCGAAAACCAAGGTAAGGAAGAAGCTGGCCAAAACAACCTGGAGTTGTTTTGAAGCAGCTAATTCCCCGAGCGTAAGCTCGTGGGAAGTTTAATCTTTTCGTATTCTTAACGCAGCAATATTTTGGGCAAATTGAGAAGCCACTACAAGACGCCATATTCACGAATATTTACAACTATTACGTATTCAGGGTATCTGAAGAGGATGCACGGTCACTTGAAGGCAATCTAACGCTTGAGATTCCAAAAGAAATTCTCGAAGCCGAAAAAGCCAAAGGCCTTAAACAGTCAGATGTTCGTGTACAGATGCTTACAAACCTTAATACTAGAGAGCTTTACCTTCGCTTAAGCAGCGAAGGGCAGATACTGCCTTGTGTTAAAGCTAAGACGCTGAACATTGGAAGTCCGAAAAAAATTCTTGATGAAGAATTAAAAGCTTACAATGTACCATCTCAGAATCTTCCTGAGAGATTTGACGAGCTTGCTGCTACAACATCCGTAAAATCCTTTGATTCACTACCTCAGTCGAGTGCAAATTCATTCGCAACTCCTGGTTTTCCTTCAATTAATAAAGCCGATAGCATCTCAAGGATCACCAGCGGGAATGCAATCAATGGCATGCCTGCGCAACAACCAAGCGCTGAAGATATAGCCATGGCAGCAAAGTTCGAACAAGGTGCGGACACGCTACCACACACACCAAGCACAAAAGACATAAAGAGCGCTGGTAAGTCGGCCATACTAGCAACCGTAGACAATAGGCCACTCCCTAACCAAGACAAGGTAAAGACTGAACTTCAGCAAGTTATGGCTAATACGTTTAAAAAATTCAATGATGTTCCTGCCGATTCTAATGTCGGTAAAAACCTCCAAGACATATTAGCAAGTCAGTCATCAAGCAGGTTCAAGATTAAACGGAAAGGTAAGTAGTGGACTCAAAAAAAGCCAAGGAAGTTCTAGATAAAATTGTAGGCCAGGTATTTGGGTTTCAGAATCCGCTTAGTCTTGAAGAAGCGCTTCAAAAATTTGCCTTCGACGTTAAGCTTCCCCAGCAAGTATTCGACCTATCTGGCAAGCCTACTTGGGCACAGTCTACCAACCCAACAAAGTTTATTACCTTCCTCGATGCGCTCAATATGCCTGAAGGTCATTACACTCGACCAGCACGTCAGTTGAACGATATCGAAGATATTCTTAGTGCCTGGGCCGAGATTAACGAAATGGCCACAGAGCGCGTGCTAGAGTCCTTGAACGTTGCAGAATCAGACTGCGTATATAACTCTGAAGATGTCTACAGAAGTCAAACGGTTAACCGTGCCAAGAATGTACTTTTCAGCGATACAATATCAGACGCTGAATTTATTTTGGCAAGCCAGAGATCGGAAGCGTCTACCTTCTGTATTAGATTAGAAGACAGCGCGAAGTGCTCTAATAGCTTCAATGTACAGTGGTGTAACAGCATCATCAACTGTTTCTTTATTTCTGACGCTAACACACTCCAAGACTGCATGTTTACCTCGCATATGAACAACAAACGCTTTATGGTCGCCAATATGCAGTACGACGAGGCAGAGTATATGCGTCTACGCGATATTGTGGCTCGCTGGATATTAACAGGGTAATCCCGTATACTAAGCAGTAAATGGCGAATCTTAGCAAAGAAGATGTCTTAAAGTTGGCTCGGCTTTCAAAGTTAGAGTTAACTGAAGAAGAAGTTTCCAAGTTTCAAAAAGAACTCGTGGAAATTCTTGGGTATGTTGAAAAACTTTCAGAGGTAGACGTGACCGACCTTACTCCGACTACCCAGGTAACCGGCCTTACCAACGTGACGCGTAAAGATATAGTGCAGAAGTATCAAGCAGATCAGCAAGCCCTATTAAAAAACGTGCCGTCGCGGCAGGGCAACAGCATAAAAGTGAGGCGAGTTCTGTGAGCACCGAGAGTAAATGGCCAAGCGTTGCCATCATCGCAGCTGATGTGCAGTCTGGCAAAATAACTGCAACTGAGTTGGTAAAACAGGCGCTTCAAACTATTGAAGACAAAAAAGAGTATCAAGCAGTTATCGCAACGACAGCTGATCGCGCTCTTGAACGCGCAAAAGAAATTGACGAACAGATAGCCAGTGGCAGCAACGTCGGTAAGCTCGCCGGAGTGCCATTCATTGCTAAAGACAACTTTTTAGTTTTCGGATCTGAGACTACTGCTGCCAGCAATATCCTTAAAGGTTTTGATGCGCCATATCAGTCTACGGCTATTGAAAAGCTAGAGAGCGAAGGAGCCATTTGTGTAGCCAAGGCTAATTTAGATGCATTTGGTCACGGCGGAAGCACCGAAAATAGCGATTTCTTTACGACCAAAAACCCGCATGATACAGAACGTGTTCCAGGCGGTTCTTCTGGTGGTTCTGCAGTGGCAGTTGTTTTAGACATGGTGCCATTCGCACTTGGTACCGATACCGGCGGCTCAAGCCGTCAGCCAGCCAGCTTTAGTGGTTGTGTGGGCTACAAGCCTACCTATGGACTCATTAGTCGCAGTGGTGTTATTGCCATGGCAAGTAGCACTGACACTATTGGCACTCTCGCTCGCACTGTCGAAGATGTGGCCTATGTGGTGGATGTGATGGCTGGCCGCGATCCTCTCGACAGTACGACTATCGACCGCGATGAACAAAGCTACCAAGTATCTAACGCAGCAAGCCTCAAAGGTAAAAAAGTTGGTGTCATCAAAGAATACATGGGCGAAGGCGTTGACCCGGGCGTCAAGCAAGCCATTGAAGCCTCATTGGAAGTGCTCAAAAAAGCTGGAGCTGAAATTGTGCCAGTTAGTTTACCAAGCCTCGAATACTCATTAGGCGTGTACTACATTGTGGTACCAGCCGAAATCAGCAGTAATCTTAGTCGTTATGACGGCCAGCGTTATGGCTATAGCGATGCAGACGCAAATAACCTTGATACAAGCTACACCAGCAGCCGAACAACCGGCTTCGGAGCCGAGGCCAAACGCCGCATCATGACCGGCGCGTATGTTCTCAGTAGCGGTTACTACGATGCCTACTATAATAAAGCTCAAACCGTACGTACAAAGCTGATTCAAGAGTTCAACGCTGTACTAGAGGATGTAGACTTTCTAGCTGGCCCAACTGCGCCGACGACCGCATTCAAGATTGGCCAAAATACAAATGATCCTCTGCAGATGTATTTAGCAGATGTCATGACGGTTGGAGCTAGCTTAGTTGGAATACCCGCACTTGTAGTACCTGCTGGTAAAGCAGCTGGCTTGCCGGTCGGCTTGCAGCTGATGACAAAGCAAAAAGCTGATAGAATGTTATTAAGCTTTGGCGCAGCAGCCCAATCTGCAATCTCGAAGGAAATCTCGAGCAAACAATCGAAGGAAATAGAAACATGAAACTAAGACTGGTTCCACGACGCAAACTCAAGCCGGCAAAATTCAAAGAACAGTGGATTGAGCTGCAGCAATTTTGTAAAAGCAAAGACACCTGGGCACTTGCCGTTATTAATGCCGATAAACTCCTTGATGAAGCACTAAAGAAGAAGCGCTTAAAAGGTAAAAGCATGGGTGAGCGACTCGTACAGGCCCAAAAAACATTTACCGACAATGATAGCGTTTGGTTTGCGCACAACATGGCAAAGAAGCTACTTGACGACTCTTACGGAAAACTAAAGGAATCTGAAGTTAAAAAATCGCTAGTGGGGATTCGACAGGCTTTGCGCGACCTGGGTGCTCTGGAGTAAATTGTGGTTAGTGCCGAGACTCGCAAGCAATATACAGTAACCATAGGTATTGAGTGCCATGTGCAACTAAAGACTGCGACCAAACTCTTTGCGGCAGTCAGCAATGACGCACGGGACGCTGAACCTAATACGTTAATTAGTCATATTTGCCTGGGAATGCCTGGAGCTTTACCGGTACTTAATGAGCATGCGGTTGAGCTTGCTTCTCGAGCAGCCTTTGCACTTGGTTCAAAGCCATCTCCTTTCAGTACCTTCGATCGCAAACACTACTTTTATCCAGATCTCCCACTTGGCTACCAGATCACACAGTTTTACCAACCAATTGTTCTCGGTGGCACAGTCACCATCGTCATCGATGGCCAAGAAAAACAAATCGGTATTACCCGCGCTCATCTTGAAGCAGATGCAGGCAAAAACACCCACCCCACCGGCGCTGACTATAGTCTGGTTGACCTTAACCGCGCAGGCACACCTCTGCTAGAAATCGTATCCGAACCAGACATTCACAGCGCCGCTGAAGCTCGCGCATATGCTCACGAACTGTATTTGCTCATGAAGTATGCCGACGTCTCAGATGCTGATCTATACCACGGCAACATGCGTTTTGATGTGAATGTCAGTGTCAGCAAAACTAACGAGCTAGGCACGCGAACCGAAACCAAAAACCTTAACTCGTTCCGTAGTGTCGAAAAAGCTGCCGAATACGAAATTAATCGTCAGATAGAATTACTCGAAAAAGGCCAGAAGATTGATCAAGAAACTCGCGGTTGGGACGAAGCAAAACAAAAAACCCTCAGCCAGCGTGGCAAAGAGCAAGCTCATGACTACCGATATATGCCCGAGCCAGACATTCCACCCGTCGAGCTTGATGAAGCTTTTATAGAACGAATCTTTAAATCTCTTCCAGCCATGCCGAGCGATTGGCGCCAGAAACTAACTTCACTCGGCCTCGATGCAAGTCAAACAGCAATCCTGATTGATGCTGAGGTAGACAGCCCAGTAGTAAACTATCTACCACTGCTCGAAAAAGTCATCTCTGACAAAAGCTACGCTAAACAACTTGCTAACTGGTTCGTTAATATTGAAATTCCGTTTCGAAGTGATGAAGCCAATATCGTCGAGCTGCCCAATGAAGCTCGTGCCCCTATGTACCACGCTGTGTATGAGCTTGTTACAGGCAATAAGTTAAGCTCCAGCAACGCTAAGCTGCTCATAACCGAGCTTCTTGGTCATAACAGCCTGCCAGAATCCGTTGAAAAATATGCAGATGAGCAAGGCTTGGTTCAAGTTTCAGATACCGGCGAGATAGAAAAAATTGTCGTCGATGTCATTACAGCAAATCCTGCCGCCGCCGAAGATGTACGTAATGGCGAAATGAAAGCTATCGGATTCTTGGTAGGCCAAGTCATGAAGGCAAGCCAAGGCAAAGCTAACCCCGGTCTTGCACAAGAACTTTTGCGCAAGCACTTGATGTAAGCAATAGCGGTATCCAGCATGCTACACTTGATGCATGCAGAATAAGCCTGTCAGAAAAGCAATCATTGCCGCTGCCGGTTTTGGTACTCGGTTCTTACCGCAAACTAAGGCGCTACCAAAAGAGATGCTTCCTCTCGTCGACAAACCAATTATTCAATATATCGTCGAAGAGTTGGTATCTGCAGGTATCGAAGACATCGTCATTGTTACCGGCTACCACAAACGATCTATTGAGGATCATTTTGATTACATCAGTGCCGACTTACGTTCAAACCTTAAGCAAGGCAACAAAGAACAGTTACTAGAAGAAACCAAGAAAATCTCTGATCTTGCTAACTTTGTCTATGTTCGTCAAAAAGGTCCCTATGGCAATGCCACACCGATTCTTAACTGCGAACATCTGATAGGTGATGAGCCTTTTATTTACACCTATGCAGATGACTTTATCGATGCCGAACCGTCTCGCTTTGCACAGATGATTGCCCTGTATCAAGAAACAGGCGCAAGTGTTTTACCATGTATAGAACTTACAAACGATGAAGATTACGATCGATATGGCGTTGTTGCTGGTGAAGAGCAAGCTGAAGGTATTATTCGGATGAGTACAATTGTAGAAAAGCCTGGCAAACAAGATGCGCCCAGTAGCCTGGCTAATGTTGGCGGCTATCTACTGACACCTGACATCTTCTCGTATCTGCACGATTCACTTCCCAGCCTAGAAGAAGGCAAAGAATTTCAAATTCAACCAGCAATGAGAGAATCGATAAAAGACGGTAACCAAATTTTGGCTTTTAAGCTTCGTAATGCTCGTTACTACGATACCGGTAATAAACTCGAGTACTTAAAGACGGTTGTAGACATGGCACTAAAACGTCCTGACCTTAGCAAAGACTTTATGGCCTATCTGAGACAGCTTGTCGAGTAGGCGACAAAGAGTATAATAAAGTTTATGGATCTTGGAACTGCTCAACAAATTCTTGTCGTAATCCTCTCGTCGTTTCTTGCTATCTTCCTACTGCTTGGCATTGTGGCCACAGTTTTAGTAATCAAAGTACTTAAGCACGTTAAGCATATTACAGAAAAGGCCGAACAAATTGCCGATAAGGCAGAGGCCGTATCCTCATTCTTTCAACAGTCAGCTGGACCGGCGGCAATCGCCAAACTTATATCAAACATCGTCCACGCTGCGCGCCAAACTAAGAAGTAAGTGGGGAGACCATGAATAAAGATACCAAACGTTTTGCTATTGGCACGCTTATAGCTGCAGCTGCAGGATATGTAACAGGCATTCTTACTGCGCCGAAAAGCGGTAAAGAAACACGTCAAGACGTCAAAGACACAGCCACAAAAGCAAAGAGAGAAGCCGAGAAAGAGCTAAAGAAACTACACAGTGAAGTCAGTAAGCAAATTGATAACGCAAAAGCAGCCGGTCTTAAATTTAAGACTCAACATAAGCCTGAACTTGATAAAGCTGTAGCCACTGCCGTGACTGCCAAAGAAAAGGCTCGAGAAATGCTGACCGCACTACACGAAGGCAGTGCTGACGATAAAGACCTCAAAAAGGCGATTGCTGACGTTAACGACGCAGTTAGTCACCTCAAAAACTTCCTCGACAAAAAATCCTAATGCCATAGCATGGCAGACAAAAAATCACTAGACAATACAAGGACATTGGCACTAACACTGCCTGTCGCTCACTATTGTGTATTTGTTTTCTTGAAAGAATACACACGTCTTCCGTTTGAAGAATCGGGCATAGCATTCTTAGCTGCTTTTATAGGCATATTTATTTACGCAACTCCTCTGATTTTAGTTGTTGCCTTTATTTCAGGACGCTTGTTGCGATCCCATCCAAATCGCGACTACATACAAGCACGCTGTATGCTAGCTACTTCGATTATGTATTGTATTGCGATAACTACACAGCTTTTCTGATGTTGTAATTATAGTATCTGGCTGCTGAGGCAGAAGCTTTTTCTATATAATAGAGACATAAGAATCTTGAGGGGTGAAGGGTAGTTCGTGGCCGCCAAAAAAAGTTTACAGACCAGTGATTTTGTACATCTGCATAACCACACGCAGTACAGTCTTTTAGATGGACTTACAAAAGTCCCAGATCTTATGCAGTATGTGAAAGATAGTGGGATGCAAGCTGTAGCTATGACAGACCACGGCACTATGTCGGGTACTGTTGAGTTTTACAAGACCGCGCATGCAAACGGCGTTAAGCCCATCATTGGTATGGAAACATATGTCGCACCGCGAAAACACACAGATCGTGATCCAAGCAAAGACAAAACACCCTTTCACTTAATTTTGCTGGCCATGAACAACACAGGCTACGAAAATCTGATGCGGCTTAGTAGCACGGCGAATCTCGAGGGCTTTTACTATAAGCCCCGTGTGGATCATGAATTACTAGAGAAATATAACGAAGGCATTATTGTTCTCAGTGGTTGTATTGGTGGTGAGGTTGGCGATGCGCTACGCAATCAACAATATGAACAAGCAAAGGCTACCGCACAGTGGTATAAGTCAGTGTTTGGCGATCGTTACTATCTTGAGGTACAAGATCATGGGCATGCATCTCACCCGAGCAGCTGGGATGAGCAAGTTGCTGTCACAGAGTTGACTCGAAAACTCTCAGAAGAGCTTGATATACCTTGTGCGCTGACCTGTGATGCACACTATTTGCGTCATGAAGATCAAGAAGCTCATGAAATATTGCTGTGCGTGCAAACAGGATCATTCCTCAGTGACGAAAAACGCATGAGTCTGAAAGACTTTGAGTTGCACGTCACGGATCCCTCGGAAATTATTAAGCGCTGGCAAGAAGACTTTCCCGAGGCCGTATCAAACACCAAGGCTATAGCTGATCGATGTGACGTCAAACTTTCACTGGGTGGCATTCTGATTCCGAAGTTCCCGGTACCTAAAGGTGAAACGGAGACCTCTCATTTGCACAAACTAGTCTATCAAGGGCTAGCCTGGCGCTATGGCGGTGTCAGTGCAGAAGATTCAAAGAAGCTCACTATTGCCCTTGCCAAAAAGACGCTCAGTAAGAACATCCTCGAACGCGCCGAGTATGAGCTGACTGTTATCAATGATATGGGTTTTAATGGCTATTTCTTGATTGTGGCAGACTTTATAAACTGGGGCAAAGGTGAGGGGATTGTCTTTGGGCCAGGACGAGGTTCGGCGGCTGGCTCGATCATAGCCTATGCCATGCGTATCACCGAACTTGATCCAATTGAATACGACCTACTGTTTGAACGTTTCCTTAACCCAGATCGCATTAGTATGCCTGATGTGGACATTGATATCCAGGATAGCCGCAGAGATGAAGTTATTCAGTACTGCGTAGAAAAGTATGGTAAAGAGCGTGTAGCCAACATCGTTACGTTTGGTCGTATGGCTGCTCGTAACGCCGTACGCGATGTTTCGCGTGTACTGCAAGTCCCTTATGCTGAAGCTGATCGTTTATCCAAGATGATTCCTCCACCAGTACAGGGCAGACACATACCACTGGCTACGTCCCTCATTAAAGACAAAGATCTCAAAGAAGAGTACAACAGTAACCCACAAAGTAAACGCGTCTTTGACCTTGCCGTACAAATGGAAGGCACTATCCGCAGTCATGGTATTCATGCAGCGGGCGTAGTGATTGCACCAGACGAGATCGTGAAGTTTGCACCCCTAGAAATGGCCCAAAAGGGCGTGGTATCCACGCAGTATTCTATGGGTCCTGTCGAGGAGCTCGGGCTACTTAAAATGGACTTCCTAGGTCTATCCAACCTGACGATTATTAAAAATGCTCTCCGTATTATTAAGCGTGTAAACGGAACCGATATTGATATATCCACCATACCGCTCGACGATAAGAAAACGTTTGAACTACTGCAACGTGGCGATACTACCGGAGTTTTCCAACTCGAGTCCGCTGGCATGAAACGCTACCTGCGTGAATTACGTCCGTCACAGTTCGACGACATTGTGGCCATGGTAGCTTTGTATCGACCTGGGCCAATGCAGTTTATTGATGACTTTATTGCGCGTAAACATGGCCTAAAAGAGGTTACATACGAACATCAAGGACTTGAAGCGGCTCTTAGCAATACCTATGGTATCTTGGTTTACCAAGAACAGTTCATGCAAATCAGTAAAGACATGTGTGGCTTTACTGGTGGACAAGCCGACACTTTGCGCAAGGCAATCGGCAAAAAACAGCGTGAAACAATGGCCAAGATGAAGGTGGCTTTCATAGAGGGTATGGTCAAAAACAGTCAGGTGCCCGAAAGTTTCGCACAGAAGTTCTGGGCGCAACTTGAAGCGTTTGCCGACTACTGTTTCAACAAGAGTCACTCCGCTTGCTATGGCCTAATCGCATACCAAACTGCATATCTGAAAGCCCACTATCCGGAAAGTTTTATGGCTGCCTTGATGACCAGTGATTTTGATAATATCGACCGTCTTGCCATTGAGATCGCCGAATGCAATAACATGGGCATTAAAGTTCTGTCACCTGATGTAAACGAATCATTCTTGGAGTTCGCCGTGGTGCCTAACGCCCCGCAGGTACGTTTTGGCATGGCAGCAATTAAAAATGTCGGTACAGCCGCCGTAGAAGAGATTCTACGAGCTCGCAGCGAAAGTCTGTTCGTCAGCCTAGAAGATTATCTCGAGAGGGTGAGCGTGCGAATTGTTAACCGAAAAGCACTGGAAAGCCTTATCAAGGCAGGTGCATTAGATCGCTTTGGCAGTCGTCAAACGCTACTCGAGAACATTGATATCATCCTGGCATATGCCAGTCGTTTACAAAAAGAGAAGGCAAGTGGTCAAACCGATCTTTTCGGTAATCTTACAGAAGCCGACGACACCATAAAGCCAAAACTAAAACTTGCCAGTAATGGCGAGAAAGTTGATAAACGAGAACAGCTGCAATGGGAGCGCGAACTGCTGGGGCTATACCTGTCCCAGCATCCACTTGAAGACTACAAGACATGGCTACGAGAACAAACCATCCCTCTTAATGCGCTAACTCCTGAGTATCACAACAAACCGGTCGTGATTGGTGGCGTTATAGTTGATTCACGCGAAATCACTACAAAGAACGGTCAAAAAATGGCTTTTGTTCGAGTAGCAGATGAATTTGGCGAAGTTGAGCTTATCTTGTTCCCGCGTATCTACGGCGAAAGTACAGGGCTATGGCAGCGAGACACGGTGATTACAGTAAACGGTAAACTCTCCAGCATGGATAAGGATGGAGTCATGACCAGTGAGGTTAAGATACTTGTAGACTCTGGACGCGAGATTACACACTCTGAGGCTACTAACTATAGCCCGAGCAAGAAGAAGATTAAGATGCCCAAGAAAACTACCGAGGAAAAGAAAAAGCCTGCCGCTCAGTCAGAAGCCAAACCGGACAAATCATCCAGGCTGTTCATTAAACTGGCCAGTAGCAGTGACCAGCAAGCCCTTGTTTCGTTAAAAAACATCATCGACCAGCATGCAGGCAGCACAGAAGTAGTACTAGTAGTCGGCGGCGACAAAGAGCGACAAATCATAAAGCTACCTATGCAAGTTTCTCACAGTGAAACCCTGCACCAGGAACTCGCAAAAGTTGTAGGCAACGAAAACATTAAACTTGGATAGTTTTCACTCTCGACTGATGCTCTAAAGGATTGCGCCGACATTGCGCGTCACAAAAAACAGCAAGATTGCAAGCGCAATAACTACGACATCGACCACTTTATGTTTTAAGATGTATTGCTCACCTTTAATAAAGAAACGATGGGCTGCAATACTGTGCTTAACAAGTAAATAGCCAGCGCCGGCTAGCGTAAGGAGTGTCAGTACAAACATTGTCCAGCCGACGTTCTTGCCAGTAAACAAGGCTAGTCGACTAACCGTTTTAGACTCAACCATAACTTGTTGGGGCTCAGCCTCAAGGTCAATTTTGTTGCTGGCAAGAATTGGCTTGAGAAGGGTTAGCTTATACTCTTTAGGAGCATTGGTGAGGTCAATATCTGTTTCTGTCTTGGCGCCTTCAATTTCAACAATAGCTTTATGTTTACCCGTTTCAACGTCATTAAATATGACGACTCCATTACCGTCTGTCATTGCAGTTCGTGGCTCTGAATGGAGCGTAACTTTAATGCCTGGAGCAGGTTTACCTTTAGTGTCAGTCACCGTCAAGGTAACTGTATGCTTGTCTACTGGTTGTGCCGGAGGGGTAGGTGAAGCTGCAGGTGCAGATACGCTTGGCTGAGTCGCAGCTGGTCGTGTTTGTGGCGCTGGTGTCGTAGGCTGTGCGCTAGGCGTCGTATAAGGCGAAGCATACATGGCAACTATGATTGTTTGCTGGTCAGCGGGGAAATTACCGCAATTATAATTTGGCGCATTTGTAATGCCGAACCCAACATGCTGATAGCCAGTATGTAAAAGATTATCTTTGTGTGAAGGGCTGTTATACCAACCAGTCACGACTTCTGTACTTTCGTTAAAACCACATGCTAAGTTCTCACCAGCCCGACTATAGCTATAACCAGCGTTGGTTATAAACGCCCAGGGCGGTGTGCCATCGGGAGTATTATGAGCCCAATAATTACGGCTCGCCATGTCATTGGCTTTGGCCTGAGCAGCTTGGGTGAGTTGAGCATTAATAGAAAGATTGTTTGCTCCGGCAGTCGCTCGCCTTTGATTAGATGCCGCTAGCAAACCATCGCTACTAATCGCCGTGGCATACGCCAAGACATCCGATGAACTGCCTTGTTGGGTGGAGTCGCCCGAATCAGTGGCCTGGCTGGTCTGTTGAGTCTGGGCAGTTTGCTCACCAGCGTGGTTACGGACCAAACCAACTACACCCAGAACAACGAAGGCAAGCGCGAGCAGCGGCAAGTAGGGGTGATATACCTTTAAGAAATGGCCACTTCGTTTTTGGTGATTACCGTGACGCTTTGGCTGAGCGTGTTTACTGGATCTGTTAGCCATGAATATAGATATTGTAAACCATGAGCGGCATCCGACCTAGTGAAAGCGAAGCTGATACAGAGCCATAGCAGCCGCTTGAACCACGTTATAAGATTCTTTTTGGCCTAGCATTGGTATTTCTACACATACATCACACAAATCAATCACTTCTTGCTCTAGACCCTCTACTTCTCGACCAAGCAGCAAGGCTACTTTATCTGGTGCCTGCATAGTTTGTAATGGCATAGAGGTTGGCGTTTGCTCAAGCCCGATTATCTGATAACCTTCACCGCGCAGGTGAGTAATGACCGTATGTATATCAGCTTCCTGATGCCAGTCAACATACTGCTCCGCGCCTAACGCTGTTTTTGAAATTTGTTTGTCGAGCTTTGCCGTTAAATGAGGCAGCCTTTCATCGTGCGCTACAACTGGGTATGGGGTGTAGCCCGTCAAATAGACCTGTTCCACAGCCAAGCCTTCCGCAGTGCGCAGCAAAGAGCCTACGTTATGGGTGCTCCTCATATTGTGAGCCACAACAATAATTTGTCTCATTGGAGCTTACTATAGCCTTCCACATCTGTTAGCTCAAGTAATTTATGTATGGACGGAATCAAGATATCGATATGGCTTGTATGCGCTTATGTCTATATACTAGTAGTAATGGCTCAAGATGCGCGACTTATTGAAGAACAGTCGACCGAGCGGCGTGCCCGCTTGCTCGGACTTAGTTATACCAACACTTCAGAACCTACTCCAAAAGAACTTTTCAAAGATCTTCTACCAAAAGAGGAATTGTATTCACTACGCGTTATCCCTCTTAAAGCAGTAAAGGGAGCAATTTTGTTTGGCGTGACAACTACTACGTCTCAGCAAACAATGAACTCATTGACGCAACGTTTTTTGGATTATCGCATAACCTACACATTAATATCCGACACTGGCTTTCGTGACTTCATGAAGTTATATGATCCACCCAAGCAGATCGTATATCAGGACATTAGTATCGGAAGCGATAGTGGCGGTCAACAGACCATTATTGCCCAGGTATCTGCAACATTAGAACAAGTACGTGCAGATGATATGCTGGCATACCTCACCGACCAAGCCCACAAGCTAGGCTCTTCTGATATCCATGTCGAGAATCAGACAGAATCTGTCCGAGTTCGTTATCGTATTGACGGCGTACTACACCCCATAGCCCAGCTCAGTCATCAAAGAGCTCGCATGCTTATCTCTGCTATTGCCAGCGCTGGCAATATTTCAACGGCAGCTGGTGATGCTCAACAAGGACATATCACGCAGCGCGTGACCATGGCTGATAAATCGCAAGTAGACGTGAACCTCCGTGTCGAAACCGTGCCCGCTATTCACGGCATGGATGTTGTGATGCGCTTATTCAATATGCAGGCCAGTATGTACACCCTAGATCGACTTGGCCTGAACAGCGCTGAACGGGCAGTGGTTGACGAGATTATACGCAAACCGAGTGGTTTGGTTTTGGCGGTTGGTCCGACCGGCTCCGGTAAAACGACGACGCTCTATTCAATGCTTAACACCCTCAATAGTGACACCCGTAAAATCATCACAATTGAAGATCCAGTAGAATACCAGTTCAATGGCATCACTCAGGTAAGTGTCACGAGCAAGAATGCCGAGGATACTTCGTTTGCCAATAAGCTCCGCGCGGTACTGCGTCTCGACCCAGACATTGTCATGGTTGGTGAGGTCCGCGACAATGATACCGCCCGTACAGCTCTACAGGCTTCGCTGACCGGACACTTAGTGCTTTCCACCTTCCACGCCTCATCAGCCGCCGCCGCTATGACCCGATTGGTCGACATTGTTGGCCAAAACCCGTTGTTTGCCTCTGCTATTCGCCTAATTATGGCCCAGCGACTTGTGCGTAAGCTCGACGACAAAACTAAGGTTGCGTACACACCAGACGCAAATGTTATTGCCAAACTTCAAGCCATTGCCGACACCTTACCGCCAAACATTCAACGACCTAACCTACAAGGTATCCAGCTGTATAAAGCAGGTAGCTCAGCTGAAAATCCATTTGGATACAAAGGACAAATTGCTCTCCGCGAACAGCTAGTTATGTCAGATGCCCTCCGCAATCTCATGCAAGGACCAGTGGCTGATATTTCGACGCAAGCACTCGAGGCAACTGCCGTAAAAGCAGGTATGAAGACGATGCTACACAATGCACTTGATAGACTTTTAGCTGGTGAGACTACTGTCGAAGAAGTTTTCAGAGTACTCGGCTAACATTCTCAGTTGACCCCTGGGGTGTTTTCGTGTAAAATCGACTGGATATGGAATCAGTAATCAAACAAATCGAATCTCGATATAAAAAGCATGCGGTTGTAGATGTACGACCAGGTGATACCGTTCGTGTTCACCAAAAAATTCGTGAAGGTAGCAAAGAACGTGTACAGATCTTTGAAGGTCTTGTCATTCGTGTTGGACGCAAGGGTAGCCTTACCTCAACAATTGCAGTGCGTCGTATTGCCAGTGGTATCGGAGTAGAAAAGACCTATCTTCTTCACTCACCACTTGTTGTGAAGGTAGACGTTACTAAGCGAAGCAAAGTACGACGCAACTACCTATCCTACATGCGAGCCCGTACTGGTAAAGCAGCTCGTTTGGCAAGTGTTGATTTCGACAAGAACGTGAACGAAGTACCAGAAGACCCAGCCGTTCTTGAAGCAGAACGACTTGCAAAAGAAGAGGCAGCTAAAGAGCACGCCGCAGCCGAGGCAGAAAAAGCCGCTGAAGACGCTGAAGCAGAAGCTAAGGTAGATGCTGCTAAAGCTGCACACGCAGAAGCAGAAGCACCAAAAGAATAAACCCTCGTCGAAAAATACAATGAACCACCTCAACCGAGGTGGTTCATTGTAGCTTTATACATTTGCAAGAGATCTTAGTACTATATGGGGTATGGGGATTGTAATTGGTATGGATGAGGTTGGCAGGGGCTGTTGGGCTGGGCCACTCGTTGCCGGAGCTGTAGCGTTGCCAGCTACGATCGCAGGTTTAAATGACTCAAAATTACTCAGCAAGCTACAACGGGAATCACTTGCTGAACAAATTCACGCATTAGCTCATGTAGGACTAGGTTGGGTTAGCAGCAGCGAAGTTGATGACCTAGGTCTTACCAAAGCAGTTGCGCTTGCCATGCGGCGCGCTCTCGATGAGTTACAAAAACTTGGTAACGAGGTTATTGAGAGCATCCTGATTGATGGAAATTTTAATTTTTTGCCTGAGCTTACCAATACTCGTGCCATTATTGGTGGCGACAAGCTGGAACCAGCTATAAGCGCGGCCAGTATTGTTGCTAAAGTTGCTCGGGATGCGTACATGGCCGAGCTGGCGCTACAACATCCTGGCTACGGTTTCGAGTCTCATGTCGGCTATGGTACCGCTCAGCACAAGCTGGCCCTGGAAAAATTTGGAGTATTATCTCATCATCGAAAAAGCTACAAACCAATTCAGGCATTTTTATGAGTAGCTATGCACGTGGGCAAGCAGCAGAAGATACTGCCGCTCAATACTTAGCAAATAAGCAGTATAGAATTATTGATCGCAACTGGCGTACCAAATGGTGCGAGATTGATATTGTGGCTCGAAAGGATGACTGTGTTTATTTTGTTGAAGTGAAGTATCGTAAGACTGCATTCAGCGGCAACGGCCTGGACTACATCACCCAGACTAAATTAATTCAGATGTCCCGCGCAGCAGAAAGTTGGGTACAGGCCAATGACTGGAGACGGCAGTACGACCTGGCAGTTATTGCACTAACTGGCAATCCTCCGGTTGTTACCCGGGCATTGTTCACGTTATAATCACGCGTAACAATGGATGCAATTATAGATTATGACATCCGCGTTGCAGCGGACACTATTAATGTATATACGACCGCGACATGCAAAGAGCTCTGTGCGGGGCTGTGAGCAGGCACCTACGCACTGATTACCAGTGGCGTAACCATAACTCCATTTATAGATAAAGAGGCAGCGACTGACCCAAGCGTTAACTTCAAGACTCATCCGGTTTGTGCAGACCCCAGCTGTCAGACAATTCAAGATGAAGAACTGCTCGAATTAGCCCTCTCTCAGGGCTCACTACTATCGCAAGTAAGTCTTGCCGAAGAACTCAGTGACTAAGCGTCTTTAAAGAAAGCTTTGACCAGTTTAAGGTCGCGCTTTTTCCATTCAGATTGCCACTCAATCATCTCAACACCTTGATTAAAAGAACGCTCGATAGCTGTACTCATGTGGGCCATAAAGAACTTCTTATACTCTGGCAAAAATGCCGAATTACTAAAGCCGCGCGCCACATAGACGGGCATACGATAAAAGGCAAGATCGTTCCCAAGGTTATCCTCTAACCAACCCCAGTTTTTCTGTAGCCACTTCCACGTCTTGTCGCGCGCAAACCGGTTCGTAAAGCTGTAAGCCAACCAATAGGCAACGTCTTGTAGACGCACATGTTCACTGCGAATCAAATCTAAGGCACGATCAACCAGCTCAGGCTGCTTAAAGCCTGTCAGCGCAGCACACAAGTTTAACTTTTCTTCGTTCGAATGAGTATTATTGTGCATTGCCAAAAGCTTATTAAACTCGGCCTCGCCACCTGTTCGTGCAACCGTGCTATACACAACGCCTCTCAAGTCCGGGTCAAGATTGTTCGCTCGTAAGCTTTGGCGGTCGCCAGCACCTTTTAGGGTTGAACTTAAGTCACTTGGGTCATGCATTTCTGCGAACTGTTCTTGGGCATAGGCGACAATGTCAGGCGCGTCGCTGGCCGCAGCCATACCCAGTATTGTTGGTCGCAAAAGGCGATCAAAATGTGACTCATGCGGTTGCGCTTCCCATCCCAGGCGCTTTACTTGTTTTGTGATCAACTTACGTACATAGGGTTTCATGGCCTCTCGCACATCGTCATCATCCATGACACTGCGTATACTTCCGAGTGTCGTTGCCATAACATCCCAGACTGCATTATCTTCTTCATCGTGATACGCAGCCATTACATTGAGTACTTCTGCGGCATCTAGACGGCCAGCTTTAGCAGCCTCGGCAACATCGGCCAATACACCGAGTCGATCAAGTTCGCTTAGGTGTCCAGTCTTGATTTGTTTAGCGAGCGCTTGCAAGTGACTGGCGTTATAAACCGTTCGATAAAAACCGCTGCCGCCTTGATTTAGTTTAAAACTACCTGGCTCATCATTGGGCAACTGTATTCTGGGCTCATTAAAGCTTACAGGTAATTTTTCGTCAGTGGCGAGCAAAGGGATTGGCCAGGTGACATTATCTTTGTTAGCTTCTGATTTAGGGTTCAACACAAAACGACGTTGTTGTAGTGTTAATCCTGCATCGGTGGCATCAACTTCAACAATTGGGTAGCCGCTTTGGCTTGTCCACGCAGCCATGAACTCACTGACTGGCTTTTTAGAGATTTCTTCTAGAGCAGACCATAGGTCAGCAGTATCGGTATTCTTGTACGCATGAGTCTTTAAGTAGTAACGCAGGCCACCCTGAAAATCATCAGCACCTAAATAGTGGTACAACATGTGAATAACGCTTGCGCCTTTGCCGTAACTAATATTGTCAAAGATGGTTCTGATCTCGTCAGGATGACCTATTGATACTTCGACCGGGTGGGTGTGCTCTAGCGAATCAAGCCGCAGGGCCGGCTGCTGCTCGTCAACGATAAACTGGGTCCACATCTTCCAGTTCGGGAAGAGCTTGTCGACAGCCAAGTACTCGAACCATGAGGCAAAGCCTTCATTAAGCCATAAGTCTGTCCACCAGCGCATGGTCACAAGGTTGCCAAACCACTGGTGTGTCAATTCGTGAGCAACCACCATGGCCACATATTGCTTCATGCCCAGACTGGTGTTTTTTGGATCTACCAAGAGTGTCTGTTCGCGGTAGGTAATACAGCCCCAGTTCTCCATCGCACCACTGGCAAAGTCTGGTAGAGCTATCATGTCGCATTTTTCGAGCGGATAGTCGATATCAAAATACTCACTATAAAAATCAAGACATTGCACTGCTACACCAAGCGCAAATTCGGTGAATTCAACATTGTCAGGTGTCGCGTAGGTTCGTACCACCACACCTTTTTTCGTCTTAGCCTCTTTGTAACCAAGCTCACCGTATACAAAGGCCAGTAAATACGTGCTCATATGCGGCGTCGTTTCAAACTCTGATCGCACCATGTTTTCAGTTTCTGTCTGCGTCTTTACTGGTGTATTGGCGATTACTGTCTCGCCCTTTGGAGTAGTTAAAATCAGATCAAATGTTGCTTTGGCTTCGGGCTCATCAACACAAGGGAAGACTTCGCGGGCATGATGACTTTCGAACTGGGTAGCTATAAGTTTCTTTTCAACTTCTTCATGCTTGAAGAAACACGGGTAAATACCATTCATGGCTCGAGTAATCTTGCCAGAGAACTCAATTGTAATCGTATATTTACCAGGGTAGAGCATGTGTTTTGCATGCAAGCGAACTTCGTCAAAACTATTTTGACGATTAATTCGGTCGATCACCACTTCTTTGTCGCCAGCTTTTTCATGAAAGACAACACGTACCTTATCTATATTGAGGTCTTTTTGATGAAAGGTAAGGCGCTGACTCGGACGGCCAACTTTCTGGCCAGAAATCACCACCGAACCAGAAAAGGCCATCCCCTCGCGATCGGGAACAAGATCGATAATGTAGTGGGTTGGTTTGAACTGTTCGTAGAGGCGGGTGACTTTTTTCATATAGTTTTCAGTTTAGCACCGTCAAGCCTTCACCTAAAAATGTATTTGTGCAGCTTGTCATGTTCTATTGCCAGAATACTCGGACTAGGGTATATTAATTTGTAGTTCATCCGGCCGGCAGGTCGGATTTTTCAATTTAAAACACTTGAATAGTAAGGAGAAACACATGGAACTAGATATGAAAGGCCTAGCATTAGCCGTTAAGACTATTGCAGAGGAAAAGAACTTACCAGAAGAAACCGTACAAGAGATTGTCGAACAAGCACTTGCTGCTGCCTATCGCCGTGATTATGGTGACCGTGAGCAAGAAGTCCGCGTAACCATGAATCTTAATAATGGTGACGTTGATGCGTATGTCAGCAAAGAAGTTGTTGAAGTACCTGGCGATGAACGATTCGAGATTAGCCTTGGCAATGCTCAGGTTATTCGCAAGAATGCGGCAATTGGTGAAAGCGTAGAGATTCATGAAAAGGTTGAAGACTTTGGACGCGTAGCTGCTCAGACTGCTAAACAGGTTATCCTGCAACGTTTGCGCGAAGCTGAGCGAGAAATTGTTATGGCCGAATATGACGACAAGATCGGCACCATCATTAATGGTCTCGTCACACGTGTTGAGGGTATGATTGTCCGCATCGATCTTGGCAAAGCACAAGGTATCATGCCTAAAAGCGAGCAGATCCAAGGTGAACGCTACTACCCAGGTCAGCGGCTAAAGGTATACCTCAAGGATGTTGAGCGCGGTTTCCGAGGCCCACAGCTGGTCGTAAGTCGCGGCAGCAGTGAATTCATCCGAGACCTCTTCCGCAATGAAGTACCCGAAATGGAAAATAACATGGTAGAGATAAAAGCAATCTCTCGAGAAGCTGGCGTCCGCAGCAAGATCGCTGTCTCAAGCAGCGTGCCTGGTGTTGACCCAGTTGGCACCTTTGTTGGTGGTCACGGTACCCGTGTAAACGCGGTGATGAGCGAAATTGGTGAACAAGAAAAGATTGATATCGTTGTTCATGACGATGACACCAAGACTTACATCATCAATGCCCTCAGCCCAACCAAAGTTGATAAAGTCGACATCGATGAAGCTACTAAAAAAGCTACCGTTACTGTGCCCGAAGACCAGCTGAGCATCGCTATCGGTAAGAGCGGCCAAAATGTCCGTCTAGCTAGCAAGCTTACTGGATACGACCTTGATATTACTGCCGAAGAAGCAAAGAAACCTGAACCAGTACAAGCTATTGAGCCAAAGCCTATGCCACGTCTAAAGCGCAAGGAACAACTCGAGAGCAGCCTGCTCGAAGCCATCGAAGAACACGGCGAATAGTACTATACTATGTCGGCTCAACCCCTCACACTTGAGCACGGGGTTATTGACCCTGTGCTCGCAGCGCAAACAGGCTTTGACCTTCTTGCGTCTCTTGATGCATGTTGGAAGAAAAGAGGAGAGCCTGCAAGCTTTGCCTATTACACTGTTCCCAATGCAATCGTTCCAGAAGTTCCAAGTATCGAAATAGTCTTAGGCCAAATTGCATTACCGGATGGTGCGCCGAATTATGTAGGCTGTGGTATTTTCTTTGGTGAGGCAAGCCTACCAGAACATATTGATAACGAAGAATTCGAACAGGTCAAAGCCATAAACTGCATCGGGAATGGTCTGGTTCATGGCGAAGGGATTGAGCCAACATATCTTCATGCTGGAGATGGCTTTCATGTAGACAACCGTCAGCGCCGCGTATCTCACGGCGTCGATAGCTTAAGTATTCCTCGCGTTTGTCTCATTCTAGGATGGACAAACGGATGTTAAGACTATCGATTTAGCACTCTTGCATGGTGAGTGCTAGTTTGCTATTCTAGATTTAGTGAACATAAATCACTAGAACGTGGGTAGTATGCAAAACACACCAGATTTTCAAGAATTTCTCAATCATCTAACTGATAACGCGCTCCAGAGCCTAAAGCACGCCGATGCTATTGCGAGGGGCTTTGGCAGCGCTTATATTGGCACCGAACATCTTCTTCTAGGTGTACTTGCCCAAGATTCTAGTGTTGGCGCGAAGCTGTTAGAAGGTGCTGGAGTAACCTTAGACCGTGCCCGTTTAGCGCTTAACCTCACGCCAAAAACGGTTGTTATGAATACCAATGCTAAGGGCCTCAGTGAAACGGCAAAACTAACACTGAAAATGGCTTACGACGTCGCTCAAGATTTCACACAGGAATTCTGTGGGACTGAACACATTCTCTACAGTATCCTCAGCCAAAAGAACGCCCGCGCTACTATTTTACTGCGAGACATGAATATTAATGTAGATGGCCTTACTAATGAACTAGAGCAGTTTTTGAATCGCCAACAAAATGAGGGCGAAGGCAACACTTCCACGCGACGACGTGGTAAAAAAGGACGCAAAACTGCACTCGATTTCTTTGGCACTGATATGACAGCTCAGGCTCGAGACGGCAAGCTCGACCCAGTGATTGGCCGCGAGCGACAACTACGACGTGTCATTACTATTTTGAACAGACGCACTAAAAATAATCCTGTCTTAATTGGTGAGCCTGGTGTTGGTAAAACCGCTATCGTTGAAGGTTTAGCTCAACGCATTGTCAGTGAAGACGTGCCTGATAGCTTGCTCGATAAACGCATTATCATGCTCGATCTTGCTGGAATGATTGCTGGTACTAAATACCGGGGTGAATTTGAAGACCGACTGAAGAAGGTCATGGCCGAGCTAGAAGACGATGATAAAACCATTGTCTTTATCGACGAGTTACACTTGATTGTTGGCGCGGGCTCTGCAGAAGGCGCCATGGACGCTGGTAACATCCTGAAGCCAGCATTGGCTCGTGGCAAAATGCAGATGATAGGAGCCACTACCACCGACGAATATACAAAACATATCGAAAAAGATGCCGCCCTTGAGCGCCGTTTCCAACCCGTTCAGGTACCAGAGGCGACCTTGCCAGAATCACTAGCTATCCTCAAAGGACTGCGCAAGCATTACGAAGATTTTCATAATGTTCAGGTCAGCGATGAAGTTATTGGCGACATTGTTAACTTTGCCGATCGCTATATTAATGACCGCTTCATGCCAGACAAAGCCATTGATCTTCTCGACGAAACGGCTGCACACCTGCGGGTTGACCGCGGCAAGACTCCTCCTGAAGTACGTAAACTTCAGAAAGAACTGCAGATTGTAAATGCCCGTATTGATGAGGCAGTTGAGGCTGAAGACTATGAAAAAGCCGCCCGGTCTAAGACTCGTGCTAGTCAAATCAACGAAGAACTAGAAAAGCTACACGCCAAAAATAAGACAGAAAGCCGGCAAAAGATGACCAGCGATGACGTAGCAGAGGTTGTGGCACGCATCACTGGCGTACCAGTTCAGCGCGTTATACGTACTGAAGCCAAGCACCTACTCAACCTAGAAAAGACTCTTGGCAAGCACATCATTGGCCAGGATGAGGCTGTAGAAGCAGTTTCGCGAGCAATTCGTCGTAGCCGTTCCGGTGTCGGCAATGCTCGTCGCCCGATTGGTTCATTTATTTTCTTAGGTCCAACAGGTGTTGGTAAGACAGAGCTAGCCCGTGTACTGGCCGACCAATTCTTTGGTAGTCGTGATGCGCTCGTTAAAATTGATATGAGTGAGTTCGGCGAACGCCACACCGTGTCTCGACTTGTTGGTGCTCCAGCAGGTTATGTTGGCTATGATGAAGGCGGTCAACTAACAGACAAAATTCGTCGCCAACCTTACAGCCTCGTATTGTTTGATGAGATCGAAAAGGCCCACCCAGAAGTGTTCAACATGCTGCTGCAAATTCTTGAAGACGGCGTGCTGACCGATGCAAAAGGTCGCAAGATTGATTTCACCAACACTATCGTAATAATGACTAGTAACGTCGGTGCTGATAAGTTACAGAAAGAAGCTAGTCTTGGATTCCAAGCCACCTCACGGACAGATCAAGCCGATCTGGATAGCCTGCACGAATCTAACAAGGATAAAGTACGTGATGAGCTCAAGAAACTAATGCGTCCTGAGCTTCTTAACCGTATCGACAAAGTCGTGGTATTCCGTGCCCTTAACCAGGCCAATGCTCTAAAGATTCTTGATTTACAGCTCAACGAATTAACAGACCGGCTCGTAAAGCACGGTATTGGTGTCGACGTAAGTCTAAAAGCTAGGAAGCAAATGCTGACAGATGGATATGACGCCCTTAACGGTGTACGACCAATGCGACGCCTCATTCAAGATACGATAGAAGACCACATAGCTGAGCAGCTGTTGGATGAGAAACTGACAAAAGGCGATATAGTACGCGTCGACGTCAAGAGTGGCAAGCTCTCCTACAGCCAAGCTTCTGAGTAATCCCTCTGGTGTATACTTGTAGCTATGCAACCACAAGCAGTAATTCCTCCCAAGAGATCCAGTCAAAAACGAAGATTATTTGGGTGGCTACTGACTATTGCTTTGTTGAGTGTTGTGTTTTGGCAACGCCTGAATATCATTGATTGGTGGTTACTGCGTGGCTATGAGCCTCCTGTCGAAGTGGTTGCTCTCGCAACCGACACAACCATGACAAACCAAGCTCGAAAACTTTTCTACATAAATCGTCCTGAGGTTCAAGAAAAAGCGGCTTTTTACCAAAGTTGTGAAGATGGTGAAACATCAGTAGTTTTGGGCTGCTATAAACCACCGCGTGGAATATTCTTACTACAAGTCAGTGACCAACGTCTGGCAGGCATCGAAGAAGTAACCGCTGCACATGAAATGCTGCACGCTGCCTATGATCGGCTTAGTGACAAAGAAAGACAGCGTATTGGAACACTAGTACGTCTGGCCTACAAGGGTCTGGAAGGAACACCTGTTGGTGAAAAAATCGCCTTGTATGAAGAGGCCGGAGCAGACACCACAAACGAATTGCATTCAATCTTAGGTACAGAAGTCGCTAATCTACCTGCCGAACTTGAAGCTCATTATGCAAAATACTTCACGAAGCGTGCAGCAGTCGTGGCATTTTCGGATCAGTATCAAGCAGTTTTCACTGCTCGAAAACAGCGGGTAGCCGATCTAGACAAGCAACTCGAAGATATTGAGAAACAAGTCGCCGATAACAATGCTAGTTTATTGTCTCAGGAAGCCACAATAAAGGCAGAGAGCGCTCGCCTAGATGTGCTACTGCGCAATGATCAAATAGGTGAATATAACCAGGGTGTAGCTGCCTATAATCAAAGTTTAGTTCCGTACCGAAGCTTGCTAAACCAAACTCGCAGCCTGATAGCTCAGTACAAAACAATCCTCGACGAACGCAATGCCGTCGCACTAGAAGTCCAGGCACTTGGCCGGGCACTAGACAGTAGTATCCAAACATCTGTCGAAGAACGCTAAGCCTGTTCAGGAGTTGCTCCTATAATTTTCTCGGCACGGTCCTCACTCGGGCTGTGGTTGATGTACCACAACCCGGCTGCGGAGGTGCCTCGAAAATATAGCACGCACCTCCTGCCACGCTCTGTTACACTAAAAGATAAGGAGAGAGTATGGCGAAGAAGAATCTACGATACGAATGCAGTAACTGCGGTGCAATCGCCAGCAGTTGGACTGGCCGCTGCCAGTCGTGTGGTGAATGGAACACACTGCAAGAACAGCTGCTAGTAGATTCTGTTAGCGAAGCTACGCGTGGGGGAACCACACTAAACCCCCAGAGCCTCAAGGCTGCCACCAAAAGCGGCAAAGAGCCACGCCTAATATCCGGTATGCAAGAAGTCGACAACGTACTTGGTGGTGGGTTTGTGGCCGGCAGTATCAATCTTATTGCCGGACAGCCAGGAATAGGTAAAAGTACATTGTTGCTTCAGCTAGCGAGCTTGGTTGCTAAAGAACATAGTGTTTTGTATGTCAGTGGCGAAGAGTCAGTCCATCAGGTAGCCTTACGGGCAGAGCGACTGCAGGCTACAAGTTCAAAACTGCAAATTGTTTCTAGCTCTAGCACTGATGATATTGCAGCGACTATCTCATCTGGCAACTTTAAGCTAGTCGTAGTTGACTCTATTCAGACCGTCAGCTTGGCAGCTATTAGCTCGGCAGCAGGCAGCGTCAGCCAGATAACCAACAGCACCCATTTACTGAGCATGGTTGCCAAGCAGACTAACACCGCACTTGTACTGGTTGGTCATGTTACCAAAGAAGGTTCCATCGCAGGACCAAAAGTTTTAGAGCATGTTGTTGATGTAGTACTACAACTAGAAGGTGATCGCTATGGCGGCTTTAAGCTGCTACGTAGTATTAAGAACCGTTTTGGTTCTACAAATGAGGCCGGCATTTTTGAGATGCAAGACAATGGCTTACAGCCTGTCGATAACCCATCGGCCGCGTTACTCGCCGAAAGGCAGGTTAGCGATGGTTCGGTCGTTTTAGCCACCATGGAAGGTACTCGGCCCTTACTCGTAGAAGTACAAGCTTTGGTTAATCGCACCAGCTATGGCTACCCTAAACGAGCAGCCAGTGGCATAGACCTCAACCGTGTTAACTTACTTATTGCTATGTTAGAGCGGCGCACCAAGCTCAACCTGGCCGATCAAGATATTTACATTAATGTAGTTGGTGGCATCAAGATCAGCGAACCAGCGGCCGACCTAGCTGTTTGTATGGCAATCGCCAGTGCTAGTAAAGGCATGCAACTCAAACAGAATGCAGTGGTGTTTGGTGAACTAGGACTCAGTGGCGAAGTACGCCACGTACCATTTATCGACAAGCGCGTAGCAGAAGCTAAGAAACTTGGTTTTGACGGTGCGATTGGCCCTGCCATACGTGGCGCCAAGAAACCCAACGGATTAACAACAGTTGCAACCGTGCGCGACGCCCTAAACAGCTTCCTCGAAAACTAAAGACTAATTATTGGTGATACAACTGAGCCAGTATTGTTCTTTACGTAAGCTTTTTTATTCATTCCACCAAATGAGGGGACAATAGCTGAGGTACCTGTAACATTTGAACAGTTGGTTGGATTAACATCACCATAACAAACTACGTAGTATGGTGCACCAATATTATTCCACGAAAGATTGTAGGGCCCATTGCCATCTGAATCTAACGTAAGCGACTGATTACCGCCACCAGTAACGGTGCCCGTTTCACTACTGGCCTCGTAAAGAACACTATCAATTATTTCAGCTCGAATCTGCTTATTACCAGTGAAGTCAGGAGTGTAGGTAAAGCTGGCCAGGCCAGATCCAGCATTATCCACCTGGAAGCTGCGCACTGTTTGGCCGTCTACGATATAGTTGACCGTGCCCTTAAACTTATCGCTCGACAAGGCATGAGTACCTTGTGTTACATCAACCGAAAGAATGTAGCTAGCACCGTTAGGATTAACGTTCAGAGCAATTGATGGCTTAGAGTCTTCACACTTGTGTACATCGTCTTGTTCGGAGGTATTAGCGTTACCAGCCCCAGTTACAAAGCGGTCAGCAGAGAACTGGTTGGCAGACGCTCCAGTTACCTTTTCTTTGGCACGCTCAGGCGTACAGTTAGTGGCCAGCTTGTTAGAAACTTTATCAATAGTCTGACCTTCGGCTGTCTTGTTGTTACCTTTGTACCATGAAGGGAACAAGTCATTAGCAGCACTCGGTACTACGGCACCGAGACCTGGGTTGCTGCGCACCACAAAGGCGGGTAGGTTTTGCAAACCAGCGGGTTTTTCACGTTCGATAGGTTCGATTGTGTCGTGCGCTTTCTGCATAAAGCTGCGCCACATTGGCAGCGTCATGGTTTCCATAGTGCCTGACATAACTCGCTGACGCGTGTGGTAGCCTACCCATACACCTGCTGCGTACTTGGTTGACATACCCATCATCCAACCGTCCTTAGAGTCGTTGGTGGTACCAGTCTTCATACCGAACTTCCAGTTCTTGTAGCGGTGGGGTTTCATGCCTCCAGGGAAGTAGCTTGCGTTTGGATCGGACAGAATATCGTTGATGATGTAAGCAGTCTCTGGTCGTACAGCCTGGGTACCCTTAGAAGGCTTCCATTCGTTAATGACTTTGTTAGATGCGTTGGTAATTTTTAGAATATATGTCTGAGGAATATTAAGACCGTTACGCGACAAGCTAGCGTAGCCATGCACGTGCTCATCAAGTCGCAGGTAGGCACCGTCACCGATAGCAGATGAGGCATAACATGGCGCTTCGTTTGTGAGCGTTTCATCACCAGGCTCGTAACACTTGTAGCCACTCTTTAGACCCAGCTTTTCGGCTGTCTGAATGGTCTTGTCGATACCAGCGATGAGCATTGCTTTGACGGCAGGGACGTTACGTGAACCACCAAGCGCATAGCGAATAGTCATTGGGCCAGGGTAGCGAAAGTCATAGTTCTGCAAACAGTTACCACCTTGTTGTGGTCGAGCTTTATTTGTACATGGGTAACCATCGACTGGCCCTTGCGTGTCATACAGGACACTTCCACCACCAGTGTTCGTTGTGTGCTCGATCATAGCTGTGTAGTCATAGGGTTTGAAGCTTGAGCCAGGGGGCAGCGGAGAAGTTGCGTAGTTAAACTGTCCGAATTCCTCGTTCGTGAAATCAACACCACCAACGAGCGCAACCATTTGACCTGTCGTTACATCTTCAGCCGCAAAAGCTGCAGTGTCACCACCCTGTCGACGAACTTGTGCCATACCGTTTGCTACAGCTTCTTCAGCCATAGTCTGTTTTTCGAGATCAAGTGTGGTTACTACTGTCCAACCACCAACTTTTACAGAGTCAACACCACGCTGTTCTTCTAGCTGTTTCTTAGCAGCCAGCACAAACCATGGCGCCTTAATACCAGCATACTTAGCCTGAGGTTCCTTAACCTTAGCGAGTACATCAACTTTCTTTGCTTCATCACGTTGTTTCTTAGTGATCATACCTTGCTGCTCCATAAGCTCAAGGATGTAGTGTTGACGACCCACTAAAGCTTCTCGTGACTCTTGCTGGTTAGCCTTATGGTAGGCACCGTATGGTGAATAGAACGAAGGTGACTGAGGAATTGCTGCCAAGAATGCAGCCTCTTCTAACGTAAGGTCTTTGGCGGCCTTCTGGAAGTAATCTCGTGTTGCGGCCTCAACACCGTACTGTACGTTGCCGTATGGCGCTGTATTAAGATAGCCTGCGAGGATTTCTTGCTTCGAATAACTTCGCTCTAATTCGACGGAGAGAATGAGCTCTTTAGCCTTTCGGGCATAGCTACGATCACGCGTCCAGTTTTGGGTGAGCTTTACGAGCTGTTGCGTAATAGTCGAGCCACCCTGTTGTGTGCTACCGCCTGTGACGTTAGCCACACCGGCACGCATAATAGCTCTGACATCAAAACCACCGTGCTGAAAGAAGTCTTTGTCTTCAATAGCCACTGTAGCGTCTTTCATGAACTGGTTAATGTTCTTATCTTCGACCGGAATACGCTTCACGGCATCGTAGTCTTCCCAGAGCAATGTTTGGCCAGTGCGATCGTAGTAGCGCACACTGCCTCCAAAGGTATTACCAGAGATATCACGTAGGTTTGGCAAATCTTTTCGGAAATAAGCGAACAGTCCAACTAGTAGCAAGAAGCCGGCAACTAATCCAACTCCCGTAATCTTGAGGGCCATGATGCCACCATCACGACTAAACCAATACTTATACATGCGCTTTGGCTGGAAGTGATACAGGAAGCGCTTGAGACGACCTTTAGGCAAATCGGCGAGACGCTCGGCCTTTCGATTTAGTTTCGCACTTTTACGAGCATTCAGTTTTTCACCAATGCTACGATTAATCTTGATCGTTTTACCGCTCTTCGTGACGTGTTGGTTTTTTGCTGTCCGGGGACGACGCCGTGCGCCGCCAGTATTAGAGGTGCTCATGTATTACCTTGCTACTCCTTTGATATGCATTTAGTATAGCAAATTCTGCGCTTAAACAAGCCACTTTATCGTAAGCACTATCTCCTCAGCGACAGTTTACGATATACTTATCTTTATGAGTAAAATGACCCTTAGCCAAGAACTGACGTGGCGCGGTTTCGTAAACCAGACCACCTACAAAGACCCCAAGCAACTTGACGTTCAGCCAATAACCTTCTATTTCGGCGTTGACCCGAGTGCTGTTTCTATGACAATTGGCAATCTTGCAGCAGCCATGATGGTTCGGGCATTCATTCGCGGCGGCCATAAAGCCGTGCTCCTCATCGGTGGTGCAACTGGGCTTATCGGTGACCCCGACGGCAAGTCTAGTGAGCGAAACTTAAAATCTCTTGAAGAAATCGCAGACTACAAAGCTGGTATTGTTGCCCAATATAAAACAATCTTTGGCGACCTTGATTTTGAGGTTGTGGACAATTACGACTGGTTTAAAGACTTGGGCTACCTAGAGTTTTTGCGTGATGTCGGCAAACACGTGCCTATGCGCCAGATGCTTGGACGAGATTTTGTACAAAAACGCCTCGGTGAAGATGGGGCCGGCATTAGCTATGCTGAGTTCAGTTACGTACTTATCCAAGCGTACGACTTTCTACACCTGTCCAAAACAAAAGGTGCCAGCTTGCAATTGTGTGGCTCTGACCAGTGGGGCAACAGTATTGCGGGCGTTGACCTTATCCGGCGCTTAACAGGTAAGGAAGCACACGTCTGGACAATCCCTCTCGTAGTAAACAAGGCAACCGGCCAGAAGTTTGGAAAGTCAGAGGATGGGGCAGTATGGCTCGACCCAACACTAACGTCTCCTTACAAGTTCTACCAATTCTGGCTCAATATGGACGACGATGGCGTTGAGGATTACCTAAAGATTTACACTGAGCTTGATAAAGAAACTATTGAAGATGTCATGCAAAAGTTTAACGAGGATCGCAGTATTCGTTTAGCTCAAAAAACACTGGCTTTCGAGGTCACCTCGCTCGTGCACGGCAAAGACGTTGCCGAAAGCGTAACTCGAGTTAGCAAAGTACTTTTCGGCGGAACGCCATACGACAAACTTACTGCAGCTGACTTTACACTTCTTAAACAGGACCTTGCTACTGTCGCCACGAGCGAAGCTGATGATCTAGCAGGGCTGTTGGTCGCGAGCAAGCTGGCCAGTTCGAAAACCGAAGCTCGACGTTTTATAGAAACTGGAGCCATTTATATCAATGGTCAGCAGGCCTCTGCAGATACCAGCCAAATCACCAAAGAACAGGCGATTCATGGCCATGTCATTTTGCGGCGCGGCAAAAACAACCAGGTTATAGTGACTGGTGTATAATCGCTTGTGAATTGTTTATTGATTAAAACCAAAGGAAACAAACCGTATGCCAAAGGCTAAAAAAGCTAACCAATATGACGACCCAAGTTTTAACTATCTGAACTACTGGGACGGCCGTGACTACGAAAATGCAGCTGAGCAAATTGCTCTTAAGCGCCTACTCAAAGGTATGCGCTTTAAGCACGCTGCAGATATTGGCGGTGGATACGGGCGCCTATGCGTCTTCCTGAAAGATTACGCCAGCAAAGTAACACTGGCTGAACCAAGTCAGCAGCAGCTCGATATTGGTAAGGAGTTTTTGCAGGGACATAAGAACATTGACATGGTCTTAACTCAATCTGACGATCTAAAGCTCAAGGATAAATCAGTCGACCTCATCACCGTCATTCGGGTCATGCACCACTTGCCAGATCCTAGTAAGTCTTTTGCAGAGTTTAAGCGTGTTCTAAGTGACGACGGAATTTTGATTCTAGAAATCGCCAACAACGCTCATGCACTTAACCGCGTACGATACGCTCTAAAAGGCAAGGGAATTCCAAAAGATCCTGTCGATATCCGCTCAAGCAAGAATCGCAATGACAAAGAAATCGCTTTCGTAAACCACAACCCAAAGACTGTCATTAAGCAGCTGGCACATGAAGGCCTTAAAGTTGAAAAGGTACTGTCGGTGTCTAACTTGCGTAGCCCAGCCCTTAAGAAGGTAGTACCTCAAGCTGTCATGCTCAATCTTGAAAAGGCTATGCAAAAGCCACTTGCTAAAAGCTTCTTTGGCCCCAGCACCTTCCTCCTCATCAAAAAAGCTAGCTAAGTTTACGTTTATTACCCAGAACTTCGCCAAGCACGCCCAAGATCGATATACTGAACACCATGACTACACGTAGTCCGCTTGAGGAGGTTAAAGGAGTCGGTCCAGCTGCAGCAAAACTTTTTGGGCAGTTGGGTATTGAGACAATTGGTGATCTTATTCATTACTACCCGCGACGTTACGACGACTATTCGCACCTGCAACAAATCAAATCCATCAAGCCAGGTCACATTACCATAAAGGCCGAGATCAAGCAGATTACAGGCCGATACGTGCGCCGCGGTATGCACATTACTGAAGCTATCGCTTCTGACGAAACTGGCAGTGTTCGTTTGGTGTGGTTTAACCAGCCGTACCGAGCAAATGGTATGAAGAGTGGACAGAGTTATTTTATTTCTGGAACGTTTGAGCTCACTCATCAGAAAATGGCTATCATGAACCCAAGCACTGAGCGCGAAAGTGATTTTCCAGTAAACACTGCTCGCATTGTGCCTATTTACCGAGAGACCAAGGGCTTAAAGTCAGCGCAAATCCGCAAAGCAGTAAAGTCAGTCGTGTCACTCGTATCTACATTGCCTGAGACATTGCCATCATGGGTGACTAAAGATAATAAACTCATGTCACGTAGCGATGCTGTACTAGCCATGCACTTCCCAGACAACAGTCAGGTACTTGATCAGGCTCGTGAACGACTTGGCTTTGAAGAGTTATTTGAACTAGTACTTACGGCTCAGCTTATAAAACGCGATGCTCTCGATGAAAAGGCTCTGGCAATTCCATTCAAGCAAAAGCTAGCCGCCAGCTTTGTGAGCCACCTGCCGTTTAAACTGACAGACGATCAAAAGCGTACAGTGTGGCAGATATACCAAGATATGCAACGCGAATCTCCAATGAATCGCCTGGTCGAAGGCGACGTCGGATCCGGTAAGACTGTCGTAGCCACCATGGCTGCATTGATGGCAATGGAGCAGGGCTACCAAGTGGCGTTTATGGCGCCGACGGAGCTGCTAGCAAGGCAGCATGCCGAGACAATTTATAACCTACTTGAACCTCTCGGGTATGCTGCCCAAGTCAGTTTGTTGGTAGGTAGCATGAAACCTAGGCAGAAAGAACAAGCGCGTGACCATATCAAAAGCGGTCGTGTCCGTTTCATAGTGGGTACGCATGCACTGATTCAAGAAAAAGTTGATATGCATAAACTTGGATTAGTAATTATCGATGAGCAACACCGTTTTGGCGTAGAGCAGCGCACAAAGCTCCAAACCAAAGCCGGCCACATGCCGCACGTTCTGTCTATGACGGCAACGCCTATTCCTCGTAGTCTTGCGCTAACCGTCTACGGTGAACTAGACATTTCGATCATAGCCAGCAAGCCCAAGGATCGCCTGCCGATAAAAACCACCCTTATCTCGCCGAATTCACGAGCAGAACTATACGAGCGAGTTGACGAACAAATCTCAGCCGGTCGACAAGTTTTTGTAGTCTGTCCGCTGGTTAAAGAATCACTAGCACTGGCGAAAACAAAGTCTGCCCAAGAAGTTCATAAAACGATCTCGCAAGGACCCTTCAAGCACCGCAAGGTTGGATTATTGCACGGTCAAATGAAAGGCGAAGACAAGGCAAAGGTAATGCAGGCTTTTCTGGACCGAGAGTACGACATTTTAGTAGCGACAACAGTTATTGAAGTAGGTGTCGATGTGCCAAACGCTACCGTCATGATGATAGAAAATGCGGACAGATTTGGCTTGGCACAACTTCACCAGCTCCGTGGCAGGGTAGGCCGGAGTCAGCACCAAGGCTATTGCTACGCCATCCTTAGTGATTCTCAAGCACCCAGCAAACGCTTACGTGCCTTTGCGCAAACTACTGACGGTTTTCGTCTCAGCGAACTAGATCTAGAGCTACGGGGACCTGGGGCAATTTACGGCACCTTCCAGCACGGTCAGCTTGATCTGCGAATTGCTCGATTTACGGATACCAAGCAAATCAGTCTTGCCCGAAATGCTGCAAGGCGTTTTATCGAAAGCCATGAAAGCCTGTTACAATACAAGTATCTGGCAGCACGGGTTCATAAGCTCCGCGCCATAACCACCCTAAACTAATAAACATGTATTCTGGTACCACCCTCACAACTGCCTCCGGGCGGGTCATGGGCGCTCATCAAAAGATTGATCGCATTGCTCGCAAGCACTTGCGACGACTTGGTGTAACTCGTCCTGCATTCCCAAGCTCACGCGATATTTTAAAGTTCGAAGGCAAGAACGGACCTGATGGTATTAAGCGAAAAAGTCCTGCTGTTAACGAACCTTGGCATTACTTCAACCCTTTTGACGATGATGATAACACCCTCATTGACCTTATCGAACAACACTATAAACTCTTGGTTATTGCACTCCGGGACAGCGAAAAAGAGCGTGCCTCTTTCGAGGCAGCCTGGCTCGCCCACGCCCTAGTGGATGGCCTTACTCCAGCCCATCACTATCCTTATGAAGAAAAGCTCACCGAGCTCCGAGGCGGTGAAAGCATTGAAACCAGAACAAGTATCAAAGAAAAACTCGTTATGCCAGGCGACACCAAACGTGAGCAAGTGAAGAACAACTGGAAGATGTGGGGACCAAAAGGCCTCATGACAACTCATGGCCTATTTGAACTGGGTATTGCTGCTATTATTGCGCCACTTTCATTTGGCGAAAGCGTGCCAAGCGACCAAGACATCACTCGCATGAAAGAACAGGGAATTGGTGAGTACTTTAAGCTACGTGCCCGAGAAATCGCAGTACTGGATATGTACCAACGATTTTATAAGAAAGGTTGGACAGCTAAGCTTTCGCTCGACGTACGTCAACGACTTATTCCTGAGATTATAAAAACTGTCTCACTTGCTTGGTACTGCGCACTAGAAGAATCAAAAAAGAAAAAGTAATGCGAATTATTGCAGGAACACTTGGCAGTCGACAGTTTAATTCACCAAAGGGTCGTGCCACGCACCCGATGGGTGATCGCATCCGAACTGCCTTATTCAATACGCTTGGTGATATTAGCGGACTTTCTGTTCTAGATGCTTTTGGCGGCAGTGGCGCTCTCGCCTTTGAGGCCATAAGTCGCGGGGCAAAAGAAGCCCTCGTTCTCGAAATCGATCGTGATGCATACGAGATCATAGAAGAAAACATTGAAAAGCTTGATCTTAGTCAGCAGATAAAGCTCATGCACATCAATGCCAGGTCTTGGTCGTACCGCAATAATACTGAGCGCTTTGACTTGGTGTTTTGTGATCCGCCCTATGACCAGCTTCAAGAAACAATCTTGGAAAAGATAGCAAAACATGCCAAACCCGGCGGACTTGTTGTGTACTCTTTACCACCACACGCCGACATTAGATTGCCTAAAGAAATGTATGAGTTGGTAACCACAAAAGCTTACGGCGATGCAATGCTAGCTTTTTACCGCAAAATATCATAGAATGTCATCTGTTACATTACTCATGCGCGAGTGGTGGAATTGGTAGACACGCTAGCCTTAGGAGCTAGTGCCGCAAGGCGTGAAGGTTCAAGTCCTTTCTCGCGCACCAAACTAGAAACCGGCTCTTGCCGGTTTTTTGTTTCGCTCCATAATACAGCCCGGTTACTATACCTGCTTGTGCTTTGACCATAGATAGAGAGCGTTTATTATGATTACCTATGTCCACTTCTCCAGAGAACCTCGTACCGGCCGCTTTGATTGCCGAGAATAAATCAGATCCTATTAGGCGCATTGCGCTGGCTTTAAACACTCTCAATTCAGAAGAGCGAGCACACAACCTGGGTCAAGTTATTACCGCAATCCGTGAAGACGATACAGATCGTTTGGCAGTAAATCGTCCAGATGATATTGTGGCGGCCGCAGCTGTCGGGGAGGGCTGGGAAAGTAGAGTACCCGTGCCCGTCGGTGAGTCTGGCACATTGTTTCGCATTTTCAGTTACTTTGATGAGGACGAATACCAAACATGGCATTCGTGGCCACACCGAACATTTTTGCGTACCGGCACGCTACGCACACGGCCTATAACCCCCGCTGCTGAGATTTACAGACTGCCTCAAGCTGAATTATTAAAAGTAGATAACGGCACTTCTCAGTATGCAACTGCCGCTGTGCTTTGCGGTGACAGTGAACGACTAGCCAACGCCCCATACCGACTACAGCAAACCTACGATATATATGACTCATGGCTGGGCAATGGACGTCAACTTGATTGGTCAGCCCCACTTATTGAAGACGAAACCATACGCTTGCAAGCAGAAGCAATGGCTCGGTTAGCTCTGGGCAAGGGTTTAGATTTTGAAGTTCGCCATAGCGAAGATGTGCCTTTGGGTATTGCCTTTGGTTTGATCAGCTTAGACGAAGCCGCCCAACGTTTTCCTAGTGTGATTGGTCATGAGAGCAATCGCATAGTAGAGATGAGACGTGGCCTCGAACTGTACAAGAATGGCGTAGCGATTGACTCGCCTGACCACAGAGTTGTGCAAGCACTCACTCTGCTTGCTCTTGCTCAAGAAAAACCAATCACTGTTACAAATCTCGGTTGCGTGGCAAAATCATGGCCACTTTTTTACGATTTTGTTAGCTTTTTGAAAGCTCAGTAGCAGACACAGGTCACTTACGTTAGACTCGCTATCTGTATATTGGTACTATGTCGCATATGAGTAAAGATACCCCGAACAACATACAAATCGAGCTACACGTACCAGATTTTGCTACCGTGCATTCTTTTTACGGTGACACACTTGGGTTCATGCCAGTCTGGGAGAGGACAGAAGGGAATAGCGGCGACTATCTAGTAATGGAGCGCGAAGGTACAATTATCAGTTTTTGGCCTGGTAATGAAACCGTTACTCAGCAATCTTACTTTAATCGTTTTCCGGCCAACACTAAACGTGGTTTTGGCGTTGAAATTGTCATACCAGTTAAAAATGTTCGTGAGTTTCATGACAACATTAAAGACACAGTGAACATTGTTAACCCACTCGTAAAACGTCCGTGGGGTTTATGGGACTTTCGTATTGAAGATCCGTTTGGCTTTTACCTAAGGATTACCGAACACCACGATATAAAAGATACAAAGTACTCTGTATCAACTGACTTTTCTGATTAGTTGTCTATGGTTTAGATACCATAGACAGGCGGGTGCAAATAAGGGCCTATTTTCCTTTGAGTTCGAGGTAGCGGATAGCAGGAGCTACTGAGTAACCAATCCCAAGCAATGATGCAACGACTGCGCCGACCACTGGTGAGATAAAGCCCAAAATTTGACCGATAATACCGAGTAAGATCGTCACACCAATAACTCCCCAGATGGCTCCGGCATTACCTTTAGATAGTTCCGAGCTGCGCTTCATTGACTCAACTACACCAAGATTTTCTGACACCATGACATATGGAGCCAAGAAAAGGCGAGTAATTGCGATGAAACCAGGAACAATTAGGAGCACAAAACCTAGGACAATAACCAGGCCAGACAGAATACTGAGGCCGAGGTACTTGAGCGTAAATTTACGAGCTGTTTCTGTGAGTTCATTGAGATTGGCAGTTTTATCTTGAGCTGCCTTCAGGACTAGTCCTAGTGCCATAGTCTGTAGCACCAATGAGATGATGCCCAAGATTAAAGCCACAGCTGGTGCCATACCAAGAGCAGATTGAAACAGTAGCCCTGGGCTGAGGCTGCTGCCTACTTCAACTTCTTTACTATTAACAGCGCTTAGGACAGTCATTAACAGTGGTGCACTAGAAACAAGTGCAAATAATGGAAGATTCTTGCTCACAAGCTCAAAACTTCTCGGTACAAGGTCAAAAGCACTTGTTGTTTGTCGTGGTTGCGGTTCGGCCATAGGTAACTCCTATATATTATTGTTAATTTTGATTATGCTCCCTGTTGCACGCAAGTGCAACATTGGCAGAAAAATAGTTTGGTGGTATAATACACAACATGATTTTAACTAATCGTCTACATCACTTGCATATTTTGCCGGAGCAGCACGGTTAGTTTTCTTTTGCCTAGAATTCTCTAGAACAACAAACGCCGGCACTGCCCGGCGTTTTTAGTTTTGTAAACACTTTCAATGTAGTAATGGAGAACTCTATGAAATTTAATTCACAAGAATCAGATCCGTCAGCAATGCGGATCGAAGACTGGCGGCGTGCTCTGTCATACGACGATATCGTCGGTCCAGTCTATAATCAACGCGATGATCAATGGTATATCGATCCTCGATCACGTACTAATCGCAACGCTAGCATGAGCCTCGTGGTTGGCATTCCATTTGAGCCCAGCATTGGGCTATACCGTATACCCAACGAGATAGCCCTACAATTAGGGCTTGTTCGTGCAGAGCCTGTTGCGACGCCCCCTATGACAGGGCTAGCCTTACGAGAAATTTTTTCGTCGAGCGAACTAGACTTTAGTAAACTAACGACTCCAGACAGCGCTGTCGAACTTGTCACAGCGATTGCAGTCGACGAAGGCAAGTTGATGAACGGTGGTATTGGTGCAGGTATACGCATGGTAGGCTACGTCACTCGCGAAGCGGTAGATATGACATTTGAAAAGGGCCTAGCAACCTTTTACTCTCGTTCTCGCGATGAACTTTGGACAAAAGGCGAATCTAGTGGGAATACGCTAACTGTTCAACGAGTTCTGGCTGACTGTGATTTAGACACAGTTCTGTATGATGTCATCGCCAGTGGACCAAGTTGTCACACCGGCATGAATTCTTGCTTCGAAATAAATACAGCCGAGCAATAACAAATTCCTGCGAGCTGCTTGCACTATTCTTGTGTGGGCAGCTTTTGCAGTACAATAGGAGTAACTATGGCACTATCCACCAAACCGTATAAAGGCGCCCGCGATTTTTATCCCGAAGATAAGCGTCTACAAAAATATATTCTGAACACCTGGCGAAAAGCGGTAGAGCGTTTTGGCTACCAAGAGTACGACGCACCCCTACTTGAAAGCCTGGAGCTCTATAAAGCTAAGTCTGGTGAAGAGATCGTCAGCGAGCAAACCTACACTTTCACCGATCGCGGTGGCCGCGAAGTAGTAATTCGTCCTGAAATGACACCTACCGTTAGCCGCATGGTCGCCGCTAAGCGACAAGAGCTAGCCTATCCCGTTCGTTGGTATAGCATTCCAAACTTGTGGCGCTACGAACGTGCCCAGCGTGGTCGTTTGCGCGAACACTGGCAGCTTAATGTTGATGTGTTTGGCATTGACGGTATTGAGGCTGAGCACGAAATGATCCTGGTCACTGATGCCATCATGAGAGAATTCGGTGCTACCCGTGGCATGTACACCATCAACATCAACAGCCGTCAGCTTATGGACTACATCATGAAAGACTACCTCGGGCTAGATTCTGTCCAGGTGCACACCCTGTCCAAGCTTATTGACCGTATGCACAAAATGGCACATGCAGAATTTGTGGCTGATGCAGATGCATTGTTTACACCTTCTCAGCGAGACGCTGGTGCCAGTGAGAAACTGCTGACAATCTTGGGCGCAAAGCAGTTATCTGATTTACCGGATCAAATTCAAAGCAGCGAAGCTGCTCAGGAACTGTCTTCATTGCTGACTATGGCTGAAGCAGCGGGCGTGACCAATACAGTCTTCGACATCACGATCATGCGTGGCTTTGACTATTACACCGGGGTTGTGTTTGAAGTAGCTGACACTGACCCAGAAAATAACCGCTCTATGGCCGGCGGCGGTCGCTATAACGGACTTGTTGGCCTGTTTGGTGTTGAGCCAGTTTCGACTGTTGGTTTCGGCTCAGGCGATGTAACGCTAGCCAACTTTCTAGAATCACACGACTTACTACCCAAGCTCAAACCCGAAACCGATGTCTACGTCATTCCTATAGGCGATAGCTACGGCCAAGCTCAGAAACTTTTGGCAACCTTGCGCAGCGAAGGCCTGCGTGTTGCCGTTGACAGCACGGGCCGCAAACCAGCCGCCAAATTAAAAGCCGCCATAAAGCACGGCATCCGTTACGCACTATTCGTTGGCGAAAGCGAGCTTGCAGAAGGACGCTTTACCCTCAAAGACCTATCGAACGAGAACGAACAAAGCCTCAGCCCAGAACGTATCGTGAGTACTATCCTCGACGAGCGTCGGCAAGCCCAAGACTAATTGCGGCTCGTATCGTCTGCCACTGGGGTATTGTTCTAAGCTCTTCAGGAAACTTTCCGAAGTCGATGCGCACCAATTGATCGGGCAGAGGTTGATCAGCAGTTGGCTCAAAGTCGACTGGGCATAACGTATTGTATTCCCCGTCATCCAGTGCGACACTTTCGGTCAATACACCACCGCTACCAAGTACTGTGGTCCGTGCATATAATGCCTCTCGAGTTGGTTTTGCCGCGCGAAAAGCATCTCTCGTCAGCATTGGCATATCCCTGACATCAACGTGGTCGGGGACATGCTCGATCACAAGCATGCCATTGTGGCCTGTAGTTACACCACCAATTATTTTTGGCACCTTCAGACCATGCGCTTCTGTACTAGCGAGCTGCTCTAGACCAACTCTTGTTACTTCTGACGCAAATGCTTCCAAAAGAGCCGGTCCTTCCCAGCAGTATTTCACAACGACATCGCCGTCCAAAACGACTGCACCGTTTTCGTTCTGCCTTTTAAGGTGTTTGCCGCCACGTTGCTTCGCTATATCGAATACAGCTGCCTCTAGATTTGCGTTCCTATGGGTACCATCAGGTAGTGGGTGAACAAACGCAGTGTATTCAGCAATTCTCTCAACATCTCCAAAAGCAAACAAATCGGGACCTGTCTGCTCAATAGGCAAATTTAAAGGCAAAAGACCTTCGGTAACATGCGGAGAAAACGTAGGGATTGACATATGTATATTATACCATAAGCATTGTATATTTTCAATGTATTTTTCCTCGTCTCCTCTGGTACGAGCAAGGGTTTTCTGATATAGTGACCTCTTATGCAAATCAAACTCACACATCCAAGCGACACAAAGGCGGTACTGTCAATCGTTGCTGACCAAGAAACCCTCACAAAAATTAAAGAATCACTTGTTAAGCAGCTCGGCAAGTCTGTGAAAGTTGCTGGTTTTCGTGACGGCAAGGCTCCACTAGATATCATCGAAAAAAATCTAGACCCAGCCACATTACAATCAGAATTTATCGATCAAGTTCTTAACCACTACTACACTCAAGCCGTGGTTAAAGAGAATTTACGGGTCGTAAGCCAGCCCGAGGTTAACCTCAAAAAATTTGTACCGTTCACAACTTTTGAGTTTGAAGTAACCGTTGATGTCATTGGTGATGTAAAGCTTCCTGATTATAAGAAGATTAAAGTCGAGAAAAAGACTGCCAACGTAACTGCAGCCGATGTTACGGATGTCATTGAGTCACTCCGACAACGCACTTCAGAGAAAAAAGCTGTCGATCGTGCCGCCAAAGATGGCGACGAAACAATCATTGATTTTAAAGGTACCGATAGTAAGGGTGAAGCTGTAAGCGGTGCTGAAGGCAAAGACTATCCACTAACACTTGGCAGCAACTCCTTCATCCCAGGTTTTGAAGCTAATGTTGTTGGCCTCAAGAAAGGCGAAGAAAAAACCTTTACCATTCCTTTTCCAAAAGACTACGGTGTGAAAGCCCTTCAAGGCAAAAAGGTTACTTTTGCGATTACTGTTAAAGAAATTAACGAGCTCGTAAAACCTAAGGCAGACGATGCCTTCGCAGCGACAGTAGGCCCATTCAAAACGCTGGCCGATCTTAAAAAAGACGTAAAGACACAACTAACTCTCGAAAAACAACGCGAACTAGACCGCGCTAACGAAACTGAGTTACTACGAGCAATTGCAGCCAAAAGCACCGTCTCTATTCCTGACAGTGTTATTGAACAGCAAGTACTGAGCATGGAAGAAGAAGAAAAGCGGAACTTAGTATATCGTGGTCAAACATGGCAGGAACACCTTGATGGCGAGGGCGTAACAGAAGAAGAGCATCGCGCTCGCAACCGTAAAGATGCTGAAGAGCAGGTAAAAATCGGTATTGTTCTTGGTGCTATTGGTGACCAAGAAAAAGTTGAGATTACTCCAGAAGAAGTTGAGGTTCGCATGCAACTACTAAAGGGTCAGTACCAAGACGCCCAGATGCAAGCCGAGCTCGACAAACCAGAAGCCCGACAAGATGTCGCTGCCCGACTACGCAGTGAAAAGATCATCGCTCTGCTTGCCGGCAAGAAATAAACCAATAGTCCACTATAGGCTCTGCTTGCAGAGCCCGCAGGGCGGGGGATAGCACCTAGAAAAATGTATTTCATTTTTCAGGGATGCGTAAGGGGCGAGCCCCTTGTGTTATTAGCACTCGCAGTTGACGAGTGCTAATTTTCAACATACACTAAATGGTATGAGCAAACTTACCAACTACTCAACTCTTGTGCCAACAGTTATCGAAAGTGACGGACGTGTCGAGCGCGCCTACGACATCTACAGTCGCCTACTCAAAGATCGCATCATCTTTCTAGGAGATGGCGTAAACGAGCACACCGCCAATGTAATCGTTGCCCAGCTGTTATTCCTTCACGCTGAAGACCCCAAAAAAGATATCTACTTTTATATCAATAGTCCCGGCGGTAGTGTCTACGACGCACTAGCGATTTATGACACCATCCAATACATCAGTAACGACGTCCAAACTGTAGGTATCGGCATCCAAGCTTCGGCTGCAGCTTTCTTACTAAGCTCTGGAACCAAAGGTAAGCGAACAATTCTGCCGAATGCTACCGTTATGGTGCACCAGCCTAGCAGCGGTACGCGCGGTAAGGTTACTGACCAAGAAATTGACCTGCGCGAAAGTCTTCGTATCAAGAAACTACTTGAAGACATCATGGCAAAGAACACAGGCCAAAAAGCAGCCAAGATTCATGACGACATGGAACGAGATAAGTGGCTAACGGCTAAAGAAGCTGTAGCCTACGGTATTGCTGACAAGATCATCAATAGTCTTAAATAATTTGCTGACAAGCATAAGTAGCATTCATTAGGCATTGGGCGTAGTGTATAGGCTATGTAACTTTAAGGAGCCCGTATGCCATATGAGGTCGAGAGCATGGCAGCTCGAAAATTTGACTCTCGCTGGTTTAGCGAGGTAGCAGCGCTTAAATTTAAATACTATGGTGCAGTCTTAGAGGGTGTTCCAGAGACAGAGATTGGTGAGTTCGTGGGCAGTACCACTCTTGAGAGTTTACAAAATCCAAATCGTGCAGCAGGAGCAAGCCGATTCGTCCGAGGGCAGCAAGGGTTTGCGAGAGCAAACGTAGCAATGACAGGTCGTCACACGAGTGACACTCCAGGATTTCACGTTTGGCGGCTGACAGGATTTATGCAAACAGCCGATAACGCATCCAGTCGGTTTGGCGGCGTACCAGGAGCCATCGAACAAGCTGCAAAATTATACTTACCAGTAGAACAACTTAGGGATCGACGATATTTTGTTATTCGAGAACTTGTAACCGATCCGTCTGTTAATGTCCTTGGTACTTTAGTAGAACACGCAGTAGGTATTGCAGATGAACGTGCGCAAACTGCCAACGCCTATGTGTTTAGCTCCGAAAAGGATGCAATTACAGCATTAAGCGCGGCTGATTTTAACTTTGTGCCCGACTTTAGAGCTGATCCCGCCTTTGAGTCAGCGACTACTGGTCCTATATATCTCGATATGTATACGCGGACACCACAGTAGTCTATTGACATATTTAGTATGATTCTGCACAATGGTGCATAAGAAGTAGAGTAAGCGGGCACCGCTGTGTCGTCAAAATCAATGACACCGATTGGCCTCCCTCTTAGATAATCTTCGCCGGCAACAGATAAAATACAAATAAATATCGGTAAAACAACAGCATTATCAAGTCAGCTAAAGAGAAGCGGAGTATTTTAGCGTATGGCAAAAACAACAGCCACCACCGACCTCAAGAATAAGGACGGTAAGCGAGTTTATTACACAAAAGCAAATGAATTGATTGACCTACCAAACTTGGTAGATCACCAAAACAAGTCGTGGCAATGGCTTGTTGAAGAAGGATTGGGTGAACTTCTACACGAAATCAGCCCAATTGATGACTACACAGGCACAAAGCTGACTCTGGTCTTCAAAGACTACCGTTTTGAAGATCCAAAAATGACTGAGTCTGAGGCTCGAGAAAACAACGTCAGTTATGACGCTCCTCTCAAAGCAACTGTTGTTCTCACAAATAAAATTACCGGTGAAGTTAAAGAACAAGAAATTTACCTCGGTGACTACCCATGGATGACCTCTCGTGGTACTTTCGTAATTAATGGCGCAGAGCGCGTTGTTGTAAGCCAGCTGATCCGCTCAGCTGGTGTTTTCTTTACTGCTGACAACAGCGGCTCAACCCGCAAGTACGGTGCCAAGGTTATTCCTGGTCGTGGTGCATGGCTTGAGTTTGAGACCGCTGCCAATGGCGCTCTATACGTAAAAATTGATCGTAAGCGAAAAATTGCTGTAACTACTTTGCTTCGTGCTCTCGGCATGAACGAAGCCAGCATCAAGGAGGCTTTCGCACACGTTGATAACGGCAAGAATAGCTTTATCCAGGCAACACTTGATAAAGATCCATCAAAGGGTACTAACGACGCGTTGATCGAAGTCTACCGTCGCTTGCGCCCAGGTGATCTTGCAACCGTAGATAACGCTCGCAGCTTGCTCGAGAACATGTTCTACAACTTCAAGCGTTTTGATTTTAGCCGTGTCGGCCGCTACAAGATCAACAAGCGTTTGAACCTCGATGTGCCTAACACTACTGAAAACCGTGTTATGCGACTGGAAGATTTGCAAGCTATCATTGCCGAGATTATTCGACTCTCTAACACTGGTGAGCCAGCTGATGACATCGACTCACTAGCTAACCGTCGAGTGAAATTGGTTGGTGAACTCGTACAACGACAATTCCGCATCGGTTTACTCCGCATGGAACGAAACACCAAAGACCGCATGAGCATGAGCGAGATCGAGACTGTCACCCCAGCTCAGCTGATCAACGCTCGACCAATCGTGGCTGCTGTTCGTGAATTCTTTGCCAGCTCACAGCTGTCACAGTTCATGGACCAAATTAACCCACTGTCTGAGCTTGCTCACAAGCGACGCCTTAGTTCGATGGGGCCTGGTGGTCTATCTCGTGAACGCGCTGGCTTTGAAGTCCGTGACGCGCACGCTACTCACTATGGCCGTATCTGTGCTGTAGAAACTCCTGAAGGTGCCAACATTGGTTTGGTACTTAACTTGGCTAGCTACGCTCGCATTAACGAGTATGGCTTTATTGAGACTCCTTACATCAAGGTAATCAACGCCCTCCCAGCCGACAAAGCTGTTGGTCATGTTGCCAGCCAGAACCTCGAAGATGAAAAAGGCAAAGTTATCGTTGAAAAAGGTAAGACCATTACCGCTGCTGCTGCCAAAACTCTTGCCAAAGTAGACCGAGCAACCTGGCCAGTTCAGGCACAAGTTACTAACAAGATCGAGTACCTTGATGCTGCTGCAGAAGACAAAGCTATTATTGCCAGTGCCGCCGAAGAACTCGACGACAATGGCTTCTTCGTAAAAGAACGTGTCAGCGCCCGCAACCAATTGGTAGCTGGTGAGGTTGACGCCGACGACATTACGCATATGGATGCTTCACGACGCCAAATTATTGGTTCTAGTGCTGCGCTTATTCCATTCATTGAAAAGAACTATGTGTATCGCTCACTCATGGGTAGTAACCAGCAACGACAGGCTGTACCGCTTATCCGTCCACAGTCACCAATTGTTGGTACTGGCATGGAAGGCAACGTAGCCCGAAACTCCGGCCAGGTTGTACTAGCCGAAGCTGCTGGTGAAGTCACCAAAGCCAGCGCCGACCAAGTAGTAGTCAAGTACGGTTCTGCTAGCAAGACCTACGAACCACTACACTTTGTGCGCTCAAACGAAGGCACCAGCATCAACCAGAAGGTTGCTGTCAGTGCTGGCGATAAAGTAAAGGCTGGCGACGTACTAATTGAAGGTATGAGCGTATCCGGCGGCGAACTTGCGCTCGGTAAAGACCTGCGAGTTGCGTTCATGCCATGGAACGGCTACAACTTTGAAGACGCCATCATCCTGAGCCGTCGACTTGTTGAAGACGACACTCTAACTAGCGTTCACATTGTTGACTTCATGACTGAAGTCCGTGAAACCAAGCTTGGCCCTGAAATTGTCACTCAAGATATTCCTAACGTATCCGAAGAAGCCCTTCGTCACCTTGACGAAGAAGGTATCGTGCGTATCGGTGCAGAGGTACATCCTGGCGATATCCTGGTCGGTAAGATCACTCCAAAGGGAGAGCAAGAACTTTCTAGCGAAGAACGACTGCTCCGCGCTATCTTTGGTGAAAAAGCCAAAGAAGTTCGTGATACTTCTCAGCGAATGAGTAATGGTAAGCACGGTAAAGTCGTGGGTGTTAAGATCTTCTCGCGCGAGAATGGTCATGAGCTCAAGGCTGGTGTCATCATGCAGATTCAGATCTTTGTCGCCCAAATGCGCAAGATCGCTGTAGGTGACAAACTTGGTGGTCGACACGGTAACAAGGGTGTTATCGCCCGAATCCTGCCTGTCGAAGACATGCCTTTCACTGAAGATGGTACTCCTGTAGACATCGTTCTTAACCCACTTGGTGTACCAAGTCGTATGAACATTGGACAGCTGTTTGAAACTCACCTTGGTATGGCCGCACAAGCACTGGGCATCAAAGTTGCTACTCCGTCATTCAACGGTGTGCCAACCGAAAAGATTCAGTCACTTCTAGAAGAAGCTGGTTTGCCAGCCGACGGTAAGCAGCAACTGTACGACGGCCGCACCGGCGAAGCCTTCCGTGAACGAACCACAGTTGGGAACATGTACATGATTAAGCTCAACCACATGATTGCCGACAAGATCCACGCTCGATCGACCGGACCATACACCATGGTTACTCAGCAGCCACTTGGTGGTAAAGCACAAAACGGTGGTCAGCGCTTTGGAGAAATGGAAGTATGGGCACTTGAAGCCTATGGTGCCAGCAACACACTCCAAGAAATGCTAACTATTAAGTCTGATGACGTCTACGGACGAAGTAAGGCGTATGAGTCAATCATCAAGGGTACCGAAATTGTCGGACCAAAAGTTCCTGAAAGCTTTAACGTGCTCGTGAAAGAACTGCAGGGTCTTGGCCTTAAGGTTGACCTAATGGGCGAAGGCAAGACTGTTGATGCTGAAGACGTTTTAGCCGAAAGCATCAAGGATGAAGCCGGACATATGCCAACAGTTGACGTACCTGCACCAGAAATCTCTGATGTTGACGTAACAGCCGAGGCAGTTAGTGGTGAATTTAGCATCATGGACATTGACGATGAAGTAGGCGGTGGGATTGCACTTGCCGACGATGACGCAGCTGTAACTGCAGACGATAACCAAGCAGACGACGACCAGGTGGTTGTTGCTGCAGACACTGACTCAGAGAAGGAGGCAAAATAATGCGACGCTATTCATCAGGAACAAACATTGCCGACTTTGACGCAGTGCGATTGGCAGTAGCCAGCCCAGAAGACATTCTTGAATGGTCTCACGGCGAAGTTACCAAGCCAGAAACAATCAACTACCGAACTCAAAAGCCAGAACGCGACGGCCTTTTCTGCGAACGCATTTTTGGACCAGTAAAAGATATCAGCCCACACGACGCTAAGTACAAAGGTGTTCGCTCACGCGAAGCTGCAGTAGACAAGAATGGTGAAGTTGTCACCAAGAGCATTGTTCGCCGTGAACGCATGGCGCACATTAGCTTGGCGAGCCCAGTAGCTCACATCTGGTTCCTTCGTGGTACACCAAGTGCTATGGGTCTCGTACTAGGCCTGACCGTCAAGAACCTGGAGCGCATTGCATACTTTGCAAGCTACATCATCAAGACTGTTGATGCTGAAAAGCGTGATCAGATGCTTGCTGACCGTGAAGCTGAGTTTAACGCCGCTAAAGAAGCCATCAAACTTCGCTTCGAAAACGATGCCAAGGCTGACGGTGCCGACCTTAAGGTACTCGCCGAAGCCCAGACCAAAGAACTCGAAGAACTGACAATTGAGTACGATCAAACCAAAGCACAGCTTGAGTCACTAGTTAAGCTCGCTCTTATCAGCGAAGCCGACTACCGCAACTTGCCAGATGATTTCCGAAGTCTCATTACAGTAGGCATGGGTGGATCAGCACTACAGGATCTTCTTAACGAAGTTGATCTTGGTGTCCTGATTGAAGACCTTACTAAAGAAGCCGACGAAGCTAAGGGCATGCGCAAGAAGAAGCTTATGAAGCGACTTCGTTTACTTGAAAGCATGGAGCGTGCCGGTATTCGTCCAGGCAGCCTTTGCGTCAGTGTTCTACCAGTGATCCCTCCGGATCTTCGTCCAATGGTGCAGCTTACTGGTGGCCGCTTTGCAACCAGTGATCTGAACGACTTGTACCGACGAGTCATTAACCGAAACAACCGTCTTAAGAAGCTTATTGACCTTAACGCTCCAGAAGTTATTCGACGCAACGAGCAGCGTATGCTGCAAGAAGCTGTTGATGCTTTGATCGACAACAACAATGCCCGCAGCGGTCGTGCTGTTGCCGCAACTGGTCAGCGACGTCGCCTCAAGAGCTTGAGCGATATGCTTAAAGGTAAGCAAGGTCGTTTCCGTCAGAACCTTCTTGGTAAGCGTGTTGACTACTCTGGTCGTTCGGTTATCGTGGCCGGTCCAGAACTCAAGATCAACCAATGCGGTATGCCAAAGATGATGGCACTTGAACTCTTCAAGCCATTCGTAATTGGGTATCTCATCAGCAATGACTACGCACACAACATCCGTTCTGCTACGCGTATGATCGAAGCCAACGAAACAGTTGTATGGGACGCTCTTGACCAAGTCATTAAGGGCAAGTACGTACTGCTAAACCGTGCACCAAGTCTTCACCGTTTGTCTATTCAGGCTTTCCAGCCAGTTCTGATCGAAGGTAAAGCTATTCAGTTGCACCCACTTGTATGTAAAGGTTTCAACGCTGACTTTGACGGTGACCAGATGGCTGTTCACTTGCCACTATCTGACGCTGCTCAGGCAGAAGCCAAAGACATCATGGCTGCAAACATGAACCTTCTCAAGCCTGCTGACGGTTCACCAATTCTGCACATCGAACAAGATATCGTGCTTGGTTGTTACTACTTGACTTACGATCGTCCAAGCAAAAACAAAGAAGTACGTACTTTCACTGGTGTCGAAGAAGCTATCATGGCTCGTGACCTTGGCTCTATCAAGCTACAAGATCCAATCCGCGTACCTTTCCGCGGTGAACTACGTGAAACGACTCTTGGCCGTATCCAGTTCAACGAAATCTTCCCAGAAGACTTCCCATTCCAGAACGAACCAATGACCAAGAAGCGCCTTGCCAACGTCATGGCTATGACTTACCAGAAGTATGGTCAAGCAGCGACCGCAGTTATTGCTGACGAACTAAAAGACACCGGTTTCTTACACGCTACTGGTTCTGGTTTGTCTATGGGTATGGATGACTTCCATGACATCACTGGTCTGCCTGACCTCCTTAAGGGCGGTGAAACACGCTCACTAGAGATTAGCGATCAATACGACCAGGGCTTCATCACCAACGAAGAACGCTACCGCTTGACCGTAGATAACTGGCAAGACGTTGTTTCGAACGTGCAGTCAACCCTGAGCGAACAGTTCACAACCGAAGACACTTCAATGTCTATCGCTGTTATGTCTGGTGCTCGTGGTAATATCGGTCAGGTTATGACCGCCGTCGGTATGCTTGGTGTAACTACCGATGCAACCGGTCGCGCCATTGAGCTACCAATTCGCTCTAACTATAAGGGTGGTCTGACTCCACTTGAGTACTTTACCGCTACGCGTGGTGCTCGTAAGGGTATGATCGACACCGCTCTTAAGACTGCTGACTCTGGTTACTTGACCCGTCGTCTGGTTGACGTTTCACAAGACGTCTTTACCATCGACGAAGACAACGATGATCCTGGCTTCCCAATCTATCGAGCAGATGCTGACGAGATTGGCGTAAGCTACGCTTCACGACTCAGCGGCCGCTTTGCTGCCGAACCAGTTGGAAAGCTCATCAAGCGTGGTGAACTCATTACTCCTGAAATTTCAGAAGCTATCGAAAAAGACGAAGCCATTGACGGCGTCAAGATCATGAGCGCCCTCAGCAGCACAAACGTTCGTGGTGTTGGTCGTAAGAGTTACGGCGTTGATCCTGCAACCGGTAACTTGGTAGCGCGTCACCATCCAATTGGTGTTATTGCTGCCCAGTCTATTGGTGAACCTGGTACACAGCTAACCCTACGAACCTTCCACTCTGGTGGTACTGCTGGTGAAGACATTACAACTGGTCTGCCACGTGTCGAAGAGTTATTCGAAGTACGAACTCCTAAGGGTCAAGCATTCCTCGCTGAAATCGCTGGAACAGTAAACACCTGGGATGATGGTGACCACTACGTTGTACAGATTTCTGCCGACGAAGATAGCAAGGTTGAGCTAGCACTTAAAGGCCGCACCGTACAAATCGGCAAGGGCAGTAGTGTTGCTATCGGTGACGTCGTTGCCGCTGGCGACGAAGGTGCCGACCCACTCATCGCTCCAATTGCCGGTAAAGCTGAAGTGACTAAGACAAAAATCATCATTACACCTGCTAAGCAAAGTGTTGTGAAGTACGAAATCCCTGGCTACAAGCAAGTCGTTGTCAAAGACGGCGACCGCGTTGAAGCTGGTGATCGCTTGACTAACGGTTCAATTAACCTTCATGAACTCATTGAGCTCCAGGGCATTGAAGCGACTCAGCGCTACATCATGAACGAAATTCTTCGTATCTTTGCAAGCCAAGGTCAAAATATCGCTGACAAGCACCTCGAGATTATCGTGCGACAAATGTTTAGTCGTGTTCAAATCGAAGACGCTGCTGACAGCGAGTTCGTAACCGGCGACGTTGTATCTAAGCTCGCAGTTGTCGAAGCCAACGAAGCACTCGCTGCTGCTGGCAAGCAACCAGCTAAGTACAACCAGTTGCTGCTTGGTATCACCAAAGCTTCACTTTCAACAGACTCATTCTTGTCTGCTGCAAGCTTCCAGGACACCACTCGTGTACTGATCGCTGCCGCCACAAGTGGTAAGGTAGATAACCTCTACGGTCTAAAAGAAAACGTGATCCTCGGTCGTCGTATTCCAGTAGGAACTGGCTACGTCGAAGATGATGCCGAAGTTACTGACGAAGTAACCGAAGAGATCGCAGCCTAGTCTAGTCGATCACTAAAACAAAAAGACTGCGAAACGCTACTGGTAAAACAGTAGCGTTTTGTATTGCGTCTTAGAGTGTCTCAAGTGACGACAAGACAGAAGGCACTGGTTTCCAGCTTTTGAAATCACAGTTGAGCAGCTGATCCATCCGCTCGACAGCCCATTGCATAGGCCGGCCATATCTGTTACAATGACCTTTGAGTTTCATATCAATTAAGGAGCCGAGTCGTTGACTATGGGAGTGCTCGCCCAGGCATGTCGACCTGACAGTAGCTTCAGTAATAAGGATTAAGATTGCCAACAATCAATCAACTTGTGCGCAAACCGCGCGCTAAAGCGACTTCAAAGTCGAAGTCACCCCACTTGTCACGAGTGGTAAACAACCTAAAAACTCGTAACTACGAAAAGCCTGCGCCATTTAAGCGTGGTGTTTGTATCAAAGTTACGACCAAAACACCTAAGAAGCCAAACTCGGCTCTTCGTAAAGTTGCTCGTGTTCGTTTGAGCAACGGTCACGAAGTCTGGGCCTACATCGGTGGTGAAGGTCACAACCTCCAAGAACACGCCGTTGTGCTAGTTCGTGGTGGTCGCGTAAAGGACCTTCCTGGTGTTCGTTATCATATTGTCCGTGGTAGCCTTGACCTTCAGGGTGTTGCCGACCGCAAACGTGGTCGCAGCAAGTACGGTGCCAAGAAAGACGGTAAATAATCATGCCACGTAAAGTAACTAAAACTCTCGTTCGAGACATCAAACCAGACCGCGTATACAACAACGTCATGGTACAGAAGACCATTAACCGTGTAATGCTCGACGGCAAGAAGCAAATTGCTGAAAAGCTCGTCTACAATGGCATGGAAAAAGCTGCTAAAAAGCTTAAAGTAGACAATCCACTCGACGTATTTGAACAAGCTTTCAAGAATATCCAGCCACATGTCGAGACTCGTTCTCGCCGTGTTGGTGGTGCTAACTACCAGATTCCTTTTGAAGTTAAAGGTCAGCGCCAGAACCACCTTACTATTATGTGGTTTGTTACTGCTGCCCGCGCGCGCAAAGGTATGCCAATGGCTGACCGTATTGCCGCTGAGCTCATGGATGCCTACAACCAGCAAGGTTCTGCTGTCAAAAAGCGTGAAGACGTACACAAGATGGCTGAAGCTAACCGAGCCTTCGCTCACTTCGCACGGTTCTAACAATGGCCGTACAACAACTCAAAGAGCGACCTCCACAAGGCGAAACAGTCATGATCGGCGAAGCCATCGCCCGAATTGGCTGCATATCTTGTGAAAGCTCGGTATACTTGGCCGCGTCTGGCGACCAATCAGTTCGGACAGCGTTCAGCAATGATGTGGCCGAGATCGCCGACACTATGGGAGTACCCGTATTTGTACGCACCTCACCTACAAATTCATCTGAGTTTGGCCCAACACCATCGCAAGAAGATTGTGGAAGTTGCCCACTAGCTGGCTACACAAGCACCCTCAAAGAATATGTTGATCTAATCGTCACCACCTAAGCAAACGGAGTAGAAGAAATGGCAAAGAAATACGCACTTACCAAAATTAGAAACATCGGAATTATCGCGCACATTGATGCCGGCAAGACCACAACCACCGAAGGTATCCTGTACCGAACTGGTCTAAAACACAAGATTGGTGCTGTTCATGAAGGTGAAACCACCACCGACTGGATGGCTCAAGAGCGTGAGCGCGGTATCACCATCGTATCTGCTGCCGTTTCTTGCTACTGGAAAGACCACCAGATCAACATTATCGATACTCCAGGTCACATCGACTTTACCGTAGAGGTAGAGCGCAGTCTTCGCGTATTGGACGGCGCTGTTGTTGTCTTCGACGGTAAAATGGGCGTTGAATCACAGTCTGAAACCGTATGGCGCCAGGCAGACAAATACAACGTTCCTCGTATTTGTTTCATCAACAAGATCAACCAAACTGGTGGCGACTTCTACAAGTCACTCGATACCATTCACGCTCGACTTTCAAAGCGTGCTTTCCCAATCCATCTGCCAATCGGTTTTGAAAAAGAAATCAACGGTATCATTGATCTTGTAAGCATGAAGGCTTACACCTACAAGGACTTCACCGACAAGTCACTTGTTGAAGGTGACATTCCTGCGGACATGCTCGACAAAGCCAAGAAGTACCGCAGTCTCCTTATCGAGAATGCTGTTGCTGAAGACGAAACCATGCTCGAGAAATACTTCGAAGTTGGCGAAGAAGGCCTTACCAACGAAGAAATCACTCAAGCTGTCCGCTCTGCTGTTATGACCGGTAAGTTCTTTGCCGTAACTGGTGGTGATGGTCGTGGTGTGATCGTAGAAAAAGTTCTCGACCTTATGGTCGAACTTATGCCAAGCCCAATCGACCGTGGCTCTAGCTGGGGCACCAATCCTAAAACTGGTGATGAAATCGAGCGCAAGCCAGATGCCGCTCAGCCAATTGCTGGACTAGCCTTCAAGATTGCTGCCGACCCATTTGTCGGGAAGCTAGCATACTTCCGCGTGTACTCAGGTACTCTAAAGTCAGGAAGTTACATTCTTAACAGCTCAACCGGCGAGAAAGAACGCGTTGGCCGTATTGTTCGTATGCAGGCTGACAAACGTGAAGACGTCGAAGAAGTTGAAGCTGGTGACATCGCCGCTATCGTAGGTCTCAAGGGTACAACTACAGGTAACACTCTGTGTGATCCAAACAACCCAATCGTTCTCGAAAGTATTACTTTCCCTGAACCACCAGTAAGCATCGCTATCGAGCCAAAGACCAAAGCCGACCAAGAAAAGATGAGCACCGCCTTGCAACGACTCGCTGAAGAAGATCCAACCTTCCGCGTGAAAGTTGACGAAGAAACTGGTCAAACCATTATCTCTGGTATGGGTGAGCTTCACCTGGAAATTCTTGTCGACCGTATGAAGCGTGAGTTCTCTGTAGAAGCAAACATCGGTCAGCCACAGGTTGCTTACCGCGAAACTATCCGCAAAGACGGCGTCGAAGTCGAAGGAAAATTCGTACGACAGTCTGGTGGTCGTGGTCAATACGGCCACGTCTGGCTCAAACTTAGCCAGAACGAACCAGGTAAAGGCTTTGAGTTCATCAACTCTATCAAGGGTGGTGTCGTCCCTGGTGAATATATCAAGCCTGTTTCTCAAGGTATCGAAGAAGCTATGAACAACGGTGTACTTGCCGGCTACCCAGTAGTCGACATCATTGCCGAACTATACGACGGTAGCTACCACGAAGTTGACTCTAACGAAATGGCCTTCAAAATTGCCGGTTCAATGGCACTACAGCAAGGTGTAAAAAACGCTAGCCCTGTGCTTATGGAGCCAATCATGAAAGTGGTTGTTGTTACTCCTGAAGAATTCATGGGTGACGTCATCGGCGACCTGAACTCCAAGCGTGGTCGCATCGAGTCAATGGAAGACCTCAGTGCTGGTGTGAAAGAAATCACCGCCTTCGTACCACTTGGTGAAATGTTTGGTTACACCACCAATCTTCGTTCAGCAACACAGGGCCGTGCGAGCTCAAGCATGGAGCTTGACCACTACGCTGACGTTCCAAGCCATGTTGCCGAAGCAATCATCGCCAAAAACGCTAAGTAGATTACTATGCCAGAACTCGATAATGCCGAACAGATATTAGTTTGTCCTGTAAAGCGAATGGCTGCGGTTGTAGCGGATGGTTCACTCGTTGGTACACCTAGGGAAGCAGGTCCATACCCAGAAACTTTGTGTGATCCTGGGTGTACTGGCCCCACAGAAGTACCACGCGCCAGTCTAAGCCCACTTCGGATTCTCAGTGCTATGAAAACCGTTTGTAGCCTGGATTACTAGGACTTTACAAACACCGGTGGGATAGGGTAATATAAATCTGTAACTCGCGAGAGGGCTTTTTGATGTATGTCAGGCGCAGGCCTTAAGTACAGTCAAAATATGGACCGCGATAACATCAATTAATAAGCTCTAACATACAAGGAGAGTCACCAAAAATGGCAGACAACTTTGACAGAAGCAAGCCACACGTAAACGTGGGTACCATGGGTCACGTTGACCACGGTAAGACCACACTAACCGCAGCTATCACCGCTGTACTCGCTAAGAAACTTCCTAGCGCAGTAAACAAGCCAGTTGCATACGATCAAATCGACAACGCACCAGAAGAGAAGGCTCGTGGTATAACCATCGCTACTTCTCACCAAGAGTATGAAAGCGAAAAGCGACACTACGCTCACGTTGACATGCCAGGACACGCCGACTATGTAAAGAACATGATCACCGGTGCTGCCCAAATCGACGGCGCTATCCTTGTTGTTGGTGCAAACGACGGTCCATTGCCACAAACCCGCGAGCACGTTCTACTTGCAAAGCAGGTTGGTGTGCCAAAGATTCTCGTATTCATGAACAAGATGGACCTCGCAGATCCAGAACTAGTCGAACTAGTCGAAATGGACATCCGCGAACTACTTGCTAAGAACGGCTTCGACGAAGACGCTCCTATCATCAAGGGTTCTGCAACTAAGGCACTCGCTGGCGACGCAGAAAACGAAGATGCAATCATGGAACTCGTTAAGGCTATGGATGACTTCATTCCAGAACCAAAGCGCGACCTAGACAAGCCATTCATGATGGCTATCGAAGACGTCTTCAGCATCAAGGGTCGTGGTACCGTTGCTACTGGTCGTATCGAACAAGGTATCGTAAAGGTTAACGACGAAGTTGAAATCGTTGGTATCAAGGACACTCAGAAATCAGTTGTTACTGGTATCGAAATGTTCAAGAAGAGCCTCGACCAAGGTCAAGCTGGCGACAACGCTGGTATCCTTCTCCGAGGTATCGAACGAGACCAAATCGAGCGTGGTCAGGTTATCTGTAAGCCAGGTAGCATCACTCCACACACCGAGTTTGACGCTGAAGTCTATATCCTTTCTAAGGAAGAAGGTGGTCGTCACACACCATTCTTCAAGGGCTACAAGCCACAATTCTACTTCCAGACAACTGACGTTACTGGTGAAGTAGAGCTTCCAGCCGATAAAGAAATGGTTATGCCTGGTGATACAATCACCTTTAAGGTAAAACTACTTGCTCCTATCGCTATGGAACAGGGTCTTAACTTCGCTATCCGCGAAGGTGGCCGAACTGTTGGTGCAGGTGTTGTCACCAAAATCAACAAGTAATCTTACCCTAGATTACGAAAGGATCCTCTCCGGAGGATCCTTTTTGTTTTGCTCGGTAAAGCTATGTTATCTCAATAGGAATTTGAGCAGGTATCTTGTTTGGACCATTCCTACCCATATAATTTTCGAATGTTTCTTGTGAAAGAGCAACATGCTGTCGTTCCTGATCAACTGCAACTTTGTATGCACCTACGGCGACCACAGCAGACCAGCCAATTCCATAGGCCGCATCTAAAGCATCACCTACATTAGGTTCGGTTGGGCTATTAGATATTTCAAATTTTTCGCCAACAACTTGTATTAGACTAGAAACCGCGAATGCTCCTGCTGCAGCACGAGACGAACTTTTTCGAAATTTCTCACTCAACCCAGGAACCGCATACTGAAACATTCTTGGAATTATAACCATTGCAGCACAGGCCACTGTAGCCATAGCCGCTTCTCGTGTATTACCTATATGATCAGGTATGTCAATTGGTTCTGGTAATACATCACGCTCAAGATGAATGTCAGAAATAAGCTCCATCAAATCACCACTAAAAAATAGTGCAGCCGCCTTGTACACAGGCTGCATCATCGGCGATATATGATCACGAAAAAATCGAAATTCAGAAGAAATATCAGCTCTGATTGACATAAAGTATATTTTATCACTTTTTTTTGATATTTGCAAGCATATTCGGTATGTCTCTCGTGTCTTTACGTCTACAACATTATGTTGTAGTATAAATACATTAACTAATAGTGATGACTAAAAGTCGTTGCCTCGTTCTCAATAGCGAGTCAAAGATGTTACATCACAATAGAATGGAGATATTCTATGGCTGACGCCAAAAAACCAGCAGACAACAAACAACGAATTCGTATTCGCCTTAAGGCCTACGACCACAAAGTTATCGACCAAGCTGCAAAGCAAATCGTTGACACCGCACTACGCACCGGTGCTGTTATTGCTGGGCCAATCCCACTTCCTACCAAACGCACGACTTACACTGTCGTAAAGAGTCCTCACGTATACAAGAAGGGTCGCGAACAGTTTGAAATGCGCGTGCACAAACGACTTATCGACGTTATGGACCCAACTCCAAAGACCATCGACAGCCTGATGAACATCAGCCTGCCAGCTGGTTGCGACGCCGAAATCAAAATGTAGTACCTGGCGTTTAGACATATCATGCCTCCCCTGAAAAGGGGAGGTTTTTTTGTTCTGATACAATAGTACTAATGCCTAAAACAAAAAATGCTAAAAAAGTAGCTAAGCGAGCACCGTCAAATCTAGAACTAGATAGTCTGTTCATCTTTAAGCTGGTTCTATTTCTTATATTGGGTTCGCAGTGGCTGTATATAACTCGAACTGACGGATCCACCTTTCTACCTATTCCCATTGGCGCCGGTATTGGTATCGCTTTTGCGTTGCATGATCATTTTAAAATTGATCGCAAAATCGAGTACGCCTTGTTACTTGTCTCTATGTTTATTGGGTTTTGGCTGCCCATGGGCTTTACAATCGTCCGCTAATTTCAGTGTAGAATAGACAACGGGTTGACAGGGGTAAGGTAATTCTGCTAATCTGTATTGGTATATCAAAACCTGTTCTTGGTATTTGCGTAGGTTCACTCGGTAGATCACACGATTTACAGGGGTGAAAACCACCAAACACCAAGTGTTTTTATGTCTGACCCTACGGACAAAAAAGAACCAGGAACAATAATAAGAGGAACTATGAAAGCATTCATCACTCGAAAAGTCGGCATGACTTCCATCGTCAATGAAGACGGTGCTGTTGTTGCTGTTACTTTGCTTTCCGCTAGCCCAAACACTGTTACACAAGTAAAGACCGTCGAAACCGATGGTTATACCGCTGTACAGGTGGGAGCCGAGACTTCAAAGAAGTCTGGTAAGGCAATGGCGGGACACCTAAAGGCAGCCCAAAAAGTAAACAAAGATGTAAACCCAAAAATTATCCGCGAATTCCGCCTCGACTTCGAAGAAATCCCTGAAGACCTCAGCGTAGGAGCCCAGCTCACCGCAGAGGTCTTTTCAGTTGGTGACGTTGTTAAGGTAACCGGAACAAGCAAGGGTAAAGGTTTCGCCGGCACTATTAAGCGACACAAATTCCATCGCCAGCGCAAAACGCACGGTGGTAAGGGAAATACTCGTAAGCCAGGTTCAATTGGCTCAATGTATCCTCAACATATTTTCAAAGGTACCCGCATGGCTGGCCAAATGGGTGCCGTACAAGTAACCGTCAAGAATCTCAAAGTAGCCCTTGTCGATCCAGAGCTCAACATCATCGGTGTTACCGGTGCCGTTCCTGGACCACGCAAGGGTATTGTGTTTATCGAGGGCGCAGAAGGAGAGACTAAATAATGAGTGTCGCTACCTATACCAAGTCTGGTACCAAGGCTACAACAGCAGCAAAACTAGACAAAGCAATCTTTGCCGTTGAAATTAAAAACCACGAACTACTTAAGCAGGCCTACGTAACCTACCTGGCTAATGGCCGTGAAAACTTGGCTGTTACCAAGACCCGTGGCCTCGTAAGTGGTGGTGGTAAGAAGCCATGGAAACAAAAAGGAACTGGCCGAGCTCGTTTCGGTTCAAGCCGCGTGCCAATTTGGCGCGGTGGTGGTATCACTTTTGGCCCAACAGGTGAAGAGAACTATTCAAAGAAGCTCAATGTTAAAGCCAAGCGAACTGCGATTCGACAAGCACTAACTATGGCTGCCACTGATGAACGCGTGAAAGTTATCGAAAGCTTTACAACTCTTGAAGGCAAAACTAAAGATTTTGCTGCAACACTTGCCAAGATTGAAGCAACCGGTCGTACACTCGTAGTTGTCGATAACAAAGACGCAACCAAAGAACGCGCTGCACAGAACCTTAACGATGTTAAGGTTGTAGCCGCTCAGAACTTGAACGTTTTTGACATCATGAACGCACGCAGCATTGTTATAAGCAACAAAGCACTCGAAGCAATCAGTAGCTGGTTGGCCGTAGCTCCAAAAGCAGTTGCAAAGGAGACTAAGTAATGAGTAACCAAATGAAAGACGTCACCTTAAAGCCGCGCTTGAGTGAAAAGGCTTATGGCCAAAGTTTAGAACGCAATGTGTACGTATTTGTTGTTCCAAACGAAGCCAACAAGCAAACAATCGCCCAGGCCGTAGCCGCTCAGTTTGATGTTACTGTAACCAACGTCCGCACTGTCGTACAAAATGGCAAGGCTATCACGAGCCGTAGCAAGCGAACTCGTGGTGTCACCGTAACCCGCAAAAACATCAAGAAAGCCTACGTGACCGTCAAGCAAGGCGATCACATCGCAATCTTTGATGCTCCTGAAGAAAAGAAACCTGAAAAGAAGGCTGATAAAAAAGCCGACAAGGTTGTTCGTAAAGCGGAATCGTCAGCTTCTAAGAAAACAACCAAAAAGGAGACTAAGTAATGGCTATTCGTCAGCTTAACCCCACTACTCCTGGTACTCGCGGTATGACCACTCAGGACATGAGTGAAATCACTACCAAGAAGCCCCTCAAGTCACTACTTGTTATCAAGAAGCGAACTGCCGGCCGCAACAACCAGGGTCGAATCACCACTCGTCATCACGGTGGTGGCGCTAAAAAGTACTACCGTCTGATTAACTTCAAGCTTGCCGAAGGCACAACTGCCACTATCGAAGCTATTGAGTACGATCCAAACCGTAGCGCTCGTATCGCTCGTATCAAGGACAACACTGGTACCTATCACTACGTTCTTGCTGCAAAAGGCATGAAGGTTAACCAAAAGATCGCTAGCGGCGAAGAAATCGCTATCGAAACTGGTAACCGCTTGGCTATCAAAGATATCCCAGTTGGTAGCACTGTCTACGCAATCGAACTACAGCCTGGTCGCGGTGCCCAAATGGTACGCAGCGCCGGCACGAGCGCACAGCTTATGGCAAAAGAGGGTGAATACGCCCAAATCCGTATGCCAAGTGGCGAAGTTCGATTAGTACTCTTGACCTGCATGGCTAGTATTGGCCGCATTGGTAACGAACAGCACCAAAACATCAAGATTGGTAAAGCTGGTCGCAACCGACACAAAGGCAAGCGCCCAACAGTTCGTGGTGTTGTTATGAACGCCGCCGATCACCCACACGGTGGTGGTGACGGTGGTCGTCACGGTATGGGTAAAGATCCTCGAACCCCTTGGGGCAAGAAGACCTTAGGCAACAAGACCCGAACTCGCAAGAGCACTAACAAGTTCATCGTAAGAAGCCGTCATGCGGCGAAACGGAAATAATGGGAAGTAAGGAATAGTATGTCTAGATCACTGAAAAAAGGACCATTCGTCGACCCAAAGCTTGCTAAGAAAGTAGCTGCTCTTGGGCCAGAAGACCGTACCGTCATTAAGACATGGGCGCGAGCTTCAACAATTCCACCAGAATTTGTTGGCAAGACCATTGCTGTCCATAATGGCAAAATTCACGTGCCTGTTTTCATCACTGAAAACATGGTTGGCCACAAGCTTGGTGAATTTAGCCCAACCCGCAAGTTCCGTTCACACGGCGGTAAGCTTGCAAAGGGAGGTAAGTAATGGGAGTTCTCGCCGTAGCTAAGGGTGTTCGCATGAGCCCCCGCAAAGTTGGCGTCGTAGCTGCCTTGGTCCGAGGCCGCTCCGTAGAAGATGCCCTCACTATTCTTTCTCATGTTCCTCGTGCTTCTGCAATTCCTGTACGTAAAGCTATTGAGAGCGCAAAAGCAAACGCCGATCATAATCACAACTACAAGCCAGAAACTTTGGTTATCTCTGAGATTAGTGTCAGCCCCGGTGTTCGCCTAAAGCGATATCGCCCAGCTGCACAAGGTCGTGCTCTACCATTCATGCGTCGTACTAGCCATATTCGTGTTGTTGTTGATGGCGAAGTCCGAGCTCCTAAAAAGACTGTTGCCGATAAGCCCGCTGCCAAGACTGCAGCCAAGAAGGAGAGCAAGTAATGGGACAAAAAGTAAATCCGATTAGCATGCGACTTCAGGTCAACAAAGACTGGCGTAGCAAGTGGTTCGCAAACAAGCGCGAATACGCAACCTACCTAGAAAAAGACCTGACTGTACGCAAGATGATCCACAAGAAGCTCGGAAGCCGCGCTGCCATTAACAAGGTTGACATCGAACGATCACCAAACCTTGTTACCGTAACTATCTATACTGCCAAAGCTGGTGTAGTAATCGGTCGTGGTGGTTCTGGTGCACAAGAGCTTAAAGCTAACATCGAGAGAATCTACCAAGCTCAGACTCGTGTCAATATTGAAGAGGTCAAGAAGCCAGAGCTACACGCTAAGCTTGTTGCCGAAAATATTGCTCACCAAATTGAAAGACGTATTTCATTCCGACGTGCTGTTAAGTCAACTGCTGCTGCAACCATGCGCGCTGGCGCCAAAGGCATCCGTGTTGAGGTTGCTGGCCGACTGAACGGTGCAGATATGTCTCGCCGCGAAAAAGAAGTTCAAGGCAGTGTGCCACTTCACACCTTACGTGCTGACATCGATTACGCTCACGTCCCAGCTGTTCAGCCTGGTGCCGGTATCATCGGTGTAAAGGTATGGATCTATAAAGGGGAGGCCAACTAATGTTACTTCCAAAACGAACTAGGTTCCGCAAGGTACGAAAGGGACGCATTAACGGTGTCGCCAGCAAAGGCAACTACATTGCTTTTGGTGACTTCGCACTGCAGTCTCAGGGTACTGACCGCATTACCAGCCGTCAGATCGAGGCAGCCCGTCAGGCTATGACTCGTTACATCAAGCGTGGTGGTAAAATCTGGATCCGTATCTTTCCACACACACCAGTCACCCGCAAACCACAAGATGTAAAGATGGGTAGCGGTAAGGGTAATCCTGAATTCTTCGTGGCAAAAGTTAAGCCTGGTACCATTTTGTTCGAAATGCAAGGTGTGCCAGAAGAAATCGCCCGAGAAGCAATGCGATTGGCCAGCCACAAGCTGCCAATTAAAACCAAGTTTCTGGTGAAGGATGAGGCATAAGATCATGAAAATTGTTGATATCCGTAAATACACAACAGCTGAGCTGGCAAAAGAGTCTACCAAGCTGCGTGAAGAAATCGCCGACCTACGTCGCCGCGTCCACATGGGCGAAGCAACTAATGTTCGTCAGATTCGCGCCAAGCGCAAGGACTTAGCTCGCATGCTTACCGTGCTCAGCGAACAATTAGCAAAGGAGAACGTCTAATGGCTAAGTCACTTACTGGTGTCGTTGTATCAGATAAGACCGACAAGACCATTGTCGTCTCTGTTACCACGCATAAAAACCACCCACTATACCGCAAGGCATATGTGACCAGCAAAAAATTCATGGCTCACGACGAAAAGAACGAAGCAAAGCCAGGCGATACCGTCATCATTACCGAGACACGCCCACTGAGTGCGCGCAAGCGACACACTCTGAGCAAAATCGTCGAACGAGCTGCTATCAGTCAAGCTGACTCTGTAGAGGCAGTTACTGCCGAGCCTAAAGAAGCTGAAGGCGAGGAAAAGTAAGATGATCCAGCAAGAATCTCGACTGAGCGTCTGTGACAACAGCGGTGCCAAGGAAATCTTGTGCATTCGTGTCCTTGGTGGCACCCGCCGTCGTTACGCTCGCGTTGGTGACATTATTGTCGCCACCGTAAAGCAAGCAAACCCACAGGGTAACGTTAAAAAGAAATCAGTTGTACGAGCAGTAGTAGTGCGAACTACCAATGCTATCAAGCGTAAAGATGGTTCGACCATTCGTTTCGACGACAACGCAGCAGTCATCATTGGTGACGATAAGTTGCCAAAAGCAACTCGTATCTTTGGCCCAGTCCCTCGTGAACTTCGTGACCAAGGTTACGCTAAGATTATTTCCCTCGCACCGGAGGTCCTATAATGAAGAACTCAACACAAAAGACTATCACCAAGATTCGCCTTAAAAAGGGCGACACTGTTATGGTGCGTTCAGGTAAATATAAAGGCAAGACAGGAACTGTTTTGGCCACCCACCCAAGCACCAACCAAGTTACCGTTGAAGGCATTAACATTGTTAAGAAACACCAGAAGCCAACCAAGCAATACCCGCAAGGTGGCATCATCGATATCACCAAGCCAATTGGCGTATCAAAAGTTGGCATTGTTGATCCTTCTACTAAAAAAGCATCCCGCATCAGCTTCAAAGTTGATAAGGATGGCAAGAAGACCCGTGTATTTACCGGCTCTGGAAAGGAGATTAAATAATGGCTAAAACTACCGAAGCTTATACCGCACGACTCAAGTCAGAGTATAACGCTACTTTCGCCAAAGAACTCCAGACCGAACTTGAGTTGAAAAACCCACATCAGGTACCACGCCTCGAGAAGATTGTAGTGAACGTTGGACTTGGTAAAGCCAAGGATGACAAAAAGATCATCGAGACTGCCAAGAACACTCTTCGCAAAATTACTGCTCAAGAGCCAGTTGAAACTTTGGCCAAGAAATCAATCGCTGGCTTCAAGTTGCGCGACGGCAACAAGATTGGCCTCAAAGTAACGCTTCGCGGCAATCACATGTACGAATTCGCTGATCGACTGATCAACATCGTACTGCCTCGACTCCGCGACTTTCACGGTGTCAAAGCCGGAGCTTTCGATAAGTCTGGCAACTACAGCATTGGCCTTGTTGACCAATCTGTCTTCCCAGAACTAACTTTCGAAGAAACCACCACCCCTCATGGCCTGCAAGTCGTCTTCGTAGTTTCTGCCGCTGACGCACAGCAATCACGAGCACTACTCACTAAACTAGGCATGCCTTTCGAGAAAAAGGAGACGAAATAATATGGCACGTAAATCAAACATCGCACGAGATCTAAAGCGACAGAAAATGATCGCTAAGTACGCCGCCAAGCGTGCTGAACTCAAGAAAATGGGTGATACAGAAGGCCTACACCTGCTTCCTCGCAACTCTTCTCCAACTCGTTGGAAGAACCGCTGCATCGAAACTGGTCGTCCGCATTCATATATGCGCACATTCGGTCTCAGCCGTATTTCATTCCGTGAACATGCCAGCAAGGGTGAGATTCCTGGCGTAACGAAAGCAAGTTGGTAAAGGAAAACTATGTCTACAACATCTACAGACCCAATCGCAGATATGCTCAGTCGCATCCGTAATGCCATTGCTGTTAGAAAGACCGAAGTTCTTTTGCCACACAGCAAAGTTAAGGAAGCCGTAGCAGGACTACTACAAGCAAACAATTTCATTGATCGTGTCAGTGTCACCGATGCAACTATTGGTAAGACACTCCACGTTACTATCAATGGCGAAGACAGCAACGCCCGCATTACCGAGATCAAGCGTCTCAGTACACCAGGTCGTCGCTACTACGTCAGTGCAAAAGATATTCCAGCCGTAAAAAGCGGTCGAGGTATTGTTATTGTCAGCACCAGCAAAGGTATGATGACAGGCGAACAAGCCAAGGCAGCCGGTATCGGTGGCGAATTAATTTGTCGAGTCTACTAAGAGAATAAAAGAAAAGGATAGAATATGAGCCGCGTAGGTAAATCACCGATCACAGTTCCAAGTGGCGTTTCCGTCACAATCGCCGATGATGCGATCACTGTTTCCGGCTCGAAAGGCACTCTGAGCCAATTCACCATGCCTGACATTACTGTCAAGCAAGAAGGCGAACAACTCGTTGTCACTCGAGCTAATGACGAACCAAAAGTTCGTGCAAAGCATGGTCTCATGCGAGCCCTCATCAACAACATGGTTGTGGGTGTCGATAAAGGTTTTAGTAAAAAACTAGAAATCAACGGTGTTGGTTTTCGTGTTGCCCAGCAGGGTACCGACCTAAAATTCAATCTTGGTTTCAGCCATGACGTTATTTTCAAAGTTCCAGCTGGCGTAACTACGACTATTGAACAGAACACTGTTACTGTTAGTGGTATTAGCCGACAACAAGTTGGACAAGTCGCTGCAGAAATTCGAGCCCTCAAGAAACCTGAACCATATAAAGGTAAGGGTATTAAATACGACGATGAGCGTATCATTCGCAAGTCAGGTAAGAGTGGTAAGGATAAATAATGAACCGACTTAAACTGAAACTTCAA
>RXKC01000014.1:90856-91118 GCA_003962975.1 Candidatus Saccharimonadota bacterium
AATCGACACGTTGCTGCGCAGATTATCGACGACTCTACTCACAAGACCTTGGCTCATGCTACAACCAGTGGCAGTAAGCTCACCGGTACTATGACCGAAAAGGCTGCAGCTGTTGGCGAGCAAATTGCTAAAAAAGCTAAGGCCGCTAAGATCGATAAAGTTGTTTTTGATCGCAATGGTCGTTTATATCATGGCCGCATGCAGGCACTAGCCGATGCTGCTCGTAAGAATGGACTGGAGTTCTAATATGGCTGATACTCAA
>RXKC01000001.1:0-21987 GCA_003962975.1 Candidatus Saccharimonadota bacterium
AGATATCTATGATGGTACCAATGAAGAAGCTATCCTCACCCTCAATGATCCACGAGGAGAAGGTCAAGACTACCGCATCGCTAAACTAGCCGACAACCAATGTTGGATGCTCGACAACCTCAAGCTCGGTAGCACAGAAGACACCCTTACCCTCACCCCAAGCGATAGTAACGTAGCCAGTAACTTCACCCTCCCTCAAGTTACCACCACTGGTACTCCAGACTATGACAACCCTGGTGTCTATGGTCCAGTGCCAGGCGATACCGGCGCAAACGCTACTAACTATGGCTATCTCTACAACTGGAGTGCAGCCACAGCTGGAGAGAGTAGAACCTCTCACGACGAAACATCAGGTAATGCTCCCTACAGTGTTTGTCCGGCTAATTGGAGACTACCAACTATTGACTTTGATGTTGTTCCCTCCGATGAGTTCAGCTTGCGAGTCTCAACTGACGGTAATTACTCAACCGGCGGTACCTGGAGCATAGAAATAACCGCTCCCATCACTGCGACAGTTGGACCGTTTGCTTACGACGTCGATGGTGACACAGTCGCAGCAGCGCTAGGGGCAGCCGTTGGTGAAACGGTCACCACTAACAATTCCGGTATAGTTGAGCAAAGCTCTCAGACTGACTTCTCTTGGGACTCGCTTGATGACACCTGGGAAATAGCACTTGATCTGACTGATCTAGAACAAGAAAACGGCCCAGGCCTGTATGATGCCCAAGTAATATCTGGTGACCCCGACTATAACGTGTATGGTGACTTCCCAGACCTTGACCGTGCCTTTGGCGGTAACGGCATGTATTCAGGTAATAGTGAACCAAACATCGCCAAATGGCAACTAAACGGTCCCTTTAAAGGTGTCTTTGCTGGCTACTGGGGCGAGGAATTTGGCGGCCAGGGTGACGGCGGCGGCTGGTGGTCGAGTTCGGCTTATCCTGACGATGCGGACTACGCTCTCAGCGCGGGCCTCTACGCCGATGGGGTCTACCCGGTTAGCGACAGTGCTCGGGCTATCGGTATCGGGGTTCGCTGTCTCTTACAGTAGCTTTAGCTACTGTCTGGCCAACTCACAAAGCGAGGCTTGGAGCGGCGGCGTGACCACGCCGCCGCCCGCCGAGTCGACTGGGTTGTGCCAGCCTCCAGTTAGTAAATTTCCTAGGTCTCCAATACAACTATGACGACGCACATTTCAAACGTTCGCCTTGACTGGCTCAGTAAAGAACTGTGGAAAGCCTACGAAGCAGCTCGGGCTGGCAAGACCAAGAAGCCGGAAGTGGAAGCCTTTGGCAAGATTGCCAAGATCGAAATTGCAGCTTTAGCGTATGAGATTCACACGCGTAGCTACACCCCCCGACCGTCGACAGCGTTCATCGTAAACAAACCCATCAAGCGGGAGATATTTGCAGCTGCCTTTCGGGATAGAGTCGTTCACCACTTCCTGTTTAACCAAGTGAACGCCTGGTGGGATGCACGGTTTATCGAGGATAACTACAGCTGTCGGATTGGTAAGGGTACACTCTATGGTATTCGCCGTTTAGATCACCACATCCGCTCAGTCAGTCGTAGCTATACTCGTCCAGCTTACGTACTAAAACTTGATCTCCAGGGCTACTTTATGAGCTTAGATCGTAAAAAGTTATATGCTCGAGCTATGTGGGGGCTAGACCGACAGTATGCGAATAAAGGGTACGCCTACCAGGTATGTAAGTTCCTATGGAAAGTCATTATCTTTAATGATCCTCTGAAAGATGCTGTTATACACTGTCCACGCAGCGCCTGGAAGGGGTTGCCACCCAGTAAGAGTTTGTATCACCAGCCCAAAGGGCGTGGTATTGCCATTGGTAACCTAACCTCGCAACTATTGAGTAATATCTACCTTGACCAACTCGATAGATTTGTCACCCTAGAGCTGGGCTTTAAACACTATGGGCGCTATGTTGATGACTTCTACATTATTGCTCCAGATAAGGCTGAGCTAGTTGAGGTGACTATGACCGTAGAGCAGTATGTGAATCATAGCTTAGGGCTGGTACTACACCCACACAAGAAACACTTGCAGGAATGCAACCGAGGTGTGGCCTTCTTAGGTGCAGTAATATACCCGCACCGCATACACCCGGGCAAACGCCTAAAACGTAACCTCATGGCGGCCTTATCTAACCCTGACTGCCCTGAAACCACCGAAGCTTCATATCGGGGGCTCGTCAAGCATTATAGGCACCGCAAGCTTCTGGCAGGTGTAAAAGTTCGGGGGGGGTACAATAAAAAGCATGCTTTGCTTAGCTTCAGACATGGGCAGTTCTTGGCGGCTTCGTATTACTAGCTACCTTATGATGGGCCGAGCGTTTAAGGCATATCTAAGAGACAATACTCACTAGTTCTGGTTAAATCCGGATGACTAGTTCTTGAGGGGCAGTACCGCCAAGGTCTCCCTATGCTTGGTATACTGAGCGCAGGACAATGAGTAGTATTGCTAAGCACGCGTTGTCTTTAGCTTCCTCGTTTGCTGGCAACTGGAACGAGGAATTTGACGACCAGGGTGACAACGGCAACTGGTGGTCGAGTTCGGCTAATCCTGACAATGCGGACAACGCTCTCAACGCGAACCTCAACGCCGATGGGGTCAACCCGGCTAACGACAATGATCGGGCTAACGGAATCGGGGTTCGCTGACTCTTAGAACGGTTATATTTCTAGGGGATGTAAAATAATCGAGTTATCCACAACTTGAAAGGTGTTATTACAATTTCTTGGCATCTGCTACCATAGTGGCATGAGTAATAATAATTTTGCCGATAACATTCCCAATAATCTTCTTAGCCTACGCAAACAGCAACACTACACCCAAAAAGAGCTTGCGCATAAGGCCGGACTAAACTCAAACTACTATGCCAAAGTTGAGCGTGGCAACGGAGTTCCTTCTCTAAAAACACTTTATAGACTCGCGAAAGCACTTGATGTGACTGTTTCAGAGATAGTTGGCTATTGATCGTCGTCAGACCTAGTTTTAAATTCTTCAAGCTCTTTGTAGAGCAGTTCCTCATCGATACGCCCAAGGTCACGGTACATAAGTTTCATCCTGATTAGTTTACGTCGTGCATATTCAGGATTCGCATTTTTTGGGTCGGTTTTATCTAGGTCACGAACCATTGCAGCAATATCTTTTTTAGTGGGTATATAGCCAGACATGCTCATAGTATACACTTCTGTCGCATAAGCTCCTCAAATTTTCCTCGATCTATTAATACACAGTCATTAGCACGGGCTAGTCGCCAGGCGACAGTGCTAAAGTTGCTGTTTGTGATAACCATGGCTCGATCGCATCCATACACCTTTAGCCCCGTTACTACTTGGCGAACGGCGCTGGCTTTCACTAAGCCACTGTGTCTCTTCACCTGGATCCCCCAGCGTACGCCATCTTTCTCGCCAATTATATCTACGCCATAGTCGTATCTTTCGGTGAGCCTAACATTACGAAAGCGATTTTGCCTAAGTAATCCTGCAATAAAATGTTCGAATTCTAGACCAGTCATAGTGTCAATGCCAGCCTCTATCCTGAATCTGTTCTTAATATGTCGTATAGACCAGACTAGGACAGCCGTACAAGCGGTTATAAACAAAACAATGTAAGCAATATGAATAAGCTGTGATCGGTGTTGCCATGCAGCTGTACCAACCAAGATTAAAATAGCAAAGGTGAAAGTGTCGTCATGTGATCGTGAGTAGCGCGACATATTAGTAAGCCTCACCATCCAGCAGGTTGCCGACTTCTTTATCGATTCGTTCCAGCCCTCCTAAGATCTGGTGCCATGTTTGGTCAACATGGGTCACCAAATAAAGCAGATCATCCAGAGGATGATCTGCTTTATTTGTTTACGAAAATCAAGTTTGATTGCAGATAAGCGAAGCGAATGGCAATCGGAATTCGTTCACGAGCGGCTCTCGCAGATGCTTGCATCGAGAAAGCCCCGAAGTGTTGCCTTCTCCGTGGATACGATTAGTTGTGTCGGTTGGGCGTCAGCTACTGTTGCAGAATAGACAAAGTATTGCCAGCAGGGTCTTTAAACCACGCAATGTCTGGTCCCATTTTTGCTGAGCGGCCACGCAGCACGCCTTTTTCGTCGGTTTTAGCGCCGTTGCCAAGATCGTACTGCTCGAACTTTATGCCTTTTTCGGTAAGCTCGTCGATGGCTTTGTCGATATCATCAACGATAAAGTTGAGATTAGTATAGTTTGCGGCTTGGTGATCGGGTTTCTCATATATAAAAACCTGATCGTCATTAGCTAGTTTCAGCTGTAGACCCATCCAATCTCGTTTTAGTTTTAACCCTAGAGTTTTGCCATAAAACTCCTCGGCTCTATCTAGGCTGTCTACTGAAAACCCACTGAAAGTTTGACTGTCTTGTAACATGCTGTCCTCTGTTTTTACTAATTACCAGTATACGCCACCCAGTGGCCTTGCTTATCGATCCAGTAGCAGATCGTGCGGTCGACTTTCTTGCAATGATGACTGGGTAATAATGCTGAACGTTGTTGTCCACAAATCAGGTATGGTTCGGCTGCCAGTATAGTTCATGCCAGAACGAAGGCCGCCAAGCATCTTGCGAGTAACGTATTCTATTGATCCATCCAGCGGCACCTTACCTTCGACTCCTTCTGAAATCAACACTTCGTCAGTTGTGCTGTTGCCGTGGTACTCGTCGCCTGCGCCCAATTGTGCGTTGGTTTTCATGGCGCCAACCGAACCCATGCCACGGTAATTCTTGAATGGGTAGGCACCATCTTTAATAAGAGCACGGTTTAGTCCGTCTTTGAAACGTGAGGGCACTTTGTCGAGAGGGATCCATTCGATGTCACCAACGGCTTCTTCGGTACGAGCAAAAATGTTACCAAACATTACACTACTCGCACCCATAGCGAGGGCCTTCACAATATCTCCCGCCTCGACAATACCGCCATCTGCGATAAACGGTATTTTCTCAGCCTGGGCTACCTCGGCAACTCGTAGTAGCGCAGTAATCTGTGGCACGCCCATGCCAGACTCAATTCTGGTGGTACAAATTGACCCGGGGCCAACCCCAACACGTAGGCCATGTGCGCCAGCATCGATCAGTCGCTTGGCTGCATCGCCGGTGGCAATGTTGCCGCCAATTACGTCAATATCGCTTGAAGTTCGGCGGATATACTCAATGGCATTAACCACAAACGACGCGTCGCCGTGAGCTGTGTCGACAATAATGACATCAACGCCCGCACTGCCAAGCGCGTCTACGCGTTGCTCGAAACCGTCTTTGGTGCCAACGGCCGCACCGACTGGCAGGCCTTCTGCTTTTACTTTGGCAACTTCCATTGCTTGATCAGGTACAAGTAAATTGCGGTGGATGATTCCAATGCCGCCAAGTTGCCCGAGCGCAATGGCTAGGGGTGCTTCGGTAACGGTGTCCATAGGTGCCGACACAAAAGGAGTTTCGAGGGCAATTCTTTCGGTAAGTTGGGTGCCCAGCTGGATCTCGTCCCGTGTAAAGTCGGTATGTCTGGGGTCGAGTAAGATGTCGTTAAAGGTGTAGCCGGGGCCTGAAGTTCTGTGTGCGTGTGATGAAGGTAGTTCCATGACTCAGTTTATTCCGGGCAATAATTTAAAGTCAATGTTTATAGCTTTAGCGCAACCAATACTACAATAACCTGCTGAACTTACCGAAAGACCATGATTTAACTGGCCAAAACAAACACAAGCAATTAGAATAAGAGGAATGGATGCAACAAATCGGGCACCGCATGTTCCTATTGCTGATTTTAAGCGCACAAAGATAATTGTCACCATTGGTCCAGCGACTAATGATTACAAATCTGTCTTGGCGTTAATGAAGAGTGGAGCAAACGGTTTTAGACTTAACTTTAGCCATGGCACAAACGAAGAGCGCGTAGAGCAAATTGCCTGGATCCGTAAGGCGAGCCGTGAATGGGGTAAGCCAGTAGCAATTATCCAAGACTTGCAAGGTCCCAAAATTCGTTTGGGTGATTTCGAAGGAATTATCACGGTACGAACTGGACAAAGCTTAGTGCTGGCATACAATGCTGACTACGAAGCGACCGGCATGGTGCCAACGCAGTATGACCTGTCAAAGAAAGTGAAGCGCGGTGAACGTCTGTATATATTTGACGGCCGTATCCGCACGACTATAACCAGCGTACAAAACGGTGTCGTGCACGTACGTGTCGAAAATGATGGCGTACTAGTAAAGCGAAAAGGCATCAACCTACCTGACACTGACTTTGGTGGCGACATCATAACTGAAAAAGACAAAAAAGACATCGCCTTTGGTTCAGAGCAAGATATCGATTACGTTGCACTGAGTTTTGTGCAAAGCGCTAACGACCTCGTACGCATGCGTGCTCGCTTGCGTGGCCTTGGCAGCAAGTCGAAGATTATTGCAAAAATAGAAACTAAAGCAGCTGCCGAAAACTTGGAAGAGATTGTCAACGAAGCTGACATGGTCATGGTTGCACGCGGTGACTTGGCAATTGAAACAACGCCAGAAAGTGTGCCAATTTTGCAGCGCAAAATTATTGGCCTGGGCTTAAAGCATGCCACTCCAACTATTGTGGCTACTCAGATGCTAGCCAGCATGACGGAAATGCCTGAGCCAACTCGAGCTGAAGTTTCTGACATTGCAACAGCCGTTATTTTGGGAGCAGACTGTGTAATGCTGAGCGATGAAACGGCAGTTGGTAAATATCCACTGCAGGCTGTTGAGATCATGAAGCGAGTTATTTTGTACGTGCAAAAAGAGAATCCACTGCAAGTAAGTTTTGACGCAAACCAACCTGATCACACTAAACAACAGGCCATATCTTCGGCAGTGATTGGTTTGGCCAGCAGCATTGAGGCACGGGCAATTGTGGCTGAAACACAGAGCGGTGACACCGCCTTACAAATTGTTGCTCATCGTCCAATTGTTCCAGTTATTGCTGTAACATCCAGCTTACTGACCGCTCAGCAACTGGCAATTGTGTATGGTACAAAGTCTTATAACCGACCTCCGGATAAGCTTGCAGCCACTAAACTGACAAACTGGTTACATGCCAGCAAGGTGCTCAAAAAAGGCGACATCATTGTCACTGTATCGGGTCGCTACCCTGGCGTTGTAGGCATGACAGACACAATTAAAGTTCGGGTACTGTAATGGCTTTTAGCAAGAAGACACTGGCAGATATTAATCTGAAAAACAAACGTGTCTTGTTGCGGGCCGATTATAACGTGCCAGTAAACGATGACGGCACCATAACTGACGACTATCGTATTACTCAGTCAATCCCGACAGTCGAGTATTTACTCAAACAAGGTTGCCGCGTCATTATTGTCAGTCATCTCGGGCGACCTAAAGATGAACACGACAAGCAGTGCAGCTTGCGGCCAGTTGCAAAACGGTTGAGTAAGCTGCTGGGCAAGCCGGTACAGTTCGCAACCGATTGCGTAGGCGAAGTTGTAGAAGAAGCTGCCAGCAAGCTTGAGTCTGGCGAAGTACTGCTACTTGAGAATCTGCGTTACCACCCGCAGGAAGAAGCTAATGACAAAGCTTTCGCAAAGCAACTAGCCGGTCTAGCTGACGTGTTTGTGCAGGATGGCTTTGGTGTTGTGCACCGGGCGCACGCTTCAACCAGTGCAATCACCAAAGAGTTACCAAGTGTAGCTGGACTTTTATTAGAAAGAGAAGTTGATGCACTAAACACGGTTATGGAGAGCCCAACCAGGCCACTCATGGCCGTCATTGGTGGAGCCAAGATTAGTGACAAGATCGGCATCCTGAACCGCCTTATTGGCATTGCTGACTTTGTGGTGGTTGGTGGCGCTATGGCAAATACTTTTTTGCTGGCCCAGGGTATCGACATGGGTAAGAGCTTGGTCGACAAAGATGATTTGCCACTTGCCCGAGAAATTATAGAGCGTGCTCGCAAAGAAGCTAAAAAACGACACTTCATTTTTTACTTGCCACAAGATGGAGTTGTGGCGCATAAAATTGATCAAACTGCCGCTACTCGTATCGTTGACTGGAGCGCGCATGTCATTGCCAGCGTCGAGAATTATCCCAAGAATCCGCCGCGAAAAGCTACGGAAATTGACGACAGCGAAATGATTCTAGACGTCGGGCCGTTTACCGGGGCGTTCATCGCTGGCGGTGTGCAACTAAGCAACACGGTTATTTGGAACGGTGCGTTGGGTGTGACCGAAACTCCAGCACTTAATGGCCCAGTTGGTCCTTTTGCACATGGGACAGACATGCTGGTTGATGCATTGCTAGGTGAGTTTGGCCACAAGCCTTTTACGGTTGTTGGCGGCGGCGACACGGTTGGGTATATTGAGTCGCGCAAACTGACAGGCAGCTTTAATCATGTCTCGACAGGGGGCGGTGCAGGGCTAGAACTTATGAGCGGTAAAAAACTACCAGGCGTGGAAGCCTTACAGGATAAATAAGTGTTACAATTGAGGTAAACATAAGCATTATGAATCAACGACGCACCCTCATTGTTGCTAACTGGAAAATGCACCTGAATACTAGCCAGGCTAGTTTGTTAGTACATCGCTTGCATGAGCGCATTCGTATTCACCGCAATATCGAGGTTGTTTTGGCCCCTAGTATGTTGGTGCTTCAGCCGCTAAGCACGCAAATTGACCGCCGTAAGTTTCGCTTAGCGGCACAGAATGCCTACCAAAAAGACGAAGGCGCCTTTACGGGCGAAGTATCCTTCACCATGCTGCAAGACCTGGTCCACTACGCACTTATTGGCCACAGTGAACGACGCATTTACTTTAATGAATCGCTCGAAGAAATTCGTGACAAAGTTGCTGCAGCTATTCGTAACGACATTACGCCAATTCTCTGTATTGGCGAGACTCAGCACGAGCACAAAGCAGGCGAAACCAAACAAGTTCTTCACGATCAAATCGTAACTGCACTCAGTAACTTAACCGCGGCGCAGGTTAAAGAAGTCGTCATCGCCTATGAGCCAGTCTGGGCTATTAGTACCTTTGGCGGTACGCTTGCAAAGCCAACTGAGGTGCAGCACATTCTCGATTTTATTCGTCACCAGGTTAGCCAGTTGTATGGTGCCACAGCTGCAGAAGCAGTACGCGTGCTATACGGTGGTAGTGTTGACGACCAGATTGTTCGTGGCTACTTAGAGCTTGAAGGCTGTGACGGCGCTCTGGTCGGCGGCGCTAGTCTGAACTACCAGAAATTTGCCGGCATCATCGATGCTGCTCATCGTTTGCAAACCGAAACAGGAGATGATGCATGAACGACAAATCGTCTGGCCAACCCATTTTTGATGTGAGCCACCCAGGTGCTACGCCTGCTACTCCTGGCAGCAAGCCAGTAATCCCAAACCAGCCCCTGCAGGTTGACCCCATGATGTCCGCTCCTGGTACTCCGCTTGATCCATTGGCTTCTGTTACTCAAACACCTCCTCGGGCTCCCGAACAAGAAGTCGCCCTACCGCCATCTAGTCCCGAACCATTGGTTCCTGGCCTTGATCAAAAGCCAGACAAACCTGCAGTTACGCCGGTTAGTGCTAGCGCTGAACCTGTCCATGTGCTGAGCAGTCAAAACGCATTCTTTGGACAAATTGGCAAACGCCCCAAGGGCAAAAAACTGCTCGTCGGATTCGTCAGTTTACTATTGGTTGCTGGACTTGGTGTTGGCGGCTTCATGTACTGGCAAGATCAAATGAATCGAACCAAGTCAGCTGACAGTAATACGCCGCCCGCTTCTCTGACGCAGCCAGCTGCGAACAGTACGCTCTTTACAAGCCAAAACGGTGGCTTTTCGCTAGATAACAAATACAACTGGAAAGTAACAGACACCGATACAACCAGCGAGTATTCCGGCATGCCAGCTGGAGCTACTTTTGCAAAAGTTGAATTCGCCATTAATGATAAGCAAAAAATTAGCTTCGACCTAAGTCCTGGTGGACGCGGTGGTGACTGTACTCCCAAAAGAACCGACAAGGCATTTACCACTGGAAACAGTTGTAATTCATTCAAAATTTCTAGTATCGACAAATTGCCTGAAACAAATTTTCCGGCAGATGAGCTTGGTTCTTCGGTATCGAGTGTATATATCAGCCGTTTCATGTTTATGCCAGGAGAGTCGGACGCTACAACGTACACACTTCTTGGTATCACTGCAGGGTACAAAGACGAGGCTGGTAAAGTCACGGAACCTGAAGTTAACGTAGAACAAATGGGGCTGTATGTTCCATATACCATCCTGTCACTTAAAAATGCTAGCTTGGTGATCCAGATTGTCGATAAAGATGATGAGCCAACACAGTTAAGCGATGACGATCTGAAAAAAGTCGAAGAAGTTCTCAAAACCTTTAAGCTCACCACCTAAATACAAAGTCTCTACTCTTCGGGTGAACTCATAAGGTTGCGGAACGATTCCGCAGCCCTAAAAGGGCGAGGACCAAGTGAAGCGGCCTTATGAGTTCACGTAACAAGTGAGCAGAGACTGGTATACTTTATTGGTGTCTGACTTATTTGCTAATTTAAATCCAGAACAAAAACGGGCTGTCGAAACAACCGAAGGGCCACTGCTCATACAAGCCGGTGCCGGTAGTGGTAAGACCATGGTGCTGACGCACCGGATTGCGCATATCATTGCTAGCCATAAGGCGACGCCGTTTAATATTCTGGCCGTAACCTTTACTAATAAAGCGGCTAAAGAAATGCGCCAGAGAGTGGCTAAGCTGCTAGGGCAAAACGCCGAAGACCGTGCGTTTATGCCGTACATGGGTACCTTTCACAGTATTTGTGTCAGGCTGCTCCGTCAAGACGGAGAATATATTGGTTTGCCACGTAGCTTTGTTATTTTTGATGAATCCGATCGCCAAACTGCAGTCAAGCGCGCGAGTCGTGAACTGCATATTGATGAAAAAGCTTTCCCAGCGCGGATGATTAGCAGTCTGATCAGCAGCGCCAAGAACGACATGATTGACCCAGTGCAGTACGCCGGAACGGCTAACAGCCCGGCGGCCCAGGCAACCGCTCAGGTGTATCCAGTGTATCAACGAGCTCTAAAGGATGCTGGTGCACTTGATTTCGACGACTTGATTAGTCGAGCAGTAGCCATGCTCAACAATCATCTAGAGATTCGAGCCAAGTGGCAGAAACAGTTCAAATACATCATGATCGACGAGTATCAAGACACTAACGCGGCACAATACCAATTGGTGAAACTATTGACGGCTGACCACAATAACCTGGCCGTAGTCGGTGATGACTGGCAGTCAATTTATAGCTGGCGTGGTGCCGATTTTCGTAATATTTTGCGGTTCGAAAAAGACTATCCTGATTGCACGGTCATAAAACTAGAGCAAAACTATCGCAGCACCAAACACATTCTAGATGCTGCCCATGCAGTGATTACAAAGAATGCGCAGCGTAGTGATAAAAAGCTTTGGACAGATGCTGACAGCGGCAAGCCCGTACAAGTACTGCAAGTGAATGGTGAACGTGCAGAGGGCGAAACTATTGTGCGCCGTGTGCGAGCTGGGGTAGATAGTGGGCTGCAATCATACAGTGATTTTGCGGTACTGTATCGTACCAATGCGCAGAGTCGTTCGGTTGAAGAAGCCTGCATTCATTATGGTATTCCATATCGTATAGTTGGCGGCCAACGATTCTATGATCGCAAAGAAATTAAGGATTTGCTGGCGTATTTGCGACTCATCTTTCAGCCAGAAGACCGGGTGAGTTTTGAGCGTATCGTCAATGTGCCAGCACGGGGTATTGGTGCAAAATCAGTCGAAAATTTTCTGACCTGGCGTGCTGATCAAAATTTGAGCATGCAGGCAGCGCTTGACCAAGTGGCGGACTGCACGACACTGACACCTAAGGCGCGCAAAGCTCTGAGCGAACTCGGTGATATATTAGTGAGTCTTCGCACAGTGGTAGATGACGCTTCGGTGTCGGGGTTGATTGACGCATTGATTCGCCGCACCGACTATATGGCTTATCTCGACGATGGTGGCGCGCAGGGTGAGTCACGGCAAGAAAACGTCAAAGAGCTGATCAGTGTTGCCCAAGAATACCAGGACCTCGGATTGGAAGGCTTCCTAGAAGAGGTAGCGCTAGTAAGTGATCTCGATAGTGTTGAATTTGGCAACGAAGCTATTACGCTTATGACCTTGCATGCCGCTAAGGGGCTCGAGTTCCCGATTGTCTTTATGACTGGCATGGAAGAAAGCATCTTTCCGCATTCACGCGCATTGTATGACGCCAGCGAAATGGAAGAAGAACGCAGGCTTTGTTATGTGGGCATGACCAGGGCTCGAAAAGAGCTGTACCTCATGTACGCCAGTAGCCGAGTACTGTACGGCGGCATCCAGCACAATCCGCCGAGCCGATTCTTGGCTGAGATCCAGGGTGACCTTGTGCAGGAAGTATCTGACTTTGGTGGAATGTATGGCGACACCAGCATGGCGCCCCGGCGGGATTTTGATCAATCACCCGTCGACGACGAGCCGCGTTATGTACCTGACTTAAACGAGGGCGACGTCGTTCGTCACAAGATTTTTGGGGAAGGGCAAATCATGGAGCTCGACGGTGACAATGCGGTCATATACTTTAAAGGCCGTGGTAGTAAGCGACTCAACATTGCCTTTGCGCCTCTCGAAAAATTATCATGAAGTTACCTAAGCCGCTTGGCCGAATACTCTTTTGGATAACATGGCCTGGCATTTGGTTGGTGGTGCAGCTTGCGCCGCCACGCACGCGGGTGATTATCATAAACAAAGGCAAACTTCTGCTTACACAAGACTGGCTCGGCGATGGCAGTTGGGTGTTGCCGGGCGGTGGGCTGCACCGCGGCGAAGACGCAAAACAGGGCGCAGTACGTGAAGTGCAAGAAGAAACAGGCCTGACACTTGATCCTGCCCAGCTACATTTGCAGGGAAAATTCTCTACGCGGTCGACAGGTATTCCCGTTCGCTTGATCATATTTTGGGCAGAAATAGACGAGTCGGCACTAGTTCTACGCACAAGTGCCGAGCTAGCCGAGGCAGGCTGGTACTCACAAAATCAGATAGCCAAGATGCGGCTTAGTCAGCCGACGCAGCAGATTTTGGCAACTTTTAGAACATCACAAAATTTGTTAAAATAAGGGGTGATTCGGAGGGCAACAACTGATGATCTATATACTCTGGTTGTTCACGCATCAGTCATACTATGAAAAAACTATTCTCACTTCGTCGAAAGTATAGTGCCCGGCCTACTGACGATTTGCCGCGTTCAGAGAAAATGCGCGGACACCCCTTTATTATTCCTGTCGTAACCTTCCTGGCTTTATTTTTTGTGAGTGGTATTGCTATGGTGCTGCTTGGCGGTGAAACCATGGGTGCCAGTGATGCTCGTGTGGTGCGCTTGACAGTAGACGGCGTCGAGCAGACAGTGCCAACTCGGGCTCGAACCGTCAAAGATTTATTACAGCGCTTAGATGTTGAAGTGAGCGAGGCTGATATTGTAAAGCCCGCCCTCGATACACTCATTGTTGAAGAGAATACAGAAGTAACCGTTCAAAAAGCTCGACCAGTTACAATTATTGACCAAGGAAGGCGTACGACGGTGCTCAGTGCGCACCAGCAACCACGTACAGTGGTTGAGCAAGCCGGTATTGAATTGTACCGAGAAGACGGTATTGCTCTGGACGGTAATATCGATATTAGTGACCGAATAATCGGCGAGCAGATTGTTGTCGATCGTGCACAAGAGGCCAATATCAATCTGTACGGCAATGGCTTTGCAGTGCGTACTCGTGCAAAGACGGTCGGCGAACTCTTAGAGCAAAAAGACATCAAAACCCTAGAAGGCGACACCGTAGAGCCTGCCCGTAACACCAAGTTAGCAAGTGGCACGCAGGTCTTTATTGTTCGTAAAGGCAAGAAGGTTATTACGGTTGAAGAGGTAATTCCCGCTCCAGTGCAGACCGTTCCAGATGGGAACATGGCGGCTGGTATAACTGCGGTGCGCGAAGCCGGAACTGACGGCAAAAAGTTGGTCACGTATGAAGTAGAAATGCGTAACGACCAAGAAGTTAGTCGCAAAGTATTGCAGGAAGTAATCGCCGTAACGCCAGTGCGACGAGTAGTTGCGCAAGGAACCAAGTCATCGGTAACGGGTACGAAAGCCGACTGGATGGCAGCAGCCGGCATTAGCGAGGCAGACTACTTTGCTGTTGATCTTATTATTAGCAAAGAGTCAGGCTGGAATCCTGGCGCCATGAACGGCAGCCGCTGTATCGGCTTAGGTCAGCGTTGTCCAAGCGCCAGTGGGCAAAACGCCCTTCTGGCTGCCTGTCCTAACTGGCAGGTTGACCCTGTTTGTCAGTTGCAGCATTTCTCGGCCTACGCTAACGGTCGCTATCCGGGCGGCTGGCAAGGCGCCTACAATTTCTGGCTAGCTAACCGTTGGTGGTAGTAGCGACTTTCTCTGTTAGAATGAAGCAATGCACGAAATAGTTCCGAAAAAAAGTCTGGGTCAGCACTGGTTGGATGACGAAACAAGTCTGCAAGCCATGGTTACCGTTGGCGATGTACGGCCTGGTGATGTGGTGATCGAGATTGGACCAGGCCTTGGAACACTGACCAAATATTTAGTCGAAGCTGTCGGTGAAACCGGCAATGTAATTGCGTTAGAGTACGATCAAGATCTCGCCGCAGCTTTGCCAAAGCGGGTGAGTGCAGATACTTTACAAGTTATGTATGCCGATTGCCTTACCTTTGGCTATGGTTCGTTGCCCGCTGGCTATAAAGTTGTAGCCAATATTCCGTACTACCTAACCAGCAATCTTTTGCGCGTTTTGGCAGAATCCAGCAATCCGCCGTCATCTATTGCGCTGCTTGTGCAGAAAGAGGTTGCCCAGCGCGTCGCGGCGGGTCCTGGTAGTATGTCTCTGCTGAGCGTGAGTGTGCAGCTGTACTATGAAGCAACGCTCGACGCTGTTGTATCTGCCAGTTTATTTACGCCACCGCCAAAGGTTGACTCACAGATCATTGGACTAGTGCGGCGACAGCAACCACTTTTTGCTGACCTAGATACCAAGCTTTTCTTTCGAATTGTGAAGGCTGGCTTTTCGCAGCGGCGCAAAAAGCTTCGGAGCAGCCTAAGCGCTGGCTTGCATATATCTAAAGAAGAAGTCAGCAGCCTATTGGTAGATTCAGAAATTAGCCCTGACGCTCGGCCGCAAGAGCTTTCGCTGCAGCAGTGGCACCAATTGTATTTACGAGTTGCTCAAAGCTAAGCTGCTTACGCTATACTAGTTGCATATGTCACGCAGTATCCGGCGTCTACAAAAGAAAGTACAAAAACGCCTCAAAACTATTCCGCGACCAGCTGTGTTGGTCGTAGCTTTTGTGGTAGTCGGGCTGACACTTTTGGTCATCAGCCAAGCGGCTACACCTACCAGCAGTGTCGAGCTAGAGACTGGTGCCCGTGCAAATGGTGCCAGTGAACAAGGCAATTCTACTGCTTCTGGCGGCAAGGCGGTGCGCTTTGGAGTCAATACCCCGGCACCGGCAACAGGCAAGTTCTATGTGGTCGGCAAACATATTGTTGACCCTGACGGCAACATATTTTTGCCCATGGGGGCCAATGTCGGCATGCGTCAGGCGCCGTACCTAGAAAATAACTACCTATTTAATTACTTTGGTACAGCTAATGACAAGAGCGAACAAGTCAGGGCATGGGGATGGAATACGATCCGCCCCAACATTAACTGTGCTCCTTCCGGAAGTCCAAGCGCAGCCGAGACCTTAGCGGGCCTAGACCAGCTAGTGGCAGAATACACTGCCAAAAAACTGGTGGTAATGATCACCTGTAGAGTGACTGTTGGTACCGACTACGCTTATTCCAGCTCGACCGTGCAAGCCTCGCTGCCAATGATAAAAACAATTGCGCAGAAGTATAAAAATAATCCATACGTGTGGATGAATACTTTTAACGAGCCAATCGTTAATCAGCCTGCTTGGACATCGCTCAATCAAAGTTTGTACAACGACGTTCGAGCCTTGGCTCCGGATATGATTTTTGTAGCTGATCTCGCTGGGCTGGGCAATCAAATAGAGACTATTGCTGACGGAAATTTGGCCACCACGTTTGGCGCCGGTAAATGTAACGTCATATACGACTGGCATGCCTACGGCTTTATTAATGGCTATGGCACTGATGCCACGCACCAGCAATACATCAACCGTGTGGCTTCGAAAAACATTGCTCTTGTGGTTGGTGAATTTGGTGACCCTATTAAAGATGACGGCAGCCCGCTGCGCGCCACTGACCCCACCGTGCCTGGTGTGGCAGGTAATCCGGATCAAAATCGCATTGGCGCCAACGCTGTCATGAGCTACGGTCCGGCCGCAGGTTATGGCCTAATTTGGTGGATTGCAACGGGCGATTCAAACCAAGGCATTGTCTACTCGTTAACTAAAGATAAATCGTCACCATGGACCGTAACAACTGGCAATGCGGCTACCAAGCTGGCACCAGCTGGCAAACGGTTCTGGGATCTTTCGCGCCAAAGCCATAACCTGGGTCGTTTTAACGGCAATATTGCTGACAGCGGCTGCGCTTCAGCCCAGTAGCACAAGCAATCCTAGTCTTTTTTAGCGGCTTTCATTTGCGTGAGTAGCTGCGCATAGCAGTCAATACAAACATGAAATTTTTTAACAGTACTGTTTTGGTCGGGGGGACTGAATAGGATTGCGCCGAACGCAGTTAGTTCGTTACCGCACATATCGCAGTTTGGTTGAATAGCCATAGCTACAGTATACGGTGTCGGCTGCTATACTAGAGGCATAAACAGTATGACTAAATCGAAAAAACGTTTTACTAAACTTAAACGTCTGGCAGCGATGCATCGCCAGAAGCTGATTGTCGCTATGAATGTGGCAGCTTTTGCGGGCTTAGGCGCGCTGCTTTTAGTGTTTACGCAAGCAGCAACGCCGACTCGTAGTGTAGAAGGGGAGACTGGTTCTGCTCAGGGTGGAGCCTCGGTCTTGGCGGCAAGTGGCGCTTCGGCTGGCCTAGCAGTACGCTTTGGTCAAACGACCAGCAATAATGATCTAGGCAGTTTTCTGTATAACTCCACACTAGGTTCGCGGTGGCGCCAGTATGAGAATTCTTCTGAAACCGAGATAGAGCAGAACCTAACTTCGAGGGGTAACTTAGAAGCAAATCCTGGTGGCTACCAAACGCATAATTCGCAGGGACAGTTCCGATTCTTTTGTCAGTATTCACACTTCAACTATGACGACCCGATTGTGTACCCACCAATTAACGGCGTACCCCAGGTAAACAAAGCTCACTTGCACATGTTTTGGGGTAATTCACGCATGGACGCCAGCACAACCGATGCCAATATTATGACGCGGGGCGGCAGCTCTTGCGCTGGCTTCGAGGCAAACCGCAGTGGCTATTGGATGCCCGCCGTACTAGATGGCAGCAACAGGGCGGTGATTCCAGACAACATTCTTATTTATTACAAATCGGCTCTGAATGCTGCAGCTCAGACAAAAGTAAAACCACAAGGTCTTAAGATGATCGCTGGCAACGCCAAAGGCAACACCGACTCTAGCTTGTTCCACGTCAATGGAGTCATCTGGGCCTGCTATACCGGCAGCCTTAACTACACCTATGTCGGTAGTACGATTCCTGATAACTGTCCAGCCAACACGCGCGAGAACGCAGTAAATTCATACACCAAACAAAAAGACCCTAATGCATATAACTCGGCGGATACATTCCCGATTAAACTGCAGGCACTGGTGTTCTTTCCGGCGTGTGTCAAAGTGGATGGCAGTGGCAAGCCGGTGCTCGATTCACCAGATCACAAGAGTCACGTGGCCTATTTCTCTGGAAGCAGTTGCCCCTCGACTCATCCATATATGATGCCGCAGGTTAGTTACCACGTTTCCTGGTCGGGCACATTAGACTACTCTCAGTGGAAGTTATCATCTGACGCCATGGCTGGCGTGGCAGACGGTTTTAGCTTACATGCTGACTGGTATGGTGGCTGGACAACTGATGTCATGGATCATTGGATTAAAGGGTGCATCAACCAGCAACTCAATTGTTCGAACGGTGTTATGGCACCAGGCGGTGGCTATCCACATAGGCAACTCAAAACAGTACCAAACTACAGTGGTCCGAACTATCTTACAGTACCCACACCATAGGGAACGCTTGACATGTTAAGTATCTAGGTTTAGGCTGGGTGTAGGTATGATTAGCAAAAACAGTTTAGGTTATCTACTTAATCACGTGGCATTTGTTATCGCCCGCCAGTCCGACCAGGTTTTACTGGAGCGACTTGGACTCGGCTTTAGTCAGTACAAGATCATGATGATCTTGCAAGAAAAACCGCACATCCGTCAGAAAGAAATTGCCGAGATACTAGGCCAGACAGAGGCAAGTATCAGTCGCCAGATAAAATTGCTGACAGAACAAGGTCTGTTGCAGGCGCTGCGCCGACCAGAAAATAAGCGCGAGCACATCATAACTCTCACGGGTAAAGGCGAGCGCTATACTTCTGAAGCTACGGACATCTTAAAAAATTTCCATAGTCCCATACATGAGGCACTGAATGATAAGCAGAAAGATGCTTTGGTGCAGGGCTTACTGATTGTGCATGGTGAAGTGTGTAACGATAGCAGACCCGGCTCTTGCCATCATATATTTGATAATCAATAAAAATAAGGAAGATAGGTCCAGAAAACATGCTGAGTAAATTAAAGGCGAAGAAAAATCCACTACCAACCGTAATGTTTACCATTTTCTTGGATGTGCTCGGCGTGGGTATTTTGACACCAATCATCCCGCAACTACTGGCAAATCCAGAATCGCAGTATTATCTTTTGCCAGCAGGCTGGGACTTTAAGGGTGGTCTGATTCTGCTTGGTTGGTTGATCGCCGTCTACCCATTTATGCAGTTCATCGCGACACCTATCCTGGGGCAACTATCTGATCGCTTCGGTCGTAAACGAGTGCTGAGCTTGAGTATTTTTGGAACTGCGCTTGGCTATGTTCTGTTCGCCGTGGGTATCATAACCCGCAACATTCCGCTGCTTTTCGCGAGCCGAATACTCGATGGTATCACGGGCGGAAACATTAGTGTGGCGCAGGCAGTAATCGCCGACGTTACCGCGGTAAAAGATCGTACGAAAAACTTTGCCAAGATTGGCGCTGCCTTTGGTATTGGTTTTGTAATGGGGCCATACATCGGTTCTAAGCTAGCCAGCCCTGGCATCAGTTTCTTCGGACTCTTTGATACGCCTCATTGGTTTAACCCGGCCACTCCATTTTGGTTTGCGGCAATCCTGAGTGTTATCAACGGCTTCTTGATCCTCGCTAAGTTAGAGGAAACCAACAAGCACATCATGCCTAATCTCAAACTCAAGCTCAATCAGTCTGTTAAAAACATTGCCAAGGCTGCAACGTATCCTGGCCTGCGTGTTATCTTCCCATCTATCTTCTTGTTCTGGGCAGGGTTTTCATTCTTCCAAACGTTCTTCCAGGTTCTGTTGGTCAACAAACTGCACTTTCACCCTACAAACATAGGTGACTACTTCGCATATGTTGGTATCTGGATCGCAATTACGCAGGCTATCATTACGCCGCTTGTTGCAAAGAAGATAAAGAACTACCAGGTACTTCGCTACAGCATGTTCTTGACTGGAGTTGGCTTGTTCGCAAACTTGTGGGCGCACAACACAGCACAATTACTTATGGTGACGCCGTTCTTCGCAATCTTTATTGGGCAGACCATGGCTAACAGCCAAGCACTGGTTAGTGCATCAGCAGACAACAAAGTACAAGGGGAAGTGTTGGGTATCAATGCATCTGTACAGGCCTTAGCACAGACCATCCCTGCCATACTATCGGGCTACCTTGCAGCTATCGGCATCAATACACCAATCCTGGTCGGCGGAGCGATCGTGATTTTGGGCGGCCTATTATTTATCGGCCTTTACCGTCCATCAAAGCATGTACTTCACGACAGTCCGGTCGCAAGCGCGCCCGCACACTAGGCAAGCACAAGCATTGTGTCTTGATTCGAAAAGTGTTAAAATATAGGAATGGGGCTGAATTTTAAGCTCGACGTTGGACTTTAACAAACTCACATGGCAGGCCGGATTGATCTACACGTTAGCTGGATCACCAAATATAGTTGCAGAAACATCTGAAACTCGCGAATCTCTAATTGAAAAGCTCGCTGCAAAGCTTGCTCCTCAAAGCGACTTCGCACTAGCAGTTTAATTTTATTAGACTGCCGCTCACGAACCGACATCAGATAGGTTTTTCGAGCGCCATATTTATCTGATTGCTGCCTACGTAGTTGCCCCTACGTAAGCTTAAGCCCAAGGGCTGCGGTCAGCATGTTTTTTGTTTGTCTCAAGCCTGTTGGCCAAAGAAACTATAAGACAAACTAAGCCTGTAGTCATTGAGTAAGTTAACTGACGGACCCGGAGGGCAGTTCTCCGGCAGCTCCACCATAAAAACTCAAGTATAAAACTTGAGTTTTTTTGTTATGTTGGATTTGACTTCCCATATCTCTCAAGAATTTTCTCGGCCCAGGTGACTGCGTCTTGTGCACGTATTCCAGATGGTTGTGGCCTTATCCAGAGCTCAAGATTTTCAATACGATTATCATCTTTTATGCCGTTTCTATGATGAACATTCTCGTCTGCCTCCAAGTATCTACCTAGGTGTTCCTCCATCACCAGGATATGTTCAAGGACATACTTGCTTCGTTTCCCGAAAGTTTTTGGGTGAGTTGCTGCAAAAACCATAACATAGCCATTCTTTTTATATCTTCCTTTACCGTAGTTAGGCATTAATTTGTTCGTGCAAGAACGACAGTTCTTATAACGTGATGAATGAAAATTAACGCCACAAAGACTACAAGCAATTGTTTTCGATAAATGATACCTGCAACTAGGGCAGTTTCTGTGTTTGCTACTAGGATTGAATTCGCCATTACATGTAAAGCATATTTTCATGAACTTATTATAATTCTACCGCGGAGTACCTATCAACTCCACCAAGTCGAGTAATTGCTTTTGTACTTTTATAATCATCGGCGTCTTGACCACAGGTCATGTACTGGCCTAGCATAAGAGGATGATATTGAATCGTCACTTGCCGAAGAATGTGTTGCGAAAAATTGTTGGGCGGCAGGGGCATATTGATGTTCCTCATATTAATGACGCACTTGAGTACATCGATAAGCACTGGACAGTCCTAATCCACGAAGAGCCGAAAGACAAAGGCACAATAATCGGTTTACCGCACCCGTATGTGGTGCCAGCGGCAGATCCAAAGGTTAATTTCACCTTTAAAGAGCAGTATTACTGGGACGGTTACTTTACGGCGCTTGGCCTTGTGGGTGGAAAACATCAGCAGCTGGCAGAAGGTATGCTGGATAACTTTGTCCACATATTTAAGCGTTTTGGGTTTATACCAAACGCGAGTCGAATGTATCACATGACACACTCGCAACCACCAATCCTGACGTCGTACATTCGTCTTATTTTTGATACAGGTAACAAAGACAAAAAATGGTTAGCAGGCAAAATGGCAATTGCCGAGCTAGAGTATGAAAACGTTTGGATGAACAGCGAGCATCCATTTTGGCACCAGGTGCAGAGTGGACTCAGCCGTTATTACGACATCCATGTTCTGCACGATTTGGCCGAAGCAGAAAGTGGTTGGGATATGACGCCACGGTTCGAGCGTAAATGTCTCGACTTTCTTCCCGTTGATCTGAATGCTTTGCTTTATAAATACGAAACCGATTTTGCCTGGGCAGCACGATTACTTGGCGACGAAGAGAAAGCCAAGCATTGGGACAAGCAAGCTAGTAAGCGCAAGCACGAGATGAATAAGTATATGTGGCATGAGCGTAAAGGTTTTTATTTTGATTACAA
>RXKC01000001.1:22037-106283 GCA_003962975.1 Candidatus Saccharimonadota bacterium
GACTGGCCACAAAAGAACAAGCAGCACGTCTGGTAAATAATCTGGATAAGTTCGAGCAGAAAGGCGGCCTTACGACAACCACTCGGCCACTGATTGATATGTCGATCTTTGGCTCGATAAAGGTGCAGTGGGCACATCCAAACGGGTGGTCACCGCTGCACTGGATTGTCATTGAAGGCCTTAAAAATTATGGCTATGACGAACACGCTGAACGTATTGCCCGCAAGTGGTTGCGAACTAACCTAGCTTGGTTTGAAGCACATGGCGAATTCCTCGAAAAATATAATGTGGTCAAGCCGCAGAAGCATCCAGTAGAAGGTTTGTATCCAAGCCAAACAGGCTTTGGCTGGACGAATGCAGTGTTTGTGGCACTGTGCCGAGAATACCTAAAATGACCCAATTGCCGTGTAGCGAAAAGCTGGCCTTCGACACCAAGAAGCAAGCCGATGCCGCTGCCGTTGTTGCCGAATTGCAGCGCAATGTAAAACTCAAGAGCTACAAATGCAACCACTGCAGCTTGTGGCACTTGGCCAGTGGTTCGTAGCGTATACTAAACGCATATGAGCCTGCCAGACAAGCCTACCCTTAAAGACTACCAAGAGCTAGTTGCGCAGCTTGTTACCGAAAGGGGGTTTGACAAAGAAACACCCCCGAAGTCTTTATGTTGCTTGTCGAGGAGGTGGGCGAGTTGGCCAAGGCATACCGCAAAACAAGTGGTATGAAAGTTGATCAGCAATCACGCGTACACGAGCTAGAAGAAGAAGCTGCTGACATTTTTTGGCTACTAATTGATTTATGCAATCGTTTAGATATTGATCTTGAACAAGCCTTCCGTGACAAGGAGAAGAAAAACGCATCTCGTTCATGGTCGACTAGCTAGAGATAGAGGTTGTAGATTTGCACCATGTTTATGGTATAGTAAGTGTAATGAAAAAAGTAAGCATCATTGTTAGCGTGCGTCAGCACACCATGATCATGCCCTAGCGGGGCTTACTTTTCTTTACTCTTTTTTATTTTGAACTCGTAATCCTGAAACCAGTTCGAAATAGCTCGATCACTTACACTAACCACTTTAAACAGGTACAATGTACTCATGAATTATTATGTAACCACCTCTATTCCGTATGTAAACGGAGACCCACATATTGGCTTTGGGCTTGAACTTGTCATGGCTGATGTCTTGGCCCGTGCCGCTCGTAAGCAAGGTAAGCCAACTATCTTTTCGACTGGTTCTGACGAGCATGGCCAAAAGATTGCAGATAAAGCGGCCGAGCTCAAACTGACTCCAAAAGCACTGGCTGACCAGCAGAGCCAAAAGTTTCGTGACCTGGGCAAGCTATTGAACGTCAGCAATGACCGTTTTATCCGTACGACCGACTCTGGACACGAACAACGTGCCGCCATTATCTGGAAGCAACTCGAAAAAGACATCTATAAAAGTAAATACATTGGTTTGTACTGTACTGGCTGTGAAGAGTTTGTAACTGAAGCAGTAGCTAAGGCAAATAACAATGTCTGCCCACACCACAAAAAGCCCTATGAACGAGTCGAAGAAGAAAACTACTTCTTTAAATTGTCGTCATATTCAGAGCAAATCCGAGCAGCAATCCAGGCAGGAACCTTTGAAGTCATTCCTAAAACAAGACGCAACGAAATTTTGTCCGTCATCATCGAAGGTTTAGACGACATCAGTATTTCGCGACCAGCTAGTAAGCTGAGCTGGGGTATTCCGGTGCCTGGTGATAAGACCCAAGTAATGTACGTGTGGTTTGAAGCGCTCATGAACTACCTGACCGTGATCGGTTATCCAGAACATGCAGACTACAAAAAGTTTTGGCCAGCCAATGTACAAGTTGTCGGCAAAGATATCATCCGTTTCCACGCTGCTATTTGGCCTGGCATGCTGTTGGCTCTTGGTCTGCCGTTGCCAGAAAAAGTCTATGCCCACGGCTTTATTAACATTGCCGGTGGCAAGATGAGTAAGTCACTCGGTAATGTAGTCAGCCCAGCAGAGATTGTTAAGAAGTATAGCGCTGACGTTTTTCGCTATTACATACTGCGCCATATACCAAGTTACGATGATGGTGACTTTTCATGGGAGCTGCTCGAAAACGCCTACAACAATGAACTGGCAAACGAGCTTGGCAACGCTGTCCAGCGTACGGCGGCGATGATTGTGAAATACCAAAAGGGTATTGTAGGCGAAATTCCACCGGAAAATCATGACAAAGCCCAGTATTGGGAAGCTGTCGAAGCCTGTCGTTTTGACAAGGCTCTCGACCATGTCTGGGAACAAGTTCGCGGCCTCAACCAGTATATCGATGAAGCCAAGCCATGGAATATTGCCAAAGAAGGTGACGAAGATCACTTGCGTGAAGTTTTGGCCTACCAAGCTAGTAACTTGCTAGAGATTGCAGATTTACTCGAGCCATTCATGCCTGACACTGCGCTCAAGATTCGTCACGTGTTCGAAGAAGGCGTGATCCGCCCAATTGAAGGCACACTGTTCCCGAAACACGACACCAAGCCTGTTGAAGGGGCCAAGTCTATAGCGGACTCGCCACCGTCACCTGGAGACTGATGTGGCCGAACATATACACGCCAACGGTCTGTAGGCTAAACTAGGAGTATTATGATTGAACTCGTTGATACCCACTGTCACATCCACTTTTCTGACTATGAGTTAGATACGCAAACGGTCATTGATGAAGCTGCCGCAGAAGGCGTGACCCGGCTGGTTTGTGTGGGCTGTACGTTGGAAGACAGTAAGTTAGGCATCGCTATGGCTGCCCAACACGCGAAAATATGGGCAACAATTGGTCTGCATCCGCATGAGGCAAAGCACTATGTCAATGACGAGCAGGCTTTGCAGGAGTTCCACAGCCTAGTACGTAAACCAAAAGTAGTCGCCGTGGGTGAGATTGGGCTTGATTACTACTATGGTCACTCTGAACGTGAAGACCAGAAAAAGCTGCTGCGTTTTCAGCTGACGGTTGCCGAGGAGCATGATTTGCCGGTTATTTTTCATGTGCGTGACGCCAAAGGCGTCAGCCCCACCGACCAGCAATCGGTATGGATTGATTTCTGGGCAATCTATGATGAATTTCAACCAGTAGGCATCATACACAGCTTTTCTGCTGGCATAACAGAGGTAAAAGCTATACTTGACCGGCCAAAGCTACTCGTTGGCTTGAACGGTATTATGACATTCACGAAAGATGCGGATCAGCTTGCTGCTGCCAAACTGGTACCACTGAACCGTCTCGTGGTCGAAACAGATGCTCCCTTCTTGACTCCAACCCCTTATCGTGGTACAATCTGTCAGCCTAAGCATGTAGCTGTAACAGCAGCATTCTTGAGCGACCTGAGAGGGGAGACGCTTCAGCAGTTTTCCCATGCGACTACTCAGAATGCGATAGGCATCTTTAATCTCGTTTAACTACTATGAGTATATTTTCAGAATCACTTTCAGGCATTGTTGAAGGCGGCATCGAGTACATGATGGGCGGCCGATCTGCTGAGGTAGACCGCGCAGCTGATGTTATTGCTGATGTAGCCGAAAATGTAATGCGTGTTGACGAAGTAACCATGCCAACCTCCGAGGTAATGGGTCGTCTGGCTGCGGAAGGCGAAACTCGTCCCTTTACCTTTGCGGACGCCGCAAATGTCGCTAATACAAGCATAGTCAATGCATCACCAGAAGTTGCTCAATTTTATCGAGTTCAGGCCGAACAAGATGCTCTACGTCAGGTAGAAGCAGTACGAAATGGCCAATTTATCACTCCAGCTACCCCAACTCCTAATCCACTAATTGAAGCTGCTCCTCAGCTTAATTCGGCGGTAGATACTGACCAAGCTGCTCGTATCGAGGCGGCAAAAGCTGCGCTCGCCAACTTGCGTGCATCGGCACCGCTAAACTAGGCTGCATATGATCCAGAAATTACTCAAAACTATCCTTGGTACAAGCCAGGAAGATAGACAGGCGGAATTGTATCGAAACCTCATACGTCACGAAGCTAAAATTGGTGGCACATTGTTCGGTCCAGTACCAAATGGTGGGCGTCGTGAATTCTTCTGCTTAGACGAACGTACCTGGATCTGGCACGAAGAGTGGACTGACGAACAAGGTGTGCGCCGTACCAAGACAACACGATACGATGTACGCCCTAACGGTATCTTGAAGGCTCAAGACGGCAATCAGTATCAGTACGTCTCAAAAGATGAAGCACGCCACTTGCGCGATGCTGCTCAGCTGTACCGTCAGCGCGTTAAAGCCGAAATATATAACCGAGTGCGGTAATGGCTGATTCTATCTATCTCGACCATGCTGCAGCTACGCCGCTGGACGACGATGTGATAGCGGCAATGCAGCCGTATTTTGCTACCAAGTTTTATAACCCGAGCGCCGTATATCTTGTAGCAAAAGCAGTGGCAGCTGACATTGCTGCGGCTCGTCAAAAGGTGGCTGGTGTGCTGGGTGTACGACCGGCCGAAATTACCTTTACCGCAGGTGGAACCGAAGCTAATAACCTAGCAATTCACGGTGTGATGAGTCAATTTCCTGGTGCCCACATGGTTGTGAGTGCCGTAGAACATGATTCGGTGCTTGAATCTGCCAAAGAATACGACCACAGTGTTGTGAAGGTAAACCCAGATGGGCGCATTAACTTAGAGGCTTTTGAGGCGGCCATAACTGACAAAACCGTTCTTGTGAGTGTTATGTATGTGAACAACGAAATTGGCACGGTTATGCCGCTAGCTAAAATCGCCAAGATTATCGCTCAGATTCGAACTGCCCGCCAAGCGGCAGACAACATCTTGCCTCTGTATTTCCATACCGATGCCGCTCAGGCGCCGCTGTATTTTGACTTGCACGTTACGAGGCTTGGTGTCGACCTGTTCACCCTGAATGGTGGCAAAATATACGGGCCAAAACAATCAGGGCTTCTGTACGCCAACGCTAGTGTTGAGCTGGCTGCTCGTATTATTGGTGGTGGTCAAGAATTTGGTCGCCGCAGTGGTACCGAAAATGTACCGGCTATCATTGGACTTTCTCATGCCCTCAGCACCGCCGCTGAGCAGTATCGTTCTGCTGCCACGCAACTTGGTTCTTTGCAAAAGCTTTTCTTTGACGAAGTAGCTCAGCACATTCCGCAAGCTGTCTGTAACGGCTCGCAAAAGTATCGCACACCAAACAATGTGCATCTTACGCTTCCTGGTACTGACAATGAACGCCTGATGATGGAACTCGACGAACGAGGCATCATATGTGCCGTCGGCTCGGCCTGCAGCGCCAGTAGTGATCAACCTTCTCATGTATTGAAAGCCATTGGCTTGAGCGACGAACACGCACAGGCGAGCCTGCGTTTTACTATGGGTAAAAACACTACTAAAGCCGACATACGACGAACGGTTGAAGTTTTAGCAGAACTAGCCTAACCACGACGAATAATTTATACTGTTGGCATAAGCAGTATAAGGGTGGCATGCGAACAGAGCTGATTCTTTTTATTACCTGGGCCGGCAGTGTGGTGGCGGTGCTTTTGGCATTTATCTGGGTGGCGGTACGGCTTAACCGTGTTCGTAGCGGCGGCGGTGGTGGTAACAAAAATGAGTTATTTAGCGAAGAGTATCGCCAGCACATGCGTGAAAAGGGCGCGGCCCGATTTGAACGAACGCTAGAAGAGAATGCGGCCTTCTTGCAACAAGATCTGCATGCAATTAGCGACCAGGTCACCGAGTATGTAAAAGAGCGTGCCGGGGAGATTCTAAAAGAAGAGTTTGCTGACCAAAAACAGACGGTAGCAGCTGCACAGCAGCACATGAGCGAATCGTTTAAGAAAGTTGACCAAGCCATTGCCGAGTACCGCAAAGCGATGAGCGAACAGTTCGAGAAAGAGCTCAAGCTCGAGCGGGCCCGTCGGCTACAGCGTTTTCAGGACAATATGGCTGACGTCGTCACGCATCATGTGCAACAGACGCTTGGTACACATCTGTCAATTGATGACCAGATCAAATTTATTATCGACAACCTTGAAGCCAATAAAACAGCCATCGTAGAGGATATTAAACGTGAGCTCTGACCCAGGAGTAATGCTACCTGACAGCATAATTAGCCCACTGGATTTAGGGCAAATTCAACGGGAGTTGTTTGCGCTGGACGAATTTCTGGCGGCAAAGAGCGGCGGCAAGGCACTGCCCTTTATGAGCACAGAACTTAAAACGTTGGCCAAGGCAGAAAAGAGTAATCTGTTGCACCAGGCTGATCGGACAAAGCTGAGCAATCAGCTAAAGTTCGTTCGCCGCACTGCCCCCAGTGTTCAGATCAGCTTTGCAGCTGATCCAAGCAAAAAGGCCTTACGCGTTTTGGCACGCTGGTTCCGCGAGAATGGGCATCCAAATACGCTAATCACTGTTGGTGTGCAACCAAATATTGCGGGGGGATGTGTCGTGCGTACGTCTTCGAAAACCTTCGACTTTAGTTTGCAGCAACTATTTGCTGCAAACCAAAAAGCACTTGCTGAGCGATTTATATAACCCCTGTAAAATTACTAAAATTGTGGTATAATACTGTAAATGCAAACGGTCTATGTTGGTCTCAGTGGCGGAGTTGATTCGTCGGTTACAGCCGCTCTGTTAAAAGAGCAGGGTTATGACGTAGTTGGCGTCTATATGAAGAACTGGAGCCAAGATCTGCCAGGTATGCCATGTCCGTGGAAAGAAGATTATCAGGACGCCAAACGGGTGGCTGTACAACTGGGTATACCGTTCAAGATGTTTGACTTTCAGAAAGAGTACCGACAAAAGGTTGTCGACTACATGATCGCCGAATATCAAGCAGGCCGTACACCTAACCCTGACATCATGTGTAACCAAGAGGTCAAGTTCAAGGTATTTCTCGAGGCGTGCCTAGAGGATGGAGCTGATCTGATTGCTACGGGACATTACGCAAGAGTTAAGAACGGTTCTTTACTCCGTGCCACAGACGACAACAAAGACCAAACATATTTCTTATATCGAGTTACTGAAGAAGCGCTGAAACACACTTTGTTTCCTCTTGGCGAATACGCCAAGCCAGAGGTACGCAAGCTCGCAGAAAAGTTCGGCCTCGTAACCGCTACAAAGAAAGAAAGCATGGGCATTTGTTTTGTAGGCAAGGTGGGCATCAAAGATTTTCTGACGCATGAACTTGGCAAGCAAGAAACGGGCAATATTGTTGACGCTAAAGGTCAGCGCATTGGTCGTCATGACGGTGCTATTTATTACACTATCGGTCAGCGACATGGCCTAGATGTTGGCGGTGGCTTGCCATACTACGTCACCGGCAAAGATATGTCTAAAAATGAGGTGTATGTCACGACAGATCTCAATGACAAAAAGCTGTGGGCTGCGCAGCTGCAACTGACAGATGTTCATTGGATAAACGGTGCTCCAGAGGGTGGAGCAAAAGTGCAGGTGCGTACTCGACACCGCGCTCCGTTAGTGCATGCAACACTTAAATTCGACAAGGGCAATGTTGTACTTACACTTGATGATGAAATCCGCGCTACCACCCCAGGGCAATCGACAGTGCTATACGACGAACAAAAGGTTATCGGCGGCGGCATACTGGTCTAAGTTACAAAACCGACATAACGCTAGTACTTGCATAATTATAAAAATCTGCTATAATACCGCTAATCAGAGCAATTGCAGCTGTGAAACGTAGGCCGTATTTGGTCGCCTGGACTACGTGGAGCTAATGGCGAAACCGAGAATTGCAAACCTAGCTTGCTCTGAGAAGGAACAATATGTTTTCTCTTCCAGAGAGTGTTTCGCGCCATTTATTTGGTACGGAACGTCGTGCTGCGCAAACCAGAGTTGCTCTGAAATTAGGAGCATCTATATCACTATTTTCACTTGCATCGTTACTGATACCTGAGGCGCTTGATGCTGTGACACCTAGCAAAGCAGGCGCGCATGGCCAAACTGTGCAAGATACAAGCGTAGAACCGTCAAATATAGAGACAAACGTCGATTTTATGACTGTGGTGCTGCAGAATGCTCACCAGGCTCGCCGAGTAGATAATACGCAGGAGGGCGGTCATTCCTGCGTAGACATTCCGACCATTGACGAAAGCACGGCCCCAGACTTAATGACCAGAGAGGGTTGGCTAGAGGCGACGAATGATCTTCGTGCGGAATTTGGTAAAAAGCCTCTTGAGCTTGATCCTCGCCTTGAAGTATCGGCCGAGCGTACTGCGAGTACCCTGGGTCAACTGGGTGTGTTCGAGCATTTACAAGGCTATGGCCAAGGTGCCAGTTCTGTGTTTCGAGAAGTTGATGAGGCGACTATTGCTGGTGAAAATCTGGCTATGTTAAGTACCGACACTTTACAGACTCGTCCGGGTATGTTTACATGTCTCGCACAAAGCTCAAGCCATTTACGAAACACACTTCGTGATTCGTACACCCATATGAATATTGGTGAGGATGTCTATTTTCCAGGTAGTGACCTAGAACAGAGAGGTATCGATGGGGTTTTGGTCATCCATTTTGTGAGCGTGCCAGCCGAGGAACAGTCATGAAACGACCAGGTTTAGCTGCTTCAGAAGACGTGTTTCAACTGGGTAATGATCGAAGCGAATCAAGTTCGCGCTGGCTGACTGCCAGCTTTGTTGCGTTATCTGCGCTTGGCACCGTATTTTCATTTATGATTTTGGCAGACGCCAATGACCATGTGCCTGCACCAGATGCCTTTGTTATTCCTTCACCAAGTGGAGATTGAGGCAGCTTTGATTCCATGCGACCCATATCTACCTGAAACGAGCGTACCTCAACTACCTCCGCCCGAGATGTCACTTACGACTACGTCGAGTGTACGGGCGGTGTGTTAGCCGTTTCTAGAATTGTTTTCGCCGCGACCTCTGTTATACTGAGAGTATGAATGCACAGGATATCCGTAACGCCTACTTAGAATTTTGCCAAAAAAATGGACACACCGTAATACCGCGTGCCCAGCTGATACCCCATAACGACCCGACCACACTCTTTACGGGTTCTGGTATGCAGCCGCTCATTCCGTTCCTACTCGGTGAAGCTCACCCAAAAGGAGTACGCCTCGTAAACAGTCAAACCTGTTTGCGTGCTCAAGATATCGATGAAGTGGGTGACAATAGTCACACTACTTTCTTTGAGATGCTCGGCAACTGGAGCTTGGGCGATTACTTTAAAGAAGACCAAATTAAATGGTTCTTTAGCTTTTTGACCGATACGGTTGGCCTAGATCCGAACAAGATTTACGTCACCTGTTTTATTGGCAGTAAAGAACACGGCATTCCTCGCGACGATGTATCGGCCGAAATCTGGGCAAAGCTCTTTGCAGAAAAGGGCATTAATAACAAGATTGTTGAAGTTGGTTCGCAAGCTGATGGCGACAAAGCCGGTATGCAAGGTGGCCGTATTTTCTTTTATGATGATGGTGAAAACTGGTGGAGTCGTGGTGGTGGTTTAGCCAAAACACCAGTTGGTGACCCGTGTGGTCCGGACAGTGAAGTCTTTTATGATTTTGGTGAGCAAAACCATGCCGATGGCTACGGCGAGCCGCATCCGGCCAGTGATTCCGGTCGGTTCATGGAAATTGGCAACCAAGTTTTCATGCAGTACAAGCGCACCGAGAGTGGCTTTGAAGAACTTGCCAAGCCTAATGTCGACTTTGGCGGTGGCTTAGAGCGTATCGCCGCGGCAGCTATCGACAGTCCGGATGTTTTCAAGATTAGTTTACTGTGGCCAATTATCGAGGTACTACAAAAGCAGAGCGGTAAAACCTATGAGTCCCATACAACAAGTATGCGCGTGATTGCCGACCACCTGCGAGCGGCTACTTTTATGGCCGTCGACGGCGTTATACCAAGTAACAAAACTCAGGGCTACGTCATGCGACGGCTGGTTCGCCGCGCTATATTAAAGGCTTTCGAGTTGGGCATAGAGCAAAACTTTATGACCGACGTAGTGCCGGTTATCACCGAACTGTATAACAAAGACTTTCCAGAGGTCGCCTCACAACGCCAAGAAGTGCTCGACGTGCTAGCCAAAGAAGAAAAGATCTTCCGACAGACACTGCGCAAAGGCTTGCACCAGTTCACTAAGTTAACCGATAACGGCCTAACCGGGCAAGAAGTATTTACTCTTTATGATACCTACGGTTTTCCTGTTGAACTGAGCGTTGAAGAGGCGTACAAGCAAGATGTTAAGGTAAGCGAAAACTGGCAACAAGAGTTCGACGATCTCATGACCGAGCAACGTGAACGCAGTCAGACCGCGGCCAAGGGTACCTTTAAGGGCGGCTTAGGTGGACACACGCTACAGCACAAGAAATATCACACTGCTACTCACTTGACGTATCAAGCGTTACGTGATGTGTTGGGCGACCATGTGATTCAGCGCGGTAGCAATATTACCGAAGAGCGCCTGCGTTTTGACTTTAGTCATGACGGCAAAGTAACCCCCGAGCAAATCAAGCAGGTAGAGGACATCGTCAACGAGCAAATTAGCAAAGACCTCAAGGTGAGTTTTGCTGAGTATTCAACCGAAGAAGCTACCGGGCCACTGGGTGCTCTTGGTCAGTTTGGTGATCGCTACGGTGATACCGTGAAGGTATATAAAATGATCGCCGACGGTGCCGATAAACCATTTAGTTTTGAAATTTGTGGCGGCCCACATGTTGACCATACTTTGCAGCTATTTGAAGACGGCAAAAAGTTTAAAATTCTCAAAGAAGAAGCAAGTAGTGCTGGCGTACGTCGTATCAAAGCCGCACTGATCTAATAACTGTAAATAAAAGGAGAGCAATGACGGGTAGGGCGCACCAAGAAGTACAGCAACACATTTTTGGAGAAATGTTTCTGACCAGAACATACGAAGATGAAGCTGGTAACGATGAAGGCCAGGTTTATAACGTAACCCTGCTCAAGCCACAGGACAGAGAACGAGCCATCGGTTTGCTGCGTGGAAGCGGTGTTGTGGTAAATCATCCAAATTATCAGCAGAGTGCATGGGGGCATTTAACCGTCGAGATGCTGGGCGAAGAAGACTATGCACGTCTGGCAATTCCTGGTCTCAGCTTGGCCATTAAGGAGCTTGGTGAAAACTGAGTGGACGATGGGCATACGCTTGGCCGCACGAAGACAGAGGTGCTATAATGAAACAGCTTATGCTAGATAAAATAAAGACCATTAAATCATCTGTAGTTGCCAAAGCTGGTCGCGGTAAGCAAGCCAATGATCAGTACCTGGTTGCTCTCGATATCGGTACCGAATTTGTAAAGGCCTTAGTTGGTAAAATAACTGACACCGGAATTGAAATTGTTGGTGTAGGGCGAGCTCATCAGTCGCTTACCGACATGCAAGCTGGTGCTATCGCTGACATTGGTGCAGTTGTTAATAACTGTGATGCAGCCCTCAGTCAGGCTGAAGAGCAAGCCGGCGTCAGCAGTCGTTCAGCCATTATTGGTATAGCCGGGGAACTCGTAAAAGGCACAACCACAACGGTTCGCTGTAAGCGCAAAAATCCTGAAAAAGAACTCGATACCCCAGAAGTTGAACAAATCATCTCACTCGTCCAAAAGCGCGCCAAAGAACGTGCCAAGCAGCAGCTGGTATGGGAATTAGGCGGTAAGGACGTAGAAATTCGTCTGGTCAACAGCGCACTTGTGAACATAGAGATTGACGGCTACCCGGTTACTAGCCCTGTCGGCTTTAAGGGTAAAGAAGTCGTCGTGCAGTTATATACCGCTTTCGCGCCGATGATTCACATTGGTGCATTAGAGCGCACTGCCAAAGAACTCGACCTTGATTTGGTTGCCGTTGCCGCCGAACCATTTGCGGTTGCTCGCTCGGTGATTGGTGACGATGCAAATGCCAGTATGAGTGCAATCCTTATGGACGTTGGCGGTGGCACCACCGACATTGCGGTTATTAATGACGGTGGTGTGCAGGGCACCAAGATGTTTGGTATTGGTGGCCGTGCTTACACACGAAGCATCGAGCGCGATCTTGGGGTTAGCTTCGTTAATGCTGAAGAACTGAAGCTGGGACTGAGCAACGGTAAGGTGGTCGAATCGAAACGACCAATTATCGAAAAGAGTTTACAGAAAACTCTCGAAGTTTGGATCTCAGGTGTTGAGCTAGCCCTGGGTGAATTTACTCAGCTTGACCATTTGCCACGACGTATTTTGTTGTGTGGCGGCGGCTCAAGCTTGGACATGCTCATGGAGCGTCTCGAATCATCGAACTGGTACGCAGACCTACCCTTTACTCGAAAACCAGTTGTGCAGCATATAAAGCCAAGTCACGTCGTTGGCATTACTGACCACACTGGTACCGTGACTGACCATACGTTTATTACAGCTATGGGGCTGCTACGAGTTGGTTTAGATACAGTGCAACAAGATGGCCCGGATACAAATAGTGGCTCAATGCGCCAAAAAATTGATAAAATTCTAAGAGTCTAATAACCCGCATGATAGAAATACAGGTAACGCAGTGAGTGAAACAGGCAAAGATACTGTTTACGTCGATGTTGACGACGAAATAACCGCCATTATTGACAAGGTAGCTGGTAGCAAACACAAGATTGTGGCGCTGGTATTACCCAAGCGCGCTGCTGTGCTGCAGAGCATTGTCAACATGAAGCTGCTCAAACGTAGCGGCGACGCACACAAGAAAAAACTAGTACTCATCACCTCAGAATCAAGTTTGTTACCACTAGCCGGTGCTGTAAAACTGCATGTTGCTAAAACTCTACAGAGCAAGCCAGAAATACCAGAGGCACCAGATGTGCCATCTGATGAGCTGGCTTTAGATGATCATGAAGAAACTGAAGTCCCAGCACCAGCCTCGGCTGCTGCTAAGACTGCAGAAGAACCAAAAGAAAAGGTTATCGACAAAAGTAAATCGGTTGGCGAGCTTGCGACAGGTAAGAAGGCGGCCGCTCTTGAGGCCGAAGAAACTATCGAGCTTGATAACGAGTCTGAAGACGAAGAGCCAAAACCGGCTATTAAAAAGGGCAAGACCGACAAAAAACTCAAGATACCTAACTTCAATACATTCCGTACCAAGCTGTTTGTTGGTCTTGGTGTAATGTTGGTTTTGATCATCGGTTGGTACATCACCAATGTTGTTCTGCCAACGGCAACCATCGTTATTCGCTCTGATGAAATTGATGTGACGGCCAACGTGACATTTACGGCGAATACGGCCGTCAAAGATCTTGATGTCAAAAAGAAGCTGGTACCTGCTACAGAAAAGCAGGTTAAAAAAGTCGATACCGAAAAAGTGCCAGCCACTGGCAAAAAGAACGTGGGCGAAAAAGCCACTGGATCGGTCGACTTACGACTGACAAACTGTGCGCAGGACAATGTAACAGTACCAAGTGGTACAGTCGTTAGTAATAATGGCTTAAACTTCGTCACTCAAAAAGATATATCATTTAGTAGTTTCAAGGTTGGTGGTACCTGTGCCAACAACAATCCGTTTGCCGTTGAGTTTACGACTGGTTCAGTTAAAGTCGTCGCACAAGATCCAGGCGATCAATATAACTTGAGCGGCGGACGTCAATATGTAGTCGCTGGGTTTAGTAATATTGCCGGCACCGACAGTACGGCCATGACCGGTGGTACTACTAAAGAAGTAACGGTGGTAAGCGACCAAGACGTGGCTGCGGCCAAACAGAAGCTAGCAGAAAAGAGCAAGGCAGCAGCACTTTCGGAGCTCGAAGCAGATCTCGAAAAAGACAAGTTGTTTAGCTTAGCCGAAACTTTTGCTGGCGATGAACCTGCACTTAACCCACTGCCAGCCGTTGGTAGTGAGGCTAGCGAAGTTAGTGTGACGAGCACCATTACATTTAGGTTACTAGGTGTAAAGCGTGAGCATCTGAAGGCACTCGTGACCGATAATGTAAAAGACGAGATTGATACCGAAAAGCAGTCGGTTCGCAACGACGGACTGGGTGAGGCTGTGTTTAGGGTAACGGAGCGCAAATCACCAACCGAGCAAGTTTTATCTGTGCAGTCGAGTGCTAGTACCGGGCCAGCCATTGACGAGGAAGCGCTCAAGCAAGAGGTTGCAGGCAAAAAGAAGGGCCAGGTCAGAGATCTCATTTTGGCACGACCTGGCATAAAGGACGTCGAGGTACGCTATAGTCCGTTCTGGGTGTACAAAACCCCAAGTAAACCTACCAAGATCACTATTGAGTTTGAAAACAGTAACAATGCCAGCGACTAAAAATGCCATTGCTCTCGACGTTGGTGCTGTACGCATCGGTGTTGCTACTAATGTGCCCGGCTTACAAATAGCTCAAGCCTGGGGTACGTTGGCAAATGACGAAACATTCGAGCAACAACTGCAAGTGATTGTAAAAGAGAAAGACAGTCAGGTGCTCGTGGTTGGTTTGCCGCGAGGCTTGGACGGTCAAGAAACACAGCAAACACAAACCATACAGGCTTTTGTGCAAAAACTGCAGGCATCCATTAATCTGCCAGTCGTTTGGCAAGACGAGTCGCTGACTTCTATTCAGGCTGAAGACACCTTGCAGCAACTTGGTGCACAAGCCCAAAAGGGTGACATCGATTCATTGGCTGCCCAGAGAATATTGCAAGATTATTTAGACACACCCACATCCAACGAAGTCGCTAGCACAGATCAACAGGCGGAAAAGCATGAAGTTTAGTCACGCCCGAGGTCCAAGACGAGGTAGGCTCCTTGTCTTTGTCTTGCTGATCATTCTTATGCTGATTGGTGGCGGTACTTATGCTGCACGACGCTACTATTTTGATAATCTTAAGGCCGTCAGCAATAGTCAGACAACAGTGAACGTTACTATTCCTAAAGGCTCATCACTAACCCAAGTTGCTGAAATTCTGAAGGACAAACAGCTTATTCGAAATACATGGGCGTTCCAGCAGTATGTACGCAATAAAGGTCTGCAAGATAAAATACTTGCTGGTACCTACGCTATGAAACCAAGCCAAGATGTGCCAGCAATTGTCGAAATTATTACCGAAGGCATGATAACCAGTAAGCTTGTAACTATCACACCAGGTCAGCGCATCGACCAGATCGAACAGACATTGGTCAATGCTGGTTTTAGTCCGGAGTCAGTCAAGATCGCGCTTGACCCTGCCCAGTACGCCGATCATCCAGCGCTAGTAGATAAGCCAGCTGAGGCCAGTCTAGAAGGCTACATATTCCCTGAATCATTCCAAAAAACTGCCGAGTCTACGCCGCAGCAAGTTATTACAGCGGCCCTTGACGAAATGCAGCGTCGACTTACGCCAGACAGGCGTGCAGCTTTTGTGCGTCAAGGCCTCAGTGCTCACGAGGCAGTTGTATTAGCTTCTATCGTCGAGCGCGAAGTATCGGCAGGCACTGATCGCACTCAGGTTGCCCAAGTGTTTCTGCGACGTTTGCGTATGCCAATGCGACTTGAATCTGATGCCACAGCTGGCTACGGTGCAATTTTGGTTAACCAAGAACCTACTCTTACCTTTGATTCTGACTACAACACATACTTGTATGATGGCTTGCCGCCAGGGCCAATTAGCAATGTAAGCGAGGCATCATTACAAGCTGTTGCCCAACCGGCAACGACTGACTGGCTGTACTTTGTGTCGGGAGACGATGGCAATACCTACTTTAGTAAGACACTGCAAGAGCACGAGGCTTTGACTCGCCAACATTGCAAAAAACTCTGCGGAAATTAACCCTTTTCAACAGGGGTTACCCCTGTTAGAGGGGTTGGTTTTGTTGACAGCTTGTGATACCATACATCTATCAGTTCACGGATTCCACCCCTGTTAACACCCGAGAGCTGTGACAAGGCAGTTTTTACAAATCAGAGGCGCAGTATGTCGAACGCTGTGCACCCAAATAGTATTAACCCCTGCTTTGTTCTGGCTTTTACAGCCGGGAGAAAACCATTCGTACCATCAGCCGAACTCTGACCTCGTCAACCGTTTCAAAATTTGGTGACGTTTCAGACAAAACACAAAAACAGGTTAAAAAAACGCTGAGCAAGCGATACCGACGTCGTCTTGTTCGCTACGGAATTCTTCTTGCGAACCTCGTTATGTTGGTAGGTGTGGCTGCTTTTATCCTCAAGACCCCTAGTAGTGGCCCTTCATCTGCAAATAACATTGCTAATGCTGGCAGTGAATCAGTGACAGCAACTGGTGCACTTGATCAGCTTTCATCTGCTGACATTGCTGTTCAGGTAGCTATTATGACCAAGCTATATCAGGCGCCATCAGTCGCAAACCATGCCGATACCATGAACGCACAGTTGGCAGTTACTCCTGCCGATGACACTGTTATTGCTAAGCCACAGGTAGTAGCGACAGCGTTGAAGTCATATAAAGATATTCAGACGTACGTCACCGTTGAAGGTGACAATATTCCAAACGTAGCAGCTAAGTTTGGTATAACCTCTGAAACCGTACGGTGGTCAAATGGCCTGCAGGGTGACAACTTGTCACCTGGAATGAGTCTGGTTATTTCACCGGTGAACGGTATTGTATACACAGTTAAAGACGGCGATACTATCGACACAATTGCTTCTAAGTATCGCGCCAACAAAGATCAGATTATTGCCGATAACGACGCTGAGGCCGGCGGTTTACGTGTTGGTCAGCGTATTCTGATTCGTGACGGTAGTGAGGCGCCAGTGGTTATTCCTCGAGTTGCTACTGCTGCTACATACGGTGCTGGCTTCGCCTGGGGCGGCGGCAATGCTGTCTATCAAGGCGGCGCCAATGGCTACGACTACGGCTACTGTACATGGTGGGCTGCTAACCGACGTGCCCAAATCGGTCGTCCTGTTCCAAGTAACCTAGGAAATGCAAGTACATGGCTAACGCTCGCTCAACGAGCCGGTTTTGCTACTGGTAGTGTGCCACAGGCAGGTGCTGTTATTTGGACTCGTCCGTATGACTGGTATGGCCACGTTGGGTTTGTAGAATCAGTCAACGACGACGGCAGTGCCAATATCTCTGAAATGAACGTAGCCGGTTGGGGTGTAGTTAGTCGCAAGACTCTGTCTGCAGCCGAAGCTGCTAACTATCTCTACATCTACTAGAAACGACGAGTGGTTCTGGTTCCTGAGAAATACAAAACAACAATTCTAACATAATTTTTACGATTGTAAAGACCGGTTATCTTCGGTATAATATCTTTAATGTTTGTAGATACTGCAACGGTTAAAGTTTGCGCAGGCGACGGCGGTAACGGTGTTGTTAGTTTTCGTCATGAAAAATTCGTTGACCGTGGCGGCCCTGACGGCGGTGACGGCGGTGACGGCGGCAATGTCGTTTTACAGGCTAGCCGTAATCAAAATACTTTGGCCAGTTTTCGATACCACAAAGAGTTGTCAGCCGAAGCCGGAAAACCTGGCTTCAAACAGAAAAAACACGGACGTAGCGGTAAGGATCTAACTATAAAACTGCCGGTGGGTACTGTCATTAAAAGTAACGGTGACGTTTTAGCTGATCTTACTCATGATGGCCAAGAAGTTATCATAGCCAAGGGTGGCAAGGGTGGCTTTGGTAATGCGCACTTCGTGTCATCGCGGCGACAAGCACCACGTATCGCCGAAAAGGGTGAAGCTGGTGATGTGTTAGATCTAGAATTAGAACTAAAAAGCATTGCCGACGTCGGAATTATCGGTTTGCCTAATGCCGGTAAGTCGACGTTACTGGCTCGAGTCAGTAATGCACGGCCTGAGATTGCAAACTATGCCTTTACGACTCTCACGCCAAATTTGGGCGTAGTTGATTTAGACAAAAACACCAGTCTACTACTTGCGGACGTACCTGGTCTTATTGAAGGTGCAAGTCAGGGCAAGGGGCTGGGTGACGATTTTCTGCGTCACGTCGAGCGAACAAGTGTGCTCGTGCATTTAATTGACGCCTATCAGGATGATGTGGTCACGGCGTACAAAACCATTATCAAAGAACTAAAGGACTATCAGATCGACTTAAGCAGTAAGCCGCAGGTAGTAGCACTGAACAAAATTGATGGCATTGATGAAGACCAAATTGCTGATATGCAGAAGCAGCTCAAAAAAGTTGTACCAAAGGGTACGCAGCTATTTGCGGTATCGGCTCAAAGTGGCGTTGGCCTCAAGCCAATGCTGTTCGAAGTGCACAAACTCGTTGTGGAGGCGCGTCAGGCAGTGGCCGAGCAAGAAGAACCCGAAGCTGGATTGCCGGTACTGCGTTTGCCCGACACTATGCACAGCTGGGATGTAGTCAAAGAAGGTAAAACTTTTGTAGTCACTGGGCGTAAAATTGAGCGTTTTGCCCACCGAACCGATTTCGAGAGCAACCAAGCAGTTGAGCGGTTGCGCGACATTATGAAAAAAATGGGCATTATGCACCAGCTACGACGTCAGGGTGTTGAGCCGGACCAGACAATTACTATTGGTAAACCTCCCATCGGCAGTATTCAGTATTAGTCATAATCATATCGGCACATGCCGGTCGTGTCTAGGTATTGGAGGGGTGATACACTAGATTGGTATGGCTGACAGTCTTTATTTTTACGACCTAGAAACCTCGGGTATAAACCCACGAGAATCACGTGTGATGCAATTCGCCGGTCAGCGCACCGATCTAGATCTAAACCCAATTGGTGAACCGCACAATATTCTCATTACTTTGTCGGAAGACGTCTTACCGGACCCTGACGCAATCTTGATAACAGGAATTACTCCACAGCAAACACAAGCTGAAGGGACGACAGAGTATGACTTTTTACAAACGTTTGCGCGCGAGATTGCAACGCCAGGAACGATTTTTGTTGGCTATAATACCGTCCGTTTTGATGATGAATTTATGCGCTGTCTGCATTGGCGAAACTTTCATGACCCATACCAATGGCAGTGGAAGGACGATCGGTCGCGCTGGGATTTACTCGATGTTGTTCGCATGACTCGCGCCCTACGACCAGAAGGAATCAAGTGGCCAGTTGACAGTGAAGGCAGGCCGACCAACAGGCTCGAACTACTATCTGCCGCCAACAAACTCGAACATAGTCACGCTCATGATGCACTCAGTGATGTTCGTGCCACCATAGCCTTGGCACAGCTGCTGCGAGGCAAGCAGTCCAAGCTCTTTGACTACTTATTGAAAGTACGCGACAAGCAATCGGTTCGCAGTATTGCCACTGCAGGAAAACCTTTTGTGTACTCGTCAGGCAAGTACTCGTCACAGTTTGAAAAAACCACTGTTGTTGAGTTCATGAGTGAAAACTCAAGAAAAGACGGGGCACTGGTCTATGACCTACGTTGGGATCCGACGCCATTTGCTACTATGTCTGCCGATGAATTGGTAAATGCTTGGGCCTGGCAAAAACCAGAAGACCGTAAACCAGACGAGCCACGTTTGCCGATAAAAACGCTCAAGTATAATCGCTGTCCGGCAGTTGCTCCTTTAGCAGTACTAGACCAGGAAAGTCAGCAAAGACTAAAAATAGATATGGCAGTAATTGAAGCGAACCGAAAAAAGTTGGCAGCAATTACTGATTGGCCCGACAAAGTGTTATTAGCGCTTGATATTATGGATGGCCAAAGGCAGCAACACTTTGACGGACTTGAAAAACACGTCGATGGGCAAATATATGACGGCTTCTTAGATGAAGGTGACAACAAACTGATAGAGAAATTACGAAACGCGCAACCGGATGAGCTGGCTGACTTTGTGTCGCGGTTGCACGACAAACGGCTTAAAGAACTTTTGCCACTTTATAAAGCCAGAAACTTCCCCCGCAAGTTGAACGATCAAGAAAAGGAAGAGTGGGAGCAGTACAAATCGAAGCGTTTGTTTGATGGTGGCGCGAACAGCCGTTTGCAGAAATACTTCGCCAGAATACAAGAGATTGCTGCTCGACCCAGTCTGACACAGGCGCAACGATATATCCTCGAAGACTTAACTTTGTACGGTCAGAGTCTTATGCCAGCTGATTGGGAGAACTAACTTTAGCTGTCGCTTTGTTTGTTCGACGAACAGTGCGAATTTTGCCACCTTCAAGATAGGCAAATGCAAAGCCAGCAGCTATAAGCCCTAGTAGCAGTAGCCAGCTAAGGGTGAGTACGAAGTTTGTACCCGGTACGATTCCCAGAACTATGAATTCAAGCATCCCACGTCCATCCACATTAGATTTAGACGGAATTATAAACAATATTGCACATAAGTCAACAATATTGTATTGTTCTTATGCTTAACGACTTATTCGGCCTGATACGAGCCCAGAACTTGCAGCTTCCAACCCTCGCTCTGTAAGGCTGTCAGGACGCGCGTGCCTGCTTCACTCTCTGCAGATTCATCAAAGTCGATGAAGAAGGAATAAGACCTAACCGCACCGGGTTTGGGGTGACTGTCAAGTTTAGACAAGTTAATATTTTCCTGCGTGAATAACCCCAGAGCTTTATACAGTAAGCCCGGTTGATCAGACTCGTTCTCTCGCAGAATTATGCTGGTTCGGTTGGCGGCCGGGTTAAGAATTGGGTGTTTGGTGATAACAAAAAAGCGCGTGTAATTTTGAGGGTCATCGTTAATATCGGTACGAATGACGGTGCCGCCATGTAATTCTGCTGCATGTTGACTGGCAATGGCAAAAGTACGTGGGTCAGGTGTCGCCACTATACTGCGAACAGCTGCGGCTGTGTCGTCTGCCTCAGATAACTTAGCTAAAGGAATATTGCCACGCAGCCACTGCTCACATTGTCCAAAGGCCGCAAAGTGCGAGTAGACGATTGTTTCAGGACTATTAAGAGTAGCGACATCTGCGGGCTGGCTCCCGATAAGGCATAAGTTGATACGCAGGCGAATCTCGCCCTCAACCCACAAGGATTCTTTGGCAAGCAGCCGATAGACAGGATTGATCGAACCATGGAGCGAGTTTTCGACGGCTACTATGCCTCGATCTGCCTGACCGTCCTGGACTGCCTTAAAAACATCTTGAAAGCTTAGACACTCAAGTATCTCTATGTCTTGTTTTGCATAATACTGAGCTGCTGCCTGCTCGTGGAATGAGCCACTAATTCCTTGGATCGCTACTTTCATAACCTGCCTATGTTATCACAAATAACAACAGATAAACGTTTGTTTGTTACGGCTTACGCTTTACTATATGACTATATGGGGGAAATTGTGCCACCAGAACCGGCAGAAGTTCTACAGCCAACCGGAATATATGCGGCCGTTTATGTTGAGCCGATTGGTAGACACTCAAAATTCTTTAACCAGTTCAATAGCCGAACCTTACGCGAAAACCTGGCGGCTGGCAATATGCATGTCAGTGTGCAATATCCTCGAGAAGTTATTGACCAGGGTGTCCAGGCCACAGATTATGAGCAAGTAGCCGACGCTGCAGCCCTGGCACAAAGTCGATTGGGTAAAATGGGACTATTTGGTGTGGAGTTTTATGTTGACACAGAGCGCGGCATACAGGGAAAGAAGAAATGGTGGACAGTAGAGGTAGACGAAGAATACGACACCCTATTCAACCAGTGTCGACAGGCTGCCGCTCTGGCAGTCGAAGAAACACTTGAAGGCATTACGATTGCACACAGTAATCCTGACGGCTACCACGTAAGCCTCGTGCATAGAGGCAAGTCAAGTCATTCACGGATGAAAGCTAAAATTGCGCCGCCTCAGCGATGGCGAGTGACTGGGGTGGGTGTTATACAGTCTACGGTTTCGACTCGGGAAGCAGCCGAGCATTTGGCCGCTCATGGGTCGGCTGCAGCACCTGGCAACGACGGTCAATCTTATGCTAATCGGCCACGCAGGCTGCAAACAAATCATTCGGCACGTAAATAGACCGGCGCTAAGCTCTAGAAAGTTTTAGATTAGTGGCGTATACTAATTGGTCACATGACTGAGTTTATTGACGTACGCGGTGCTAGGGAGCACAACTTAAAAAACGTGGATGTTAAGATTCCGCGTGGCAAGCTAGTCGTTATTACCGGACTTAGTGGCTCCGGAAAATCGAGCCTAGCTTTTGATACTATCTATGCTGAAGGTCAGCGTCGTTACGTAGAAAGTCTCAGTAGCTATGCACGACAGTTTTTGGGCCTTATGGAAAAGCCCGATGTTGACCAAATTGACGGCCTCAGTCCAGCTATTTCTATTGATCAAAAATCAACCAGTCGTAACCCGCGCAGTACAGTTGCTACCGTCACAGAAATCTATGATTATCTTCGCTTACTGTTTGCACGCATTGGTGTGCCGCATTGTCCGGTTTGCAACAAGCCAGTCGAGCGCCAGACGGTTCAGGCCATTGTTGACCAAGTTGCTGGTCAGGCGGTTGATGCTCGGTTGTTTATATTGGCCCCGGTAGTTATTGATAAAAAGGGAGCCTTTGAGCATGTGTCTGAGCAATATCAACGAGCTGGCTTTGCGCGTGTGCGTGTAGACGGTGTTGTCTATGCACTCGACGAATTTCCTGAGCTCGATAAGAAGTATAAGCACACTATAGAAGTTATCGCTGACCGACTGGTAAACAACCAAGACAGCCGCGGTCGACTTGCCCAATCGGTTGAGCAGGCCTTAGATATCGCCGACGGTAAGCTAAAAGTTATTGATGCAGATAGTAACGAAGAGTTTAGTTACAGTTTGCAATATGCTTGTATTGATCACCCAGAAGTAACTATTCCAGAGCTCGAACCACGAACATTCAGCTTTAATAGTCCACATGGTGCGTGCCCGGTATGTACCGGTCTTGGCTCACGACTCGAAGTCGATCCAGAGCTTGTTATCCCAAACGGCCGGCTGACTATTGCCGAAGGCGCCATCCGACCGTTTAACCGTATCAACACAGACGCCTGGTATATGAAGAAGGTCCAGGCTTTGGCAGATCGGCATTCCTTTAGTTTGCACGTACCAACAAGTGAGTTGACTGAACAGCAAATGTACATGCTAATGTACGGTACTGGTAATGAAAAGTATCGCATTTCACTTGGTTCTGGACGTATGTTCGACACGACCTATGAAGGTGTTGTTAATAACCTAGAGCGCCGACACAAAGAAACCGACAGTGACTTTATCCGTCGCGACATTGAGCGCTTTATGCAAGAGCGCCCTTGTCATGCCTGCAGAGGTAAGCGCTTAAAGCCCGAAGTCCTGGCAGTCACTGTGGGCGGCAAATCTATTATGGATATTTGTGAGCTGTCTATTGATGAAGCCATTGACTACTTTAATGGAGTAAAAATGAGCGACAAAGAGCAACACATTGCCGCTATGATTTTGAAGGAAGTCTGCTCACGCCTGCAGTTCCTGCGTGATGTAGGACTTAGCTATCTTAACTTATTGCGAAGCGCAGTTACTCTCAGTGGCGGTGAAGCACAACGCATTCGTTTAGCTACCCAGATTGGCTCTGGCCTACAGGGTGTGCTGTACGTCCTAGACGAACCATCAATTGGTCTACACCAGCGTGATAACGGACGACTTATTACAACGCTCAAACACCTCAGAGATATCGGTAACAGTGTCTTGGTTGTTGAGCATGACGAGGACACAATCCGAACCGCCGATTACTTACTGGACATTGGTCCTGGAGCTGGTGTGCATGGTGGCCATATTGTTGCCGCTGGTTCACCCGATGAGGTTGCCAAGAATCCAAAAAGTATCACGGGACAATATTTGCGGGGCACTAAGGAAATTGCTGCACCCAAAAAGTATCGCCCTGGGAATGGTAAGGAATTAGTTATTGTCGGCGCTCGCGAGAACAACTTGCAAAACGTTACTGCCAGTATCCCACTCGGAAAGCTTGTGGTGGTAAGCGGTGTATCGGGTAGTGGTAAATCGAGTCTTATTAACGATATTCTTGCTCGCGAACTCTCTGCACGACTGATGCGTGCCAATACAGTTCCTGGCAAGCACGACGAAATACAAGGCCTCGAGCATCTAGATAAGGTGATCATTATCGACCAATCGCCAATTGGCCGTACGCCACGCAGTAACCCTGCGACCTATACGGGCTTATTTACGCCAATACGTGAGCTATTTGCTGGTGTTCCGGAAGCCAAGCTGCGCGGCTATAGCGCCGGACGCTTCAGTTTTAATGTCAAAGGTGGTCGCTGTGAAAACTGTGCCGGTGACGGCATTATCAAAATCGAGATGCACTTTTTGCCTGACGTATATGTGCCGTGCGAAGTTTGTAAGGGCAAGCGGTACAACCGTGAAGCACTCGAGATTCACTTTAAGGGTAAAACAATTAGCGATGTGCTCGATATGACCTGCGAACAAGCGCTCGAATTCTTTGGCAACATTCCTTCTATTGCTCGTAAACTTCAAACTCTTGTAGATGTTGGCCTTGGTTACATTGGCCTTGGCCAGCCAGCTACAACTCTCAGTGGCGGTGAGGCACAACGTATTAAGTTGGCGAGTGAATTGTCACGTCGTCCAACTGGCCGTACGCTGTACATTCTTGATGAGCCAACCACCGGTTTGCACATTGCTGACGTAGACAAGCTGCTAAAAGTGCTACATGCTCTGGTTGATACCGGCAACAGTATGGTAGTTATCGAACACAACCTAGACGTTATAAAATCTGCTGATCACCTAATTGACATGGGTCCAGAAGGCGGCTCTGGTGGCGGGCAAGTAGTTGCCACGGGGACTCCTCGTGAAATTGCCAAAGCCAAAGAATCATACACTGGCCAGTTCCTCAAAAAAATGTTATAGAACGGCACTCTTTCTAATTGAGTAATAATCGGCTTAGACTAGTCGACGCGTTTGTTGAGGAAGACTTTGCTGAGGTTTGACTTGATGCCGTCGATGACCATGGCACGGGTTTTCTTATCTTTTAATAGATGTGCGAATGCCAGTAGAATACTCAAGACCACGACGCCAAGAATGGCGATCTCGATGTACTTGTCGAGATGAGGAATTTTGCTACCAATGTAGTATCCGAGCAGGGGCATACCAGCACCCCAAAGGATGCCTCCAAAAACATTAAAGAACAAGAAGCGTTCGCGGGGCATCTTGCTAGCGCCAGCCACAACAGGAGCAAAGGTACGGACAATGGGCGTAAAGCGCGCCAGAATGATTGTCTTGCCACCGTGTTTCTCGTAAAACTCTTCTGACTTTTGGATGTACTCTTGCCGGAATAAAATGCCGTCTTTCTTTTTAAAGATACGTGGTCCAGCGCGGCGGCCAATACTATAACCAACGTTGTCACCGATAATGGCTGACAGAACCACAAAGAAGATAAGCCATAGTAGCGAGAACTTGCCTTGTGAGGCGGCTAGGCCGGCTCCAAACAGCAAAGTATCGCCGGGTAAAAAGAAGCCAATCAGCAAGCCGGACTCGGCAAAAATAATTAATGAAATAAGCAGAATACCGCCGGCTGAAATAATGCTTTCGATATCAAACATCCTCACCATAGTACTGAACATACGGCTACACGTCCAGGCGGTTTGATCTTTATCTAACTGTTATAAACTACAACAAACCCCTTACGATCTCTGGTATACTAGAAGGACAAAATTGTTGATACGGAGGGTAACGACTGTGAGCGATCAAGCTATTTCATTAACACTCGAAAAACGAGAAGTTGTTGGTAAGGGTCTGGCCAAATTGCGCCGCGACGGTAGTATTCCTGCAGTCATTCATGACCACGGCAAAGAATCACAGCACGTCATGGCAGGTTTCAGTGAACTTTCCAAGGTATACCAAGCCGCAGGTAAGCACCATCCAGTAAACCTCACCGTTGGTTCAAAAAAATACATGGCACTTATCAAAGATGCTGACTTCGAACCACGCAAGCACACCTTGCGTCACGTTGTCTTTAACGCTATTAAGGCAGACGAGAAGCAACAAACTGAAGTGCCTATCCATTTTCTTGAGGACGCCGAGATCCCAGCTGAAAAAGCCGGACTTATGGTCATTCGCAGTCTTGATGTTGTCGAGATTGAGGCGCTACCTAAGGACCTTATTGACTCTATCGTTATTGACCCAAGTGGCCTTACCGAAATTGGCGACAAGCTGACGGTCGCTGATCTAAAAGTGCCAAGTACCGTTACTATTGTTACCGAGCCAGAGCACACTATTGCAGTGGTTGAAGAAACCAAAGCACAGATGAGTGAAGAAGCCGAAGAAGAGGCTGCAGCTGAAGGAGCAGAGGGTGGAGCTCCAGCTGAAGATTCAGGCGAAAAGAGCAGTGACGACAAGGCCGCTGCTGACGCCGAAAAAGACAGCTAGTTTTTTGTTCTCACACAATAAACCTACATAAGGAACGCTTCCTCACCCAATGGCGACACCCCTTCACCCAGTACAGCAACCGTTTTCAGAAACTGTTCAGGGCGGGCTGGCGCATGTGCCTCATGAGCTTTTAGCGGGTTATCATGCCGTCGTAGATCTGGATGCTACTTCACGCTTTCATTTTGATAATCACCTTCATCCAGCGGTGCAAGGCAAGCTTGTCCAGCTACTGGATGACGAGACGATTCAAAGTTTGTCGTTGGCAACACTTAACCCCAGGGCTATGAGTGTGGCAGGTATCGAGCAAGTGTTCGAGCATGTCTATGCTAGTCGATATGAGCGGACAAGGCGCGGCGTGCGTTTATTAACAAAACTACAGCCAGACTTTTATCGATGGATAGCTGAAGATTTGCAAACAGAGACAGACCAGCTGGTGGTTATTGATAACTCGCATGTGGCCGGATTGTGGGCAGCAGAACGGGCCGGCTGTAACACAGTCCATGTCGAGCCACTCAGACGTACGCCAATCCCTCCGCGTTTCCGTATGGTTACCCGGGCGGACCGAAGCCTGCGCCTGCGCACGCGTGGTGTCGTTGATCCGTCTGAGCAAGCTGCCTAGTAATCTCGTGCCTCAAGCTTCGAGAAAGCCACCCGACTGATGATTCCATAGCTCTGCATACTGACCTTTTTTGGCCAAGAGCTGCTTGTGCGTGCCTTGCTCAATGATTTTTCCGTCATCAATCACAACGATACGATCCATTTTTTGTACGGTACTTAAACGGTGCGCAATAACCAGGGCAGTACGATCTTGCATGAGTTCCCATAGGGCTTGCTGAATGGCAATTTCAGACTCCGAGTCGAGCGCGCTCGTGGCTTCATCGAGCACCAGTATAGGCGCATCTTTTAAGATTGCTCTAGCAATGGCTACGCGCTGTTTTTGGCCGCCAGATAGTTTGACGCCACGTTCACCTACTTCAGTGTCATAGGCCTTTGGCAGTGAAGTAATAAAGCCATGAGCTTGCGCCAGCTTGGCTGCACGTTCGACATCTTTCTTCTTCGCTTCCGGCTGACCATACGCGATGTTCTCGGCAATTGTGCGATGAAAAAGCAGTGGTTCCTGCGGTACGTAGGCAATAGCTTGTCGCAAGCTTTCTTGTGTAACGTTGGCGATGTTCTGACCGTCAATTTCAATGGCGCCACCTTGGATGTCCATGAACCTCAGAGCAAGCTTGGTTACGGTTGTTTTGCCACCACCACTTTTACCGACCAGACCAACTTTCTCGCCTGGTTGAATCGCCAGGTCAAAGTTTGTGAATACAGCGTCTTCCTTGCTAGTGTCATTATAGTGAAAGGTTACATTGTTGAGTGATAGCGCTCCTTTACTGACTGTCAAACGAGCCGCATCAGGTGCATCAACTAGTGTGTGAGGTGTATTCATGATGGCCACCATTTCATGAGCATCGGCAAAAACGCGTTCAAGCGCACGCACTATGCTGGAAGCGTCCCAGAAAGATCCCGAAAGACGTACCGAGTAAAGCTGGGCGGTAATGAAGACGGCAGGCGCCAGGAAGCCCTGCTGAACGCCGTAAATGCCATACGCCATGACGGACAAATTCAAAAGAGCCATCATGCCAATAATGACATTGTTGCCATTAATCTGTTTTGCCCATGACACAAATACTGCATCTCCAGCAGCAACAACTTTCTTTTGGTACGAGCCTAGCTCTTCTTTTTCAGCCGCAAACATTTTTACGGTCATGGCATTAGTAATCATGTCGGCCAGGTGAGCGGTTTGTTCAGAATATTTTGCTACCGAGATTTTTTGTAATGGAAAACGCTTACGAACCATGATAATTGTTGAACCAGCACCAAGCACAGCGATTGTGAACATAACCAGTGCTAGCCCAATGTCATACACGGCAATGGCGGCGCTAGAAATAAACATGATCATCAAGAAGCGGCCAAAGCTTTGGTACATGGTGTCGATAAATGTTACATAAGCACTGCCCAGTCTTCCGGCCTGGTTAATGAGGGCACCGCTGTAACTGCGAGCATGAAATTCGTACGACTCATTGACGATGTGCTTTGCTATATCGGCATGAATTTCTTTGACGGCTGCAACTTCAAGGCGATCAACAGCACTGTTAGATATGCGGTTACATATGATTGCTACAACGCCAGCACCGGCAATGAGCCAAAGAATATTCGCAAACGATAAGCTTGTTGACTGAGCATTTCCAATTTTTGCTGCTCCCAAACCCAGGATTAGCGGAATCAAAATAACATTCATGCTGTACTGAATAAATACAAAACAGGCTAGAAAAATATCACGTGGATGTCTCTTGGTATATTTCCAAAAGAAGGAGAGTGTTGCTCGAGTATTTCGCATACTATTCTTCTAAGAAGCCGCCTGATTGATGTTTCCAGAGTTCGGCATATTCACCCTTTTGCTTGAGCAGTGATTCGTGACTACCATCTTCAATAATTGTACCGTCTTTCATGACTAAAATGCGGTTAAGTTTACGAATCGTACTCAAACGGTGAGCGATCACAATTGTGGTGCGATCTTTCATGAGCCGATCCAAGGCTTCAGTAATAAGCTTTTCGCTGCGGCTGTCCAGTGCGCTCGTGGCTTCATCGAGAACAAGAATTGGTGCGCGGCTCAGCATAGCTCGGGCAATAGCAACGCGCTGTTTTTCTCCACCAGAAAGCTTGACTCCACGTTCACCAACTAATGTGTCATATTGCTCGGGCATGCGTTCAATAAAGTCAGCGGCGTTGGCCATACGGGCAGCAGCGTGCACTTCTTCATCAGTGGCATCGGTGCGGCCATAGCGAATGTTGTCGAGCAGCGAACGGTGAAACAGAATCGGTTCTTGCGGCACAAAAGCAATGTGTGAGCGTAAATCATCCTGCTTAATACTGCTGATATTTTGCCCATCAATGGTAATACTGCCGGCTTGAATATCGGAAAAGCGTAACAGCAATCTAGTCAGCGTTGACTTGCCAGAGCCCGAGTGCCCGACCAGGCCAACCTTTTGACCGGCTGGAATATGCAAAGTAAAGTCATCGAATATTTCTCGTTTACCGTCGGTGTAGCGAAAATTCATATGGTCAAAAACAATGTCGCCTTTGTTGATGCGAATAGGTTCTGGTTTCTCTGGGTCTTTAACATCAAGTTCTTGGTCTAGGATCGCTGTCATTTCGCTGGCATCAGCAAATGCTACCGAGGCACGTTCAATGGTTTTAGCGATATTAAATAGACGATCTACAATATTAAATATGTATAGCTGAGCGGCTAACACGACGGTCATCCCAACTTGGCCAGTTATCACCATGTGTGCCGAATAGCCAATGTATGCCATCAGAAATATAGCCATGAATGCCCAACGAATGTTGCGAATTTTAAGATCATAGTTCCAAGAAGCCCTGCGACGTGTGAAGCGATTAAGCGTTGTGTTTGCAAAAGCTTTGTTTTCGGCATCGTGTCGTCCGAATACTTTCACGGTCAGAATATTGGTAATCACATCGGCGACATGTGCCGTGACTTTAGAATCGGCCTCGGCTGCAGCGCGCGTTAAAGGTGCTTTACGAATTGTCAGCCACATCATGGTACTTGCAAAAATGAGAGCCCAGACAAAAAGAGCGATGCCGAGAGGCGGTGCAATGAACAGGAGCACAATAGTCGAAAACAACAGCATGGCTATGGACTGTAGGATTTCAAAGTAAATCAGATCCTCGAGTGTCTCGTACGATTTAAGGAAACGATTAAACTGAGTGACAAGTGAACCAGTGAAGTTATCGGCAAAAAATCGGAAACTATGAGCTTGGAGTTTTTGCATACCCTTGTGTTCCAGGTCGCGCAAGATCCTTGCTTGTCTATACAGGTACGTATAGTCGTTAATGCGCCAGAATAGGATCTCTAGCGCCAGTAGCACCAGTAAAAACTTGAAGGTGCCCCAAATGGCACTCGTCGATACGCTATCAAGATTTGCCAGTTGTTCAAGCATGCGAGCCAAGTAATAGCTGAAGCCAATATTACCGAACAGAATAGCGAGCAGTGGGGAAAATAGAATCACATAAAAGCTAGGTCGATATTTCAGAGAGGCTTGCAAGTAGTGCCGGAGCGTGGCACGAATTGCGAGGGGGGCGGGCTGGCTAGTCTTCAAGAAATCCTCCGGATTGATGTTTCCATAGCTCAGCATATTTACCACTTTTCTTTAGCAGTTCGGCATGTGAGCCTTCTTCAAGTATTTTACCGTCATCCATGACGATAATGCGATCCATTTTTTGAATCGTACTTAAACGGTGGGCAATCACGATGGTGGTGCGACCTTCCATGAGTTTCCAGAGTGCATCCTGGATCAGGACTTCCGATTCACTGTCCAGTGCGCTAGTGGCTTCGTCTAGAAGTAGCACTGGCGCATCTTTGAGCATGGCACGAGCAATAGCAACACGCTGACGCTGACCGCCTGAAAGCTTTACGCCGCGCTCACCGACTAGTGTGTCGTAGCCGTCTGGTAGGTCTTTGATGAACTCGTGTGCATGTGCCATTTCGGCAACTCGCTCAATTTCTGCTTTTGTGGCGCCAGGCTTGCCATAGGCAATGTTTTCGGCCAAAGAACGGTGAAACAACAGCGGTTCTTGAGGCACATACGAAATGTGTCGTCGCAAGTTGTCTTGCGTTAGCTTACTAATGTCGTGACCACCAATGCGTATGGTGCCACTGTCTATGTCGGAGTAACGCAGTACTAGACGAGTCAGTGTTGTCTTGCCGGAGCCAGAATGGCCAACGAGGCCAACCTTTTCTCCAACTCCAATAGAGAAGTTGAGCTTGTTAAAGAGTGGCTTAGGGCTGCCGTCGTGCGTAAAGGTTACTTTGTCAAAGTCGAGGTTGCCATTTACAGCTTCAACCTGAAGTGGATCGGCGACATCTTTAACACCAGGCTGTATGTCGAGAATTTCGACCATGTCCTTGGCGTCTCCAAAAGCACGGTTGTACTGACGGAGAATGTTTTGGAACTCCCATAGACGCATACCAATATTGCCGGTGTATGACACGATCAAGAACAGGGTGGCAATGTCATTGCCAAACAACTTGGTGCCAAGTACGGCAATTAATAGAGCGGCAACGCCGATCGAAGTCGTTATAGTACTGGCAAAGATCTCTCGACTGGTTGTGGTGCGCAGCGACAAATAGCCAGCGTCTGCTACTTTGTTTGATGTTTTAGCAAAGCGAGATTTCTCGTAGTCACCGCGGGCAAAGCTCTTAATAGCCATAATGTTAGTTATGGCATCAGCCAGCTCACCAGTTTGTTTACTTTGGGCGGTTGCCTCGGCACTGTTGGCGTCCCGGACTGGTCGTGAAAGCTTAATGGTGCCTAGAATAAACACCACCGCAAACACCAGCATGGTAACGGCATAGACCGGTACTTTTGGCCCCAGCACTACCATGGTTGCGACTAGGCTAATAATCAGTGTGTATAGGTTGAATACGGTTGAATCTGCAAAGCGTACATAGGCACCAGTCAGTTTGTTGGTTTGTGAGACTAATGAACCGCTAAAGCGGTTAGCATGGAATGTGGTACTCATCGAGAGCAGGTGACTAAAGACGCGTTGGTTAAGATCACGAATGACTCGGTTTTCGAGTGACCAGATCATCCATACATTAAAGCGCCAACCCAGAACTCCCCAGACATAGGTACTAATGGCGTACACCAAAATGTAGCCACCAAATGCGCCCCATAAATCGTTGGGGTTGTATCCGCCGCTGCTAATTATTGCTAAGACACGTGACAGAATGTAGGGGCCAAGAATGTCGCCTAATACAATAGTTATGGGGACGGTTACAAAGAGCGGAAATAGATACCGCTTATAACGAAGAGCATGATTCCAAAATAATTGGATAGTTTTTTTACTTGTAGATGCAGTTTTCATAGGACAGCCTCCTGCTGCCTAAAATTAATAATGATTTTGTTTTAAGGTTTTTTGTTGTCTACAGGGCCGACTGGCGTGCCGCGTAGTGGGCGACCTGAAGAGAATTTGGTGAAACAATACTTTGTCTCATGGTTGTTTTGGCCGCCCTTTCCATTAGTTTGATAACAATCTATCTACTGTAGCATAAGCGCGCCCCTGATGACAAGAGAGTAATTTTACGGTATAATATATTCAGTGAAAAAAGTCATTCTCTATTACAAGTTTATCCCTGTTAGTGACCCTGCAATTACCATGCGCTGGCAGCGCGAATTGTGTACGCGTTTGCAGCTAACTGGCCGCATTATCATTAGCCGTCACGGTATTAACGGTACCTTGGGCGGTGATATAGAAAACCTGCGCGAATACAAGCGGGAAATGAACCGCTCGATCCTATTTAAGGACATCATGTACAAATGGAGCGACGGAACTGGTAAAGACTTTCCGCGTTTGAGTGTCAAAGTACGCGACGAACTAGTCAGCTTTGGCGCCCCTGACGAAATTCAGGTAGACGAAAAAGGCGTAGTTGGTGGTGGAAAACATCTCAAGCCCGAAGCTGTACACAAACTCATCGAAGAGCGCGGTGAAGACGTGATCTTTTTTGACGGCCGAAACGCCTATGAAGCCGCTGTTGGTAAGTTCAAGGACGCCGTCGTACCTGATACCAAAACAACCCGTGATTTTCTAGCCGAGCTGGAGGGTGATAAATACGAAGATATTAAAGATAAACCCGTAGTTACGTACTGTACTGGCGGTATTCGTTGTGAGGCACTTAGTGTGCTGATGAAGAATCGAGGCTTTAAAGAGGTCTACCAAATTGATGGTGGCATTGTGAAGTACGGTGAAAAGTACGGTGATGATGGTCTTTGGGAAGGCAGCTTACACATATTTGACGATCGTATGGCACACCGGTTTAGTGACAAATCAAAAGACATTGGCGAGTGTGTCCATTGCCAAGGTAAAACCAGTCGCTATATCAATTGTGCCGACAAATCTTGTAACCGACTCGTGCTAGTGTGCGAAGATTGCACCCAAAAAACACACTGTGCGACGCACCAGACTGCAACTGTAGGCGAGTTGAGTTAGTTCAGACACTGATTCACCTAATATTGACAAACTATACAAATAGGGTATAAAATTGTCAGCACCGTGCTTGTTTCAGGTGTAGGCTATGAAATGTGAGTCAGATATGGACGCTTAGCTCACATAGAGCCACTAGCGTAACCGAACAGTTTGACACAGGCCAAGATGGTGAGTTTTGACTCCAGTCCCTACATGGGACTGGAGTTTTTTATGCCCGTTTAGTGCTTGATGCCGCCGCGCAGTAAGCCACCCCATTCAACTAAGGTGAAGCCGTTACGTTTTGGTGCAGTAAATTTCTGAGGAGTAATGTCGATCGGACTATTTAAGCCTTCAAAGTCCAAGAAGGTGCGAATGGTAGTTTGTGGTTGCTGGCTGAGAGTTAGTGGGGCTAGCTGGTTAAGCTGTGTTGTGGTTAGCCAAGAGATACGTACGTAGGGAGTGCTAGGAATATGAGGTTGCCAGAAGTCCATGAACTCTGTAATCTCACGGCCGCGCAGGCCTTGGGCTGCTAATTGGTCGCGCATTGTTGCATCTGCTTGTGCGGTGGGTACTACGGTACCGCTGGTAATCTCAGGGTACGTGCCATATCCATAGCCTTCCCAGAAGAGTGATCCATATGCTTTGTTTTGGTAGCGTAGATTACCATTTGGCTCGGCAGTAACATTCTTCCAGCCACCTTTTGGATAGTTTGGTTCAGAGATGACGACGTCAGCTCCAACTGCTACATCAAGCATTGTTTTCTTGGTGGGATATAGGTAGATAACGGGTTTTGCACAACCTCCGCGTATAAACAAGTCATCCCGCAGGAAGACAACATATTCGCCGAGGCCATTTTTGGCAAGGAAGTAGCCATGCTTATCTGTAAGTTGCTGAACAGTTAAGTTTTTCAGGCTGTCGTCATTAGTGCTTTCGCCAGTCATGTAGTCTTTCTCAAAGAGTTCTACGACTAATGGATGGGTGTTGGGCAGCTGGTATAGAGTTTGGCCGCCTGCTGTCTTGCCGGCGGCAACAACCATAGAATCCGTTACATCTTTTGCGGACACATAGCCACCGGCTGATCCACAGCCACTACCAGCGCTATAGTACGCCGAGGTATTCTTTTCGCCAGTTGTCCAGTTGTAGGCTACTTTGTCCGTCTTGCTAGCTATCTCTCCAGCGGGCTGATAAGGAATAGCGTATACGCCGTTTACAGTCCCATAGTACGCGTACACTTTATAGGTTGCGTTGTCGCTGATCAGCGCTTTGTAGTATGATTTGCCATCTTTATCTGCGAGCTTATCGGGTAAACCATGTTTTAACTCACCCCAGAATGAGCCACGAACACTGTTCAGTCCGCCAAGTATAAAGTAACCAGTTGCACCTTCTGACAAAGACATTTTTTGCCCAGCAATTTCAACTTCCTTTGGAAAATCGAGACCAGGTAGTTTAGTAGTAGTATCGACATCCACGCCAGCCGCTAGAGCATCTTTAAAACGTTTCAGCGTTGTTGCTTCGTAGTCATCAGTTTTTATCGCATAGATACCAGCGCCAGTTGATTGAAGGGCAAGCACGGTATATGTTCGATCACCATTATCGACGATGGTAAAGTCGCCGCTGTCCATGCCAAGCCCATAGGTGACCACAATGATCTTGCCGCCCGACTTGGTACTGCCAACCTGATGGTAGGTGAGCTCATCGGTTGTCACGCTAGGCTCGCACCCAGTGGTATAACTTGGTGGATCACAGTTTTCTTCACCTAGAATATTTAGGTTGGCCAAGAATGTGAACGGTGTATACGTCTGTGCTGACTCAAGGTACGTAACATCAGGAATTTCTTTGGCTACTGGTTTAGCTGTGTTTGCTTGGGGCTTGGGTGTAGGTTCAGGTGTTTTCTCTCGCCCAAAAACGAGCCAGCCAGCGATAGCCAGAATAATAACAGTGACTACTCCAACGATAATCCACTGTTTTTTACTTAGTTGTATACGTCGTTTCTTCTTATCTGTTTGTACTTGATTATCATTGTTTTCAGAGGTTAGGTCGGTGTTGCTGTTATCGCTTTCTAATGTCGTATCATCGGTGTTTTCGGTCAGGTCTGGTGAGATCACTTCTTCTGCGGGTTTGTCTTGTTTTGGCATGTCACTGCTCCTTGTATGATTGTTTGCTTTAAGCATAACCCCAAAAGCGTCAAGGGTAAACTAGACACGTAAAGTACTTGACATAAATTAAACTAAGTACTATAATACTGTCACCAAAAAAGTTTTGGTTGTCGACTATGAACTTGTACTCGTATTTGGACGCTTGAGTACTAGGGAGTCACTAGCGTAACCGGGCAACAGAACCTCTCTCTTCATGAGCGGTTTGGAGCCACCCAAACCGCTTTTTTGGTTGATCGATGTAAATCTTTCATCCAAGGAGGATGCAATGACAAATCTAGGCCCTGAGTTCGTAGATCCAATGGACGCCTTTCCAGTCGGACAACCAGTTATTGGTGTTGATGTGAATGAAGTACAGTTTGTGCGCGACTTATATGTAGTCGGAGCAATTAGTGTGGACACTGCCGGCACAGAACAAAGCCGTTATTATCCTTACCGATCTGCAGAGTTTGGCGGTTTGCTATTTGAGCCGATCGATACTCGTGAACCAAGTAATGAATATTTACTAACTCCAGACTCCTACAATGATCGCGTCAGAAACGAAGGGCCGGTGATTCGAACTTCATTTGCAGATGGAAATCTGGAAGACCGATATGCAGTGCTACTACGTCCTAATGGTGGCCAGCCTTTTGCCGGCTATATCTTACGTTATGATTCTGCGCCACATGTTCGTATTGCCGAGCAACTGCCGCTCGTGCAGCGAGAAGTGCCAACCGGCTTACGCCAATTTGGCGAACGACGAGCTGCCATTAAAAATAATCGTGCTCTTGCTGAACGCGAGCAAGCAAAGCGATACCGCCGACAGCGAGCAAGTGATCCGCTTGGCCACACCGAAGTACTTGACCGTATGGCCGGTCTTTTCTATGGGGAAGTAACCCGACTGCAGGGTGGACCGGTTCGAATAGGTATGCCACCAGAAGCTCGTAAAGAACACGAAGAAGAGGACTAGGAGCTGTCATGAGCACGACCAACTATGTGTGTGGTGGAATGTATGAGCCTGAACGACGTCCTGATATGAGTGACGTGGTGCCTTTTAAGACCGCCACATTGCTGCGATCACCCGAGTATCCCGAAGGTGTTCAAGCGATTACGTATCATGACGGTAATCAAGAATTTGTACCATTACCCCATGTTTCGGTAGCAGAGCCCATGCCTCGACCGAGCGAGCTAGAACCAAAATGGAAGGATGGTTCAAGAGGATCTGATACACCTGAGCTAACGTTTGACGTAGCGCTCCCTTCGGATTTGTTCTATAGGCTTATCTCGAGTGGAGAACTTAGTCCGGATTCACGACAGATTCCTTCGCCAACTCCGCGGCCTAAGGTTGTAATGCCCGCGATGTCTCGACCGGCTCAAGCGCAACGAAATCAGACCCAGTCGCCACAGAAACACCCCAAAAAAGAACGCCGTGAAGAGCCAATTGCACAAAGTCCCCAGTCAGAACCACCAAAAACCGGACCGAGCTTTAGAGAAAATCTACGAGATATAGTATTCCTAGATATTCTTGGCTTGCCGGCCGGCGATAGCCCACTGGAAGTCTATAAAACTGGCTTCTGGGAAATTGGTCAGAGCATAAAAACTGGTGTACCAACAGTGTTAGGGGCAGTGCATAACATTACGCAGGGCACCGCCGAGAGTGCTCGGACAATGCGCGATCGTGTCACACCGCATGTGCGACGCACTGCAGCCGTAGCTACTGTTGCAGCCGCTGCTACCGTCGGATCAGTTATAGCAACGGGACAGATGGCTGATGTGCCAGAAAAGAACTTTGCAAAACCAGTTGTCATGATGCCTGTCGAACTCACAAGTGTGACGGTGCCTTTGCAAAAAACCGAAGATCTTAACGCACTGGCTGACAGTTTACAGATTGGCCCTGAAGAAATGGCTATGCTGGCGCAAGCTGCAGGCATTAGTCCTGGGGAGCTAACTGAACCAGCCGAGTTAACACTTGAACTGCGCACTTCTGAAGTTGAGCTGTCTAGCCCAGCAACTGCTGATCAAATTGCTGAACGATTTGGTCTTACCCAAACGCTTATAGAGGCAGCCAATCCAGGCAGTACTGACGAGGCTCGTATGTCCTTCCGTATTCCTGGCCGAATGGTTTTTGCGACGAGCGTTGAACAGCCAAATGTTTCAAGTGTTGCTCAAGTCATTGGAGTAGACCCAGCGCTAGCTCAATCTCTAAATACTGCTAATGACGGACTAATTGCGTTACCCGCGCATGAGGAGGTTGACGCCTCGGCAGAAAAAGCTGTGGCCATGGCATTACTTGCTCCAATTCAACCAGAAGATGCACCAATCGAAACAGTACCCGAAACGACAGTTCCACCAACAACTGCCGCTCCTGCAACCACGGTACCGGCTGCCGAAGCTGTTCAGGCACAGCCTGGCGACCCGGCACTTGAACTATCACCACCACCGAGCATGCCTGAAAAAAATCCAGAACAGATGACAGATACCGAGTATATGCAGTGGCTGGCAAGCGAAGTCAATCCAACTGTTGCTGATTTGTTTGCGCTACAAGTAGATACCAGCCGCATGGGTGCATTTGATAGTGAACTCAGTGGCACCCGTATTCAACCCACGAAGTTTGTTGGTCATTGGACAGCAGGTTTGTACGAAAACGGTGTTGATCAGTTTGTGAGTTCGATCAAAGGTCGCGACGGTGACTGCTGCAACGTGACTTACTTCATGGATCTGGACGGACAAATCTATCAGTTTGCTGACCCGAATATCATGACCAGCCATGCCAAGGGTGCAAATAGCTTTAGCCAGGGTGTTGAAATCGAAGCCCGCGGCCTACGCGATTATGGCCCACAACAAATGCGCAACTTTGTCTTGCTAGCTTACCGGTTCATGCGTGAGCAGAACATACCTATTGAACGCCCTAACTTTACCGGCCACGAAGAAGTAGATGTCATTCATGCGCATCGAGGCTGGAAGTCAGATATGCCTACCGAACTAGTCGACATGCTTTTCCCTAAGCTAAAAGCCCTGGATGATCTTGTGAAAGCCCAAGATGCTCAAGATCAAGCAGTTGTCGACACAATTGCTCCTGAAGTTCACGAGCTTTCATCACAAGAACGATACGACGCCTTAATCGACATGTTGCTAGCCGAAATCTCTTCTCATGAAGGCGGTATCGACTCCGTAAATACTGGCGATGCTGGTGATACAAAAGTCGGTAGCGAGCGGTACAACCAAATTCTTGGCGGCAGATTGCTTTCTGAATTAACAATTGCAGAAGTCATGGAACTCCAGGCGCAAGATTTACTGTTTGCCGTGGGTTACATGCAGTTTATACCAGACACTCTAAAGGGTGCGGTCCAGGTTACTGGTATAGACACTGCTCGCAAGTTTGATCTTGTAACACAAAAAGAGTTAGCTATTAAGTACCTTATATTCGGTAAGCGAAAGCACCTGAAGGGGTATATTAACGGCGAGAATTATTCTCTTGATTCTGCAACACAAGACCTGTGTCAAGAATTTGCCAGTATGCCATGCCCAAATGGTGAAGGTTTCTACGATGGTGACTCGGCAGGCAACAATGCCAAAAATGGCCTGCAACGATTACCACATATACGCGGTGTGCTCATTATGCTGCGTACGGCTCAACAAGACCGGATTGCCGATATGCACGCAGCAGCACTTGCCGAGTCGGAAGCTCTAAAAACTCTGCCCGCACCAACGACCGAGCCAGCGCCATTGCCCGCACCTACGGATACTACTCCGCCAACTACTGAGGTTGTTCCGTTGCCGGCACCAGCTGACACAACTACAACCACACCAGCGTCAACTACTTCGACCACACTGAAATCAACAACCACAACCAGCACACCAGCCGACCAGCTGATACTACGTACTGCGCTTTCAGAACCAGGTGCTCAGTCAGCCGAGGCAAGCTGGTTGCCAGTTGAAACGGCCAAACAAGTTGTAACTGTCTATCTCGGTTCCGAGCAAGCCGCTGAAGAATGGCTGGATACCCAGATATTTGCCCAAGATGGTGATGGCAGTAACACGCGCGTGTTTGTCGATCCCGCAAAACTAACCCCACAAGGAGAATAAGATGAACGATCGAATCATACCTACAGAAAGTGTTGATGCAGAAACTGGCTTTGGCCGCTACGATATAGTTGCCGATGTTGCCCAGGGTGATTTTGCGCCTGAAGTGTCGACCGACATGGTAGGTTCAGACGCTGCTTACGATACTGCTGAACAGCGACAACAGGAGCTTTTGGTTGTGCGTACTGCTGAACCAGTACTCGAATCACCAGCATATGCTCCATCTCGTCGTGAACGACGTCGTGCTAACAAACTGGCAAATCCAAAACCACCACGCCGACCTGGAAGAATTCGCAGGGGTGCAAGATTGATAGGATATGGCGGTGCAGCTGGGCTCATGGCTCTTGGAGCTCTGCAGCTAGCTGATATTGCTGGTTGGGACTTTGATATTTTGCCAGGTGATGGCACAAAAGTAGAGGCAAGTGTCGGTGACGTAGAGACTACAGTCGAAGAGTGGCACGGGCTGGTTGCAGCTAAACTCAGTTCAACAGTTGACCTAGACATTACGCGTAACCTTAATCATGTGTTTCCTATCCCTGACTGTAATATTAGTGTCCACGAAGATAACCTTTCGCTAAGTGGCCTCTTAACAGTTGGATTGTCGGGCATTCAGGTTGAGACAGTCGGAGATCAAGTAACTGCTACTGTGTCAGCGTTTGAGGTGCCACAACTTGGACTTCCGCTTGATGATCCTGTTTTGCCAGAAGGCTCAGGCACCAGTGCGTGTGTGCAAAAAGATGGCGAAGAAAAGAAGGATAGTCCAGAGAATGTTCCAGTTTTGATAGCAGGGGAATTACTCGAGGCCTCAAGCCAACGTATTGGTGAGTGCGTTATCAATCGAGCCAACGACGAAGGCAGTGACGTACAACGCTTATTGTCTACGAGCATTGCGCAGACCATCGCTACTATCCGAGGTATTGACGCTGCGCAAGTGGATGTTGTCTTTGACTTCGAAGATAGTGACGAAGGTAAGAAAGCAATTAAAGATGCCAAAGAACGCATTATTGCCAAACAAAAAGAAGAAACCGACGCCAAGGTAACCATCGATACTGTTGCTGTAGAGGACTGCGAGTTGCACGAGATTCAAGCCGTACTCGCACCAGCAGCCTAAGTACAAGCGGGGTGCTATATCCAAGCACCCCTGTTATACTGGGCTAGTGAACGAAATACTTGCCAAGAAATTAAAGGATCTACCCAAAGAGCCTGGTGTTTATTTTCATAAGGATGCTAAGGGCGAGATTATCTATGTGGGTAAGGCAGCCATTTTACGCAACCGTGTGCGCCAGTATTTTCAGAAATCTCGTTTACGCGATCCCAAAACTGACCTACTGGTAAGCGAAATTGTTGATACCGATTGGCAGGTGGTCGAAAGCGAATTCGACGCACTTTTCTTAGAGGCCGAGATGATTCGTCGCTACATGCCGCGTTACAACATTCTGCTGCGTGACGACAAAAGCCAGACCTTTGTGCGCATAGATTTTAAAAGTCAGTACCCAACGGTAACCATGACTCGTCGGCCGCTTGATGACGGCGCAAATTATTATGGACCTTTTCTTAGTACCATTGCTGTGCGCCGGGCGCTCAAGTATTTACGAAAAGTTTTCCCATATTCGACGCACACAGTTATGCCTAAGCGAGCTTGCTTGCTGGCGCACTTGCATTTGTGCCCTGGGCCAGAAACGGGCGAGCTTGATGAAAAAGATTACAAAACGAATCTCAAAAAATTAGTCCGCGTCTTGCAAGGGCAAAAGGGCTCGATTATTCGAGAAATCGAAAAAGATATGCAGGCAGCAAGCGCCGCTCATAACTTTGAGTTGGCTGCCAAAAGACGTAATCAAATAACGGCCCTCAAAGACCTAGATCGCCGAGTATTATTTAGTGACAAAGAATTCCTAGACTTGTCGAAAGATCATGCGCTTATAGAATTAACCGAAGTGCTTGGCTTGGCAAAAGTGCCAAAGCGAATCGAGGGCTACGACATATCGCATATGAGTGGCACTGACGTGGTGGCCAGTATGGTTGTGTTTACCAATGGTGCGGCCGATAAAGCCAATTACCGCAAGTTTAAATCGCACAAGCAAAATAACGACGACTTCGAGCATATGCGCGAAACTATGACACGACGTTTCAGCGAAAAGAACATCAAACAGTGGGGTATGCCCGAACTGGTCTTGATCGATGGTGGTAAGGGTCAGCTTGAAGCTGCCTTGTCAGTCATTCGCGAAAAAGAGCTAAAGCTCCCCGTAATTGGGATTGCCAAAAAGCACGAAGAAATCGTTATTCGTAATGATTGGCCAAATACCGATTTGCAGCCGCAAGTCGTGACTCGTTTACGCGGCATATTACGTGAAAGTGACGACTTTACCTTAGTTGATCTGCCAAATTCAAGTAATGTTATAAAGCTTTTGCAGCGCATTCGTGATGAGTCACACCGCTTCGCGGTGAGTTACCACAGTGTTCTAAAAGTAAAACGCCAGACAGCCAGTATTCTCGATGATGTACCAGGCATTGGCCCGGCTACTCGCAAGAAACTGATTCGAACTTTTGGCAGCCTACGTGGTGTCCAGCAAGCTCGTCGTGACGAACTAGAACAAATCCTCGGACCTGTGAAAGCGACTGTCCTGCGCCAGTATTTGCGCGCCGCCAACAAAGAGCAAGACAAAACTAGCTAGCAGAGTTTGCTATACTAATACACCGACATGAGTGATCTACTTTCCGCAGATTTTTATGCGGGTAATCGAAAACGACTTCGTTCTCTCTTTCAGGGCACTGCCCCGATAGTTATAACTGCTGCTGGTTCGCTGCAGCAGGGTAGTGATTACGCATATAGCTTTCATCAAGACGGAAGTTTCCTGTATCTTACTGGGCTAAATAACGCCGAATTAGTACTCGTTATAGACCGCGACCGAGAATATCTTATTCTGCCTGAACGTAGCCATGTGTCTGATGTTTTTGATGGCAGCTACGAGGCTGAATCATTTGCTAAGATCTCTGGTATAAGTGAGGTACTAGACTACAAAGTAGGCTGGAAAAAGCTGGCCACTCGCTTAAAACGGTCTAAGCACGTGGCTACACTAGCACCACCAGCTCCGTATGTTGATGTTCTAAATTTGTACACCAACCCTGCGCGCGCGGTCCTCATGGAAAAAATTAAAACTCTGAATCCTGACATCGAGCCGCTCGATTTGCGTCAGCACTTGGCTGTGATGCGTATGATCAAGCAGCCAGCGGAACTGGCTGCAATCCAAAAAGCTGTCGATACTACCGTAAAAACATTCCAAGAGATTCAAAAGAAATTACCAAAACTACGCTATGAGTATGAAGTTGAAGCATTGCTAGGCTATGGCTTTAGGCGACGCGGTGCAGACGGCCATGCATATAGTCCAATTGTGGGGGTGGGGCAAAATGCCTGCACGTTGCACTACGAAGAAAACAACGACCCATTAACCGAAAATCAGCTTTTGCTCATTGATGCTGGCGCCCAAGTTAATCGATATGCTGCTGATATTACGCGCACCTTTGCTATTGGCCAACCAACCAAGCGCCAACGTCAGGTTTACGATGCGGTGCTTGAAGTTCATGAATTTGCACTGACGAATCTAAAAGCTGGTATCTCGATTCGGGATAACGAAAAAACTGTGGAGCAATTTATGGGCGAGAAGCTACGCAGCCTCGGTTTGATTCGTAACGTCGAACGCGAAGAGATTCGCAAATACTATCCGCATGCCACATCACACTTTTTGGGTCTCGATGTTCATGACGGTGGAGATTACGACAAGCCGCTCGAGTCCGGTGTCGTACTAACCGTAGAGCCTGGTATTTACATTCCCGAAGAAGGCATCGGTATTCGCATCGAAGACGACGTACTCATTACTGCTACTGGTATTGATGTGCTGTCGGCAAAACTACCTACAGTGCTGTGATATACTAAGCATAAGTATGAAGCGACCGTTTTCGCGATTTTTAGTTCGTTGGTTTGTATCTGGCTTGGGTATATGGATTGCTGCCGGATTACTTGGTGACCGTATCAATTACGACCGACGCCTTGGTGTTATTGTGATTGCCGGCCTGATACTTGCGCTGGTAAATACCATTATCAAACCGATTGTTATTTTATTATCATTGCCAGCAATACTTTTCAGCCTTGGTTTGTTCATGATTGTCATCAATGGACTGATGGTTATGATTGTAAGTAAACTGTATGAACCGCTGCACGTAACTAACTTCGGTGCTGCCATGGTTGCCGGTATGGTGATTGGCTTGGTGAATTACCTTGTCACCACTATAATGGAAGAACGATGAACATATTCAACTACATTACTATTGGGTCAATGGTACTTCTGACCATTCTTATTCTTATGCAAACACGTGGCGCATCTCTTGGTGCTGGCTTGGGCGGTGGTGGCGAAGTGAACAGTGTGCGACGAGGATCTGACAAAACACTACACCAGATCACTATTCTTTTAGTGGTTATTTTTAGTGTGTCATTAATACTTGGCATTCTGGCGTAATACGAGCAAAGATGTATGAAGAAGATCATAGTGGGGGCATATGATTGACCGTTCCACTAAGCTCCGTTGGCGACGACGGTTCCGTCGGAGCAAGCAGCAAGTTGAGGATCTTGGTCAGCAGACTGAAGTCCAGCTTGAGCGTCACTTTTTTACTCGATTGAGTCGACTCACAAAAGTGCGTCGTTTCATGGCTGCATGGTTACTTCTTTTTGTGTTAATCATTGGCGGCGTATTGTACCAGGCACGCAGTCTCGGGCAGTTCTACCTACAGCCAACACCAGCAGACGGCGGTGTTTTTACGGAAGGAGTGTTGGGTAGTTTCAGGAATGCCAACCCACTATATGCCAGTGGCAGTGCCGACAATAGCGTAGAACGATTGGTTTTTTCTGGTCTCTTTCGATTCGACCAAAATAATAATCTTGTCGGTGAGCTGGCGGAGGGCTGGCAACTGGATACCCGCGAAACCACCTATACCGTCACGCTAAAAGAGAACTTACGTTGGCATGACGGCGAGCCGCTGCAGGCCGATGATGTGGTGTTTACCTATAACATGATCCAAAACCAAGATGCTAAGTCACCCTTGGCCACTAGTTGGCAGGGTATAAAGGTGGTTGAGGTAAACCCACGCACGGTACGGTTTACACTCCCAAGTATCCTGAGTGCTTTTCCATATTCACTCACAAATGGCATTGTGCCCAAGCATGTTCTCAAAGATGTGCCGCCAAGCCAGCTACGTGCTATCGCGTTTAACGCCAACAATCCGATTGGTTCTGGGCCTTTCAAGTGGGAAGCGATTGAAGTGATAGAGACCAGCGAAAACACGCGCGAGCAGCGCATTGCACTGGTAGCAAACAATGACTATGTCGGTGGCCGACCTAAACTAGACCGGTTTATTATTCGTACTTTTGCTGATGAACAAAAGCTTATAAAGTCATTTGAAAAGCGTGAGATTGTAGCAGCAGCGGGTCTAAGCGTAGCGAGCGATGCTATGAAAAGCGACACAAATGTCCAGACGTATAACATTCCTTTGACAAGCCAAGTCATGGTGTTCTTTAAATCTTCCTCCGAAATAATGGGTAATGTTTCGATTAGGCGAGCATTAGCATATGGGCTTAATATTCCAAGCATTCTTGAGGGCTTGGGACGCCCAGTGTTGCCGAGTGATGCGCCGCTATTAAAAACACAGGTTGGTTACGATAAGTCGGTAGTGCAAAAAACAAATGATATCGCTACTGCCAACAAGCTGTTGGATGAAGCCGGTTGGGTGCGTGGTAAAGACGGCATACGCGTAAAAGACAAACGTCCACTATCCTTCATGCTGACAACACAGGCAAATTCAACTTACGACTACATCGCCAAGTCATTAAAAGACCAGTGGCGCGGCTTGGGCGTAGATGTAAAAGTGTTGCCGCTGCAGGATAGTGAATTACAGCAAGCGCTTTCAGTCCATAACTACGATGCTTTGCTCTATGGCATTTCATTAGGTGCTGACCCAGATGTCTTTGCCTACTGGCATAGTTCTCAGGCTGACATTCGATCTGCGAGTCGGCTCAATTTTGCAGAGTATCGTTCACCTGTTGCTGACCAGTCATTGGAAGGCGGCCGTACACGTAGCGATGACGTCGTGCGGTCAATCAAGTACCGACCATTCCTGGATGCGTGGCGACAAGACGTACCCGCTGTGGCCTTGTACCAACCGCGGTATTTATATGTTTTCCGTGAACCACTATTTGGTTTTGCGCCTTCCGAAATGAATGCTGGAGCCGATAGGCTCAACAATGTAGTGAACTGGCGCGTCCGTGTCAGCGATCAGCCTGTTCGTTAGCTTCACATCTGTTGAGCACTTGAGTTTGTGGTGTTTCTCGAGTACAATCACCCCATTACATGAGTCTATTTTGTTGCCGCGATGGCGGAATTGGTAGACGCGCTACGTTCAGGACGTAGTGAGAGCAATCTCGTGGAGGTTCAAGTCCTCTTCGCGGCACCAAAATAGGTATCAGGTTCTAATCAAGATATTTTTGACTGCAGCTAGTTTTGTCTGCGTTTTGCACACACTGTCTGTACTGTCTTTGTCTGTACTCAGTTTTAAAGTTGCTCGGCCGTATGTATAAGAGGCTAAGTAAGCCTGAGGCCAGGAGGCAAATAATGCCAACGATAAGTAATCGTGCAGGAAGTTTTGAAGTGTGAGTTACAGGTCGTCTCATAATGATTATGCTAAGCTTATACTAACTATGTCCGTACGCAAGAGCAAGCATCTGTCGACCCGAAAACTTATGACGTATGTCATGTTTGCCGTAGCATTCTTGGCGCCATTATCGAATATTCCACAAATACATACCTTGTATAGTCTTAGGGTTACCGAGGGCCTATCGCTTAGTACATGGCTTATGTATGTTGCGTTCGCCTTAGTGCAGCTGACCTATGCACTGATCAATCGCATACGACCGTTAATTATCTCGAACATTCTATGGATTTTTGTTGAGCTGGTAATGATTTACGGCATTATTGTTTTTGGAGTTCAAAAGGCACCACCCGCGTACGAACAGTTACTACTGATCAATACGATTGGCAAGACGCTCAGTGGGCTAGCGATTATTTGCTTCAGTTCAGCAGGAGCACTGTATGCCTATGAGCTGCTCGAAATGGAGAAGGCGCTGTTGCACAAGCAGCGACGACGTTGATTGCCGGAGTGACTGGCAAGTTGTTGTGCAGAATGCTATCATACATGCAACACACTAACGGTTATTTTTTAGCTACAAACAAGAGGGTACATGAGTAAAGTCGCGCACTATTTACAAGAACATCTTAGCGGTGAGGTTACAGCTGAAGCCCGGATGCGCAAATACTTTTCGACAGACGGCGGTGTTTTTGAGTTAACTCCTTCATTGATTGTTTACCCACGAAACGAAGGTGACGTCCGTAAAACAGCCAGGTTTACCTGGCAGCTCGCCGAAAGAGGCCGTGTCATACCAATCACAGCTCGCGGTATGGGTACTGACCAAGCCGGTGCGGCCGTTGGTTCAGGAATTATGATGGTATTCCCGGCGCACATGAAGCGAATTTTAGAGTTCGATGGCAAGACCGGTGATGTGGTTATTGAGCCAGGCATTTTGTATGGCAAGTTACAACAAGCCCTGCACACTCATGGTCGCTTTTTACCGCCGTATCCGTCTTCTATTGAATTTAGTACCTTAGGTGGTGCAATCGCTAACAACGCAGCTGGCGAAAAAACAGTCAAATATGGCTGTACACGTGACTTTGTGAAAAGCCTCCGTGTAGTGTTGGCAAACGGCGAATCAATCGAGACTCGACGTCTTTCCAAGCGCGAACTCAATAAAAAAATGGGACTGACTACCTTTGAGGGCGAAGTCTACCGAGCCCTCGATGCCTTGATCGAAGAGAATAAAGAACTACTGAAGGACTCAAAACTCAAAGTTTCTAAAAACTCTGCCGGTTATGCCTTGGCCGACGTAAAGCGTAAAGATGGTTCTTTTGACCTGACACCACTACTCGTCGGTTCTCAGGGCACGCTCGGAATTGTGACAGAAGCTACCATAAAGACAGTTCCATACAACCCCGAAACCACACTGATTGCTGCCTACTTTGACGACCTGTCAGTTGCTGAACAGGCCTTGGCAGAGATTCGGGCCTTGCCAGATCAGCCAAGTGCTATGGAATTGGTTGACGAACACCTACTGAACTTCCTGGACAAACACAATCCAAACCAGCTAAAAGGCATTGTCGAGAAACCATTCCATAAGTTGGTGGTCCTGGTTGAATTCGACAGTGCTAATGGGCGTGTGCAAAAGAAGATGGCCAAACGCGCTACAAAGATTCTTAACAAGCTACAGGTGAGCTTCCAGGTAGAGACTGACGAAAAAGAAAAGGAAAAGCTCTGGACAATTCGTCATTCTGCTGCCGCCGTCATTTCTCACAGCGAAGGTAGCACCAAGGCCTTGCCAATCATCGAAGACGGCGTGGTGCCGGTCGAGAAAATGCAACAGTACTTGCACGCTGTCTATGATATGTTTGCCAAGTACAAACTGGACGCTGCCGTGTGGGGTCATGCCGGTGATGCTAATGTGCACATGCAGCCGTTTCTTGACCTTAGTCAAATTGGTGACCGACAGAAAGTTTTTAAGATTATTGACGAATACTACAGCATGGTAATTAGCCTGGGTGGTAGTACAAGTGGCGAGCATAGCGACGGACGTTTACGTGCGCCATACCTTAAGCCACTCTATGGTGAGGGAATCTACACTGTCTTCCAGAAACTTAAGCTTATTTTTGATCCCTACGGCACACTTAACCCAGGTGTAAAAATCGATGTCACCCTTGACGACATCAAGCCACTACTGCGCCATGAATATTCTATGGATCACTTGGCTGACCACTTGCCAAGGACCTAGATGAATTGGTCTGATCCATATCACTATGTGGGAGCTGTTGGTGTTGTTTTGGTGCTGGTTGGCATTTGGCGCACCAGCTCTGGAAAATGGCGACAGAACTCGGTGTGGTATGAGCTCGACACAATTGTCGGTGCTGGCCTACTCTTGCTCTACCAAATACATATGAAGGCCTACATCGTCATGCCCATAAATATTGCATTAGTCATTATTTCGTTCAGAGGGCTATCTTCGTTTGCTGAACGCTATGCAGTACGTGAAAAGAAGCAGATTGTTAAACGCCTCAAAAAGAAACGCTAAGAGTGGTTTGCGCGATAGCTTAGTACATGATATTATCATTTTTATGAAGATTCTTAACTTCAGTTCAATTGTTCGCCGACGCAGCAGCCGTATTTGCGGGAGCTGTCCTTGTAGTTGTTAAGAAAATAATCTAAGCCCTAGTCATGCCCCGCAAAACGGGGCTTTTTTAATATTCAATTTCTAGGAGTAGATATGAAAAATTTCGATATTAGCGCAGCCGTGGTGACACACGGTAATGAGCTAGAAAGTTTAGCAATGCATGCTATAAATGCGAGCCAATGGCTGGCGGCTGGCGTGCCAGATACAAAACCAAAATCCATGGCAGAGCTCATCGATGACGCAGCCGCCAGTAAGTACGTTTTGTTTAACGGTCACACCGTTGGCCATATTGCGACGACTGCGCACACTGAGCTGTTTGCGCTTTGTTTTGGCAGCGCCAGAGAAGGTATGGACTACAAAGATGTTCCACACTTTACTATTGAAAGTTTGGCTGTAAAACCAGACATGAAGGGCATGGGTATTGGTGGATTGGTGCTCGAGACTGCCCTGGGTGATATAGCTGCGCAGGTGGGCACCGGGCAAGAAAAAGTTACACTGGCAGTAGTCAGCGCTTTGGCATGTAGCGCATCTTTGCCACTCTTCCAAAAGTTTGGCTTTAGCGAGTTTGCCTACAGAAACGACGATCTCGAATACCATGAGCCATTCAAAGATATCGACCTTGTGGCCGCACAAGCGCACGGCAAAGACATCGTGAGCACAGTTCTGGTAGTTCCTCCAGGCGCGTAGCGATTCGTAGCTCAAATTAAAGCCCGGCCTTCGGGCCGGGTCAGAACACCACATAATACGCAAGAAAGTTTTGAGGTATGTTGATATGCATTTACCTAAACGTGTAGCTGCAGTACGACATGGAGAATCTGCCTACAATAAAATGGCCGCAGTAAAACAGGCGCATCCGCTTTACAGACAGTTCGATGCAGCTTTTCAGGCTCGCTCAGAGAATCCTGAGCGAGCAGTCGAATTGGCGAACGAGTTACTCGATGCGCAGGTTCTTTCCTTTGGTGCAAGTGATCTCAGCGACAATGGCAATCGTCAATTATATGAAACGGGTGCAGGGCTTAGCGGTAATCGTGAATTGCCGGATCTCGTGATAGCCTAGCCGTATCTGCGCACAGGACAGACATTAGCAGGCATGGTGTTAGGCTGGCCGGAATTGGGGGCCGTTGAAACGATAGTCGAAGAACGAGTTCGAGAAAGAGAGCACGGATTAGCTAATCTCTACAATGACTGGAAGGTTTTCTATACTCTCCACCCAGAGCAGCAACGTTTGCATGCACTCGAAGGAAGTTACTGGTACAGGTATCCTCAGGGTGAAAGCATTCCAGATGTCAGGGAGCGAATGAGATCGGAGATGAATACGCTGTGCGTGGATTATCCGGGTCTCGACATTATGATTGTCACACACCACGTATCTATACTCTCGCTGGTAGCAAACGTACAGGGGCTAGATAGTGTGGCGTTCAAGAAGCTGGATAGAACAAACAAGCCAGACAACGCCAGCATTACAACCCTAGTCCCAATCTCTGATGGCGGACCGACGGGCAGCATGGTTGTCGAAAGCTATAACCAGAAGTTCTACCAGGAAGCAGCCTAGACATGAGCCATGTCAAGTGACACCACCAAAGTACGTAGGTGGTGCCACTGAAGGTTACTTCCCAAAGAGCTGAATCCGGACCTGGTCAGTGTCTTGTTTGCAAAGCAGGTAGACACCCTGTCTTTCAAGCCGCTGTTTCATTGCTGCGGCCATACTAAATGATTGCTCGAAGATCTCCAGTATGCCGTATTCAGGGTCATCCCGGGCAACTCTATTTATATGGATTTTTGGGCATGACAAACAAGCATGTATGAACATGATTTCACCCACTTTTCCGAATCCTTCATGCTTAAAGGTAAGTCCTACTGGCTGCATACCACCTTTGCAGTCAGACCTACGGTCTCCTGTTTGGCTGTCGACATGTTTTGACCAGAAGCATATGTTACAGTGGTTTCGGTTCACTGTTCCCATGTAGTCGTTTATTACGACAAATTGTCTACAGTGCGAGCAACGGAAGCCACCTGCGTTATGTTCTTTGTTCCAATCTTGTAATCTTTTCTTCTCAAAATAGTCACTATCCTCATAGCGTTTCACAAATTTTCCTTACTAAAAAACCAGCCGTTTGGCTGGTCTACTGGATAGTAAAGAAACTATTTTCTATATGGTATTGCGAACTGAATTTTGACCAGCCAAAGATACCCCTTCGCGAGGGGCAACGGCGGTTGCAGTGGTACGGTAGTTTACTAAATGTGTCATACAAAATACTATTATATACACTTATGCATATATATCAATGGTGCGCGAGAGAGGACTTGAACCTCCACGTCCCTAAGGAACACTACGACCTCAACGTAGCCTGTCTACCAATTCCAGCACTCGCGCACAGACATCGTATTCTAGCATTTTACAGTGGTAAATGAAAGCATAAAGCTATAGACGATTGCTATTTACTTTGCTATAATCACCTCTGTTAGAAAAATTTGGGCGCTTAGCTCAGTTGGCTAGAGCACCTCGTTTACACCGAGGGGGTCGGGGGTTCGAGTCCCTCAGCGCCCACCATACAAGCAACTCATCTGAAAGGATGAGTTTTTTGTTTGCATATTCAACCTTGTAACCAGGTGGTATAGTTAAAGAACAAGGAGAATACATGGAAGGCTTTATAACATCTATAGTTTTTGTTGGAATCTTTATTCTGGCAAGCGGTATACGCATTATTAATCAGTACGAACGAGGGGTCATCTTGACGCTCGGTAAGTACACTGGCATGCGTAACCCGGGGCTGAACATTATCATTCCTATCGTCCAAACGCTCCGCAAAGTAGATGTACGCTCAACTCCTGTTGACGTGCCAAAGCAAGAAGTTATCACCAAAGACAACGTAACTATTGGTGTCGATGCAGTTGTGTACTTCCGTGTGCTTTCGGCAGAAAAGGCTGTGCTAGAAACGACAAACTACACCTACGCCACCGCACAGTTTGCCCAAGCAGCACTACGTGATGTGGTTGGTAATGTTGAGCTAGACGAATTACTCAGCAAGCGTGACGAGATCAGTACCCAAATCAAGAACGTCGTCGACAGTGAAACCGATAAATGGGGAATTGACGTCGAGAATGTAAAGATCCAAAACATCGAGCTGCCACAAGATATGAAGCGCGCTATGGCTAAGCAGGCAGAAGCCGAGCGTGAGCGCCGTGCCGTTATCATCACGGCCGGTGGTGAAAAAGCTGCCGCCCAAGAGGTTGCCGAAGCCGCCAAGATCTTGAGTGAATCACCAGGTGGTGTAGCAATTCGTACCTTGCAAACACTCGAAAAAATATCGGTAGAACCATCACAAAAGAGTGTCTTTGTCCTTCCAATGGAAATGACAGACGCGCTCAAAAAACTCGTCCGCTAGTTACAGACTGCGGCAGAAAGAAGACCCTATGTCTCTGCAAAAATATCAGCAGCGTATTGACGCTGAACTGCAACTCTATGAAAAGCCCTATTGGGACCCGCTCAGTATTCTGGCGCGCATGACAGAAGAAGTTGGCGAAGTAGCCCGTATTGTAAACCACACCTTTGGAGATAAGCCAAAAAAGGTTAGCGAAGAACACGAGCCACTCGAAGACGAACTAGCTGACGTTATCTACGCGGCTATTTGCTTAGCGAACAGTCAGAAGCTTGACCTCGACGCCGCTATGGAGCGAGTCATCGCGAAGCTAAGCACTCGTGACAAAGATCGCTTCAAAAAGAAGTAGCATTGAAAAATCACCCCTGATCGGGTATCCTATACAGGTTGACCAAACAGCAGTTATGCTTCTTCCGAAGCATAATCTGGCTCTTTAGCTCAGTTGGTAGAGCAGAGGCCTGAAGAGCCTTGTGTCCCCAGTTCGAGTCTGGGAGGAGCCACCAAACCAAAATCCCGATATTCTTCGGGATTTTGGTTTGGTAATACGGGTGTAGAAAAAATGAACTGCACGTTGGCTATGGTGCATCTTTTTCTACTATTGACTGACTAGGTAACCGGTTCATATACGCGTAATTTGCCAAGCATAGGCTGGTTATGGGATCCTGACGTATGGAAGTGCAGACATTTACTTCAGACACTAAACGTTTGGCTGGAACGGAAACCGAGCACGGTTGCCAGGTCGAGCGTGAATTTAACGGTCACATGCTTGTGGGCCATGAGATTGCGCGCTATGTCTATGACTACATGGACGAAGATGTTGCCCACGCCGGCTATCATTTAGAAACGGGAGACAGGGCATACCCTGATATTAATGGTCACTTTGAATTTGCCACTGCAGAAGAAGTCTCTTTTAGGAGCGTTATAGAACGCGAATTTTGGGGCGGTCAGTTTGTGTTCCGTGCTATGCAGCGAGCCAAAGAGGCCGGACGAATTGCTGATTTTAAGATCACTAAGAACGTAAACAACGGTATCTTCTATTGGGGATACCACGAAAACTATCTGACGCCACGAACCGAATGTTGGCAAGAACAGTACATATTGCCATTGGCCGTGCACCTTGCAACCCGACAAGTCTTTGCGGGTGCTGGCGATCTGCGTCCAGACGGAACATATTTGGTGTCACAAAAAGCCGACAGTACTAGGTCTCTCAACCATGGTGAGGCACACCAAGAGCTCTGGCGACCACTGGTCGACATGCGTGACGAGCCACACGCTGACGCAGACATGTATCGACGACAACATATAACTCCTGTTGACCCACATCTGTGGAAGTTCCCAGCGTGGTTGCAGATGGCTACTACTTCGGTGGTTATGCGGTTAGTAGAGGGAGGGGTAGACTTGAGTGACCTGTATTTGCAGAATCCGGTCGCAGCAACTCACCAGGTAGCTAAAGACGTTTGGCTCAAGCAGCCACTAGAAATGGCAAATACACAAAAGACGTACACAGCGCTTGAGATTCAGTACCTACTGGCACTACGCAGCAAGCAGTTTGCAGAAACGCATCCTCTGCCCGAGGAAGAGCAGATAGCCATAAAAGAATGGATACGTATTCTCGAAGATCTACAGAGTGGCCCATCTGCGTGTGTTGACCGAGTAGAATGGATCGGTAAACGCAATTTTCTGAATGCCATGCGCGAAAGGCGAGGCGTGGATATGAGGCATCCGCATATGGTTGCCGCTGCTCGCAACTGGACAGACCTCGACCCTGAAACTGGGTTTGGGCTACGCCTGCAACATAAATCTGCTGATATACCGTATGGCGACAACCTTGTAGACGGTTCGGTGCCGCCAGCTGACACGCGTGCTCACGCCCGCGGCCGCCTGATCGGTGCAGTCATGGCATGGACACGTAGGTCTCAAGAAAGACCAAAACACCCCATTAGAGGTATGGGTACAGACTGGAGCAGGGCGACATTAGACAGGTCACATAGCGTCAAAGAAGGGCAACATATCCTGATGTTAGACCCGTACCGCTCACGCTACGACCATGTCGAAGAAGTCATTGATGAAATGGAGGCCGCCTAAGCAAAAGATCAGCAAAAAATACTGACTTGAGTGTAACGCTAAAGTCCAGTATAATCTTCATCTGTTACGCGGGTCTAGCTCAGTTGTTTAGAGCGCGTCCTTGCCAAGGACGAGGCCAGGGGTTAGAGTCCCCTGACCCGCACCAATTTGGTAAATCTGTCAAATACACCTTCGGGTGTATTTTTGTTATGATGAAGTTATGAAAATTATCTCGAGCCAGAGTGCTGAGCGAGGAGAAATAATATGACACCATTTGAAGCTTGGAAAGATCCAGTAACTGGCGTAGAGTTTGTGTTTGCTCATTCTGACGAAAAGTTCACAACCGGAGTTATGTACATTCCTCCTGGTGCTGCTCTACCTAAACATAATCGACCAAAGGCATTCGAGAACCTAAAACAAATAAGCGGCAAATGTCAGATGACGGTCTTTGATATTGACGGCGAAGGATCCTTTGACAAAGTTTTAAATCCTGGAGATACATTACACATGGAAAAAGGGCAATTCCATATACACTCTAACCCTTTTGACGAGAAGTCATTTACACTGTTCAAGGCGGAGGGGGATATTACGGGAGTGATGAAAGTACTAAGAGAAAACTTTAAGAGTATCTAGGCATGACGGCCCTCGAAATAGCCAAGCATTACTTTGATCTTTCAAACAGAAGTGACTTTGATGAAATTGCCAAACTGTTCACCAGTACAACTACTTGCAGTTCACAGAATACTGGCGTATATCTTGGGGTAGCAGACATCATCGATATGCAGAAAGAGTTCCTTTCAAAGTTTCAGAAGCTCCACTGGCAAGTAAATTCAGCAGAGGAAGTAAAGCCCTGGCATTATCCTGTTTGACTATAGTTTTGAAGCAACTACAAATTCGGGTGAAGCTACCAATAGTTCCGGGCTTGAATATGTCGTTGTAGCCAACGGAAAAATTCAGCACGTTGAAGTAAGGAATAAATAGCTACAAGGAGCTAAAATTCGAATATGACAGACCAGAACAAGACTAAGCAAACGGACAGTTCAGTAACAGGCTTTTTGAATACGCTTAATGACGAAGAGGTAGTCAGCGACTGTCTAAAACTTATTGACATCATGACCAAGGTGAGTGGCTGTGAGGCTAAAATGTGGGGCCCAGCTATCATTGGCTTCGATAGCTATCACTATAAGTATGCGAGTGGCCGAGAAGGCGACGCACCGGTTATCGCATTCTCTCCGCGTAAGGGCAAGTTAACCGTCTATATAGATGCTCATGATGAATCTCGTAATGCCGATTTGTTTGCGAAACTTGGTAAACATACAACCAGTAAGGTGTGTATTTACATTAAGCGTTTGAGCGATATTGACCTGTCCGTGCTGACCCAGATAGTCGAAAAATCCTATCACTACACAAAGTCTCTCTCAGAAACTGAGCACGCGTAAACCTAAAATTTGCTATAATTACATTTAAGTTTTATGACTTCAGAAAACAATCTCGACTTAAACCGAATCAACGCATCAATTGCCGATAGATCGGACGTGTTTTATTGGCAGACCGACCGTGCGGTTGAGCCAGAAGAGGCTGGTCACATTTGGGCGGATCGACATCGCTATTTCACGGACGATGAACTTCTAGAGCGGGTAAATGCTGTACTGCCTGGTGATAAGCTTGCGTCAATACAACCACTAGACCAAGAAGCACAAACAAATTTGGGCAATGTGAGCTCGGTGCGAGTTGGTGTGCTTGAAGGTGGTGACGAAGTCATAATGCGCTGTTTCCCGAAAGGAGTCTTGAATGGCTACTTCCATGCTGAAGCAGCGGCTGCCGATAAGGTTCGCGCGGCAGGACTGCCGACATATCAGACCTTTGCAATTCATGATTTTGAAGGCGGCGATGATTTTGCGTTTCATGTACTGCAAAAGCTGCCGGGCTTTGCGATTCGGCGGTGGCTAGAACAGCACCCTGAAGATGAAGACAGCCTGATTGCTGAAGTAGGTGCAACAATGGCGCGAATGCACACTGTGTCAGTAACTGGGTTCGGGCCTTTCGATAATGAGAAGGCTAAGACTGGTCAATCGGTTGGACTACACGAAACCTATGCGCAAGCGTTGCGTGCAGGTTTGCCGTTTAACCTTAAAGTGCTCGTTGATGAAGGTATATTCACGCCGGCTCAAAGCGAAGCGGTAGCCAAACTATTTACCGACGACAACCCACTACTGCAAGTCAGTGATTCAGTCCTGGTACACAATGACTTTGCAGATTGGAATCTGCTCACAGATGGCAAGAGTGTTACGGGTATTCTGGACTACGACGAATGTGTCGGTGGCGACCCAGTGTCAGATATTGCCTGCTGGAGCACATTCTTTGAGCCAAAACGTATGGACGCGTTCTTAAAGGGCTACTTTAGTGTTGCTGAAAAGCCGGCTGACTTTGAGGCTAAATTTGAGCTACTTAGACTACGCTACACCGTTTCTAAAATGACACTTCGTATTCGCCGCTATACCTGGAGTCCCAGCGAGGATGTTAAGAAGCGAATAGAAAACGGCAAGGAACACCTCGCTCAATCTCTGAAGTACTTCGAAATATAGCTCTTTGTAATCTTTGGGTCGAGTACTAGGTGGAGTAAACTAAAAGTACATAAGACGTAAAAGGGGACAAGGCAATGGCAAAGTATGTAGATGGTTTTGTGTTAGTAGTACCAAAGGGCAAAGAAGCTGAATACCAGAAAATGGCTGAGCTTGGTCGTGATTCATGGATGAAGAACGGCGCACTCCAATACTTTGAATGTAAAGGCAATGATCTTAAGGTCCAAGAAATGGGCGATCAAAAATCACGCGGCTACAAAGACATGACCGATGCCAGTGACGATGACAACGTCTGGTACTCGTTCATCGTTTTTGAATCTAAAGAACACCGCGATGAAGTCAACGCTAAGGTCATGGCCGAAATGGACGAAACCTACAGCGAAGAAACTGATTTTGAAATGCCAAATGACATGCAAAAAATGGCATACGGCGGTTTTGAGGTAGTCGTTGAAGGATAGTCCTGAAGCTAGCCCTGAGCAGATCACAAATGCCAAGAAGCTTCTAAAGACGGTGAGGCATGCAGCGTATGCAACGGTCAGCGAGGATGGTACGCCGCATAACTCACCATTGATGTTGATCTATAACGACGATCTTTCGAAACTTTACATTGGTTCGCATAGCGATTCACTACATAGCAAGAACATAGCGCGTACCGGAAAAGCCTTTGTGGTTTTGTTTGACTCTTTTGTCAAAGGGCAAGGCGGCGTGTACATAACTGCCGTCAACGGGCACGAGTGTCAGGACGACGAACTCACAGAAGCGCTGAGTGTGCATAATGCCGTTCGAACTCGCTACAGCAGACAAGCAATAGAGCAGAGTTTTTATATGGCTCCAAAACCTGCCCAAAGAATGTACAGCCTGGATATAGAAAAGATTGAAGTGTACAGTCCAGAGCGCAATAGCGAGGGGTTGATTGTGCAAGAAACTAGAACCCCTGTGTCAACCACGGCCTTACTAGATGCATAGAACTTTTGTTGCGAAACTAACGTTGCGAGACCCTCACGTTTCCTGACATACTGATGATTCATGTTACAGAACGAGGCGTTAGATATATTAAAGATGGGGCACAATGTGTACCTGACTGGTGCTGCTGGTAGCGGTAAGACTTTTGCATTGAACCAATACATCAAATATCTTCGTGAAAACAACATTACGGTTGGTGTGACGGCAAGTACCGGCATCGCAGCAACACATATGAACGGCATGACCATTCATTCCTGGGCTGGTCTGGGTGCGGGTGACGCTATAGATATCGATAGTATTTTGACTCGGCCTACCCTGAAGAAGCGAATGCTAGAAACAAAGGTGCTCATTATCGATGAAGTATCTATGTTAGACGGCAACATCCTTGACGCGGTTGATGCTATCACTCGAGCCTTTAAGGACAAGACAAAACCTTTTGGAGGCTTGCAGGTTGTCTTGAGTGGTGACCTGTTTCAGTTACCTCCCGTCTCCAAATCAGGTGAACCATTCTTTATCTTTAAGTCTGCCGCATGGAAAGCCATGGGGCTGAAGATCTGCTACTTAGAAGAGCAGCACCGACAAGACGACAGTAGTCTTTTGAATATTCTGAACGCTATTCGAGCGAATAATGTCGACGAGACGCATTTCGAAGAGCTCAGTGAGCGTATGAAGCCAGCTCCTAAAGACGAAGATATCATCAAGCTGTATACGCACAATGCGCATGTTGACGATATCAATACAGAAGAGCTAAAGAAGATAAAAGGCAAAACTACGTCATATATTATGGCGACACATGGGCAAAAGAATGCTGTGGAGTCGCTAATAAAACGCTGCTTGGCACCTGAACAACTGCAGCTTAAAGTTGGTGCCGAGGTTATGTTTGTGGCCAATAACCCAACCAAAGATTTTTATAACGGTACCTTAGGTAAAGTGCTCGAATTTAACGATGCTGGTCAGCCGGTTGTCCAGACCAGACACAAACGGATTACCGTTGAGCCACATAGCTGGAAGACAGAAGACGGCGACAAGACCATTGCCGAGGTAGAGCAATTACCATTGCGGCTGGCTTGGGCTATAACGATTCATAAAAGTCAGGGTATGAGCCTAGACGCAGCCGAAGTAGACCTTTCTAAATCATTTGAGCCAGGCATGGGGTACGTGGCCTTGTCTCGGGTGAGAAGTATTGAGGGGCTGTATATTAAGGGCATTAACAATATGGCCATGGTGGTTAACGAACTGATCATAGATTTTGATGCCCAGCTCAAAGCGCGATCTGCACAAGCAGTGGCTGGCCTAAAGACAATAAGCAAAAAGTCGATGGACCAGTATCACCAGACAGTCCGTAAAGCTTTGCAGTCCGACGAGGACAAGCTGTTAGCAGATTACGACGAGGCGGTATTTGAAAAGCTCAAACAATGGCGCACCAAGCAAGCTGATAAGCAGAGTGTCCCTGCCTACGTGATTTTGCCTGACAAGACCCTTAAACTAATCGCGGCAATCTTGCCAAGCGACAAACAGGCCTTAGCTCGGATTAGTGGAATTGGCACCGTAAAACTCGAAAAATACAGCGCAGACATACTATCTGTTATTGAATCGACCCAGCCATACAAGTAGCCATTTGCTATGATATGAGCAGTGACTAAGCATAAAAAGAAACAAAGTAACCCATGGAAATATCCCAAGCTGGTTCTCGCGCTGGGGCTGGGCATCGTGGTAGCTTTTTCTTCGATCTCATACGTATCTTTACGGGCACCAGATCTACCATCGCCGTCACTTAAAGATCTGGCTGCAAAACACGGTATTGACTTGGGCATGCTGGTCTATGACCATAAACTCAACGATAGAATCTACCCAGACCTTGTTCGTGATCAGTTTGGGTTGGTAACCATAGACGGTGGTGCACATTTTAAAGAGCTAAGACCGTCAGAAACTGAGTTTGATTTCTCGACTTCCGACACTATTGTTGCCTTTGCAGCGGCCAACAACATGCCTGTGCAGTTACACCACCTGATTTGGGGTGATCGGATCATGATTCCAAAGTGGCTCGAGCAAGGGAACTATTCTAAAGATCAGCTGCGGGCTATTTTGCGCGATCACATCACCAAAGTCATGCAGCATTATAAGGGCAGAGTGCGTGAATATTCGGTCGTGAACGAAGCCTTTACCGAAGCCCAGCATTTGTATGGTTTAAGAAGCTTTTATGGTGACGAGTTGGGTTACGAATACGAGCTGCTCGATGATTACTTTAGGTGGGCCAAGCAAGCTGACCCTGACGCTAAGCTGATTCTTAATGACTTTAATAATGAAACCAAAAACAAGGTTTCGGACGCTATGTATGTGTATATAAAAGCGGCAAAGGCTCGAGGTGTGCCAATCGACGGTATTGGTATGCAAATGCACATTAATGCTTCGAATATTCCTCCTAAACAAGCCTTGCTCGACAACATGAAACGGTTTGGTGAGCTTGGAGTGTCGATCTATATCACTGAGTTTGACATCAATAGTAACTCTGTAAAACAAAGTGAAGCAGATAAGGATAAGTTGGAGTCCCGAATTATGTATGATGTTACGCGCGCCTGTATTGAGTCTAAGGTTTGTAAGAGCATGACGGTCTTTGGTTTGACTATGAAGAACGATCTCGTGAAAAAGCTCACCAGGGCTAACTCTCGTGACCTGCTCTTTACTAGTCGTTTCGAACCAACTCAGGCCTATTTTGGACTGAGACAAGCTTTCTCGGAGTGAGTTGCTAACAATTACGATGCCTTGTTTTGATTGACTTCAATTGCGGACAGGACGAGTTTCTGAATAGCCGGACCATTTACGGCATCACCTTCATGCAGTTCAATCGCACGGAGCGCTGAACTGTTTAGTCGAGCATTAAAAATCTTGTCGGTGTCCTGTAGCTGCGCCCCTTTGGCAAAGAGCAGCTTTATATTGTCTTTCCACGTTTCGGTATAGCAAAGAATGCCTTGATGACTCCAGACAGGCAGGCCTTCTGGTCTGCTGGCCATTTTCCACTTTATTTCTTCAGTTATACCTGGGCTGCTGGCCAATATGGCTGCACGGATTTGCGAAAGAACTTCACCCTTCCATCCTCCGTAGGTTTTAATGATGTCATCAATTTGTTGACTGGCAGATTTGTCATGCATAAAGTAGGGCCCTTATTACAGAAAGTATACGCTACTGTTTGCTATGATTACCTTATGAATGAACGAAATCAACGTATTTATACAATGACCTTTGCTAGGGTGTACCCACTGTACATAACTAAAGCAGAGAAAAAGGACAGACAAAAAGCCGAAGTAGATCAGATTATCTGCTGGCTCACGGGGTATAGCGATAAACAATTACAAACTAGTGTCGAAGAGCAGGTCACTTTTGAAGAGTTTTTTGCGAACGCACCTAGGTTAAACCCAAGTAGAAAGCTGATCACAGGTATGATTTGTGGTGTAAGGGTCGAGGAAATCAAAGAACCCCTCATGCAAGAAATTAGATATCTCGACAAGCTCATCGACGAGCTTGCAAAAGGTAAGGTAATGAGCAAAATTCTAAGGAGCGACAAGTGAGGCTAGGCATTGTACTTTACCGGCTGGGTTTGCTCTGCTTGGGCTCAGTGCGATTATTACAGAAATTGTAGTCTTGGTTCAAAGGGAAAAATTTGTACCTGCAAACTTTTTTAGCTACTTTACCATTCAGTCTAATATCCTTGCGGTCATCATTCTAGCAATTAGTGCATTCGCTGCGTGGCGAGGTTTACACAGCAAAACCATTAGTATGCTACGCGGAGCTAATACTCTCAATATGGTTGTTGTCGGGGTGGTTTTTTCCTTGTTACTGTCGGGGCTGGACGGGGACTTGACCGCAGTACCATGGGACAACACGGTCCTGCACTATATTATTCCTGTCGTAGTGGCGCTTGATTGGCTATTTATATCATCAAAAACAAAAATCACATTTAAGCAGGGTATTGTTTGGGCAATATTCCCAATGCTTTATGTACTATATAGCTTGGTGCGGGGGCACCTTGTAAACTGGTATCCATATCCATTTTTGAATGCTGCCGAGCAGGGTTATCTTCGGGTTTTGATAGTCTGCACGGCCATAACGCTGGGTGCGTTCGTCTTAATATATGCGATAGCTAAGACGTCTGGTCGAGTGCAAAAGCGCTAGATTGTCTGTTATGCTGGATTTATGAAGACTACCAAAGAACAGGCTCAGAGCATTCTAGAAAAAATTCAAGTTGTTGCGGAAGCCCGTATCCGGCCTATGATGGGCGAATACATTGTCTATATAGACGAGAAAGTCGCTGGTCAGATTAATCACGGAGTGTTGTTTATTAAGGTCACTGACTTTGGCGAGAGTTTTGCTGCAGGCCTAATTAAAGAGTCGCCGTATGACGGTGCAAAGCCAGCTTTTATAGTGCCCGAAGCCAAGATTGCCGACACTGCCTGGATGCGTGAATTTGTAGCCGGTACTGTCAGTGAGCTGCCAGCCCCAAAAAAATGAGAAGAATCACTATCCTTGGTAATCCTGGTGCAGGCAAGACAACGTTTGCACGAGCTCTTGGCAAAAAGACGGGTATACCTGTACATCATCTGGACTATTATTATCACCAAAAGGGCACGGATTATTCGCAAAACAAAGAGGCGTGGCTGTCATTAGCCAAGGATCTTACGAGTAAAGATCGTTGGATAAGCGAAGGTAATTACAGCACAACCTACCCAGCCAGAATACCGAAATCAGATCTGCTTATCTTGATGGATGTGCCAACGTGGCTTTCAGTTTGGAGTGTCCTGAAAAGAAGGTGGCAGTATCGTAATACAACACGTGCAGAAATGCCTGATGATTGGGTTGAGAAAATTGATCCAATATTCTTTTGGTATGTACTGCAGTTCCGTTTGAAGTCGAGGAAAGATGTGGTTGCGGGTATACAACAGTACAAGCACGATAAGCTACAGATCCTGACGTTCAAAAGTCGAAAAGCTGCGTACGAATGGCTTGATACTCAATAAAAACATATTGTAAAACGACAAATACTGTGTTATTCTTCTTTCATGAAGAAAGCAATCATGAACCGTGTATCAACAATAGTATTACGAATCGCTTTGGCGGTTATTGGGTCAATAGTCTTGGCAATATGTATCTTTGCATTACCAGGAGGCTGGGCTGGAGCTGCCAAAGAGTATCCTAACGATCCGGATGTTGTATTTGCCATGAGAGGCATACTGGTTGTTCTTTATGCTGCTGCAATACCGTTCTTTGCCGCGCTGTATCAGGCATTAAAGCTCGTGAAGTACATTGATCAGAACCGGGCATTTTCTAAATTGTCAGTTCTAGCGCTACAGCGAATTGCATACTCTGGTCTGACAATTAGTGCTATTTTTGCAGCAGGGCTGCCATTCTTTTATATATGGGCACAAAAGGATGATGCTCCAGGGTTAATCGTCATAGCTATGGGTTTCAGCGGTGCGGCATTCACGGTAGCAGTTTTTGCAACTGTTGTGCAGCGTTTACTGCGACAGGCGATAGCTATTAAGTCAGAGAATGATCTTACGGTTTAACTATGGCAATAATTATTAATGTTGATGTTATGCTGGCCAAGCGCAAAATGAGTGTAACCGAATTGGCCGATAAAGTCGGTATTACTATGGCTAATATTTCTATCCTAAAAAACGGTAAAGCCAAAGCAGTGCGTTTATCTACACTCGAAGCTATTTGTGTAGCACTGGATTGTCAGCCCGGCGACATACTAGAATATCGCAAAGACATATAGTCAATATTCATCGTATCTGTTAGTATGGTGGCGATGTATAAGACGGTGACACGACCAGCTATTGAGCACAGAGCAAGAGCCCTTGCTAAAGGCCCACGAGAATCATTAGCGTTCCCCGAGGTGATACCTGGTCTAGTGACGGCCAAAGCAGACTGCAAAGCGTTGCTCGAAAAAGGTCTAGATGTCACTCGTGAAGGGCTCGACTTTTCAATGATCGCTGCACTGGCTGTACGGCATTTAGCAGAGAGTGAAGTAGAATCGGAAGGCTCAAGCTCTTCATTGATAAGTATGACTTGGTCACGTAAACGGCTCCTGGCTGTGCGGGCAGTGTATGACATAATGGCCCATGCCAAAGCGCCTCGACCCATTAAAGAACTGTGCCGTGCCATGGGGACTGCAAAAGATACGAGTCAAGTTGGCGCGGTTGCCGTGAAGGATCTGCCCCGTATTGTGTATTGGGCGGACGAGGCCCGACCATTTGCGACCCGCAACGCAAGACCCGTCAACTTGGCAAAGTTCACAGGACGCATGGATTATAGGCACGCCACAATTCAGTCAATCGCCGACGGACAGGCGATGCCTTTTGGCCAATATCACGCAGCGCGCCGCAACATTCGTCAGTTGGCCACCTTGCATATGGTTGCAGCGGTAGGTGCACCGACAATCGAGGACCCGCTGGTAGAGACTGCGGCACTGTTGATGAACGCCAGCAATATGGCGGGCCGAGAGCTTGGACCTCCGCAGGCTGGGCCAGAAGTTGTGCAGGCACCTGAGCATCTGCAACAATTAATGACAGGATACCTAGAGGGCGTGCAAGCCGGTGTGATACACTGATCGGTATGAGCGCAAGCGTCGTGCAGCGTCAGCTGCATCTTATTGGGGGAAGGTCGCATCCGACATTAACAGAAGATGTCGCTAAGCGTCTGGGTATAAAGCCCTGTGACATAAAACTAGGCACCTTTGCGAACGGTGAAATAAGTGTGAAGCTGGGCGAAACCATTCGCGGTGCCGACGTCTTTGTGATGCAGACACATAGCCGTAGCGTTAACGAAGCTATTATGGAGCAAGCAATCATCATTGATGCGTGCAAGCGGGCTTCGGCCGGGTCAATCACAGCGGTCTGTCCATTTTTGGGGTACGCTCGGCAAGATCGCAAATCAAGTGGTCGTGAACCGATTACCGCAAAGCTGGTCGTAGATATGTTGGCGCATGCTGGTGCCGACCGAATTATGAGTGTCGATTTGCATGTTGGTCAGATCCAAGGTTTTTTTGATGGGCCATTTGACCATTTGGTAGGCATGCCAATACTGACTACATTTATTACCGAAAACTTTAACCTTGATGACCTAGTTATTGTGTCGCCTGACGCTGGTCGAGCTAAAACGGCCGAACGCTACAGCAGCTTCCTTGGTTGCGGCATGGCCATAGTGCACAAACAGCGGTCGTACGTAAAACACAATGTTGCCGAAGCAAAGTATTTGATCGGTGATGTCAAAGGCAAGCAGTGTGTCGTTATCGATGACATGATCGATACGGCTGGCACTATGTGTGCAGCTGCTACAATCTTGAAAGAGCACGGCGCCAAGTCGATTTATGGCCTAGCGACACATGGTGTACTATCTGACCCTGCACTAGAACGCATCGAAGCATCTGATTTTAAAAAGGTTGTCGTCACCGATACGCTGCCTCTGCCCAAGAAATCTAAGAAAATCAAAGTCTTACCAATTGGGCAGCTGCTGGCTGATGCGATTTCAGCTGTCCATTCAGGCGATTCAGTCTCCGCACTATTCGGCGGCAAGAACCAGTCCTAGGCACTATTTACTTAAGAAGTCGACGCACTCTTTGTATTTGGCGTCGTCAATTTTGCCTTCGTCGTGCATGATGTCCACAACTTCTCGCATGGTCATAACAGCGTGCAGTGCGTAACCCTTTTCTCGTAGCAAGGCGCTACCGCCTTTTTCGTAATCGATCAGCACTACGAAGTCTTTAATTTCGAGATCATTGCTCTTGAACGGTTCGATGACTTCAAGCTTTGAGTCGCCCTTGGTTATCAAATCGTCAATTACGACAATTGTGTCACCTTTATCGTACTCACCCTCAATAGCTTTTTTGAGTCCGTAGCCTTTAGCTAGGCCTTCTTTGCGCATATAAATCCATGGCTTTTCCATTTCTAGACTGACGGCACCAGCAATCGGTAGCGCTGCATAGGCAATACCGGCAAGCTTGTCGTAGGTGAGTGGTTCGATAATCTGCGCATATGCCTGGGCAACCTTCTTGAGTAGCTTGGGATGGCTCACGAATAGGCGAAGATCCATGTACATCGGGCTGACGATACCACTCTTAAAGGTAAATTCACCAAACTTCAAAGCACCAATGTTGTGTAGCTCGAGTGCAATTTCTTTCTTCAATGTATCTGCCATGGTATCTCCTTCGTTAACGCGCGGTTAGCGATATTTATTAATTTCGTCTTTAAACTCTAACGCTGCGGTGCGGGCTGCGTCTGCGTAATCATCGCCACTGCTTGCGTACAAAATTGCGCGTGACGAGTTGATCAACACATTTTCACCACCAGCCTTTACGGTTTTCTCTAAATCACCGCCTTGCGCACCAATGCCGGGGATGAGTAAGAACATGTCAGGTCCTACAATGTTACGTACTTCGGCTATTTCGTCTGGATACGTTGCACCCACTACAAGTAAACAGTTTTTGTTTGTGTTCCACGTGGTAGCAACGCGCTCGGCGACATGTTGGTAGACGGGCTTACCGTCTACCAATAGATCTTGGAACTCGCCGGCACCCGGGTTAGAGGTACGACAAAGAATGATAATTCCTTTTTCTGCTTGTGACAGGAATGGCTCCAAGGCTTCTTGCCCTAAGTATGGATGAACGGTGACTGCGTCAGCACCCAGGTAGTCAAAGCTTTGCGCAACGTAGCCATTATTGGTGTTACCAATGTCGGCGCGCTTGCTGTCGAGGATAATAGGAATATCTGGATGTGCTTGCTTGATGTAATCGCAGAGCTGTTTGAGGTGGGCTACGCCATCTGCACCTTGTCCTTCAAAGAAAGCGCTGTTTGGTTTGAAGGCACAGGCTAGATCGGCTGTAGCATCAACAATGGCTTTGCAGAATTGAAAGTAGGCGTCTGTCTGGTCGGCGACAGACTTTGGTAGCTTAGGTGAGTCGGGGTCTAAGCCAACGCACAGCAAAGAGTTATTCTTTTTGGCTGCAGCTTGTACCCTCTCGCTAAAAGTCATTACTGCTATGGTATTCTAAAACCAGAAAGGGTACAAATTTATGTTGCAACAAGTTCAGCTGTACGATGATCAACTTGATTTTGAAGAGAATAAGGCGAAGGGGCCATTTGGTGACTATGCCAACACTAGTGAAAGGTACAAAAACAGTGGCGAGCCACAGTACGATTTTTTTGGTACACCCGTCTACAGTCCATTTGGCATAGCCGCTGGACCGTTGCCAACAACACAGTTTATTGATGCAGCGCTGGCCAAAGGCTTCGATATTGTTACCCTCAAATCTGTACGGACTGACATTTTTCCATTAAATGCCTACCCACAAGTACGGCCAGTTATATGCGACGGCGATGTCAGTACTGACCCAGACTTTACAGTAAAAGTTGCCGATGCCTATACAGAGCGTCTAGCGGTAAGTAACTCATTTGGTATTCCTTCTGTAACGCCGAGCGAGTGGCAGCCATTCTTGCGAGACTCAAAAGCCTTGCTGCAAAAAGGACAAGCTCTACTGACGGCCTTTCAGGGTACAGCACATGGCAAAGGCAAAGACGATTTTGTGCAAGACCACGTCCGAGGTATTGAGTTGATCAGACAAACCGGTGCCGATGCCGTGATAGAGATTAACCTCAGCTGTCCTAACGAAGGCGAAGCAGTCCTGGCATGTTTTGATACGGATATTACAGAGCGCATTGTGAAAGCGGTTCGCGAAGCAAACCCCGACCTAAAATTCATTATCAAGCTAGCTTATTTCAGCGATCACGAACAACTGAAAGATTTGGTGAAACGAGTTGGCAACATTGTTGATGGTTTTAGCGCTATTAATACTATGGCTACAACTGTTGAGGACGAGAATGGTAAAGAGGTCTTTCCGGGCCGACCAAAAGCGGGCGTGAGCGGTGCTCCAATCAAATGGGCGGGACTCGAGATGACAAGGCTCTTAAAACAGTATCGTGATGAGCTTGGCTATGACTATAAGATCGTCAGTATGGGTGGTGTACTGACACCAGATGACTTCAATGAATATCTAGAAGCTGGCGCTGACACCGTGATGTCGGTCAGTGGAGCAATGTGGAACCCGCAGCTCGCGGCCCAAATTAAAGCGACATTACAATAGACTTTTTCGCAGCTTAAGCAGCGGGTTTTTGGAGAATAAAAACGTCTACTTCGTTGCAGGGATTGACAGGGGATGGGAACTGGTAGGGTTCGTGGCTTACGATTTCAAAACCACTGGCGGTAACAAGTGTTACCATGTCACCTACAGAACCTAGGTAGGTTTGCGTCCCAAGTCGTTGTAGTTTTTCGTCAGGCTTTGGTGGTTCATCGTCGGTAACACAGCCTCGATAATCAAGCCCGACCACGCTCAGGTGCACATCATCAGTAACCTTTAGGTCTGCTTCTGTGAGGATACCGCCTCGCTCGAGGTAGTGATCGTAAAAGACAGCGTTATTCGGATTGTTAAAAGATCGAAAGTTTACCGCACACTGGGCGCCAGGCTGCAGGGCGTTAAACATTGTCCAAAGCATTTGGCCAGGAACATAAATCATGGCGTTAACCATCATACCGGCATCGGCAAATCCTGGACGCAATGCTGTGTTGCTGGCATCGGCAGCAAAAAACATTGCCCTATCACCCAGACGTCGTTGTACTTCTGGCAAAATATCAGGAGATATGTCAGTAGCAAAAACTTCGATATCTTCTGGGATAAAGTCCAGTTCAAAACCAGGGCTGCAGGCAATATCGAGCATGCGTGGTCGGCGGGCGCCAGCTAATTCTCGCGCGTGTGCAAGTACTGGCTCGTGGAACTGTTCGTAGTAATCCACACGTCCGGCGGGTGTGTTGATATGCGCAGCATAATCAGCTGTATCCATGTTGGCATGGTAAGTCGAGCCTGATCCGGCCAATGTATCGCTTGGTATGCTCATTCGCGCTAGTATAGCATGTCTGTTAACTGTACAAGCGGTACCAATCATCTTTTACTACAATATATTGCAGGTTGCTGAGTGGTATAAGTTTATACGATTCGTCGTATGCTTTTAAAAGCCGCTCAGAAAAATAAACTTTACGCAGCTCATCAGAGCCCCAGTGGGGCAGTACCGTAAAATCGATCAATCCCATGCCTTCTAAATTGTCAGGAATTTTTGTATGAGCAGCATGATCAGAGCGAACTGCAGGCACTAACGTCGGTCCGGCCACCATGGCGCCGGCACTTTGACCAATATAGGCTTTGCCAGAATTCATATGCTTTTGGGCGTACTCTTTGAAACCACTCTTATGAATCTGTTCAAGCAGGAACATGGTATTTCCCCCTGTTACGTACAAAGTGTCAAAATCTTGCAGATCTTGCGTGAGTTGCTCAAGGGTCTTGCCGGTAATCGTGTATTCCGTTACAGATACGTCCTGCAGGCTCGCCAAAGCTTGCTTGTCCTTACTAAACCAGTCAGGAGTTTGCACTTCTTTTTCAAGTGCAGTCGTAATGAGAGCAATCTTTTGGGAGTGCTGACTAACAAAGTCTTGAAGAGACTGAATGACTGGCGCTGCGTACGAAATGAACAGCAGTTGCTTGGACATGATTTAGGGGAGGAGCGTTCCAGAGCCAGGCTGTACAATAACCTGACCATCTTTAAAGGCTTCAGCGCCATGTAAAGTCACATTGGTAACTTTACCGACAACTCGTTGGCCAGCAAAAGGCGTCCAGCCAGCCTTAGTGAGGAGTTTTTCATTAACTAATTCGTATTCTGACATATCAACAGTTACTACGGTCGTGTCATCAACGGTGACGTTAAAGATCCTGGCTGGGTTTGCGTGCAGGCGATCAATGAGCTGCTGACGGTTTAGCTTGCCTTCTTGCTCAGCTGTCAGCATAAGTGGCAAACAGGTTTCGATTCCAGGAACACCAAATGGTGGCTCGGCGCTATCTTTTTCGGCACGGGTGTGCGGCGCGTGGTCTGACTCGATGACGTCAATGGCGTCAAGGTGATCCCATAAGAACTGCACATCTTTAGCTGTTTTTAGGTAAGGCTTCATGTGGCCATAGGCGCCTAGACGATCGGCATCTTTGTTGGTTAGAAACAGGTGATGTGGGGTGACGCCACAGGTTATCGGCAGGCCTTTTTCTTTGGCTTTCATAACAAAAGTAAGCTCGGCTTCGGATGACACATGGCAAATGTGGGTTTGCTTGGGCACTGCTGCGAGCGTTTTAAAGACGATGTCCGATACATCGTCTTCGGCATGCAACAGTATTGGTTTGCTGCCTGGCCATGCTTTGTAGATTTCAATCAAACGGTCGGCGTCTATTTTGAAGTTACCGGTTGTAACATTCATATAGATCTTGAGGCCCATAACTTTATCGATTACTTTTGGGAACTCCTCAAAGTTATCGCCCAGCGTGCCGAAGTGAAAACCAATGTCACTGACTGCTTTGCTTTTGGCGCCGGCAATCTTTGCCTCAAGGCGCTCTAAAGAAATAATAGGCTCAGCATTGTTGGGCATATCCATCACGGTTGTATAACCGCCAGCTAAGGATGCGCTGGTGCCTGTAAAGAAATCTTCTTTGTGCGTTTGTCCTGGGTCACGTAAGTGTACGTGCGGATCAATGAGACCTGGTAGTGTGATTGTTTTTGCCATAAACCCTCCTGCTTTGGTTTGGTAACACTATATCATGAGGAGATATTGCTCTGACTCTAGAGGGCTGCAAAATTAGCTACTTGGCGTTCGGCCCGATAGCGGTTGTGGCTCGCATTATCGGGGAAGCGGTCGGGATCCCACTGGAAATAACTACCGTCTACAATATCGGTTAGGTACCGCGCAGCTAGGCCAAGCGCCATTAATCGTGTTGCTTGAACGGCTTGGTCAAAATAGGTATCAACATCGACATCGGGACGAGCTTGGGCATAGTAGCCAAGCACAATAGGCAAGAGCGCATCTTTGTTCATAGCAGGATTTGTATCACGCAGAATTCCTGTCATCGAACGCAGCATATCTGCGACATCGAGCATAGGGCTACCACGCATCAAGGTGTCCCAGTCGATAAATGTAAAGACTTCACCATTTCTGTAGAGCCCATTTGTCAGCTTTGGATCACCATGAATCAGTTGAGGTGCACCAGGTATATCGGGCAGGCGCTGCATCTCGTCTAGGATCATTTCGGCCATGTCTTGATCTTTGTTGTCGAGTAGCAATAGTCGACGAGTAAGCTGTGCTTGATGATGAGAAAAATCATGGAAGTGAGGTATAGTCGCTTTCGGCTCATAGTCTAGTTCGGCGAGGTCAGTATGAAGTTTGCCCAGTAGGCCGGCAAACTGCCGAAAGCCAGCTTGGCTGTGAGGTGGCTGCGCCTGGTCGGATTCTATATAACGATAGCTGCGCCATGGTTTACCGAACACATCGACGGGCGTGAGCGAGTTGCTTATGCCGCGAACTGGCTCGGCGATTTCCCAGCCCTTTGCTCGCAAGTGATCGGACGCGATGGCAAAATCTTCGGTTGCTTTTGGCAAAGAACTCGGAGCCATTTGTTGCATGACCGATATGTCCCCCAAGGCATCTATAACCCGGTAGGTTGTATTGACCTGCCCACCTTCTAGTTGCTGTATTTCGTGAACGCCGCTTGGGCAGAACTCTGCCAAAATACCAGACGGTATACCAATGTGCATGGTTCGACTCATGGCTACTCTACCGTCACTGACTTAGCGAGATTGCGTGGCTTGTCGATATTGCGTTTGTTTTTGGCAGCAATCTCGAGGGCAAGTAATTGCAAGCAAGCGTTCATTACCAAACCGTCAGTATGTGGCCCGGTATGGGCAACTTCAACATGGTAGTCACTCTGGCTTGGTTTAGGGCGAGTTGAAACAGTGAGTACTGTACCACCGCGCGCTTTTATTTCTTGCAGTGCAGACAAGCCTTTTTCATACAGCAGTTCATCTTCGGGTAGGAGCAAGACTGACACATGCTTTGCATCAATCAGCGAGATCGGGCCGTGTTTCATCTCCCCGGCAGGAAATGCTTGAGCGTGGGCATAGGCGACCTCGGATAGTTTAAGTGCTCCTTCAAGTGCTACTGGGTAGAGCTCGCCTCGCCCTAGGAAAAACCAGTCATGACGATCATATAGTTCTTCGGCTAGCTTCTTGATTTGCTTATGTAGTTCTAAGGCAGAGGTGATCTCGCTTGGCAGCATGGCAAGTTCTCGCGCCAGGTTGCGCATAAGCACCTGGTTTTGCCCCAGCTTGTTGGCCATGAAGCCACCAAACATGAGCAACGCAACAACCATGGCAGTGAAAGCTTTCGTACTGGCGACAGAAGTCTCGACGCCAACATGTAGGTAAATACCGCCGTGATCTACATCGCGGGCAAGTGAAGAGCCAACTGCATTCACGATACCCATGGTCATGATGCGTCGGCGCTTGGCCTCGTGTAGCGATGCCAGAGTGTCAGCGGTTTCGCCGGACTGACTCATAAAAATAGCCAAAGTGTGTTCAGGATCGTAAGCACCATAGCGATAACGAAATTCACTGCCATGCTCTACGCTCACCGGTATGCCCAGCATTTCTTCTAGACGATACTTCGCATAAAAACCAGCATAGTAGGCAGTGCCACAGCCAATAATTAATATATGCTTGATAGCCTGCATCTCTTCAAGAGCTAGATTTGGCCCGCCCAAAACAATTGAACCATCTTCACTTACTCGACCACGCATGGTGTTGGTGAGTGCAGTTGGCTGTTCGTAAATCTCTTTTTCTAGATAACTCTCAAACCCTTCGAGTTTGGAGGCCCGTTCGGTCTCTTCGAGTTCTTCGACAGCGATTGACTGTACTTGCATTTTTAGGTCATACACCTCGAGTCCAGCTTTCGAGAGCTTGGCAACCTGATTATCTTCTAAGTACACCACTCGGTCCGTGTGATCAATCAGAGCTGTTGGATCACTAGCGATGTAATACTGCTCATCGTCAACGCCAATAATGACTGGGCTACCACGACGCGCAGCAATCAATGCGCCCGGCTCTTTTGGCGACATAGTAATAATGCCAAAGGTTCCCTTGGCACGAGACAGTGCTTGCTGTGTGGCTTGCAGCAGATCTTTAGTACTATGAAAGTATAGATTAATTAAGGCTGCTAAAACCTCACTATCAGTTTGACTCTTTAGCTTTGTAGTGTCGATTTCGGCTTTTAGATCTTCGAAGTTTTCGATAATGCCGTTGTGTACCAAGACAATATCACCAAAGTGATGAGGGTGAGCATTGGCCGCAGATGGTTCGCCATGTGTAGCCCAGCGCGTGTGACCGATTCCCATAGTTGCCTCATCGCTAAGCTTCTGTAAATTCAAGCTGGCAGTATCGCCTTTAGTCTTATTAATACTGAGTGACTGGTCAAGTAGTGCAATACCCGCTGAGTCGTAGCCGCGATACTCTTGCTGTTTGAGCCCACTATATATAATCTGCTTTGCCGGACGAGTGCCAATATACCCCATGATGCCGCACATACTATTCTTCTACCTTTTCTATGACGAGTTTATTGCCCTGACGACGAACCATAAGAGTCGTGCCTTTTTCCCAGCCGAGTTGCTTTACGACGGCGACGGGCAGGCTTACTGCGTATGATTTCTTACCAACCATATTCAGTTTGCGTATACCGGTTTGATCGTTATCTGGACGTGCCATAACAGATAGAATAGGGCACTGAAACACAAAATGCAATTAATTACGTAATTAAATATCTTACATACTTCTAGCTGTTTCATGGTTATACTTGTGTCTACGTAAGTGGAGCCTCAATGCATACAGTCGGAGAGATAGACACAGCTGCTCGAGAATTTATCACCAGACAACTTGATCCGAATGAATGGAATGGTTGTTACGCGTTTATCTTTGTTGAATGTCTTGGTGATGAGGTACTAATGGTTGAGGCGTGGCAGCGAGACGAAGCATGCGAACGCGTTAGGGATGAGAGTTATATTTTGGAGAAACCGGAGTATTGGCTAGTAGATGCGGCTCACTACTACGGAGTAGAACCATGCTTTCAGGAGGTAGCTTTGTTAACGGCCGCTATTGCACGAGAAAAACGACAAAGAGAGCGGCAAAACGATCTCGTCGCTGCATACGTTGTGCAGTATTAATGCAGTAGCTTGTTGACTCGTCTTGTGCTGACGTAAAAGATTGATAGCGCTACGATAACGGCCGCAGCAATATTTTTATTGAGCTGCAAAACAATAAGTAGCGGAACAGTGACTCCACTGACAGTAATGGGGAGTCCAATCAGGTAGCCCTTGGTAAGATGCCGATTAATGTTGTGACGAGCTAGGCGGAGTGCCCCACATACTGGTAATAAAATCGCAAGCAGAGATAGCCACGGTGTGTTGTAGTGTGCCGTCACCAGCACCATCGGTGCAACACCAAATGTTACGAGGTCCGCCAGTGAGTCTAACTCGGCACCAAACTTTGACTCGATGTGCATGCGCCTGGCAACGTAACCGTCGATAGCATCAAAGAACACACCGAGTAGCAACAGTACCGCTGCAGTCATAAAGTAACCGTGAATAGCGGAGTATATAGAAAGAAGTCCGGCAACTAAATTCAGACATGTTACATAGTCTGGTAGCTTCATGATCTTAGGAATTGATTTTTGCAAGGATAGTCTCCCCGGCGATCACACGATCGCCCTTATTACACATAAGCATAACAGATTTTGGTACTACTAAGGTAACCTGCGACCCAAGATTGATTAAGCCGACATGCTGACCAGCTTTTACTTTGTCTCCTGGTCTGACATTTGTAATGACGCGTCTGGCCAGAAAGCCAGCGATTTGCACCATTTTTACCTTGATGGTGCCGTGAATAATTGTTTCGGTTTTTTCATTGACCAGTCCAGCTTGAAAGGTGTTTACCGCTAAAAACTTGCCATCACTATGCTTAACGCTACGCACTGTCCCAGAAATAGGTGAGCGGTTATGGTGTACGTCAAGAGGCGACATAAAGATTGAGATAATATAGCCCTCTTTTGCGATATCGTTAGTCAGTGTATGGATGTGGCCAAGCCATTCGTGCCCGCCTTTAAAAAGATCCACACTCTTGTCTTTATAGGTAAAGATTTCAATAATGCGGCCGTCTGCAGGGGCAACAATGTGGTTGCCCTTAGGTGTGGTGCGCTTCGGGTTGCGTAAAAATATACCTTTCCAAAATGCTAATAAGCCTGCGCCAGTCAGAACCAGCAAATACCCTATGTTGCGGATCATGCCGCCTCCTTTAGTAACATCATAGCATAAGCAATGTGGGGCAATGAAATAAGCTCTTGACCTAAGTTAGCATAAGTGGTAATATACATGCTTTGTGTGTCATAAAAGACACCTGTTTTTGCAGGTGTTTTGCATGAAAGGAGAATGAACTATGGCAGAACGATTTGGACAAGAAAACAGCTCACGGAAATCTATCCGTGGCATCATCACCTCACTTACTGGGGTTAGTCTTGATGTATTTGGTGACCCAGTGTCAGTTGGCGAACAGCGTATACGTGAAAAACGTCGTATGGAAGCAGAAGTGGATCGGGCTATTGCTGATATTGCTATCGCTGAAGCATTAGGCGAAGCAACAGAGACACCTGCTGCGGTACAGGCGGCACCTCAAGAAATGCCACCAGTGCGGCCAGACTTTCTCGAAGGGTAACAATATCGTATACTTAGCTTCTGTGGCGCGTTGGCCGAGAAGTTAGGCACAGGTCTGCAAAACCTGGTAGACGGGAGCGTTACCCGTACGCGCCTCCACACTGCATAAGCACGACTCTCACCCGAGGGTCGTTTTTTATTTGTGTAACAAACGTATTCCCGACGCTACGCATGGTCAATGAGGGTATACTAGAAGCTATGAATCCATGGGAAGAGGCCAAACAAAATGTAATCGCCGCAGCTCAGTCTGCCCAAATCGAGGATGACTTTGTCGACAAGCTGTTGACCCATGAAAATACGATCCAGGTGCAGGTGCCACTAGTCAAAGAAGACGGTACAAAAGTGCATATTCACGGCTATCGATTACAGCACAACAGCTGGCGTGGTCCTTATAAGGGCGGTCTGCGTTTTCATCCGCAAGTTTCCGTAGACGAAGCTAAGGCACTGAGTTTGTGGATGACTATTAAAAATGCCGTTATCGATGTGCCATTTGGTGGTGGTAAGGGCGGCCTTGCGGTTGATCCAAAAACGTTGAGTAAGAGTGAGTTAGAGCAGCTGACACGTTCCTTCACGCGCGAAATTGCCCAGCATATTGGCCCCGATGTTGACGTGCCAGCCCCTGACGTGAACACGAACGGCGAAATCATGGGTTGGATTGCTGATGAATATGGCGACGCAGCGGTGGTAACAGGCAAGAATATTGATGGTGGTGGCTCAGAAGGCCGACTAGAGGCTACCGGTCTGGGCGGAGTCTACGCACTGCTCGAGTATTTCCGCTTGAATAATATCGATCCTGCAACTCAAACTATTGCCATTCAGGGTTTTGGTAATGTCGGGCTGTATGCGGCACACTTTTGCGAACAGAACGGTATAAAGGTAGTTGCTTTAGCGGATTCCAAAAATACCGTGATCGCAAGTGAAGGCTTTAAAGATGTATTGACTTTGGCCAGCGCTAAACGAAAACATGGCAGCCTTGCTGCCGCAGTTGAATCTTTGAATATTGACGCAAAAGTCATGCCAGCTGATGCAATATTTAGTACTCATGCAGATGTTCTCGCACCGGCAGCATTGGAAGCCGCTGTGCATGAAGGCAATGCTGACGATATAAAGGCTTCTATTATCCTCGAACTTGCCAACGGGCCGCTCACAATTGAGGCAGACCAGATTTTGGCCAAAAAACAGATAACGATTATCCCGGATGTATTAGTAAATGCAGGTGGTGTGGCGGTGAGCTATTACGAATGGCTACAGAATAAGCAGCGCGAGACTTGGTCTAAACAACAGGTGTTTGACCGACTTGAAAAGCAAATGATCACTGCAGTAAAAGCAGTGGCAGCTGTGCAATTTGATAATAAAGTAACCTGGCGAGTCGCAGCCTACACCCTAGCCCTCCAGCGTCTGCAGCATAGCTTCTTAAATAAATCTTAAGTCGCACCCAAAAAGACAACATAATCAGCAACTTTACGAGGTGTAAAGTCGATACAATAGTTGTATGAGTTCTGGTGGCAGGAAACGTTCTTGGACTGACGAGCAGCTAATTGCAATTGTTAAAGAATCGCGCAGTGTCCGTATGGTTATTATGAAGCTAGGTCTAATTCCGGCAGGCGGCAATTACGCACAGGTTGGTGCAAGAATTGATGAGCTCCATCTGAACACAGAACATTTTACTGGAAAGGGCTGGAATCATGGATTACTCTTCGTCCCGGTTCCGCCAACACCTCTTGAAGAAATCCTTGTGAAAAATAGAAGGTATCAAAGCCACTCATTAAAAAAGCGATTATTTGCAGCTAATCTTAAATTGCCGGCATGTGAACTATGTGGCTGGGCAGAGAAGTCGGTAGATGGTAGAATTCCAGTAGAGTTGGACCATATCAATGGAGACCACTTAGACAATAGAATTGAAAATTTACGCATTCTTTGTCCAAACTGTCATAGTCTTCAGCTTACTTACAGGGGTAAGAATAAGAAAGTCTATCTGACAAAACATGCGCGGGTGTTGTAATTGGTAGCCAAGTCTGACTTAAAATCAGATGCCTTAATCGGCGTGCGGGTTCAAGTCCCGCCCCGCGCACCATAACCGAACTTATACTTTGATGACAGATTATTCAATTGAGATGGGCGTTGCTCGCTATGCCGCCCTTTTGGGTGTCATGCCTGCAATTCCAAAGCTAGTACCAGATGTTCTGCAGGTCGTGTGCGCACAAGAAATACCGAATCCAATGAGCCTTGTGACCACTTTTACGTTCCAAGGCGATCCGTATACTGAAATAATGTTTGATACAGCTGAGCTTGAAGCTGATTGTAGGACGCAGATGTATGGTGTAGCCAACGGTATAGCTGACTTACTGAGCTCTAATGGGCATAGTGTTACTCGGGGTATTTTGCTACCGGAAACCTTGGGAAGCCTTCGCCTTTTTCGACATACAATTTAAGTGTATGTAGTGCTATACTTTTAGAGTAACTAAGGAGTAGAAAATGCTTTATATTATTTTGGCAGTAATTGCGGTCATCGTGATTGTGATTATCGCAATGTATAACGGTTTGGTTCGCGCCAATGTACGCGTCGACGAAGCCTGGAGTGACATCACCGTTCAGCTCAAGCGACGTGCGGATTTGATTCCAAATCTCGTAGAAACCGTCAAAGGCTATGCTAAGCAAGAAAAAGAAGTTTTCGAGAATGTAACCAAGGCTCGTTCTGCAGTTATGAACGCCAACGGTGTGCAAGAAACTGCTGAAGCCGACAATATGTTCACTGGTGCATTGAAAAGCCTGTTCGCTGTTGCCGAAGCCTACCCAGACCTAAAATCAAACCAGAACTTTGCCCAACTGCAAGCAGAGCTTACTGACACAGAAGACAAGATCCAAGCTTCACGACGTTTCTATAACGGTTCAGCTCGTGACCTAAACATCAAAGTACAGACTTTCCCAACCAGTATCTTTGCGGGAATGCTCGGCTTCAAAAAGCGCGAGTTCTTTGAGCTTGAAGAAGCTGAAGCGGCCGCTGCTAAAAACCCAGTCGACGTAAAGTTCTAGTTAGTCACGAGTAATTCACACATAGATGTATAAAGAGATAGATGCCAATAAGCGCAAGAGTGCCTTTATTATGGTGTTCTTTGTGGCGTTCGCTTCTGCAATAGCCTACATTGGCGGCTACTATGCTGGAGGCAAGAGCTTTGCTCCGTACGCGATCATTGCAGCTTTTGCGTATACACTCTTTTCATATTTTGCGGGCGCCAAAATGGCTCTGGCATTAAACGGCGCCCATGAAATAACAAAACAACAAGAACCTCGTTTGTACCGCACCGTCGAAAATCTAGCCATAACAAACGGCATGCCAATGCCTAAAGTTTATGTTATCGAAGACGCTGGGCTAAATGCGTTTGCAACAGGCCGAGACCCAAACCACTCTGCTGTCTGTGCTACACGTGGCCTTCTTAACAGTCTTACGGATGTTGAGCTGCAGGGGGTCATGGCGCACGAACTTGGACACGTCAAGAACTATGACATCCGAGTTAGCCTCATCGCCTTCGCACTCGCCTCAATAATCGGCATTATTAGCGACCTCGTGTTGCGCATGTGGTTCTGGGGCGGCAGTGATGACGACGCACCATCTAACCCTGTTTTTATGGCTATTGGCGTTGTGGCAATCTTGCTTTCGCCGTTTGTCGCCATGCTTATTCAGTTGGCTATCTCACGGCGTCGTGAATATCTGGCAGATGCCACCGGAGCATTGACAACCAGATACCCAGAAGGTTTGGCATCGGCCCTAGAAAAGCTTGAGCAGCAGGGCAGTGCACTCAAACGCCAAAGCAGCAGCACCGCACATTTGTTCTTTGCTAATCCATTAAAAGGCAAAACACTGGCTGGTTTGTTTAGTACCCACCCCCCTATTCAAGACCGGATCGCTCGACTTCGGCAAATGGGACAGGGCGGATAGTATGCCTGCAAAAAAGTCTGCGCAAAAGTCAAAAAAGACCGCAAGCACTAAATCAAAAACGGCGCGTGCGTCTACGGCAGTAAAGGCAGACGATCAGAAACCACGCCGATTAAAAACTCCTCGCTATAGCAGTTTCCGTCTTCGTAAGAAAATAAAGCTTCGGCAGAAACCCCTCAGCGGACCCATTTCATTGACTAGGCAAGCCTTTCGGCTTATGCGACAACACTGGGTTATCTTTGCTTGGTTGCTCATTATCTATGCTGCGCTTTCTGTGGTACTTGTTCGTGGGTTTGGTAGCGAACTAAATGTACGAGAAGCAAAAGAAACGCTGGCCATACTAGTTGAGGGTCGCTTAGCCGATGTGACGATCACCGCTTCAGTATTTGGCATTATGCTCGGTACGGTTGGAACGGTTAGCACTGCGACTGCTTCTGTATATCAATCAATACTTCTGGTCGTCGCTATCTTAACGACCATATGGACAGTACGCACGCTCTTGGCGGGCCAACCCATGCGAGCCCGTGATGCCTATTACCGCGGACTTTACCCGCTGGTTGTTTTCTTGCTTGTACTTATGGCAATCGGGGTGCAGTTGCTGCCATTAGTGGGCGGTAGCTGGCTGTACGGTATTGTGGTGAGTGGTGGTATTGCTATAACGTTCGCCGAGAAAGCACTATTCCTGGCGTTATTCGCTTTCCTGGGCATGGTCTCACTCTATATGATAACCTCCTCATTGTTTGCGCTGTTTGTCAGTACACTGCCGGATATGACACCCCTCAAAGCGCTCAAAAGCGCTCAGCAATTAGTTCAGTATCGTCGTTGGTATGTGCTGGCTCGAGTGATTGCTCTTGTCTTTTTACTGCCGCTCATGGCAGCTGCCGTAATGATGCCTTTTATACTATTCTTACCTGTTGTAGCTGAGTGGCTTTTCTTTGTACTGACCTGCTTCGCAACAATCTATACAGTTGTCTACCTCTACTTGCTATACAGGGAACTACTTAATGAGTAACCTAACGCTTGAACAGGCGGTTGAGCGTGTAAAGAAGCTGCGTGCGTTGATTGACGACTATCGTTATCACTACCATGTGCTTGACGAGTCAATCATGAGTGAGGCGGCAGCTGATAGCTTGAAGCACGAACTCTCGCAACTAGAAGAGCTATACCCTAAGCTCGTCACTGCCGATTCGCCCACGCAGCGTGTAGCTGGAAAGCCCCTCGATAAGTTCAAGCGAGCTTCGCATAGTAGTCGTATGCTCAGTCTGAACGATGTTTTTGATGAAACGGAACTACAAGCTTGGCAGACTCGCATCGATAAGCTTGTAGCCAATCCAGCTCAGTATGGCTACTTTATGGATATAAAAATGGATGGCTTTGCCTGCGCACTCGTATATCAAGATGGCCAGCTCGTACAAGCTATAACACGCGGTGACGGCTTTGTTGGCGAAGATGTTACTGTCAATGTTCGTACCTTAGATTCTGTACCACTTACCCTACGTCAAACTAAAAACACTGCACCATTCTTGCAAGGACGTACCGAAATTCGTGGCGAGATTGTTATGTATAAAGCCGATTTTGACCGGCTTAATAAAGACCGCGAAAAAGCCGGCTTGCCACTATTTGCTAATCCTCGAAATACTGCGGCTGGCACGGTACGTCAGCTTGATCCGGCGTTAGTGGTCTCTCGTCCACTGCGATTCCATGCCTATGACCTACAGCGTGATAACCCGAAAGAAGTTCCTTCGTATAGCAAGGCCTACGAATTACTGCGAGAGCTCGGCGTGTATGCCAACAAAGTAGCCACAGTAGTGAATGATCTTACATCAGTGAAAGCCTTTGCCGATGAATGGGAAGAGAAGCGCCAAAAGCTACCGTTTAACACTGACGGACTGGTGATTAAGATTGATGATCGTGCTATCTATGAACGACTCGGTGTGGTAGGAAAAGCCCCTCGTGCTGCGGTGGCGTATAAGTACCCGGCTGAGCAGTCGACGACGAAGGTTAAGGATATATTTGTTTCTATCGGCCGTACTGGGGCGGCTACGCCAGTAGCCATGCTAGAGCCGGTAGTAGTTGCGGGCAGTACCGTGCAAATGGCGACACTTCATAACGAAGGTGAAGTGCAACGAAAAGACATACGCATTGGTGATACCGTTATTATCCACAAAGCCGGTGACATTATTCCAGAAGTTGTGGAGCCACTCGTCACACTACGAACAGGCAATGAAAAAGTGTTTGTTATGCCTACGCATTGTCCGGAATGTAATACCGTACTCACTAAGGCAAAAGCCGACGAAGCTGTCTGGCGCTGCCCGAATGTGGCGTGCCCAGCACGTTCACAAAAGCACATAGAGCACTTTGCCAGCAAAGGTGCATTAGACATCGAAGGCTTAGGCGAGAAAAATGTTGTCGCACTTCTCGAAGCCAAACTGATTGCTGATCAGGCAGATATATATAACCTCACGACAGAACAGGTGCTAGCGTTGGACCGCTTTGCAGAAATAAGCGCCACTAAACTGGTTACAGCTATTGCTGCCAAGAAAAATCCACCATTGGCACGTTTTCTATTTGGCCTTGGTATTCGGCATGTTGGTACGCAGACGGCAATCGATCTTGCTAATCACTTCCTGACGCTCGATAAATTACAAGAAGCGACCATTGAGGAACTAGCTGCAGTTGACGGTGTAGGCGAGGTTGTAGCTGAAGCGGTGGTAGCTTGGTTTGAAGATCCACAGAATCAGCGTCTATTAGAAAAATTTGAGAAGTCCGGCGTACAACCACAATCGGTGACAAAACAAGGCGGGCCATTAGAAGGTAAGAAATTTGTAGTAACTGGCACGCTTGAAGCCATGGGACGCGAACAAGCGGCAGACAAAATTCGCGCACTAGGTGGAACATTCCAAAGTAGTATCGGCAAAGACACGGATTATCTGGTAGTGGGTGCTAATGTTGGAGCCAGCAAGCTGGCCAAAGCAGACAAGCTGGGAACTACCCAGATTGACGAACAAGCTCTGCTTAAAATGCTTGCGTAGTTTAACCATAACCGGTACAGTCAACATAATGTTACAACGCCGTAGTCTTCGTATGTACTGCTTCTCGCCGCCTGTTATGGCTATAACAGCAATTGTGGAGCTGTCGCTTATGGTTTGGGCGCTGTATAAGTACCGTCATACCAAGGTAGGTCGATTAACCGCTGCATTGTTATTCTTCTTGGCAGCTTTTCAGGTTGCAGAATATAACATTTGTGGCCGCTTTGGTCTAAATGCCGAATGGTGGTCACGCTTTGGATTCATGGTTATTGCGGTTTTGCCGCCACTGGGTATACATCTGTCACTAACAATCGCAAAAGCTGACTGGACCTGGCTAAAGCGCTTGGCATATGCGAGTGCGGCGGTGTGGATCGGGTTATTTGGCTTTACGAACAATATGTTTGCCGACCACGGCTGCGGTGGCAACTACATCCTTTTCCATGTTAAACCTCACTACGGTATCCTTTACGGCGTACACTATTATTTTTGGCTCTTCGTCGGCATAGCTCTTAGCCTCTGGTTACTGCGTGGCCAGAATAAAGTAAAACGTGAAAGTCTCTTGATGATGGTCATTGGCTATCTAGTCTTTATTGTGCCGACAGCTCTAGTCAATACCATTAAGCCCGAGACACTGGCAGGGGTCCCGTCTATATTGTGCGGGTTTGCGATTTTCTTTGCAGTTATTCTAGCTTTTGGAATCTTGCCTAACGAACATAAGCCAGCCAAGAAGGTTAAAGCCAAAAAGATTACTCGAAAGCGAACTCGTTAAGCGCTGATTATCCCTTGACAACATGTAATCTCCGTAATACACTGGTAATATGAAGTTCACAGTAAAGCACTTCAACGAACGGTTTACAGATGACAATACTTGTCTGGACTTCATGTTTGAACGTACTTACCGTGACATCACATCTTGTACTAAATGTGGTGTTGCTAATCCTAGCTACTACCGCGTTCGTGGTCGTAAGTGTTATGAATGTAAAGACTGTGGCTACCAAGTACACCCTCTCGGTAATTCTATCTTTCACAAGTCCTCAACCTCACTTCGTGATTGGTTCTATGTCATCTACCTCTTTTCTGTTTCAAAGAACGGGGTGTCAGCTAAAGAAGTAGAGCGTCACCTTGGTTGCACTTACAAAACTGCCTGGCGCATTGCCAAACAAGTTCGAACTCTTATGCTCCAAGGCGATAACTCACTTTCTGGTATCGTGGAAACTGATGAAACATACATTGGTGGTCGTGAACGTGGCAAGAGTATCTCTACCCAAAACAAAGCCGTCGTCTTTGGCATGGTTGAACGTGACGGCAACGTAAAAGCGGAACATGTTCCAACCGCTGGTGCCCGCATACTGCTACCAAAACTTCAAGCCGCTATCGCGCCTGGCACTATTGTCTACAGTGACCAAGCTCGAGTGTATCGCACGCTACACCGTATTGGCTACTACCACGACAGCGTTAACCACAGTGTTGGCGAATACGGCCGAGGCATTGTCCATACCAACACTATTGAGGGCTTTTGGTCACAGCTAAAGCGTTCGATGGATGGAACGTATCATTGTGTTAGTGCGAAGTATCTTCAGCTTTATCTGAATGAGTTTGTGTATCGCTATAACCACCGGAAGAGCCCGGCGATTTTTCCTGGGTTGATTGCTTCGGCTGCGCGGCGCGTTCAATAGCTTTGTTGAAGATCTGCTCAGCATTATCGTTCTTCTGATCGTCTGGCAGGTTATCTATATAGGCTTGACGCTCTTCGTCTGTAAGTGGCTTTTTTGACATGCCCTTAGTATACCGCAACCTGCGGTATGTACTTCCGAGCAGTCATAG
>RXKC01000031.1:0-3557 GCA_003962975.1 Candidatus Saccharimonadota bacterium
TGGAGTTCTGGTGCGTGTTAGTCGGTACTGCCCCGCTTTCTTTAGGCTGGACGCCTAACGCTTTACTTTCAAGCTCAACACGCAAATTGCAAAACCGCAAGAGACTGCTATACTGTCCAGCATGACCTATTATAAGATACAATATTTTGACAAAATTATCATGTCTTGGGTTGATGTCCAGAAAAAATATCATACCACCGATGAGCTTTTGAAGGATGTCAAGAAAACAAAGACGTGGCGGATTATGGTGGTCAATGGTAAGAGTCGCCATATTATGATTCCTTCCTCTCTGCAAGGCTAATTCTTTTGCCCTTATACATCCCAGCGCTAAAGTCGTCTATTGCTGAATACGGCAGTATAGGGACTGTCAAATCGCCTTGCTTTTTCTTGTCTATGAAGTAAATATATCTTAACTGAAAGCCATCGAGTAGCCTGACACGACCCTGAATCGCACTTCGAGTACCATGTTTGGCAACCACTTCGCCTAGTTTTTCAGAATAGCCTATAGTTGTGTTTTTCCCGATTTTTGTCAGGACAAAGTTGCTTGCTCTGTAAATAGTGCCATCCCCGCATTGAGTGCCGTCGGCAAAACTCACAATCCACTTCACATGAGGGGCATACTTCTTAATTAGGCGAATGGCAACGCCGAGGCAACGGCTTTCATTATTCTTTGGCAAGGTATCGTCGAAGGCCATTCGATTCAGTTCAATAAACTCATTCCACCCAGTATTCTTTACTAGACCCTGGATTTTTGCTTTGTCTAGGCTTGCCCCAAAACTCATTACGCCGTGTAATCTCCCGCCAAGAAAAGCGCCAAAGTGAAGCTGACTGTTTGGCGCTACCTTGCCACTGTAATGGTGTTTTTTTACGAAGGCATTGGCTAAACCAGACTGGATTGCCCTTACCTGGATATCTCTAACTACCGACATAATTGCTCGCTATTTCATAGAGGGCGTTACCGTTGCTGTTCTGATTCTCGTCTGTCGTAACCGCTCTAGTCTTGGCTACCTTAATTGCCTCATTCACGATTTCTACTTGGCTGGAAGAAAGAATGAAAGTCATCTGCTGCAAGCCACGATCTCCGTCAGGCAAGCTAATGTCTGGCTCGCTTAAGTCCAGAGATTCTAATTTATCAAGCCTTAAACTGCTATAGTCATCATCGAGCTTCAGCTCCTCTAATATCTCACCCAGCAAAATATCGTCATATTTACCACTAATGGCGTGGGAGTTCATGATCACATTGAGCTTCTTCTCAGCGTGCTTGTCTAAGTCCACCACATTACAGACCGCCTCTTCCCAACCGAGAGCCTTCATAGCCTCTAAGCGTTGGTGTCCGCTAATCACCGTCATGTCTTTGTTCACAATTAGGTTCTCTTGCTGACCAAAAGTCTTGAGTGACTCAACCAATCCAGAGAACTCATCTTTGGTGATCACTCGTGGGTTATATTCCGCTGGATTGAGCTTACTTATTGGTATAGTAGCGATGTTCATGCTCTCCCCTCCCCTATCGTACATATATTGCTATTTGTATCTGGGGAGCGCTCTCCCCTATTCTGTGTATCTATTGACATTTTCATGTATTATTACCTAATATACTGTTAATTAGTGCCTTATATTCCTCAACTGACTTGCGGGCGTCATACTCTTTTTTCGCCTCCGTCCAGCGCGCCAGAGCCTCACGGTTGCGAGCTGGGGCTTCCATCATGGCCTCTAGCTCTTCGTCGTTGGTGACTACAGGCAGTCCAGCCAGCCACGCCTTCACCGTTTTGTTATTAGACTTGAATCGGTCTTGTGGTCGACCGCCAGCGGGCAGGATGCAGACATCGTGTTTACGCATCGTCTCGTAAAATGTGTCTTCGGCGTAGGTCTTAAATGTGTATAGCTCTTTGTATGCGTCTTGGTCTTGCGCCCAGCGCCAGGCCATTGGGTCTTTGTCACTTAAGACCGTCAGGCTCATACCACGTCGCTCAATGGCACGCATCGCACCGCGTAGTAGCTCGGCGTTGTGTGAGTAGCCAAACCAAATTGCTTTGCGGGCTGGGCCGACATGTTGTTTAGGTGCGGGTGCATCGTCGACTAAGAATCGGTCTTTGATGACGACCACTGGCTTGTCTGTGAATTGACGAATGAACTTAGCAAGCTCTTCGGTGCTTGTAACGACCGCGTCCACCGCGTCTACCGTTTGGCGAATGAGGCAGCCTTTTGTAATAGCGGCATCGCCCAGCCAGTCGGGATCGCAAATGTCCAAAATCTTAATCCACGGCACGTGCTTAATGTAGTCATACTGTGAGCTACGGCCAGACTCGCCAGTGACATAGACTTTTTGGAAGATCATCACGTCAGCACGCTCGCCATACTTATATTCGGTCAGCTCGGGCCAGTATTTCATTAAGTTGCGAATACGGATGCGGGTTGAGCCGACATTCTTTCTATTGTTATATTTTTCAAAGGTGAAGGCTTTAACGATCATTGTGCAGTCTCCAAAACAGGCCATATTTTGCTCGATTTATCCCATTCTGGCCAGTCCCCCACCACTCCCCTACTCAGGAGGTCATACCAATCTTTATGCCATCTCTCGATAGAGAAGTACTTTTGGGCGGTTTTCTTGCCATTTTGCCCCATTTTGACCGCTTCAGCGTAGTTGAAGTTCACTAATTGGTTAATTGTCTCCACATAGGAGAGGGGATTATCGGGCATAATAAGCCCATTTACGCCATGTTCGATGAACTCATCGGCATTATGATGGCGGGAGGTTAATACGCACGATCCTGAGAGCATAGCCTCAGTTCGGCTTCTCGGCATCGGTGAATCCCTAAATGGGAAGATAGATATGAGGCTAGAGCCGATAATCTCGCGATAATCATCGAAGTCTAGCACCCCATAATTGACGTTTAGATGTAGTAATTCCAGGCCAGTATTCTCAGGAAGATAGCTTTTTATCGCAGTTATGAGCTGTCGGTTATAGTATTTATCTAGCCCAGCAGGGGATAATGAGAGTACGACCCTGGGTTCTTTAGGGAGATCCCACCACTCGGATGCCTCCATTCCGTGAATGATGGGGTAACCCCAACCCCAGCGGTCGACTGATGCATAGCTATTCACCACCATAAAGTTGTCCCCAATGAGCTGCTTCATGCCATCGAGGTGGATCTCATTACCCTTTGAGTTGAGCATCTTGCCGCCGTTGATGACCAGCTTTTCGGTGTACATCTCATCCCACATCGGTGTCCCGTGATTGATAACAATCTTCGGGATGTCTTGGATAACCTCATTAAGCTGGCGATAGATGTGTCCCTTGCCAATATTCGGGTCGACTGCTTGCTGGTCGACGTGGAGGATAGCTATATCATACTGACCAGGCTCGTAGTAGGTAGCCCATTTAAGCTTCGGGTGTTGCGGGCGGTGCGCCATGCGTCCCCAGCGGCGGACGTTGTTTTCAAGATAAGTAAACTGGACTGGATATTTGTCGGCCATTTTAAGCAGTTCGTATTGATGACTTAAATGATTCAATACGCCAAAGATACGAATTGGTCTTGATTTCATAGTGGTGACTCGTT
>RXKC01000031.1:3607-6758 GCA_003962975.1 Candidatus Saccharimonadota bacterium
GTGGGTAATTCCTTGCGAGCGAGTCCGCGCCCGTACTTCCTGGCTCATCGCTCCGTACTTGTTACAGCGCTCATTAAACATGCCAGCGCGGATAATGTCATCGCGGTAGATGCACGAGAAGTTCTCCACAAAATCCTTCTTGCCTCCCTTATTGCCATACAGCCAAATGCGCGGTGTGAGGTTAGCCACAAACTCACTGACTGCATCTGACTCCATACGCTGGCGCTGGTCGCAGAACACCAGGACTTGTCCTGTAGCGTTGATGATACCCGTATTCCTAGCTCTGGCCAGCCCATAATCACCTTGATAGGTGTAGTAATACTGGACGGGGAAGTCTACTGTCAGCGAGAAATCATACACCGAGTTAATCAGTGACAGCTCGCTATCATCGACAATCACCACTTCCATATTGGGATAGTCTTGAGCGGCGATGGCATTCAGGGAGTTGATAGCTACCTCCCAGTTATCACAAATCGGCATGATAACACTGACTGGTGTCTCGGGCGCTTGCAGTTGGCGATAGATACGCTGGTACATCATGGCTCGGCGGTTGTTGGTAAAGTTCTTAGCCGTCTGCCAAGCCTTCTCGCGCATTTCTTGCATCGCCTTAACGTCACTAATGGTGGTGCTTAAGAGGTCGGCTAATGCGTCAACATCTTCTTTCTCATTCGGGTTGATGACCATATTCTCACCATTAAAGAGATCGGGGACATGCCCGACGTTGCGGGTGACGACAGGGACTCCTGTCAGCATGGCTTCGAGTATTGGTAGTGTACCTGATTCAAAGTTATCTATTGAGTTGCAGACGTGGATAGTGCTGTTGTAATAGAGCTGCACCAACTCCTCATCGCTTACCTGTTGCGCGAAGGTAACATTCGGCACTTGGACGACTTCGTTAAAGTATGATGCGTCAGAGATAGCCCCGACCAGGATAAGATTCAAGTTAGCCTTATCACAGGCTTTAGCGACCTCTAGTATCCCCTTCTTTGACTCGATCCGATTAGCCACCATGATGACGTTATGATTCGGCTGCCAGTCGGTATTGTAGGCAAATGTCTCAGTCGATACCGCGAGGGGGATATGCTCCACTGGACGATTAGTAATCCCTTTCAAGTCCTCAGCAATCGTCTTATTACAGGCAATTACCTGGTCGTAGTTATTCCAATCGCCCTCATGGATGCCGTAGGGATTGTACATTGTGATGAGTTTCTTTTTATCTTTGAGCCAGTCGTACTTAGCTAATAGCATCTCGGCTGTACGGTAGTATTGGAAATCAATAATATCAGCCATCCGAGCGAGGTCTTCAAAGCGTTGAAGTTGGGCGAGGTCAGGGCGCTTCGGATGAACAGCCACTACCTCGTAGTGAAAACCGTTCATGTGTTCACCGATGCCACGAGCCAGCCTGTCGATGGCTGTGTCTTCCTTATCCACTACCGCGACTATATTCAGCACCCTCGCTCCTTTTTTGCCATTATACAATATAATCCGACTTGAATAAACCAAAACCATCATAGCCCCATTGTCCAGGCTGGAGGCTCTTGATAGTAGACTGGATGTATTTTGGATGGGCTGACAGCGGGATATGCTCCTGCTCTTTCTGGAAGCGTCCTGATGTCATCTTATACCACTCAGCATAGGCTGAGGCATCGTCTGGGCCACCGAGCTTATACTCACCGAAGTGAGCGTGCCAGGCTCGTGCCATACGCCCCACGTCATCAGTAATCTGAGCTTCGGTCTTGATAATCTTTTCGTAATTGTAGAAGGGGATGCGAGCTTCTGGCACTTGGTCAGGGGATAGCTCATGCCCGTCAAGCGATGGCTGACAGAGATCGCCACCAGCATCAAAGCGAATCCGATCGCCAAACTTGCGCTTATTTACCGCAATAACCAAGCGACTCTTTAAGTTAAACCGATCTGGAGCGATGAACTGTCGCTTATAGAAGGATAGGGCAGGGAACTCGTTGTTACGTTCACAGGCTGCACGAATAGCCTCTTTATCTTGCTCGTGAAAGAAGAAATCGCAGTCGAGGTGGAACACCCAGTCAGCATCAGTATCTTCGTACCCACTTGTAAAATGCAGACCAATTAAGTCCCAATCAAACTCTCTCGGCCAGGTATCACGCCCATCTACTACGGTGACGGTATCGAATATATCTTGCGCCATCTGGTGGCATTCAATAAAAGGATCGCCTCGCCTGAATGGATCAGTGATGGTAATGAATGCACCCAGCTTCATAGGAGTTTCTCCACCACCGCTTCCACCACATTCACCGTCACGGCATTCCCGCATTGTTTGTACCTCTGTGTATCTGAGCCTATTGTCCAGTTGTCTGGAAAGCCTTGTAAGCGTTCACACTCTTTGGGAGTTAGTCTGCGTATTCTTGGCTCTTGGTATATCTTTGTCATCACGCCACCACCTTGCCCTGTTGGTATAGTTGGCATAGCTCCGTCAGTATTGTAGGTTCGTCTTATTTGTTCGTGTCTGCCCGACCACACTTCTTCACTTATGTACCCCGCGACAGTAGCAATTTGCTGGCTACTTCCTGTGATAGGAAATACTTTTCGTCCACATTCTCCTCTAAGATGTCCGACAAAGTAGATGCGCTCTCGGTTTTGGGGAACTCCGAAGTCTTTGCTGTTAAGAACTTGCCATTCCACGAAATACCCCAGGTCGGCAAGAACCCCAACGATTGTCTGGAAAGTTTTTCCGCTGTCATGACTAAGTATACCTTTGACGTTTTCGAGTACCAGATGTCGGGGTCTTTTTTCTGCAAGAATCCGAGCGATGTCAAAAAAGAGTGTCCCTCTGGTGTCGTTAAATCCAAGTCGCTTGCCAGCAACGGAGAAAGCCTGGCATGGAAATCCTCCCACCAAGAGGTCAAAGTCTGGGAGTTCTCTGGGGTTGATTTTGGTTGCGTCGCCGTAGTTGTCATGGTCGAAGTGTTCCTCATAGGTTTTAATTGCGTACTTGTCGATTTCGGAGTAACCAACACACTTGCCTCTGTCGCCTATCCCAAGTTCAAATCCTCCTATTCCACTAAACATTGAAAGGTATTTCACTTGTAGAACTCCTGCATACGCTCGATCATCTCCCAATCGTACCGATCTAGCTGTAGGCGCTCTGACTTGGTCGTGTGAACCTGTTGTATAT
>RXKC01000031.1:6808-7626 GCA_003962975.1 Candidatus Saccharimonadota bacterium
CGTTTCAGGTCGCTCATCGTGCATGAAGTCTCTGATATGTTTTCTAAGTACTGGTAGGGCTTCTTTCTTAATAACTTGTATACCACCATGTGTGGTGTCGAGCTTATACATGTCAAAGGTAAGGTATTGCTCCCACCATACGTCACTCGATCCCATGAGTAAAAGCATCTGTATGTTTGAGCTGGCAATGACATCAGCGTCCATGCGCACAAAGTCACCTGTGGCATCGTGGTAGATAATATCCAGCTTATCAGACAGTCGGTCATCGCCCTGCACCACCTGCACATCGAATCCCCAGCGCGATAGACTCCACTTCGCTAGATCCAGCGTAGGCTCACGTGTAGTAGTGATATAGGCTCTCATCGCGTCAGCTCCACTAGCCAGCCAGAGAACGTATGATCGTGGTGCTTGGCGGCTCGCAAGCGCTCAGCTCGAATATACATATCAAAGTATGGACTCTCCATCTTACGGGGAGTCATTGAAACAATCTGAAACCCAGCGTGATCTGCGAGCTTCTTAATGCCACCTGGCATGTACCGTAGTGCGTCATCTTCAACTGGCTGATGCAGGGGATACTGGCTAGGGAAGCTTATATAGCACCTCCCACCTGGCTTGAGGAGCTTGTAGAGTATCTCCATCGCGTTGACGGGGTTGTAGATATAGTCAAACACCTCTAAACAGAAGATTACATCGGGAATGCCCATATATCCCATGACTTCATAGGTCATCTTCTTATTCAGATCCAAGACAATGTCTGGCTTCGGGCTATCCTTATGCGGGCTAGCTAGATCAGCTATCTTATACTCTTTCACCTGCCA
>RXKC01000006.1 GCA_003962975.1 Candidatus Saccharimonadota bacterium
AAGATTAGAAGCACCTTTACTTCCTCATTTTACCATGAATATCAACATAATCGGTCAAATGAGAGAATACGACATCAAAGGAAGAAACAAAAATGGCAGATTTTAAAGTCGTAGAAGTCATAGACGGTGATACCTTTAGCGTCCCCGAATGGCATTGGCGTCAGAAGTCCGGGACTGTCGTGCGCCCATTGGGGTATGACACCCCTGAAAAGGGTGAGCCTGGCTACGAGGCAGCGAAGACTAAACTGAAAAACCTGATCGAAGGCAAAACAGTGGATATTCGTAATGCCGTGGACATCGACACTTATGGCCGCCTACTGGCCGATGTGTTCTATGCTGGCAAAAACTTAGCGGACTATTTTCCAGAGTACAAGAAGTAGGGTGGTGGCGCGGTGGTCGTAAGAGTCACCGCGCCAACAATCTTGAGCACCTTAAATATTTAGCTGCGCCAGTATAGCTCTGTTCCTTGCAGCCGCGAACACTATTAGTGTAAGAGGATGTCGGCCTTTGAACCGATGGAAAGAGGTGTTGCATATGATAGAGAACACGGTCACACTTGTGGCATTCGTAAATATCTTCCTAAGCGTAAATACTATCTCACAACTATTGCTGGCCTGCGGCTAAGTATTTAAGTTATATACTTCAAAATAACATGTGGTCTGACTTGATGGGTGTCATACTTTGCTCCTCGATTTATTGTTCAGCGAGCTTAAGTCCCAATACGCACCCATATTGTTAAATAGGTATTGAGCTAGAAAACCATCACGCTGTTCGGTTTCGACAATAAGTGCTTCAACTAAGGTCAATGCTACAGTAATCTGCTTTGTCTTTTTGGCTGTCGGAGTTTTAGGAGAGAATAGGTGATGTATGATTTCGTTTCGGTTTTTAACAAATAATCCAAGGCCGTTTAGGTACGTCTGATATTTCTTATTTTCATCGGCATCGCTGTAGCTAAACTGGCTAAGCCAAAAATGTTTGCTGCCCAGTGTAAAATCGGCAAAATCCTGTGTTTCGCCATTCTTCTTGAATTTATTTGCCGTAGTATTTGAAACGTCCGCCATTTGCACGAAAGGGTTTTTCTGACTACTTGTTATGGCCAGTCTGTCATACAGATCGTTCAGCGCCCACTCAAACCACTGCGTTTCAAGATTGAGTAAGGATATATTTTTTGCCAAATCGTCCATATCGGAGTCGGTGATGCTCGATCTAAACTGACGGTATAGCTCATCATTCTCTGCCGCAAGTCGCCATTTATTGTCCAGCTCAGATTCTGGTTGCGATGGATAGTACGGCAAGTCCAGACGGCTTGGGTCTATCATTTTGAGCCTTCGACTATGGCGATTTCTTCGGGGGTTAGGCTGTAGAGGGCGTAGACTAGGTGGTCAATTTTCGACTCCTCGGCGGATGTGTCGACTTGCGGGTCGGCGGTTTTGGCAGCGATGATTTCGCGCACCAGTTTTTCTATGGCTTGCTTTTGGTCTGGTGTGCCTATAGCGATGGGCGTATTCTCAAAGAATACTTTTCGTACCTCGTAACCCTTATCGCCTAATTTTGGTAGGGACAGCTTTAGGTAATATCTAATGGTGCTAGAATTCAATAGTCCCGCAAGATAATAGATGTCCAAATCGTTTGACACTAATGTAAATGTCTTGTCGTTTGAGAATGAACCCGACTCATCTACGGTGAATAAAATATTCTGAGTCATATTTGGATATATGATCTTTGGGTATCGGTACTTTTCTAGATTGCTTTCGCTCGGACAGTTGTCTACCGTAAACCAATCGTGGTCGCCTCTAATAAATTGGGCCCTGGCTTTTAATTTCGTTTCAAACTGTAGCAAATGCTTTTTTACTGCAGGATAGTTATCAATATCAATATAATTTGATGTTACGAGAACGTATGAGTCATCCGTAGGTTTGGTGTAATACCCATTGATCTCTCGACCACGAAAGTTTTTGTAAATTAGCTCATCCGATGCAGGATCCTCGGCTATTAGCTTATCTCGCGTAGCTTTATCAAAATAGAAGGCGTCATTATAGCCAGTCATAAGACCTTTATTGATGGTTATATCTAGTTGTTTTAGTCGTTTTCCGCCACTATCGATTTTGGATTTTATAGCGCCCTCTTGCTGCGTGCTCATAATCCAGGGTTCTTCTGAGTCTAAACCTACATTGTTGTACTCGCCAGAGTTTAAGTCTGCTACTGACTTTATTGTAGTTGTAGCAGTATTATGTTGGTTGTGAGTATTCTGTAACACCAAAATATTTGTATCGACTACTGCACTCTCAAATACGCCGCTGCCTAGGTCTATCAGTGTTAGCGGGTTTAGTTTGGCCATAAAACCGCGTAGAGCTTTACCGTAATTAGAACGTAGCCATTTGTTGCTAGTAATGTAGCATAGCAGCCCACTATCAAACTTAGTTGATTTAATACCCATTTCATAAAATAGACAGTATATGTCACCAGTTCGTGAGTAAGTTTCATATTTTTGTGATTCAAGAACCTTTTGTACGTGTTGGCCTTTGAATTTCTGTATTTGTACATACGGCGGATTAGCAATCACCAGGTCAAAGCTGTCTACGCCAAACATCCACTCGCTGTCAAACCAGTCTGTTTTGTCGTGTTTAAACGGATCCCAGTCAGATAAGGTGTTATATAGGTCTGAAGTGGCGCCACTTGTAGATATTCTGTTCCTAAGCATATCCATTTGTAAGACCCTAAATTCATCGCGTAAACGATTTCGCTCATCTGCATCTGCTCCGAAATATCTATCACGTATTCCCTTAAGTTTATCTATATGCGAAGAATCCTCAAACAGATTGACCTTACTAGTTTGAGTGCTATCTGGCAGACCAATAAGTGAGTTGGCGGTTACGAACTTGAAGTCGAGGTTCGGCAAGGCATGAACACCACGGTTTGGCTTATCATCAGATACTTCTTCGTCAATAATTAGTGTCAGGAAGCATCGAAGCTTTGCGATTTCAGTAGCGATAGTTTGGATGTCTACGCCAAATATTGACTCACGTATCACTCCGAGCTTACGAATATAGTCATAGTTCTCGCTTCTGTGCTTTTCTTCAAGGTGACGTCTGAATTCTGGTGATGGGATAAGTCGTAGTTGGTTGTCGAGCCACAGCTCGGCCTTTTCATCCACCTGCTGCAGTACATAGACAACCTTTTGCAGAATACCGATCGGAAATGCGCCAGAACCACAGGCCGGGTCGAGTATGGTTAGGTTTGCTAGAGCACTGACAACTTTTTCTTTTTCGTTGACTGTTAATTCCTCGTCGTCTTCAGTACCCCAACTAATGAGTGTTTTGAGTTTGCCTTCATTTATTTCAGTTTTATTTTTAAGGAACTCTAGCAGAGAACTATCTACCATATAGTCCACGATTTCGCGCGGGGTGTAGAAACTACCAGTACTCTTGCGCGCTGATTCGCCAGTTTCTGGGTTGATCTCGGCCAGCAGGTTTTCAAAGATACGGCCGAGCATTTCTGGGTCGATGGATAGGTCTACATCGTAGCTGGTGTTTTCGTCTACGGTGAAATTGTATTGCTCTAGTACTTCAAATAATTCTTTGAACCACTCGTTCGGAATATGCGTAAGACCAGGTGTACCGGCACCGTTGAATGAGTTTTGGTTATAAAAGTCGCCATGCTGAGGGCTGAACAGGCCACCGTTTAGGTACGGTACGGTGCTGAAGGGCTCTTCGCGCAGTGATTCATGACGATGTTCGACACGTTTGTTGAGGAGCTCAAAAAAGAGTGGCTCCAAGATGCTGTGATAATAGTCTTCGTTCTTAGTTACAGCACTCAATGACAGTAAATCATTTGGAACAATTGGTACGCCGGCATCGCTCTTTTTCTCCTTCAAGAACCAACTGAAGATGATACGGCCAATTAGGCGGACAGCGAACTCCTGGTGCTCAACACTTTGATTAACCATGCCATTAATTTTTAACAGTCCAGGATACTTTTTGGTTTTGCTACGCTCACCACCGACAAGTTTTGTAAAGAGATCAGCAATTGATTCGTAGAACTGCTTATTGACTACTTCGACAGAGAAGCGCTCTTGCAGCTGCTTTATGTCACTTACTGAACCTTTTTTGATTAAAGATTCATACGGTGTACGAGTTTTAGCATGAGCACCCAGTACAAACGAATACCTTCGCGGATTACTAGATTCGGTTACAACCCGGCCTTTATCGTCTAACTTCAATGTGGTTGTTAGCAGTGATAATCTCCAGTTATCCGTCCCATCAGTAAACACTATTAGCGCATTAGCAGTAGCATGGTCGCGTAATATCTTGAAAGCTTCTTTAGTAATTGCAATACGCCTCCCTTGACTCTCTGGTCTCAAGACTATTTCGATAGCCGCCAATTCACCATCCATAGCGTTACCGAGAATTCGAGCTGATTCAAAAAGAGAGCCATCGCCCAAAGAGATTGATGCTTCGTCGTAGGTGAAACCAGGTAGAAATTCTTTCACAAAACCTACAAAGTCATTGTGATTATAAGGTCTATCTAGAAGTATTTTGTGGTTTATCATTTACGTAAATCCTCTGTGAACATAATTATTTCGGCAGCTCTATCAATTCCATCTGCTCTATCTCTAATGTTATCTAAATAGTGGATGCTAAATTTATCTTTAAGAGCTTGCACTGCTTCAGCTTGATTGACTAGATTAAGCTGACGGATAAACTTCATCTCACCGTCAGATAGATCATCGTAGTTTTTTATAACATCGTGTAGATCGCTTAAAAAGTCCTTCTCTGGTACATAATTATCACGCAGGAAACGAATCTTAGTGAGCGCTTCGGCACGAGTTCCTTTGATAACTGGTGCTGGCTTGATGGTCATTATCTGGTCGTGCAGTAACTTAAATTTTTTATCTAAACTTGCATCGCCCTCATTTGAAGTTTCATCAGGGCTTGCACTAAATAGTGGTAAGGCGATTTCGGGCGACACAATACTCGCCTCAACATCATACATATCGGCTGCAGCAAACAGTAATCCATTACCTCGCTTAGCAAAAGATACGGCACTATTCTCTTTTTGATCGTTACGCACTATCCTGGTTCGTTCTGGGATTTTCATCACTTCATCTATGAGGGCATGGTTGTGTTTGACACCGTCATAGATGTTTCGATATTTGTTATCCCAAGATTCTTCATTCTGCTCATCGTCCGCTTCTTTGTATTGCCGTTTGAAATAGCTTCGTAGATCCTCATCGTCAGTCAACGTTTTTGTATCACTACCAACAATAGTATTAATGAGCAGCATCTTGAGTGTGGCGATACCGCGAACATTTACCACTTCATCGCCTATGGCAGTCGGGAAACAGTTGTAGATGTAGATTTGATCAAAAACCTTCCTATTTATACGATTAATACGTCCAATGCGCTGCACAACTCGTGTGGGGTTGTACGGAATGTCGTAGTTGATGATAATTCCTGCTCTGTGCAGGTTAAAGCCTTCACTTAAAGCATCTGTTGCCACTATGATATCGTAATCATTCTCCTGACGCTCTGCTGGGTACGATGCGTCAAAGTTAGCAGATATTGTTTGCTTGTCCGAAGCGCTAGAGCCTCCATAGTAGAAGAAAGTTCTATTAAGACCACTGCTTAGTAAGGCCTTGTAGATATATTGAGCAGTGTCGGAGTACATAGAAAAGATAACGATTTTACGGTTAGGATCTTCGGCAAGCATTCGTTGTATTTTTTCTCGGACTTCATCTAGTTTTGGATCGTGCCCCACCTCATCATCCATAAACCAATCACCGTAAATCTGCTCCAATAGTTTTATATCCTGCTTCACATCTTCAATGAAAGTTTCCCGGAAGTAGCTCTTTGGTATTGGAACGGCAATTTTTTTAATACGGTTAATGGCGTCTTCAGATAGATCGCCAACACCGGCATCAATTTGCTCCATGATTTCTTCAATGCTTTCATCCTCAGGGTCAACCAGCTCACCCTTCTTAAGAATAGGAACCATGCCTTTGGTCTCCCACCACTTTACAATCATCTCGTTCGAATGATGTATCTTTGTGAGCGTAGATTTGAAAGCATATTTAGAACTTTCAAACCGTTGTACGAGCAGGCTTTTCATGAAAGAGGCGAGGTTACGCTGCGGAGTAGATAGGTCACTGACATCAAAGAAGTGGCCATATTTTTCTTTAAAGGCATCATCCATATCTGATTTCATATAGGTTGACGGCATGTACCGAGCACCGATGAAACCGTGCTCTTCTTTTTCGCGAACTATACTGACTAACGTATCAATGTATTTCTGCTTTAGGCCACCAAGTTCATATTCAATAAGCTCTGGGCCAACAACTTCAGGAAACTCAATATTTTGAGCTTTTAGATCGTCTGCATATTCCTTAATCTGTTTTAGATCTATACGAGAGCGACGTATAACCACAGGTTCTATTATGCGACGGAGTTCAGACCCTAACTCCTCTAGCTGATTTTTGATATCAATGGTCATATTCTTTTTGCCAATACGTTCTAGGCGCTGATATTCAGATATCAATCCTCGGAAACGCACACTTAGATTGTCTACCGTATTTAGCGTAGACTTACTCGGCGTCTGGAATAGCTTAATCATTGCAAATAAGTCTTGTGGACGGTTGTTATATGGCGTAGCTGTTAGTAGTACAACTTTATTTTCGACATGTGAGCGAGTGAGCTGATGAAGCCAAACATAATCATGAGTAGTTTCATTTCTGTAGCGGTGAGCTTCATCTATGATGTAGAGGTATGGCGTTTCTGATGTAGCATGATCTCGGTGAAGTTTTTCTATCTTGCCACCACTTTCAACGATTGCTCCTGGAATATTAAATTCACTCACATAATCCTGCCACTGATTCTTTAGATGAGGTGGGGCAATGATTATAGTGCGCATACCAAGGTTATGAGCAATTGCAGATGCAATAATAGATTTACCAAGACCAACCACATCAGCCACAATCACGCCATTGTACTTATTAATCCTATCAATACCACCCTTGATAGCGTCTAGCTGATACTTCAAGTTAGAGTACCGGCCGCTGGTTATTGTTGATGGGCTTTTTACTTCTTCTAACTCTTCGTTCTCCGCATACATCTCATGGAGAATTCGTACAAAAACCTTATATGGATCTGGCGTAGAGTGTAGCCACAAACGATCTTCAATCTGTCTTAGAAAGTCAGAGTTGCTGGTAGATGTTTGGATGTCTATATTCTCACCATCATCCCATAATTGATCAAACAGGCCCTTATATTGGTCGTGATGCTCGGGGTCTTCGTAACGCTCATTGATTTCACCCTGGCCCAACAACCCGGAGTATGTAAAGTTTGACGATCCCATATAGGTCGTGCCGTTGTCCAATACATAAATTTTACCGTGCTGAGGGTTTTGCTTTTCTGTCATACGTATTTCAAGAGATCCGTCTTTAAGCTTATCTTCAAAAATACGCTGCATCTCCTGTGCTTCGGTATCATCAAATTGATCTGATAGAGCTGACTTATTGTAGAGTTCGATGAAACCATCTACATAGTCTTGCTTGCGACCAGTCTTTGATTTACCTGGGGGAAGCTGAAAAGTATCTAGTGACACATTTGGATCCTGCTTGAGCCAAGCGGCTATTTCATCAACCCGCTTTGGATCTATCGCCTTGCCAACTAGTATACGAATTTTTATATCTTTCAGATCCTTAGCTAGTCTGCGAAAACCAGAAAAGTAGAAGTATGCGGTTGCAATATCTATACTTTTGGCTTGCTTAAGGTCGTTTTGAAGTGCCTGCTCCATAGTGTCCGGATTGTTGGTAATTACAGTTGGAGAAGATGAACGCGATACTGGCTGCTTATCAACAACCTCTACAGCCTTAGGGGTAATGGTGTCTATATTAATTTCATACTCATCTGCATCAAAATAGTCCCTTATTTGATCCATTGTTTCTGGTGTAAGAGATATTTCATCGTCAATTACATTTATGTAGTCGTAAATATCATTTATGTACGATTTAATGTCACTAATAAAGAACATATTACGCCATTTACGAACTACCGAGCCTTGAATCTTAACATCATTTTGGAATATTACACCAGTAGTCAAATGCCGCGGATTGAAGCCATGCACCGACTCATTTATTAGATCGATCATTTTGAATCGCTGCTGACCTACTTGTTTGAATGGGTTTGAGTATGAACCACCCTTAATGATAACTTCGTCGTCATTCTTCTTAAAGAACCATGAACCATTATCAAAGTAGTCTTCTGATGGCAGCATTACAGTTCCGCCGTCTGAGTAATTTTTTAGATCTATTAGCAACACCGCATGCTCAGTCATCAACAATACGTCTGGAGCCAAGGTGGCTTCTGTCTTACATTCAGGAAAGCCCACCAAAACACCAGTCATGTCTTTTTGATCAAACAATGAGGATAGATTCTCTGCGAATTCTCTAAAAAATGCATTTTCAGTGCTTTTAGCTGCACGACCTTTGTATACCCTTAGTCCCATATTTACTTATTTCCTCCGCTCGCCATATCATCTACCCGAATTGGTAATAATTTTTCGTTTTCCATTTGATCAAGAACAAGGCGGGTTAGTTGGTTGTCTATGAAGTTTATACTGTATTCACGGCCACCTTCTTTTTCAGCCTTTAAATAACCAGCTTCGCGCATACGCCTGATTTGGTTGGCAATAGCACCAGATGTAACGTCTTTATCCCACAGGTCAGCAATGTCTGCTGCCCGAATGGTTTTTTTACGAATAGCCCTCTCTAAGATACTTGTTTCAAGTTTTGTGAGTACACCAGCGGAGTTTAGACGAGATACAGCTGGGAGTAGTAGCTTGTTATTAACAAAGTTGCTATCGGCAAGGCGCAGTGTTTTCTCAGTCTCATCTTTAATACCACTTAAGAAGTATTCGCACCAGCCGAGTAGGCCCTCGTCTGTACCCTTATCGGCGTGCTCCAGCATGTAATAGTATTTCTGGCGATCACCAGCGAAAACTGCCGTGGGATTGAATAAACGTAGTGCGTTTGGCTCAATATAACCTTTTTTGCATAGCATCGCATAAGTAAGCAAGCGAACGGTACGGCCATTACCGTTGCCAAATGGATGAATCCATACAAAGCGGTGGTGCGACAAAGCGATCTTGAGTAGCTCATCACGACTATTCGCCTCATCGTTGATGTAAGCAAACAACTCTTCCATTAAATCAGGGACATCGTAGTGACTTGGCAAAACATGGTCTGATCCCGCGATACTACGCTCACCATCGCGATAGCTACCAGCATTGGGGTCTCCCTCACGGGCGAGGCCGTCTACAACAATTCTGTGAAGTTCTAGCGTAAAGCTCTTATCTACCTCGGTATCGGCAATATGCTCGTCAATAAAGTCTAGTGCCTGCATGAGATTGACGATCTCTTTCATGCTTTCATCTTTAGCTTGGCTAATTTGATCTTTTTGAACACGTTTTTCTACGAATCCAGCCAGCGTAGTGTGATTACCCTCTATACGGGCTGATGACAATGCCTCAATGATATGAAATAAGTTCTTAAGCTGCACAAACACCTGCCGACTCGTAGTACTAGAGACGCTACGACCACGCAAATGCTCTAGCTGAATAATAATATCCGTGAGCTTGGAGTTATAGTTTGGTGCTGGCGTCTTAATCATAGCTTATATTGTAACATAACATCTCACTTACAACGCTTACATTATCTAACACAATTAGATTATTAACAGGGGTAATATCTAACTTAATACTGTAAATACATCTCACTTTTACAGATATAGCATTTATACCTTCGGGTAACATACAAGCTGATATTCGCTTAATCTTCCTCGTATTCCATTGGCAAGGAGTGGTAAATCGGATCTTCATCCCAGTCTACCTCCAGTGGTCGTAGCCAAATATCCTTCTTGCCGCTCAATAGTCGCTCTTCCGTAGTAGAGTATAGCTCCGAATCCCATATAAGATCTGCTGACATTTTAATAATCCGTTTCTCGGTATTATCGTTACCGGCGACCAGTAATAGGTATGGGTAGGTATATTCAGCTTCCTCATCAGCATAGTTTATATGGGCATTAATACGCTTCCGAATGATCCAGCCCTGTTCACCAGCTGGTACATATTCCATGAAGAAGGACGGCGCATCTTCATCATCGGGCTCTAGCATGATCCATGGCAAGGGTTTTATGTACTCTTCTGGATTCAACTGATACTTTGTAATTGTATAGAATGTCTGGGGATAGTTTCTCTGCACAGCCATACTAAGCTTGGGATAGCGGTAATATTCATCAATCTGTGATTCAGTAAAGTCTTTGCTTTTGTAATGTATCTGTGTACGACTAAAGCCAGCTTTTTTGAGATAACGTATTCCAGCAGGTGCTAAGTAATAGGCGGCTGGTCGTCTGTCTATTCTGTAGGTACCATTATATTTCTTTGCTACATAACCCTGATCTACTAATACTGCCAATCTCTCATAGATAGTTGATCTATCTTTCTTCAGTAATGCTGCTAATAGATCACTGGTTAAGAATCGATATTTGTATAAAGCCCGTAATATAGACTCCTGCGATTTACTAATTGTATACCTAGTCTTTACCTGAACACGTCTCATGTTTTTTCTCTTATATGTATATATAAAAGAAGAGAATGTAAAAGTAAATATATAACAGATTAATACATGTAAAGATATCACACTGTCCTTAATGGGGATTTTTGATAATAATTTTATTCATAAAAAGTATTGCAACTATCCTTATATAGGTGCTATACTATACCTATGAAGGATAGTTAAAGCTAGTACCGAGGGTAAAAATTATGGCTAGAACAGTAGGATCAAGCAATAAAGAAATCAAGCTTCCAGAAGTCTTTGAAATGACGCCTGATGAGCGGATCGAGGTACTGGCAATCCTACTCACAGACATAATATGCGAGGAATTATGCAGTCAGGATTAAAGCCAAACGCTGTTATTGCTATTCGCGTTAGTACAACTAGGCAAGGTACGGATGGCGACTCCCCCGAAGCACAGCGAGAGCAGCTTCTTCGTTACGCCGAAACACATAATATCAACGTAAAGGAACAGTTTGTCTTTCTGGAGTCTGGCTCAAAAGAAGAGCAGCCAATGCAGCAAGCTATCAATTACTGCAAAGATCCTAAAAACGATATTCAATTCTTCATTATTAAATCAATCGATCGTTTTACACGTGGTGGCGGATCACCATACGATCAACTCAAGCTGCAGCTTGAAAGACTAAACGTCACACTAGTAGATATTTATGGCGTTATTAGCTCACAAAAAGTAAACACCCTCGAACACTTAGGTGTTGAGTATGGATGGAGTAAATATTCCCCAAGCCAAAAGACCGAGTACTTAGAGGCTGAACGCGCCAAAGATGAGCTACGCGACATATTAAGTCGCATGATTGGTGCTGAAGTACGTTATACGCGCCTAGGCTACTGGATGCGCCAAGCACCTTATGGATTTATTAGCGAAAAGATTGAAACTCGCAACGGTAAACGAACCGTACTACGACCACACCCCAAAGAGGCACCTTTAATACGTAAATTATTTGAGATGCGATCTCAAGGCATCTACACAGATGGAGAAATATGCGACCAGCTAAACGCCTTGGGTTTCAAAACACGGATTAGATACAAACGAAGCAAACACGACCGAACACGAATCATTAGTAAAACCGGTGGCAATCCGCTAACACCAAAATCTCTATGGAAAATCATCAGGCATCCAATATATGCAGGTGTTAATGTTGAGAAATGGACGGAAGGAAAGCCGATCAAATGTGCTTTTGATGGTCTGGTGAGTATTGAACAATTCAATCGAGCCAATAAAGGGAAGTTGGCGATAATTGAGAAGGGTGACGAATTAGAGCTTGCTACCAAAGAATCGGAGCGAGTTGTTGTTAATGCTGGTGTGCGTAGCCCAGACTTTCCCTATAAGCGCTTTGTAGGCTGCTCAGAATGTGGTCGCCCATTACTTGGCAGTGCATCGCGTGGCAAGAACGGTAAATATTACCCAGCATATCACTGCAGTAATCATGGCCACTACTTCCGAGTACCAAAAGACGAACTTGAAGCAACAGTAGCTGAGTTTATTGGCCTTATAAAGCCCTCTCAGAAGCAAATCACTATGCTTACCGATGCCGTTCTAGCCGAGTGGGAAAAACGTCAACAACACACCAAGAAAATACTTGAAAGCTACGATGAGCGTATAGTCGGTCTAAAAGCCGAGCTGCGACACACACTCCAAAGCATGAAGTCACTAACATCGGCGACAGCAATAAAATATATGGAGGAAGATTTAATGCATATCGAGACACAAATAAAGCAGCTAGAATCAGACAAGAAAGCCGTAGCAGGTGCAGACATAAGTAAAGTAGAGCGAATTGTTGCAAGAGTGAAATACTTCCTGGAAAACATGGACAAATTGATGCTTAAACAGATTGATCCGATCAAAAAAGCTCAATTCTTTGGTGTACTTTTTAACCAAATCCCAAGGTACTCAGAGATAAGTTCTGGAACACCCACTATATTGCCACTTGACCTCCGTTTTAAAGCAACAAAAAAGACCCAAGAAAGTCTTGAGTCCCTTATGGTGACCTCACGGAGAATCGAACTCCGATTGCCGGGATGAAAACCCGGATTCCTAACCGTTAGAAGATGAGGCCACGGCTCGGAAAATTATAGCATAACAGGGGAGAAATTAAAAGACTCCCTTGCAGGGGAGTCAGTATAAGATTTGAGCGGTCAGTCACGAGTACTCGGTCTTTACCAAGAAGTATATCACAATTTTCACCAATTGGCTAGAGCTTATCCACAGGCAGCATTGATTACTTGACATGACTTCAGCTTTTCTTCAGAATATAACCATAAGTAATATAAAGGTTGGTATGCCTGCAAATAAAAAACAATTCAAAAACAAAAATCATTCCGCGATTTCTTTCGTGGTAAAAAACAAAGGCGCCTAGCTCTCGCTATTGTTGCCGTAGTGGCAATTGTTGGTGCTTACTTCTTGTTTTTTGCTCAAGCCGCGCCAAACAACTGTTCACCCGTTGAAGGTGGCGGTATTTGTGATGTCAACCAAGCTTCTAGCCCCGATGGCGCTGACGCCGTTGCTTCAACCACCGATGAAGTTCAAATTTTGACTACACAACACGGCTGGACCGACTGGGGCGTACCTTTTAGAGCGCCAAATTTCCCTCAAAACGGCGCTAAGCCTGTTCATCGTTATCACCGCGCCGACATTACTGCTCACTTCTTGGTAATTGATGGCTCAGTTGATCATCAAAAAATCGCCGCTGATCCAGCGAACGTATATGAAGGCATTGCCTTTTATGGATGGTCAGACGGCAGTCAACCAGGTACTACACCCATCCACCGTATCAACCGTAAACCACTTTATTTCTTGCAAATGTATACGGATAACCAGAATACTGTTAATAGTTTTGTTGCCAACCCAGACGGCACATGGGAAGATGGTGGCGTAAACTTCTGGGCTTACCCAGCAGGGTACTTTCCACCTCAACCTGCTGGCACTCCGACTAAAGATACAGACTGCGCAAATCAAAACCTCCGCCTTGGTGACAAAGGTGCGTGTGTGCAGTGGCATAAAGGCGTCATGAATGGATACATTAAATACAATAATGGCACTGGGGCGCCGCTAGATGTAAATAACAATGTCTTCGACGAACAGACTGTTAACTACACCAAACTCTTTGCTATGTCACTACAGTCAAAAGGTGTGAAATTTACGAACTTCAGTGGTGTTCTCACCAAAGAAATTTGGGATGCTTTTGCAGCTGGTTACCCCGCAGTTCCTCCAACCCCAACCACACCAGCACAACCACCTGTTGTCCCTCCAAAGCCAGGTCCACGACCTAAAACACCAGCACCTAAACCACCTACAAAACCCGCACCAACAAACCCTGGAGATACTGATACGCCTCCGCCCGTTTCTAGTCCGGGGAAATCTCCAAAAGAACAATGTTTAGCACGTGGTGGAATTTGGGATCCTATCGCAGATGTGTGTAAAGCAAAAAGAACAACACCAGCGCCGAACCCCAGAGATTGTCCCGACGGCCAAAGTTGGCGCGAAAGAGAAGGTTGTGTCAAGTTAAATCCGACTCACTTCGTTTACAAGTGTGCATATGCATGGCAGCAAAAACAATCTTTCCCATTCTCTGGCTACGACAATAAAGCTACGGAAGTTAAGTTCGATAATAAATTACGAACCGCAAGCGAAGCAGCTGATTTCTGCAAAACCAAACTAAACACTTGGAAAAAAGATAACAAATATTTCTACCTGTATAAGGGTTTCAACTATGAGGAATATCAGACTACGGATTGGCAACATAAGAAGGTTAAGAATATCCGTTATACAGGAATAACTAAATAGCGTACTGAACAACGATATTTAAAAGGAGCTCCATTGGAGCTCCTTTTAAATAGATCTGTGTAATCTATTAGGCCTTGCGGGCTACGAATGCTCGGTGCAAGAATGCGCCGATCAGTGAAGTAGCAGCAAAGATACCAAGTACACTACCGGCACCTGTGTTTGGCAGAGTGGTAGGAGGTGTAGTTGGAGGAGTAACAGGAGGAGTGCTGGTCAGTGTTACTGGAGCAGCACACTTGTCGCTGTCAACAACCTTGTCTTCACCATTAACCGTAAAGGTTAGGACTGCACGGGTTACGAATGTGCCGTCTTTGGTGTAGGTGTGGTTTGCAACTGGGTTGTTAGTTACAAACTCTTGGCTACCGTCACCGTAGTTGAACTTAACGAGCTTCAGGTTTGCACCGTTGTTAGCTGTAAAGCGTACGGTATATCGGTACTGTCGGTCACCAATCTTTTCAGCAGTAAGGCCATCACAGCTGTACTTAGGATCGATTTGCTTCTTAGAGATAGTTACCTCAGTTTCACAAGCTGGGCTTGTTGCTGTCTTATCTTGACCGTTTACGGTAAACGTAGCGGTTACACGGATACGGTAAGTACCTTCAGTAGCATAGGTGTGCTCAACAGTAGCGTTTGGTGTAGTGGTAGTGTTACCGTCACCAAAGTTGTAGCTCAGGCTCTTTAGAGTAGCGCCGTTGCTTGCAGAAGTGTTAGCGTTGAATCGGAAACGATAGTCACTAAGTTTGCTAGCGGTCAGTAGGTCACAGCTATAGGTAGGAGTTACTGGATTACAGTCTTCCTTGGTAATGATTACATCTGCGTAGTCATTGATTTCTGGAGTAGTAGATGACTTTGCGTATGCAATGTTACGGATCTTTGTAGAACATTCACCAAAGTCACCTTTGGTAACAGCAGAGAATGTGAGGAAGGTGTTTACGCCTGGGTTGTATTTACCTGTATTAAAGCCACCGCCGAATAGGTTAACGTCGTTCTGTGGGAAGGTGCCAGCACCGTTCACAAACTTTACGCTACCAGGTACGAGTGCTACATGTGGCGGCAAAATGTCACGTACAACAACATCGTTGAGTACTGAAGTGCCATCGTTCTTGGTGTCGATTAGGTAATCAACTTTAGTGTTTGGAGCAACACTAATTTCTTTGCTCCAGTTGCCTGTTTGACCAGGAACGTTCTTACGAACTTTCTTCTCGATGTCTAGGTCGTATGTTGCAACCTTGACACGAACTTTAACCTCAACCAATGCTGCGTAATCGAAACAACCAGGGAGGTTACCGTCCATAGTCTTGTCACCGATCAACGCACCAGTAGTAACAATGCTGTCACTAAGAGCATATGAAGAAGTGTTGCGGAGTAGTTTAGCAGAACCAGGAACGTACTCGACGCTAAACTGTTGGCTACCAAGCAGATCAGTTGTGTCTTCAACCATAGCAGCATTGTCTGCGCTAATGTAAGAACGAGCACGGAGTACCTGTGAAGTAGCAGTTGGAAGAGCGATACGAACTTTTGCACCAGTTGCCATACCACCACTTAGGTTAGTGTTTTGGTTAGCGTTGTTGTGTACGTATGTACGTAGAACAACTTCGCGGCTACCGTTTGTTACGTCATTAATCTGGTCAGCGTTTGTGTTTGCTGCTTGATCAGAACGTCGGCCGTCAAAGAAAGCGCGTTCGTCGCCGTAGCTAGGTGTGTTAATGAAGCTGTTAAGAACAGGACCATTCATTGAACCACAACGGTTCTTGTCTGCTTCGTCAGCAGCAGTACAGGTACTGCCATTCAGAGGCAATTTGTTGTAGTCATAGACTGGGCGTACTGGGTAATACTCAGCGACTGCGGCCAGAGGAGCAACAACTGCGGCTACTGCAGCAACAGCTACAATTGCCTTTGCTTTCTTAGAAAGCTTCTTGAAAATATTTCGTAGTTTCATAGTTATTCCTTTTACTCCTTATTCCTAGATGTCGTCCTGTGAGCCGGCACCACCGCCGCCACCTTGTTCGCCAGTTTGTGTTGAACCAGTGCCACCGTCATCTACATCAACTGTAGGTGAACCGTTGCCACCAGGGTTACCGGTTTCAGCACCATCATTTGGTGGAGGGGTAGTTTCGCCATCTGGATCAGAAGTAACAACAGTTTCAACAGGTGCCGTAACAACTAGCTCGCCTTCAACATACCCTTGTTCGTTAGGTTTCTGGCCAGCAGGGCCTTTACCAGGACCGGTCGGACCACTTGGCGCAGTACCGCTACCGCGGTTCTGACCAGGAACACCAGCAGGTGTTGTGTGTCGATCATTCTTTGGAGTAACGCCAGGAGGAGTTTGCTCTGGTTCGTCAGTTTTACCAGGAGGTAGATATACAGGACCACTTACAATACCTAGGTTTCCACAGCGTTTCATGATGTGCACTCTGCGACCATCTTTTAGAGTTAAAGATACGCCCATTGTGTCGCCTGAGACACCTGCGCGTTCAGCAAAGAACACACGCTCGCCATCAAAACCACTGTTTACCATTCCAAGTGGTGCGGGAACGCTACCGTCAGAGATCTCTGCTTCGCTCAATTCCACTTCCATAGCTGTACGGACGTCGTCAGCAAGCTCGGTGGCGCAACCTTCTTCGTCGACCAGTTCATCTTTAGGGATTTCTTTCTCGATAATTTGTTTTGCATAGTCGGCGAGCACCCCGTCATCACGAGAGATAACTTCAGACCAAACGCCAATCGCATCTCGAGCCTCATCTTCGTTGGCAGCGTCGCCAAGCTCAGGAATACCGTCCATAATTACGCGTGAAGCTTCGTTGCGAGGTAAACCAGGCATTGCCCAGGTTTTCGCGCAAGCTTCTTGTTCTTCTTCTGTTGGAGCACCAGCATCAACATCAGCTGCTGCTGTCGCTGCTTCTTCTCGGTTTCCTAAGTCTGTTTCTGCGCCACAACCTGCGAGTGCACCACTACCTAGTAGCAGTGTTCCGGTTAGGGCAAGGGCTCGTACATATGGTAATACTTCTGCCATATAGTTTTTCTCCTCTAGAGGCTCTCGCCTCTTGATTACTCAGACTACCTCTCCCAAGGCAGACCACCTAAATTTACAGATTCAACTTTACCACAAGCATACGCTTATGTCAATACTTTTTATAATGTTTCTGTAGTAAACACAAGCGTTTTCTCCAGATACACCTTCTTAGCATTAGCATATTCGCTCAATAGGGCTATCCGAAGCTCAACAAATACGATTTAGCTCCCCTACCGGGGACTACTTTTTCTTAGCCAAAACGGTCTTTTTAGGGAATGTGAAGCCAAACGTACTGCCTTTGCCTTCTTCACTCTTAAATATCACTGCGCCACCCTGAGCTACAATTACCTTTTTCGCCATAAATAAGCCAAGCCCTGTGCCGTCAGGACGAGCTTTTTTAGCATTTCCGGCACGATAAAACTTACCAAACAGATGATGTTGCTCTGATTTTGGTACACCCAAACCGTCATCCACCACTGTAAATTCAATACTATCTGCCTTTTCTTCCAGATTAACCGCAATATGACCGCCTGCGGGGGTATAATGCAGGGCGTTATCTGTAAAGTTCATAATTACTTGGCGAATCTTAGTTTCGTCCAGATTGAGATCTGGGAAGTCCTTGGGCTTAACATACGTAAGAGTTTGCTCCTTCGTGTTAGCCATATCCTGTAGCTGCTGCATCTCTGTTTCGATAACATCTGCCAGAGGTGTTGGCTTGTTTTCGATGATGAATTTACCGGTTTTCAGACGCGATACGTTCAAGAGGTCGGCAATCAGGTAAACCATACGCTGTGAGCTCGCAAATGCCTGGTCTAACAGTTCTTTCTGCTGTTTCGTGATCTTTCCAGCATCTCCTTCCACAACCATACTCACATAGCCTTTAACAGAGGTGAGAGGTGTTCGTAACTGATGAGAAGCCATACTAATGAACTCATCCTTAGTCTCATCTATCTCTTTTAGCTTCTCGTTGGTACGTCGTAACTGCCTAGTAGCCTCGTCAACCTTCTCTTGCAGGGTAATGTTAAAGGTCTCGATCTCCTCAAATCGGAGCGCATTTTGGATAGCAATGACCAATTCGTTGGCGATAATATCTAACACCTGTAAATCTTGCTTGTTATAGGGATTGCCGCTCTGTTTTGGCCCTAATAACAGATAGCCGGTGTTCCCTGTGCCGCCCGTGCCAGCCAAATGAGCTGCAATAGCGATGTTATTAGCATTCATGACCTCTTTTTGCTTGTCTCGGTCATTTTCTATCTCATCGGCCACAAATAGCTCTGTTTTGCCCTTTTTCTGGGCCTTCAGGGCTAAAATGTCATCTGCATTAAGATTTACCAGCTTAGAAAAGCTCGCTCGACGAGAAGTCCCCTCTGTTTCACGGATAATAAAGGCTACATATTCTGCCTTAAGGGTCGTCGCCACCAGATCAGACGTTTGCTTTAAGATGATATCCAGGTCAATATTCCCCACCAACACCTTGTTTAGCTTATCTAGCAGCTCCTGTGCGTCATACGCATCCCTGTAGAACAGCCTGTTCGTTAATTTGTCGAAGAACCTCTTAAGCGGGCTAAGACTAAACCCAAAAATAAGTGTTGCGATAATGTACAGAATTTGTTGTGTACCTGTTAGGTTTCCCGTTCCTAAAAAACTACTTGATAGACCAAATATCGCTAAGACATAGGCTCCTACTAGTGTTGTGAGGGTAAAAATGTAGCCTAAGGACCTCGCAACAATTAAGCGGATATCAAGGAGTCCGTGTTTCACGATTGCAAGTGTAGTAAATACAACCAGAAAACTGAACGTGCTTGGTCCAAAATAGACCGCCCAGTTATAACCTAACAGTGGCAAAAATGCATTTGCAATTGCAGCTGGCACTACAGATACAACCATGCCTGTAAAAATATACTGAATCTGGCTTTTTTGCATCGATGACGTGGTAGTGGACTTTGATCGACGGTAAAGCTTCTTTAAACTTATCCCAATATATAAAACTAACTCTAGAAGCAATGCATAGTAAGCAAGACCCGGCACTGAGTTAAATCCATAAGCTTCAACTGACTTTATATTAAGTTCCGTAGGTGCAGTCAGCAGTATAAGAATAGGAAAAAACGAACTAAGTATTAGGTTCTTCGCTGTTAGACTTTCACCCAAAAAGCTTTTAGTAAATATGAAGAACGTAAGCGGTATTAGAGCTGCACCAATAATCGTCGAGCGTGCAAAGAATAACGAAGTAGCAATATCTGCGTAGAGATTTGAGAGTAGATTTGAGAGCGTCCAGAGAAAAACCGCAACAATAAAAAGTACTAGTGTTTGATTTGTGCGTTTTTTATGATTACTAATAATAATTAAGCCCGCCATAAGTATGGCAAGCAAAATATTGAAACCCAGTAAAAGATTGGCGACTAATAACATACTACTAATGTTAATAGTGTACGGAAAATAAGCGAATAATACTAATCTGCAGTAGCTAAGTTAAAGCCCATATATCTCTGTTGGCCTATTTCTGCGAATCCACTTGTTGAGGCAACCCCAGTATTATTTATAAGTCGTGCGATATAAGCCGCAAGGCCAAGCACATCCTTATTGAAGTCGCAACAATCGAAGCCAACGACTACTTCGTTATTAGAAGCATCGACGGCTTGAGCAAGTAAATCAATCACAGGCTGAGAATCAAGTCCCCGACGGTTCTTTGGGTTAGTGGCTATTGCAGGGAAGTAGAGCATATCCCCGCCCTCAAATGACGCCAAAGTGGCTGCATCGATTGGATAATTTCCCGATAGCAAGTTTTTATAAGCATTAGGATTTAACCATGGATATGGAAGTTCATGACTGAACATAACCATGTTAGCTGCCTCTCCGCCCGCCATAAAGAGAAGCTTTCCAATATCTTTACCCGATTCACTTACCATGACTTCACGAAATTCTTCTGGTGTAAAGCCTTGTCGGCATGGATGATCATTTAACACAGAAAATGCATCGGCATAGATCTCATAGAGATGGTCTGCCGTTGCTGGATCGATTGTCTCAAGATATGTTGTTCCCTCGCTAGGTAAAACATTCGGTATAACTCCTGCTGACTGCATTTTACGTAGACCGTCTTGCATGCTTAAAACTGGCGAATCAGCATCAAAGCCCGCTACTTTACGTATTCTTCCCGCGTAATAGGTTTGCGTACCTAGTTGGACCGCTTCAGTAATACGTCCACCACTCTCATGAACTAATCTACTGACACGTTCTGGATATTCAGGATCAATGCTCGGGTAATCAAATACAACTACACCGCCGTTCGATGCCAGCTTACCTAGCGCGTCACGCACATCAGGGCCAGGTATAACACCAGGGATATCCATAAAATGACGTATATCTGCACCTTCTGATGCATCTGGGTAACGGCTATCGTAGAGTTCTGTATTAAGCCAGGGGTAACTTGATACAGGTGCGAGCTGAGGAATAGCGTGCATACCGCTTTCTACGTCCGCAATATACGTTGACGCAACATCTTGATCGGTAGCAACTACTGCAAAGTCCTCTTCAGAAAGTCCTTGGCGCTGAGGGAAAGCGGCGTTCACATCAGCGAGAAGCCTGTCATAAAACTCATAGTCCCCAGCTTGTCCGCCAGCTTCGTGAATTAATGGTGATGCAATAGACATAAAATTATTCCTAAGCCTCATCCTTTAGAACTGTTGCGTTGTTTTCCCAATCGCTCGCCTGGTATACAGCAACTGCAAATGCACAGATTGGCTTGTCTTTGCAGACACCGCCGACAACAGTCATATGTATCTCGCCAAAATCTACACCACGGGTTTTCATAAGGTCGCGCAGGCTATTTTTAATATCCTGTCGGACCTGGGCTTCGCTGTTTCCTTCGTGCTCAACAAAAAGACCTTTGCCATCTGTTGAATCTTGAACCCAGCCAATACCTGCCCATGCTTCTTCGTTATGAGTACTAGTGCGCTGCTCTGCATATACCACGTAAAGTCGGTCACCCCATCCACCAACAACGTTTTGAATTGGACCGTCGACACACTCAACAGTAGTTTTTGGAGGTATAACAGAACTTAAACGAATCAAGTTTCTGTCTGCCACGCCTGTTGCGTTGAGAGCAGCATCGAAAGCTCCAAGCTGAGTTGTGCCCTTTTCTACTGCTGTTGCGACCTGTATTTTCATATTCACTTTCGTGGAATTAAAAAAACGGCACGCGTGCAGATTCGTTCAATCTGTTCGCGCACCGTTTTAATCTTGCAAAGTTCTAAACTATGTTGCATTGTATTACATAGCTAGAGTTTTGTCAATATTGATTTAACAATAAAACAGATGCGAAATACATTGACTTTTTACTATTTTCCTGGTATTATACTGTAATGAAACCAGGACCTGAAGGCTTTCAGCCAGTTGAACCTCCTGACTTGCCTCCTCAAGTTGTACTGCCCGAGCATTACACTGACGTAATTCTCGACCCAGCAGTTATACTCCCTGCTCTTGACGTCCATTTGCCGCCCCCTGATGAAAACGCTCAACCTGCAGTTGATGTATGGCAAACAGGCTTACTAGAAGAAGTCCTTCACACTCAGATGCTCGCAGATGCATCTTGGAAAGAAAGCACACGAATGTCACTTCAGGCATTACGAGCCGACTACCGCGAGTACGGCAACCGTGCAATCGCTGCGTCTCGTATAGGTGGAATCGTCCTCACGCAAGGCCTGGATCGATCTCGTTTGCCATTTATATTAATCCCTGGCGCCATTACACGCACATATACCGAGACTAATAGCGCTGCTGCTGCGGGTGCTGCAGGCTTTGCCGCCTTTACACTATGGAGCAAAATGGTCGGCGGAACTCTTGCCAGGAATATGGAGCATCTGCCAAAAACAGTTAATACTTTTACAAAGGTGTTCCCGGGTTTTACAAGCTTCTTTACTGAAAACTTACCAGGGTTGGAGCCAGCAGAAAAGCCGCAGAAGCTAGAACGCAATCCAGAGCATGGCTGGGTCCGCCACAACGCTGCGCGAACAAAAAACTTTGGTAAGCAGATTCTAAAAAGCGCCAACACGCACTTTCGGCGTGGCATGACTGGAATAGGACTTGGTTCTACTGCATATGTGGCGAGCACTATTGCAAATGGTAAGGGTAAGAAAGAAGCGCTGCGTGCAGGCAATCGCTTAACTTTTGATACGGCAGCAATTATCGGCTCCCTAGGTGTAGGAATAACACTTGGCCTTGAGAAACTAGCCGAGAATGGTCACCCAGACACCGCAAAGTGGATCGACGACTGGTTTGTAAGCAACAACAAATTCTGGAGTGCTGTTGGCCTGGGAAGTATCTATCTAAACTATCATCTCAACAAAAAGGCGCGGGAAAGCGACGCTCCACGTATGCTTTTACCTAAGATAGTCCGACCTAGCAAACAGCAAGCTTAGTGGATTCTTAACACGACTACGCTAAACTAGGTAGCAATGAATACCATGACCATCGCTATTGTTGAAGATGATGCCCCCATTGCGCAGATGTACAAGTTTAAGCTGGAAGCTGCCGGCTTTAAGACGGCTGTAGCTGGTAATGGTCAGCAAGGACTTGAGGTAGTCGAAAAGACTAAGCCCGACCTGATTCTGCTCGACCTGCGTATGCCTGTTATGACTGGTGACGAGATGCTTGAGAAACTCCGACAAACTGAATGGGGTGCTCCGATTCGCGTTATTGTTCTTACCAACATTAGTCGCTCTGAAGCGCCACAAAGCCTTGGCCTGCTGAGTGTAGACCGCTATATCGTCAAAGCGCATCACACACCTCAGCAAGTTTTGGACATCATCCGTGAAGTTCTAAACATCCCCAGCAAGTAGTGTAAATTTAGCGACAATTTTGGTTTGTAATGGCTTACGGTTATCGGTATGATCTATGCTTGTGCGCAAAAAAATAACCATCATTGAAGACAACAAACCAATCGCCGAAATGTACCGTTTTAAACTCGAAAACGAAGGCTTCGAAGTAGACCTCGCCCACACTGGTCCGTCTGGTTTGCAACTGGTAAAACGCAAGAAACCTCATCTGGTACTGCTCGACCTTAAGCTTCCTCACATGAATGGTGACGAAGTACTAGAACGTATGCGTGAACAAGATTGGGGCAAAGACATTAACGTCATTATTGCGGCAAATGTCAGCCGGGCGTATGCACCCAAAAAACTCAGCTGGCTAGACTTTGACGAGTACATTGTCAAAGCTCACTTCACACCCGCGCAATTGCTGGTTGTGATTCGCAACATTCTGCAGCAATCTCATTCTGAACAAGGAATAAATACCTAAATACACTTACTTGGTTGTGTTTACATAACATTTCTACTACCATGACTACATGGCGGCAGCTAAAGTAGCAATTGTCGAAGACGACCAAGCAATCAGCCAGATGTATCGCATCAAGTTCCAGGCTGAAGGCTTTGACGTCGACACGGCTGAAAACGGCAAACTCGGGCTCGAGCTCTGTGAGCAAATGAAGCCCGATATTATTCTGCTCGACCTTATGATGCCCGAAATGACTGGCGACCAAATGCTTGCCGAACTACGCAAGAGTACCTGGGGTGCAAAGACCAAAGTCATTATTCTGACCAACATGGGCGAACAAGAAATTCCTGAAACTGTGAAAAAACTCGGTGTCAGCGCCGTAGTCCTAAAAGCAGACATGACACCACGTCAAGTTGCTGAACTCGTAAAGAAAACCCTCGATAGCTAAGTCTAAATTGCTCGTGCTTTCGTGTATGATAGAAGGATGAGAATTGCCGTTATTGGCTATGGTCGTCAAGGCCGAGCTGCTGTTGAATACTGGGGGGAAGACAATGAAGTTACTGTTTGCGATTCAAATGAGAATCTTGAACTTCCAGACAATGTCGATCGCCAACTTGGCAAAGACTATCTAAAAGACCTCGACCGTTTTCATTGGATCATTCGGGGCCCGATCATTCACCCTGACGACATTGTGGCGGCTAACGGCAAGCAGATACTCAAGAAGATCACTACCACTACCGAAGAATTCATCCGTGTTTGCCCAGCGCCAATTATCGGTGTGACCGGCACCAAAGGTAAAGGCACCACCTCTTCGCTGATTACCAAGATCCTCGAAACCGCCGGTAAAAAAGTACACCTGGGTGGCAATATTGGTATTGCACCACTTGAAATGCTGAAGTGGAAGATCAAGCCAAGCGACTGGGTTGTACTTGAACTGGCTAACTTTCAGCTGATCGATCTAGGCCTGTCACCAAAAATTGCCGTGTGCTTAATGGTCGTGCCCGAACACCTTGATTGGCATAGAGACATGGCAGAATATGTTGGCGCTAAACAAAACTTGTTCCGACATCAGTCCAGCAAAGATTTGGCCATTTTTAACCGCCTCAGTGATTTCTCGGGCGAAGTCGTTGAAGTCTCACCTGCCCTCAAACTGTCTTACGAAGTACCAGCCGTCGGCCAGAACCCCGCTGAAAAGAATGGTGCCTACGTATTGGGCGAAGACATCTATATGGATGATGAAAAAGTCTGTAGCATATCAGAGGTTAATCTGCTTGGTCGCCACAACCTCGAGAACGTTTGTGCCGCCATTGCTGCCACCTGGGATCTGATCGACAATGATGCAAGCGTTGTGCAGCGAGCATTGAAAGATTTTGTTGGTTTGCCTCATCGTTTGGAGCGCGTCCGCAGCTTTCGTGATGTCACCTTTTATAATGATTCGTTTGCAGCCACCCCCGAGGCAGCCGTCGCTGCCATGCACGCTATTCCTGGTGATAAAGTTATGATCTTGGGTGGTTTTGACCGGGGTCTTGATATGTCAGTTTTTGCGAAAGGCATACAAGACGAACCGACCGTCAAGAAGGCTTTACTCGTTGGGCAAACCGCTCCTCGCATCGCCGATGAACTCACCAAAGCTGGCTTTACCAACTTTGTGCAACTAGAGGCCAAGGACATGCAAACCATAGTTGCAGCCGGCTTGGCTGCAACTAAAGCTGGACAAGCAGTTGTGCTTTCGCCAGGTTGCCCAAGCTTTGACATGTTTAAAAACTTTGAGGACCGCGGCTTGCAATTCAAGAAAGAGGTAGATGCCCTATGACCCCAAACTACAAGTCGTTTATCTTTAAGGGCTACCACTTCGATACAGCCAGCAAACGACTAAAACTAAGCTATGGTTTTGACGATGTCTGGTCGTTCACCGAAGAGTATGGTCTTGACTTCCCGTTTGTCGATTATGACGAACAAGCTTTAAATCGTGTTGTGCAAGACCTTTTCTTTATGGCAGGAGTTTCGTATTACAAAGCGTTTCCTACCGAGCAGATCCGGATAGATCACGGCCAACTCGACCGGCCTGCCGCCGAATTCTTTAGCAATACCTACCAAAAAGGTTTGGGCGAGTACTTTTACATTAATAAGCTTGATCCCAAAACCGACATTCCGTTTATTGCTACAACCGAACATTTACCCGCACTGCAGCACCAAGAAAGATCAGGCCAACTAGTCGCCATTGGTGGCGGTAAAGATTCGCTGGTCAGCATAGAGAAGCTTCGTGGCCAGCCAAAGGTTGCTACCTGGAGCCTGGGACACCGCAACCAACTGCAGCCGCTTGTCGACCGTGTTGGTCTCAAACATTTTTGGGTTGATCGCAAACTCGACCCACAGCTGCTCAGCCTGAGTGATCACGGCGCACTGGGCGGACACATCCCTATCTCGGCTATTTTTGCGTGCGTCGGTGCAATTGTCGCAGTACTAACCGGCTACCAAGACGTGGTAGTTTCTAATGAAAGTTCTGCAGACGAACCAACCCTACATTACAACCGCGTCGCTATTAATCACCAATATTCTAAGTCTTCTGCGCACGAAAAGGCCTACCAAGCACACCTCGCCCGCATATTTGGAGACAGTCTGCGCTACTATTCGTTCCTGCGTCCACTGAGTGAAGTGCATATTGCCGAAATCTTTGCGGCAGAAGGTTTTGAAAAGTATAAAGATCTGTTTAGCTCATGTAACCGTGCTTTTGTGCAAGGTAGTGACAAAATGAGCTGGTGCGGCGTGTGCTCTAAATGCGCTTTTAGTTTCCTTGCGTTTTCTCCGTTCATCAACCGAATTGAACTCGAAAAACTCTGGCACAAAAACCTACTGCTTGATCCAACCTTGGTAACAACCTACCAAAACCTACTCGGCATTAGCGGTAACAAGCCCCTCGACTGTGTCGGCGAAGTTAAAGAATCTCGAGCAGCCATGCGCCTTGCGCAAGAGAAATATCCAGGCTTAGGTTACGAGTTCGACATTCCTGAAAGCTACGATTACAAAGCTCTCGCGCCCCATAGCATGCCCGACGAAATATACTCCTTGCTTCAACCCGTCAAAGATTGATTTTTATCTATTTTTATGATATTATACCCCTGTTATGATTAGTTTAGTTGCGATTGGCGGTGGCAAAATTACGGCTCGTGAAACCGAAGCCATTGATCGTCATGCGCTATTACTAACCGAAGCCGAACGCCCAAAGGTCACCTTTATTGGTGCAGCCAGTAGTGACGATGCCGAGTATGCGCAAAACTTTGCAGACTACTACAAGTCATTGGGCGCTGAAGTAACTACGCTTGCCCTGACTAGGTCACCTAGTGAAGATGAAATTGACGAGGCAATTTTTGGTGCAGACATGCTGTACGGCGGTGGTGGCTCAACTGCAAAACTGATTGAATACTTACAAACAGCTGGCGTTGCAGATCGCATCGACCAGGTCGCACAAGACAGTAGAATACTGGTTGTTGCCGGCTTAAGTGCTGGTGCAAACATGCAAGCAGCCTATTGCTCGACTGATCACGGCGTCGAAGACGGGCCATTAGATATCATCCCTGGTCTAGGCTATATGCCACGAACCCTGATCAGTCCACACCATATAACCGAAGGTGAAGCCCGCTGGAAATTCCTGAAAGAAAGCCTACCCCTCGCCGATGCACCACATATCAAGGCCATTGCCATTGATGACTGGGCTGCATACGTTGTACCCCACAGCTACCAAGGTTCGTATGGTATCGCCTCACGACCAGACAGCCATGTTTATAGCGTCACACCACTTGTTGACCGCGAAAATTCTATCGCTCCCATTATCGAACGTGCGCTTGCTGCGGACGGCTCAATAGTTCGTTAGCCGCGTCTAGTTTGGCGATACATTATTAAAGATACAGCCAACAGTAATGTGCAGAGCAAATAGATGGTCATGCCTCTCGTGAATATATGCAAGCTACCGCTATAGCCACCACCCTGTAGGCTAGTTTTTGTAATCTCGAATAACTGAAGTGGACCAAGTTTACCGACAATTTTTCCAGTTGAAGTTGCAAGCTGCAATGAACTTGCTACCAATAGACCTGCGAAGACTAAAGCGCCTACCAGGGCAGCCGACATACATGATCGGCCAATGTCGCCGCTTACTTTTGTTTCAAGCATAGCCATATCTTTTCCTCCTTGTTTTCTCAATACCGTATATAAGAACTAAAGCCGTGACAGAAACACTCAGCCAACCGGCTATTTGAAGAGCTGGGCCTGCCTCATGCAAAGACATTACACGAGGATATGCAACTACCAAGCCTGAAGCTGTTACTCCAGAAAGAAACTGCGTACCCATCTCGCCTGCAGCAGGTACGAGTACCGTACCAACAAGCAGTCCAATGACACCACCTGCTAGATGCGAACTGATTACCGCGACAATACTGAAGAACGATGGATCATTTGCCAGCCATAAAATCGTTAGCGGCAAACCAATCACTGCACTAGCTAGCAGAGTAATCAAACCTTCTTGCTTCAGTAACGCATTAATACTCCAGAGTATACTTTGCTCGGCCGGTTTATATCGTGTCACGACGCCGCGTACATCACAGGCAAATGTTGCCGATAGTATGCTTCCTAAAAGCATAACGAGCGATTGACTGACCTGACTGCTACTACGCACCCAAAAACCAGCAGCGAATAAACTCGATAGTAAAACTGCGGTCAGCAATGAGTTACGAGTTCGCTCATTGCGAGCTAAGCGTGCGCTAAACCAGAGCTGCTGTGGAATTGTTTTACTTATCTTTAAGTACACGACTGAACTTGCCATGGATTTACTTTTAGTTCCGGTAGAACACCAATCAAACCAATAACCCAGATTTGCTAGCAGTACAGCACAGCAAATCGCTACAGGAACGTGCTGTCCTACTACATGCGTCGAGTTTTGCAGCCACCAATCGAGTGCTTTCATTAGCAGGAATATCATCCCAAAGAACGCAGCAACCCGAACCAACACTCGATTCAATACTGGCAAAAGCAAGAACCCATAGGCTGAATACAAACCAAGCCAGAATGCAATCACCGCAAGCCCGGGCCAATAGCCAACCGTTCGAGAAGCAGCAACAACCAGAAAAGTACCAAAGACACCAAGATACGTAATCACTACGACTGTGGGCAAATGACCCAAAAACCAGCGCAGATTCTTGCACAAAGGCAGTGTCCTTAATATACAAATGAGTTCATCTGAGCGTACATCATGCTTCATAGCAATCATCGTAAGCAACACCAGTCCACTACTGAAGAATCCAGCTAGCATCATGATTACGATGAGCAGCGCAAGCGCTAAATCGTTTGGAATGTGCATACGCGTAATTGCCGACCCAAACATAGATCCAAACACAACTGCCGCACCAAGACCAAGTAATGAACGTAGAGCAAGTTGTTTAGCTGGCCTATGTGCGCCACGAGCAAATGCAGCTATAAGAACCATGCGCGCCAGACTAGGCAACATTGTCATATACCTCCATAAAGCGTGCCTCCAAACTACCCGATTTTGCAACAATCTCTCGCGTGTAATCGTTGAGGATGACATGGCCTCGCCTTATCATGATTATCTCTTCAGCAAAACGCTCTGCCCACCACAGATCATGCGTCGCAGCAATGATCGACGTTCCGCCGATTTGTTTTCTGCGTAACAATGCTTCTGCTCGAGCGATAGCGATTGGATCCAAGCCGTTGCGAAGTTCATCAACCACGACAAAATTTGGCTCATGCAACAAACCAGCGATAATTTGAACTTTCTTCTTATTTCCATGACTAAGACTGCCGAGCTGCGAGTGAAAGCTTTCAAATAACAACTCGTTCGCCAATTCTTTCACACGTTTTTCTAGCAGCCTCTTGCTCGTATGCTGAGCATGTACGCTCACCAAAAGGTCAAAGAATTCAGCTGCCGTCAGTTCGGCTATAAGCCACGCGTCGTCATCTGGTATATACCCTACCGCACGCTTCACACTAACCTCTTCATCGTGAGCATTGAGCCCACTCACTCTCACACTTCCTTCTCGCGGAATGATTAAGCCTACCAGTGTTTCTACTAATGTCGTTTTACCGCTACCGTTAGCACCGACAATACACACTGAGCCACCAGCCATAAAACGCAAGAATGGAACATGGAGTTGAAATGTATTACTGCGACGAATTCGCAGTTCATCTACGGTCATGACGATTTCACGACGCTGTCTCATGACGTAATCTCCATAAGCGTCTTACCGTTTGACCATCCCCGTACTGGGGAATCCAACTCAGCCAGTGAAAAACCGCTACCATTCCAATAGATGCAAGCACAAAAACTGATCTGCTAAATATCGCCACGACAGCCATTAAAAGCAGCGCAACTATCGAACCGGCCAGCGGCCCATAGACTGCCGACTGCCATTCATGTCGTGCCATAAGTTGCCGATGCAGCACACCAAGTCTCGTCCCTCTTACTACAATGCAGACCCCAGACACCTGGCTGCGTGCAATGTGCAAGTGGACCCATTCATGCACTGCCGTACTTACAAATACCGTCAATAACAGGCCAACATGTGCCAGCACAAAAGTAGGCGAGAGTAGGTTGCCTCCGTATGCAAGCACACATACAATGATCGTCGCTATACAGACTGGCGCAAACGCCATTGAAAGTGCCTTGAATAATCCACGCTCGTCGCCTGTTTTCCTTATAGCCGGCCGCAGCACTTGACCACCAGCTAGACGTAGTCGAAGCAGACGAAACCGTAAGAAACGTTGTCTATGTCGAATCTTCAAGCCAGCAATCCCAGCCAGAAAACGCAGTATCTCTGCCGCCTCTGCACGTCTTAGCCCACATGTGGCAGCCTGCTTAAACCAGTGTCCGGCTGAAAAAGATTTGTTGATACGATCAACTGCATTTGCAGCTCGTGCCTCCATTTGATGACGGGCTCCATTTGCATGATCAATCAGTGTTTGACCACGTACTTCTATTCCCGCAGCTAATGCAATGTGATCTTGAGGCGCAACCAAACCAAGCGTCAGCGTAAATATATCCATGAGCTCCTCTTAGCGACAAATGAATGTTGCGCGCATTGTTTTCCAGTCCATCTGGATGCTTTTCGCACCACGCCAACCACACAGAATAATTGCTGCTGCGGTCGATGAACCGATCATGATCACCCACGCCAAAGCAACCGCCATTACCACCCCCTCCTTGGTAACGTACGGAGCTGACTCATCTACACGAATCAAAGAATATGTCATATCTAAGCCCTTCCTGCAGAGCCGTCCTGGCCTGCACATTAGTTATTTGTAGCTACAAATTCAGTTCTAGCTCTATGAAAATTCATCGTCAAATTGAATTACGGCACAACTGACAGCATGAGTTTATTGGTTTTGTACTTCAACACTAGAAAAATAGTTGTTAAATAAAACTTAAATCTTTTTATTTTTACAACACCCGCAAAGTAACAGTATCGTATACTGTGCGTATGAGTGATGAGCTATCAGATCTAAGAGGTGAGATCGACAAACTAGACGAGCAGCTTATGCAGGTGCTTGGAAAACGTTTTGCTGTTACAAAAAAGGTTGGCATCTACAAGCGCGATAATAATGTCGTCAGCCAAGATCACGGCCGGGAAGCACGCCAAATGGAACGCATCTCTGAACTAGCGAAGCAAAACGGTGTCAGCCCCGAATATGCGAAACGTTTGCTACGCATGACAATCGACGAAGTAATCGCTAATCATAAAGCCTTACGTGAAGAGATTAAGCAATCGGAACAAAACATATGAGCCTTGTTAATTCAGTGAGCATTATCGGGCGCGGCGGCTTCGGGAAACTCCTTGCCGAATTAATCCCAGACGATGTCGAAGTTGGCTTATACGGCAGTAAGGACACCGTCGAAAACATTACCTCTATTGGTTCTAGTGATGTCATATTCTTAGCAATGCCCCTGCAAGCATACTCAGATGTTCTCAAAAAACTGCGTCCAGCTTTAAAACCGGAAACACTGATTGTTGATGTCTGCTCGGTCAAAGTAAAGCCTGCTGAATACATCCGCGAATATCTGCCCGACCACCAAAACGTACTTTTGACTCATCCCTTGTTCGGGCCACAGTCCTACCATAATAAGCAAAAGAAAGTTCTAGTTGTAACTGCTGGCGAAAACGCTAAAGCCAAGCGAGTTATACAGTTCTGTGAACAAAAACTAAAGCTGACCATTTTAATGATGAGCAACGAAGCGCACGACCAACGCATGGCCGAGATTCACGTCCTAACATTCTTTATCGCACGCGCACTGCAACAGCTCGAACTTCACTCGGAACCATTCATGACGCCGTCTTTTCAGTCGTTGCTTGATCTTGCCGCCTTAGATGCGACACACACCGACGCTCTGTTTGAAACCATTCAAAATGGCAACCCATTTGCTGCCGAAGAACGCGCCAACTTTATCAAGACACTCCAAGAGATTGATAAAGACCTAAGCAGCAATACGTAACCCGAAAACAGAGTTACAGATATTTCTTGAGCGCAGCTCTATCTTTAAGCACGATCATCGACCGTTTGGTTTCTATATAGCCCTTTTGCTCGAGTGCAGATAATTCACGTCCAGTTGTTTCCCGCGAAGCATTGATTGAACTGGCAATATCTTGCTGACGAAGCGGTACATCGATCAGAATTGCCTTACCCTCTTTCTTGCCAAAACGCTGGGCAGAACTGAGCAGAAAAGAAATAAGCCTCTCTCGCACGGTGCGATACTCGAGGCTCATAATACGTTCACTGTGAATTCGGTACATCTCTAATGTCATATCCAAAACAGGTGCAAGCGCGTCGGGATGGTTGTGTAAAAAGTCCAAATATTCTTCACGGCTCAGTCGCCACACTTGAACTGACGACATAGCTTGGTAGATAACATCTCTTTCCTGTCCCGTGATTGCCCAGATCAGCGGGAAAATCTCGTGCTCGCGGCGAATAATAAGCAGGTTTTCTTCGCCATACTTAGTAATGTCAAAGGCCTTGATTAAACCGCTCTCAATATAAAAAACCGCCGATGGCTGCTCGCCAGGGCGGATGATATACTCACCTTTTTCATACCGTAGCCTCGTGCCACGATGGAACGTGTTGATTAACTCTTTGGTCTGAGAAGCAGAGGCCAACATGTGCATATTATGACAGAAGTTTTCCACATATCTAGTGTTTTGTGATATTTGTCGCACACTAAACGTGACAAGTTTAGCTGCACCCCTAAGACAAGCGGCTTATAATTCTAGTTGTTAAGCAGGAGGTGCGAGACATGGTTGACCCACGCGTTGTCAAACAGCAGCTGGATCGGCTGGGACTACAGCTAACCTTTTTTGGTGAAGCAGAAGTCAATGAGCTGCCGCACATTCTGATGGAAGGCGAAGCTATTGAGCACCTGATTGTTGGCCATTACAGTGGCGGTTTTGCAATCATGGTCGCTACTAACTTTCGCCTACTACTCGTCGACAAAAAGCTACTTTTCCTCAACGTCGAAGACATTCGCTACGACATGATTGCCGAACTTGATTATGGTCACCAGATGATCGGTGCCACCTTACATGTTCGCAGCTTTAGTAAAGACCTGAAATTCCAGAGTTTCAAAAAAATGAAGCTACGCGATTTCACTACATTCGTGCAACACAAAGTAATGCAGATGCGTCAGCAGTATGAGAAGGCAGACAATCGCATTCCTATCCAAACATTTGGCGAATCCGAGAATAACCTTCTGACACCAGCTCAAGCTCAGTCACTTATCCCACTGACAAAAGAAAGTTGGTACCGCGCAAAAACACCAACGCAGATAGTCAACCCCTACGCACAGTCACCACTCATGACCCGACGACGCATCGGTCCCTACACTGCGGCCGCCCGTAAATAGCCAAAAAGTGACTAGTCTTTTGCTAAGTTTTTCGACAACCAAGCTTCTACGCCAGGGGTTGTCTTTAGGACTGGCACTGCGGTGAGGACAAACTCGTCGTAGCTATGTAGTTTTGTGACGACTCCTTCGATTGCATCAAACTTTTCTTCGATTGTTTCCATCATAATTAGCACTTCGCCGTCATGATTGATCTTGCCATCCCACCAATAGGATGAGTCAATCAGCGAGTGCCGCACACAAGCGATGAGCTTGGCCTCTAGTAGTGCGGTGCTGATCTTTTGTGCTTCATCTTGATTCGCACATGTTAAGTACATAATTACCATGTCCACATGGTAGCATGCCTACAAAAACAAAAGAGCAACATTGGCTAGGCTACCTATTAAATGCAGCATTAAGGTCCGCGTCAGAACGCTATTTCTTATTCACTTTTAATGAACTTCTTACAAGTTTAGTAACATGGTACACGACCAAAATAAAGGTCCAGAACACTATGGCTAGCAGAAATATGAGGGGTGTATCTCTTGATAATCTTCCAGGTAAGTCACACGGACCTACACTCTCATTTACACCACATTCAGGGTGAGGACCGTTCAATAGCTCGAACAATACTATGCTCATAGCTCCAAGTACAATTGCTAATACTAATGACTTTGTTACGAAACCCTTGTCAGTTTTCCTCGCCAAATAAACACCCGACACCAAAATAAGCAATAAGACTATGGTCACACTCGTATTGTAACAAAAGAAAAAGCTCCACTGAGGAGCCTAGATTTAAACACTCTGGTGCGGGTGGAGGGAATCGAACCCTCGTCCTGAGTTTGGAAAACTCATATACTAGCCGTTGTACGACACCCGCGTTAACAGAGAGATTATACCAGAAAATACCCGTTTTGTTTAACGTCTGAACTTGGTGCTACAATGCGTTCATGACCAAGAACGAAGCTCAGTATATCGGTGTGGTACTCGAGGAGATTCGAGACCAAAACAAAATTGTCCTTGAAGCAGTTGGAGATCTGCAAACAACAGTCCGTAAGCTTGATCATATGGAGACAGACCTGAAAGCAATCAAGTCTGACATAAAGGCTATAAAAGCTGCCGTAACTGATACCAGTAAACAAGTTCAGAATCACGAACGGCGCATTACTAAGCTTGAACACGCACGCTAGTTTTGATTTAAACTTGGAACTATTTTGTGCTGATGCCCAGTATCACGGTATTGGCGTCACCTTCGAATATTAGACTCGTTTCCTTGTCGGCTATAGTGAAGCTGCTGAGAGTAAAGTCCATTGATCCTGCGTCTGCAGTCGCTACAAAGATTTGATCCTTACCCACAAAAGGTACAGCCCACACCGGCTTGTCACCAGTAAAAGCTTTCTCCGCACTACCGGCTTTTACAGTAAACAAATCATTGCCCTCGGCGTAGTACGGGGTGTTCGTCCCAGCCACAAAGCCCATATAAAAGCTGCGGTATTTATCTGTACCATTGGCATTTTTCTCGCCTTTGCTGCCGATTGTCGCGAGTACGCTGGATTTTTTAGCGGCGATGTCTACCAGTGTGACCTTATACGGAGCTGCAACATAATAACCCCACAGGTTGTCAACGGGGGTATTTTTATCTACCGTATTCTCTACATAGATAAATTGGGTCAGATCATCCGAAACATCAAAGAGACCACCAACTTTTTGCAAATCTGCATCAGACAGAATGTCATTGGACTTGCCGGACTTTAGGTCACGAACTTTAAGCTTCGTCATTGTGCCATCACACTGGAAGCAACCTTCTCGGTAAACAGCCTGCTGCTTTTTATCATTCCAACCGATCATAAAAATTGCAGCTTCTTCTGCAGAAAAAAGTTGCTTTGTGTCTTTGCCTTCTAGGTTAACCGAGATCGCCTTGCCTTTACTATCCGAAGACTGGTCGAGCGTTGCAATTGCAATACGAGTACCATCGCGAGATAGTTGGGCGCTGGTAATGTCTTCGCCCGAAGCGACATCATACACTTTGGTGTACTTCTGGCCGCCGTCGGTGCTGACATAGACGCTCTTGTCTGCTGTGAACGCGACTGTTTTTCCAACTACGCCAGCTGAGAGAGGCTCTGCGTCTCGCGGCAGAGTCAAGGCTTCTTTGCGCTCACCGCCAAGTGCTGGTCGAGAGTATATGGTGTACGGATCTGTATTGTTTGCCCGAAACGCGTACGCCACTGATTCGGGCTCGTAAGTTAATGTTTGCTGTTGCTGAGAGGTAGGTTTGTTTTCTTGCCCATTACCTACAGCTTGTTTGTCGCGGAGCACAAAATACCAAACTGCTACTGCAGCCCCGGCAAGTAGGACAATAATGAGCAGGCTAACCCAGAGTTTTTTGTGACCTTTCTTGGTATCGGCTGTTACAGACTTTGGATGGATAGGAGCCTGGTCGTCTGTTTCGTCCTCCATATTTTTTGAGGCAGAACGAAGCAATGCCTCTTCGCGGCTCATGCGCGGAGCTGGCGTACGCGAGACTGGAACTGGGTCTAGTGCCGCTTCCGCATCATCCACTTCACTTACTTCGGGCTCTTCTGTATCGGTTACTTCTGAATGCAGGTCAGCTTCTGATACATCATCTGGTTCGTTTGCTGCGCTTTTAGAACCTGGGAGTTCAGGGGCGGTGGGGATTTCTTCTTTGGCCATACGAGATATCCTTTAGACTTATGCTTAAAAGTATGGGCTGACTAAAAGCGATTTGCAAGCTTTACAGATGAGAATAAGCTATAATAGCTGTCACGCGCCCTGGTAGCTCAGCTGGATAGAGCAGGAGACTTCTAAGCTCAAGGTCGTAGGTTCGAATCCTACCCGGGGCGCCAATATAATTCAGAAAACGAGATATGACCGTAAAAACTGCACTAGCGATGATGGAAGGCTGCGAAGTCGGCGTTAACATTCGGCGCGCCGAAGAGCTGCTCAGCCCTACCGATCCAGCATCAACACGACAAATTGTTGCCGAAGCCGCTGGCTATGTAGTCACCTGCGCTACCTGTTTGGGTGAACCACACAAATTAGAAGGCGACTTTGCCTGCCCGTTAACCGAAGATCCAGTTACCGAACAATTAGTCCGCGATGCTATTGATTTAGGAACAGGCTAGCCCTGCGGAAATAGCCATGCCCGCACATTTCCCTGTTGAAACAGATAGAATCCTCGAATCTGTTGAACAATATCGACAACTTGCTGATATTGGCGGCGCCGTTCGGCACGCACCATACTATGACCATGATGGCGTAATTCGTGTCGGGCTTTGGGCGAGCGACATAACACCACGCATGCTGTTTCGACTTGCCGCTACACAACTGGATGATAGCGTTGACCTTACACTGCAAACCCACGACGGTAGGCCAGTTGGCTTACCGGTATATGCCGAGGATGAAGATCCGGTTGCCCCTGGCAAGATACTAGAAGGAGGCAGTCACGAAAAGCTTGTCATTGTCGTTGATCTTGCGTCTGCAACAATGCAGTTATTTGGACAGACAGATGATCAGCGATAGCCCATGCCAGTTGGACATTCAGAACTAGTCCCAACGCTTGCCAGAAGAATCCGCGTAGGCATTGCTAAAACCTACAATATATACGAAGCAGGTGAGCCAGACATCCTACCCGTGTTAAGCACAGTTCCGGTTGACCTAGTCTAGGCAGTAGAAGCGGTTGTAAATATAGTCATTAACAGATATAATAGCGGCGATGTGGTGCCTGTAGCTCAGTTGGTTAGAGCGTCGGGTTGTGGTTCCGAAGGCCGTGGGTTCGAGCCCCATCAGGCACCCCAGATAATTGACAAATATAGGCAATTGCAGTATCGTTACATAGTTATGGTTTTAAGTTATAGCATTACAAAGAAGTCAAAGCCAAGCCCCATGGGCCTTGTTTTGCTGTAACAAAATTTTTACCACGCAAACACAACGGCCCTCCGGGGCCGTTTTTTATTAGCCAAAAACACACAAAATTTTACATAAATAATATATAAGGAAATACCTAAATGAGTGATCAGTTTAATTCAAGTGCCGGTGAACCCGGCGTAAATGAGCGAAGTTATGAGCGCTGGTATGAAAATGCCCAAAGCTTCGGCGACGACCCAGATGCTGTGCAAGAAAATTTTGCCCTTCGCCTGCAAGAAGCCGATGACCGTGACCTAAGCAGAACGGTAGTTCGGCAAATCGTAAGCCCAGCCGTCTTGTCGGAGCTCCAAACCAGTGAGTTTCAAGATGATATTGAAGTGGTGGTGCCAATGTCTTTGTTTACAACTGCAGAGGGTCAGCGACATAGCGGCTTGCTACTATACCTCGCGCGCAACCGAGCTGACCGCCCTGCTCTGACGAGCGACAGTGACATTATTGCAGCCAGCGACAACCCAGACCAGTGGAGCGGCAGAGGCATGCAGACCGCCCTTACTCTTCCCGAAAGAGCCAGCTCGATTCGAGAAAATGGTGGCGTATTCGACACTGCCTTTGAACGGAGCGAAATAGATGAAATTGTCGATGAACTATGGGGGCCAACCTTTGATTGGACAGAAGAAGACGCCATTAACTTTCGGCATGCTCTGGAGCGTCAAACCCAACTTCCACCAGAGCAACGCAGTCTGTGGTTTTCAGCCATTCGCATGGGTGGCAGCATTGTCAGCCTCGCCACGGCCGAACGTATAACAATGCAAAGTGGCACTGGCCCCATCGAGATGGTCGAGTCAACCGAGTGGTTGGTGCGTAACGCACCCGAGCTGCGCGGACAACACTTGATGTCTACCAACCTGGCCGTGCTGAATGCTTTGGTTGCCACTGACCAAGCTACCGGTCCCCATGGCGTACCGCTGGTGTTCGCCGAATGCAACTTTAGCACCCGATCTGACCTAGCCGGGCGGGCGGCAGGCTTTCGCATTGCGCATAGGAACGCAGGCGGATTACCTGCACCGCAGGTAATCCGACAAAACGTTGCTGTCGGTGACGACATAACCACTGGACGAGAGAATAATCTGCGCGACTTTAACTTTACTTATATTTGCCGAGGCACCTACAACAACTTGTACGGCAACGGCCGCGCTCGTGCAATTCTGCAGGCTACTGGACTGGGAGGTTAGTAATGCGCGTATTCTACTCACCGCTACATACTCAACATAATCCGGCGCAAGAAGTATATGACGGCGTACCCGCTCCGTATGCTGAAGTGCCGGGTCGTGTAGAAGCCGTTGCCGACCGGCTTCGCACCGATAATATTGAGCTCGAGACTCCAAGCCAGTTTGGCCTCGAGCCGATTCAAACTGTTCACCAACAGCAATATATTGATTTTGTCCGCACTCGCTCCGAACAACTAGCGGCAGATGACATTCTCTTTCCTTCGTATTTTATGAACGATACCTATGCGCCACTTACGCGGGGTACGTACTCGGCCGCGCTAGGCGCCGTCGACACTGCACTGTCTGGCGCGCAAGCAATTGTTGGCGGTAAACGAGTTGCATACAGCTTGTGTCGTCCACCCGGACACCACGCTGGTTACAATCGAATGGGTGGATACTGCTACTTTAATAACGCCGCAATTGCTGCAGAATATTTAGCAGCCAGAGGTCGTGTAGCTATTTTGGATATTGATTATCATCACGGTAATGGAACGCAGGAAATGTTTTATGATCGAGACGACGTGTTATATGTTTCGCTGCATGCTGACCCTGGTGTTGCCTACCCATATGCTAGTGGTTTTGCCGCAGAGGTTGGAAGGGGTAAAGGCCAAGGATTTACTCGTAACTTTCCATTGCCAAAAGCCACCACGGGCGACGAATATATTGAAACCTTGCAAGCTGCACTGGGCGTCATTGCCAAGTTTCAGCCAGATTTTCTGCTTGTATCGGTTGGTTTTGACACACACCAAGCTGATCCAATTGCCGGACTGGCACTGCGTCAAGAAGACTACCACGACATTGCCGAACATATTGTAGCCGCGGAGCTACCAACACTACTCATACAAGAAGGCGGCTACAATGTAGAACTTTTACCAGAGCTAGCCAGCACTTTTTTGCAGCCCTTCAGGAAACTTTAAAGTAGCCTCGCTACTATGGTGTTGTTGTCAGGAAAAACTGCAACGCGTCGTAGCCGACAGACACACCTCATACAGAACGCCAGGCGTTCGGTGTACGGAAAGCGACAAACAACAACTTAACAAGGAGACATCATTTGCATAAACGACTAAAACAGTCGTTGCTGGTTGGTGGCGCTGTTGCCACCGTTGGGCTTGCAGGGCTGGGTAGCGTAGGGCTTGCCAGTGCAGCCACCGCCAGCAAAGACCCGCAAGCTGGCCTCATCGACACTTTGGTCAGTAAATTTAATCTAAATCGTGACGAAGTTCAGAAAGTTTTCGACGCCGAACACCAAGCACGCCAGGCTGAACGTGAAGCAGAACAAGCTGAGCGCCTAAAAACCTTAGTAACCGATGGCAAGCTGACGCAGACACAAGCAGACAAAATCACCGCTAAGGCTAAGGAGCTACAAACCGAACGTGAAGCTAATCGTGACACCATGAAAGATAAAACGAACGAAGAGCGTAAAGCTGCAATGGAAGCTGCCCGTGACGAGATCGAACAATGGTTAAGCGACAACGATATTCCAGAAGAGTACGGTCGCCTCGTATTCGGCGGTGGGCATGGTCGAGGTCCGGGAGGACCTGGCGGTCCACCCCCTAAAAAATCAAGCGAAGAATAGAAGGAGGATACATGAGTAAACTACCGCCGGGGAAACCCGGCGGTTTCTTTTTAGCAGCAAAGCACTCCTATTCGAAGTTATCTAGTCTATATGACCAAGGTCAACTAGCGTGTACTAGACATGCAAACATAAGTGAGGGTAATTATGAGTTTAATCGATACAATCAAAGGTTTATTTAGCCATGGCGCATCAATTGCCGATGCTAACGGCGACGGTAATGTTAACCTAGCAGATGCCGGTGACGCAGCACAAAACATCAAGGATGCTGTCGCCGGTGCTGCCGACGTCAATGGTGATGGTAGCATCAACCCTGCTGATGCAACCGAAGCTGCGCAAAACGTGCAAGACACCGCTACTGGTGCAGTCGACAAACTCAAAGACCAGCTTCCCCAGTAGATCTTAGCTGCCCGTAACTGTTATACTATGACCTGAAAGAGAGGTTGATGTTGAGAAAGTTATTTAAAAGTGTCCGTCATTTCTTTGCTGAGTATAAGCAGTTCGGTTTTACGCTACTTTCAGTTATAGGTGCATTGGTGTTGCAGCTGGTGGGTCAAGCCAGTGCTGCCAACGTGCTATTAATTGTCTGTGCTGCCATTAACCTTGTACCTTTACTTTGGGGCATGATCCAGGATCTGCGAGTCGGAACATATGGAGTTGATGTTTTAGCAGCTACTGCCATTATTAGCGCCGTACTTTTCAAGGAGTACTGGACCGCCATTATCATCGTCTTCATGCTAACCGGTGGTGAAGCCCTTGAAGATTATGCTGAAAAACGCGCCAAGACAGAGCTCAGTGCACTTTTAGAACGCGCACCACAACAAGCCCATGTCTACAAAGGCCGTAAGACGATTGATGTTGCCGTCGCAAAAGTACAAGTTGGCGATAAGATCCTAATCAAGCCAGGTGAAGTTGTGCCTGTTGATGCGGTCATTATTGAAGGTACTTCTGACTTCGATGAATCAAGCCTGACAGGTGAGAGCCTGCCACAGAGCAAATCTACCAACCAAGATATTATGAGTGGTTCAGTGTGTGTTGATGGCTCAATCACCGCTCGAGTCGTGCGCTCTGCTGCTGACAGTCAGTACAGCCAAATTATTAAACTTGTTAAGTCTGCCCAAAACAGTCGTGCACCATTTGTGCGCATGGCCGACTTATATGCTGTTCCCTTTACCCTGCTGGCATTCACAATAGCATTAGGTGCATGGGCACTCAGCGGTGACAGTATGCGCTTTCTGCAAGTTCTCGTAGTCGCCACCCCCTGCCCGTTAATCTTAGGTGCACCTATCGCACTTGTTTCAGGTATGAGCCGAGCTGCCAAGCACGGTATTATCGTAAAGAACGGATCTGCCCTAGAGCAATTGGCCAAAATTAAAACCCTAGCTTTTGACAAAACTGGCACGCTGACACAAGGCGTCCCAAAGGTAAAGACCGTACAAACATTTGGCTCGTACAAGCAAAATGATGTCATCCGCCTAGCGGCTACACTCGAGCTGAAATCAAACCACGTCTTAGCCCAGACCATTGTGGCTTACAGTGAGCAGAAAAAGATTAAGCTCGCCAAAACCAAGAACGTCCAAGAGATTGCTGGTCGAGGCTTGCGAGCTGTCGTCGGCGGAAAAGAAATATTGGTTGGCAAGCTAAATCTAATGCAAGAAGAAAAAATAGCCTTACCGACTGGTTTCAAGCTCAGCAACATCAAAGACACTGCTGCTTTTGTAGCTGTGGGTGGACAGCTTGCCGGTGTTATTAGTTTTGAAGACACCATCCGTCCCGAGGCAAAAGAAACTTTGGCGCTCATCAATAAACTGGGGATCAAGCATACTTTGATGGTCACGGGCGATAATCAGGTCACTGCGCAGCGTGTTGCCAAGCAACTTGGCATTAGTGATGTCACTGCCGATGCACTGCCAGGCGATAAGCTGGTAGCCCTAGAGTCTACGACTCCCCGACCGGTTGGCTTTGTCGGTGACGGCGTAAACGATGCGCCCGTGTTAACTGTTTCTGACGTTGGTATCGCCCTGGGTGCACGCGGCTCTACGGCTGCCAGCGAGTCAGCTGATATTGTCATACTGACCGACAATTTGGGTCAGGTTGCGACCGGGCTGGCAATTGCAAAGCGTACTATTCGTATCGCTAAGCAAGCTATTCTGACTGGTATATTCTTGAGCATTATTTTGATGTTCATCTTTGCAACTGGCAAATTCCCACCCATTTATGGAGCAGCTATCCAAGAACTTGTTGACGTAGTAGTGATCGTCTACGCGCTCCGCGCACATAGCGATGTTGCAAAGAAGTTTCGTTCTAAAAGCGTAAGCACGCAATAATAAACGCTGGCACTAGCACATTGTCAGTGCCACGCATGCCGATGTTTTCTAAGCCAGCTGATGCAAAGGGAGCAACTAGGCAGAGCAATAATGGAATGTCACCTGGCCGCACCAATGCAAAGATACCAAGCATCACGGCAGAAGCAAGCACGAACGAGCCGGTGCCAGCGACACTCTTGTTGTAGCCAAATACTTTGTAGCGAGATTTGCTTCCAAGCTGGCTGCCAACAAGTCCAGCCATGCCGTCGGCAACGCTCATGTGCAGAACAGCTAAGGCAAAGATCCATGGCTGTGTAGCAAATGTGGCGGCAATAAAAACACCCAAAGCATAAAAAATATCACCCCATGTATGACGCTTAACATCATTAATGGCGTGAAAGATGCGAAACTTATGCGAAAGTAGTACGCCCACAAGCATCGCGAGACTTAGTAATTGTATAGTGTTAAGTGATAAAAAGTATGGCCACGAAGCAACGTAGCTTCCGATAATAATATGCAAACTCTTGCGTGCAGGTTCACCGCGCAGTAGGCGCTTTCGCCATAACAGCTCAGATACTACAAGCAGCAAGAAGAGTGGGCCGATTGCCACGAGTATTTCAAGCATACTTGCTTATTGTACACCCGTTTGCAACCGACCCGCACTAGCATTGTTAGCTGTTTCTAACGTGATTGACCAACAGCTGATGTGTTGAAATTAACACCCTGCGTGTACACTGCCCAGGCTGCTTCGTCTGCTGCGCTCAGCTTTTGGGCTTTCTCGACATTTTGTTTTATAACTGATTCTTGTATTTCAACCGATTGTTTTTCATTTAATTCCGGTGAATGTGCTGCTTGCGTAAGCCATGTTTCAGCCGCGATTGTCTTTGCTAGACTAAGTTTGATTTTATTCTTAATGCCGTATGTCTGAACTGCTTTTCGCGCTAGCAAGCTATAGCTATCGCCTGGCTGTGCTACATACTTATACGCTGGACCTTTGGCAGCTTCAGTTTTTTTGTCATCAGCTTCTGCTGCTGCAACTTCGTTACTATGATCTTCGCCGTCGTGTGCAACCACACGTACTGGGATCATTGCGGCTGTGCCCGCAAAAATCGACAAGCTATAAAGCGCTGTCGTAATAATACTTGCTAACTTTTTCATATAGCCTCTTACCCACCACCTTATGTGATAATGCTTTTATTCTACATCATGATTTGGTTTACGCTAACGTTTTGTGTCGTAATAATTACTCTAGGGAGATTTATTGTTATTTTCGTAATAATAGGCAATTATGTACTTGAAGTTACCAAACCGTAGAAGATCGTTGCCATTATGTGTCAGTTTTAGCTAGTGTCTCTTTGCTTCTTAACCCATTCTGCTAAATCTTTGTTGTTAATAGGTGGAGTCTTTGACATCTTTTTAACAGCACCCTCCATATTCTCATCAATCCTGACAAGCATCTTCTTGTCCTGTTTGGGGTGTGGTGGAGCTAGGATGTAGGCTTTGTGTTCTCGCCACATCTTACGTCTCATGACAGAAGCGTTGTATGTTCCGTCGCCGACAGCAATGACCGTAGCGTCATTGACCAGGTAGGGTATCTGCTGGCCGTCATGCTCATTGGCGGAAGTAAAGTAGACGGCAGCCAGCTGGCCCCTGGCATTACAGGCGGCATGTAACTTGAAACCGTAGTGCCAACCCTGCCAGTTTATGCCAAAGCCAGCTGCTGCCTTGGCTACTTTGTGCCGGTTGGCCCGTACCAGCTTACAAACATGTAGCATGGTACTGTCCATAAAACGGACGGCTGCATCTTTGACCAACAGTTGGTCAAGCAGGCTTAGGAGGTGCGGTAATGCCTGGTGGCATTTCCGCACAAAGGATTTGTAGCTAGGAAGGCGGAACCTACGGTAGTAGTAGGTTTGAGCCCAAGTGTAGACACCTTTCATGGTGCGTTGTGGGGCTACAAAGCTAGAGAACAGCAGAAGTCCAATGACCTCATTGTTGTGTAGTATGACCGGCCTGCCACCCCAGGGGTTGGCGGCCGCCCTGGGAAGAAAGCTATCTACCACGGCTATTAGATTTGTAATATGATGTGAGCGTAGTACACGCATTTGTTTTATCCATTTTTTTGTTTGATACCAAACAACAGGATACCAAATGCGTGTTTACGTTTTTAGTTGTTAGAGGGGGTTTTGAGACTCAGGTTATACATACTTACTATGTCTTTATCGTCCTCGATGAGGACTACTTTTATATTGCTCATGCTAGTATGGTATAGTGCGCGGCAGCTATAATCAATGTCGAATAGGGGAAATAGTAATGAAGAAAAATCATAAACTACAGCCAAAGCTCATTGCCGGCCTGATTGTACTCGCCCTTCTGATTGGCGGAGGCTTTGCCTTATACCAAGCCGGGGTTAGCAAAGGCCGCAAGCTCGAAAAAACAGATGCTGCCAAGCGTCGGTCGAGCGTCAACCTACCAGGGCGCTCAAGCCTATTCAACAGAAATGTAGTGGGCAAGATTATAGAGACCAACGACCAAGAACTGACCATAGAACTTAGCGGCAAACAAGAACGAGTCGTCAAGTTCGATTCTAAAACTATTGTCCGCGGTAGCTCGCCTTCTGCAAGCACCAAGGATCTACAGCCGGGCAAACGAGTCATCATCACTATCAGCGACAAAGACGAAGATCTAGCCGCTAGAATCATCTTGCAGCAATAGTCAATCTAGGCGCATTTAGCTGGGCTACCCCGAAAGCAAAGCGTATATTTACAGTGGTTATTGCTTAGCCCACACGTATACGGTACTACGAGTACTGCCCGACATGGTTAAATAACCATTATCTACCAGTGTTTTGAGCCTACGTTGCAAAGTTCGGCGCGGAACATTTGGCAGTACGCTTTCGGCCTCGGCGAGCGATATGGAACCAAATTGTTTGGCATAGCTAAGCAGGTCAGCATCTTCCATGTTGATACGTTTCACTGGCTTATCCCCCACTATAACATTGGATAATATCATGACTTCGACCGACAGTACTTTGGCGGATGACAAAAACCCTTCTGCGAAGTAGCTAATCCAGGGGTCGAGTAAGGCAGCAGTGGCAGTTTGGTAGTCTTCACCCTGGGCCCGGAGTGCGCTGTAGTATTCTCGTTTGTCTGTATAGTAGTACGAATCAAGTACCAGTGCGCCGCGAAAATCATAATCATGCAGCCCAAGATAGAGCTGCGTAAGCACACGGGTGGTTCGGCCGTTGCCATCTGAAAACGGGTGGATAGACACGAATTGAAGGTGCAGGATAGCCGCTGCGATAACTGGATGCACGTTATGATTATCTTTTAGCCACTCAAGTAGCGCAGTAATTTCTTCTTTTAGGATTATCTTGCTCGGTCCTTGATAAAGCACTCTGTCATCTTGATCGATAATATCAACGCCAACCGTACGCAAAGCTCCGGCTTTCTCGGAGGGCAGCAACCCTTCCATGACAAGCTCGTGGATAGTTAGTATGTCCGCAAGCTCGATTGGTTTGCCTGAAGCTTTACGCTTATCGATATAGCCCAGCGCTTTTTTATAGTTGCGCACCTCAATTTCGGCGTATTGGTGACGCGTCAGCACCGTGCCATCAGCCAACACTTGCTCAACTTGCTTGAGGTTTAGTGGATTACCTTCAATGGCGGTTGAGCTATGGGTGGCCTCAACCGTTGCCCGATGGCGCAGTTCTATCTCGCGTTCCGGTAAGATTGGGCTGTGGGCAACTTGTGAACGGAGCGATTCAATCCTAGTTATAGTGGCGAGCAAGGCATCTGATATTTGGTATTTTGGATGGTATGCCATACTGTTAGTCTAACATACATTTTATCTTTTGCGCCAAATTCGCGCCAATATTCGCGCCAAGGTAACAAAAGACTCAAAAGTCAGAACACCCCCATATACTGAACGCATTGTCTAGTCTAGCCTGTCCTGGCCCACAGTCACTTTTAACCAAGCATGGCCACCCGCCTACCCTACCGCCTTGCCCATCGGCGAGATATGTACAGTATGGTGATGGCAGCTAGGCTAGTAAGGGTTAGTGTAGCCAAAGGGTTATTGAGTAATAGCTGGAAACCGGTATTGGGTACACCAGGGATAAGACCAGCTAGGTTACCAGAACTAGGCGTGTTCCCGTTAGCGTTAGGTGAGTTAGTAGTAGCACCATAGACAAAGCCAACGGCTGTCTGGCCTTGAGTTAGCGTTACGGTCTGAGCAGGTGGTGTTGGATAGCCACTGATAACCGGAGGGGTGAAGGTTTGAGTGGAGCCAAGACGGTAGTACAGATTAAAGTCATTGGTTGGGTTCTCTATAGCTAGGTAGCTATAGAGACCATCACCGACGACGGTGTCGTCTGGCTGTAGTTCATTGCCATTACCGTCACTATAGCTAATCAGCCCAGCAGCCGGATTGATAAGCTGAGCCGAGATAACGTCGGTGGTATCACCGTCTTGGTTGATATCTCCACCCTCATCCACTTCTCGCCGGACACTGTCGGCCAGACCTAATGTACTTGCCTGAGAAGGGTCTATGTATATCCGTGTATAAATAATATTATCTACTAAGTCCGGGGCTACTTGGCTATCTTGATGATAAGACTCTATGCTTCTGACAAAATCATGGTAAGCTACGCCCTCTGTAGTAGTTTGAATAAAAAATGTAGTAGGATCTAGCGTAGTTACCGAATTTGGAATGGTTACTTCGGCAAGCCTGTTACCAGCCAAAGCAAACGCACCAATTGTGGTCACTGAATTTGGGATTACTATTGACTGTATGCCACAACCGAAGAAAGCATTATCGCTTATAGCAGTAATGCCGTTTGCGATAGTAACTGACGTTAGAGCTCGTAGGGCCATTGCGTATGGTCCAATAGCCGCCACCGAGGTGCCACCTATGATGCTGGGTATGTTAGCCACCATGCCGATACAGGCGTTGTTGTAAGTCTGCAGTACGGCAATATCTATGTGGTTAAACCCCTCGATTGTCCCGGTCCCACTGTTAAATATATAGCACTGGTCGATAATTGGATCGCTTGATGTGTAGTTGTTGCCGTTGTAGGTAACCAGGCTCACAGGGTTCATGCCAAACACAGAATATCCGGCGCTAAATGTCGTGCCCTGTATGTTTATACTGGTTATAGCATTACTCACGAAAGCAGTATCCCCAATACTGTTGACCGATGCAGGAAGCGTTAGTGACGTAATATTGTTAGATCGAAAAGCGTCTCCTCCAATTTGAACCAATGAGCTGTTGAGGCTTACTGTTGTTAGTAGATTTTGACTGAAAGCACTACTGCCAACGCTGGTAACGGATGGCGGCAAAACAACACTAGTAAGATTATTTTTTGCAAATGCCCCACCACAAGCTGTACGATCTGCTATAACCTGTAAACTGCTAGGCAAAACAACACTGGTCAGGTTTTTCTCGCAAAAAGCACCGCCGCCTATATGCGTTACACTTTCGCCACCTAGAGTAGTTGGTATTTCGGGGTCTCTGGTACAGGCTGGTTGGAGGTTGTCGTTGTTCTGGTGGTCATAGTAATTGGTAATAGTTACCTGGCCAGGGTTTGGGGTGCTAGCGTTAATGGCAAAGCAAGAGTCTGGAGTGGGTGCAGCATAGACCTTTGAGTTGGTAGATAGGTTAAGTGCTGTGGTATATATACTAGCAAGTAAGACTACCGCAAGTAGTAGGCTGGTGGCTCGTTTGGTGAGCCTGCTTGTAGCCAAGCAAATAGTTATAAGAGATATTGGGGTTGGTTTGTGGCTCATGGTTAGGCCGTTTTACTTTGTTTATTTTGTTTGATATTAGTTATCTGATATTGGTTATTTTATATGAGTTATGTTTATTTTGGATAACTGTTACAGGCAGTTTAGCATGAGGGGGATGGGAGTCAAGGCCGCCGTATATAGCTGATTACTGAATAATTATCTTGCTGGCCGTGAGGCCTGACGATCGGCGTGGTCTATGCGCCTGCCGGGCTAAGCAACAACTAGCTCTACTGCTAGACTTAAGGCCGCTGGGCAATAATCCAGGCGTACAGGTAGCTGCGAGAATTGGCGCTGTCGATAGTGTCGGGCCGTAGCTTTTGGGCCAGCTCCAACTGCCCTGCGCTGCGGCTTTGGCTACTTGGACTACCTTGGCTGTCGTACATTAGGGCATAATCGCCAAACGGTGCGTCGTATGAGTTTAGGGCACCCAGCTCAGTAATGTGGCCAGCTCGAGCCTGGGGGATATCCGAAAATATACTTACCATCGAGGGGCTCATAGGTATGAGTTGAATACCAAGCTTGGCCAGTGGCTCGGCACTAAAGAACGTGGCATAGTCGCGTTTGCCTCCCCAATTGAGGGAGATTAAGTTATGGGCATAACCCTCTGAATATGGCTTCTTGGAACTATCGAAAGCCAGCCAATAACTCTTGGCGGACTGCACTTCATTGCTCAGCAGCCAACCAGCCTGAATCGCTAGTTCTGTGTTAGTTGTCTGTCTAGCCCATAACGACACTCCGATCCAAGCGTTAATTGCTTCCGATGATGATTCTTGGTTGTTGCCATCATTAAATGGCGAACTTCCGGATGCCCAAGAATGACCCATGTAGGGGTCAAAGACTCTTCGTAACGGCAACTTTTGGCCGTTTCGATAGTTGGCAATATCGGCCACCAACAGATCAATCGAGCTACGATATCGCTGCAGGAACGGTTTATCGTACTGAGCTAGAATACTAGCGGCGTAGATAAAATAGCCATAATGAAAGTGATGATCGTTGATCTCTTCTGACCCAAATGAAGGAGTAACGCCCACTACGCTCTGAATACGTGAGTCGTAATAAAAATATCGACCACCCTGGCTGGAAAAGTTCGAGAACCATGATTCCAGTTGTTGTCTTAGTTTAGTCTGCATAGTGGTGGCGATCTCTTGCTCTGCCAACTGATTGGCTAGCTGCAACAATTGTGCACTGCGATATAGTTCCTTGCCGGCGTAGTAGCTGTCTGCTGCAGAGTATGTGGTGGCGTTAATATCTTGGCGCAAGGTGGTTACCAGCAGTTCCCTCTGTTTGTTTGTCATTTTGGACAGATCAAGAGAAGTTTCTACCGGGGCTCTAGGGGTTATAAAACTGAATAGCTGGCCACTAAGCATCTCTTGCTTTCCATAAATGGTTTCGTAGGCAAACATCGACTCAGAAGCAGACTGGTGATGTGGCATCATTCCGTAAACAGTTGGCTTATTGTTAATGGTAGAGATATTAATGGCCGTTCGGTAACCAGCATTGTTGGCCGAATAGCTAACTTCCGCCCCCATTATTCGATTGCCGGCAGTATGCTTTAGAGGGTCTTGATTAAGCGTAGCCGGCAGTGCATATAAACTAGCCAAACCACCGGTGGGCATTGCCATCGATATACTTTGGCCACTAGCTGTTAATTCTGAACCGTTAAATCCAACTACGTGATAGCTAACCGTAGGCGTCTTATATTCGGCACTAGACGTAGCAGCGGTGGGGGTAGTCCCAGCCACCGACATAGACAGTTTAGCGGCAGACATTGACGAAAATTGAACATAAGGAGAGCCTTCTAGGACAGTAACCAGCCCAATAGCCGTGCCGTCAGTGCGGTAGTATGTTAGGTCAAGAGATAACTCATCGTACCGGCTAACCATATAGTGGTTAGCGCCCTCTACCTGAACTGTAGCTTTTTGTGAGACATCACTAGCGATAGAGTCAGCGGCTACCTCTACCTCAGGCAGGCTATAACTAAACGAGGTGCTAGAGGCCGTAAACCCCAGTGGCATCGGAAAAACAGTCTTAGGTTGTTTTTGTAGAGCGAGACCGCTAAACCATTTGTTGGTAGGCGGAACAAGACCCGGGGCCAGATGGCTCGTGTCAATACCGCTAGAATCTCTCTGCTCTAAACCAGATAATACTGACTCATTTACGAGCGACACGCCTGTATGCTTGACAGAATTCTGTCTTGTTACAGCCAAGATACCTGCCGCTACTAATAAAAGTACCGTTGCAGTAGCAATGCCAAGCTTGACTGACCGCTGCATCGTACTATTGGCCGGAGGTCGGCCTTAACAGAGACTGAACTTTATTCTTAACGGCACTATACCAAGTGTCCGAGTCTAAATGCAGCGTAGTAGTTAATGGTGTGCCAACAGAAAAAGCTGTCTTGTTTATAGCGTCTTGATTAAATCTGGCTCTGACGGTTGTGAGCACTTCTTTATCGACAGTGCTCAGTTTAAAGTCGTAGACACTACCTTCGACCTGTTTATCGTCTGGAAAAACGATGGTCAGCTTACTGTTGGTATTGAGCCTGGAATAATCAGGTGAAGACAGTTTGTAGGTAGCTTCCACATATAGCTTGTTCTCTATGTTTATGGTGGCTATCTGACTGTTCGCCGGCACAAATGCCCCACGACGATAACCAATAGACTGAACCTGCCCAGGGGCAGCCGCCGAAATGGTGACCAAGCCATCATTAGTTAAGGAATACAGTAAAGATGACTTGGCGACATCATTGTTTCTAATGGCATCACTGAGCGTTGGGCTACGTAGTGCAAACAATGGATCTTTAGTCTTGATATAGGCACCCTCGTCAACAAATTGTTTTTCGATGATACCCGAATAATCTACGCCTACCGTGTAATTGTCGGACTGTAGTCGAGCGTCGATTGAATCTACCTTGGACATAGAATAATTCAGATACATAAACAACCCGGCACAAACCAACACCACCGCCAGCATGCCAGCTAAGAATTTTATTCTTACTACCGGTTTCATATATTATCTCCTTTTATGTGTGCTAATTTATTGTGATTTGCTCGTCTCATACTTTTAGCCTCTCTGGCTGCCACCCACACAAAATATCCAAAAATAAAGGTATTAAGTGCTGACCATATAATCGACACCGAGAACTCCCTGGTGTAAGCACTCTTCCATATGCCTATCAAAGTAGTAATGCCCAAGAAAAGGAATACGTATACTTGGGCACGCATATAGTTAAAGGGTGAGTCATAGGAATCGACACGATTTGTAGCTTGCCATGATTCGTCTTGTCCACGCAAAGCATTGAAAAATGCCTTAATGTATATCGGAAACGATACCGCAGACAGCATCAACGTTTCAAACTGTAACTTACCCATCACATAGACAGACAGTACCAGCTGAGTTAGATAAAAACCAGAATACAACAAAGCCCACTGCCAGACGGGTATACTGAGGGCAATTGGCGTAAGGTTAAGATATATCTGTAAAGCTGGCAAAAGCAATAATCCGGCAATAGCAAAGCCATTAAAGTAGAACATCGTGGAATAAAGATACTGAATTCGTTGGTCTACAGTTAACCCCCTGTTAAAAAGTGGGTTACGTTTTAGGAATATTTCAAAACTACCTGTCGCCCAACGAAGTTGTTGCTTTGAGTAGGCTTTGATTGTTTCGGGAGTCTTGCCGATTGCCATAACTCGATTAATATATACCGACCTATAGCCATGTTCGTGTAATATCATTGAGGTCCAGATATCCTCGGACTTTGACTGCTGGTATACACCCCCCATGGCCATGACCGCACTACGACGAAACATTACATTAGTGCCCACGCAAAAAGCAGCATTAAATTTATTCTTGCCAACCTGAACCAAAGAATAGAATATATGCTGCATAAAACCAGCTCCACTAGAGATAAAATTGACTTGGTTGCTATAGAATTGCGGTGTCTGCACTAGCGCCATCCGAACATCTTCAAAAAATGGTAGAGTTTCGATAATAAAATAGCTATTAGCCACAAAATCGGCATCTAAGATTACGAAAAACTCACCATTAGTCTTGCTCAGGGCGTGGTTAATGTTCCCTGCCTTGGCATGTTTATGCTCGGCACGTCGCATATAGCCGACACCTACGCTGGCTGCCATAGCTTTAACCTCGTCTGAATTACCGTCGTCTAGAATATAGGTAGCGTGCTTGCCATAGAGCCCTTTGGCCGCCAAGGCAGTCTGTCGTATTTCGCTGACCGGCTCTCCATATACTGGAATGAATACATCGACAGAAACTGGCTTAGAGTTAATATACATCTGCTTGTCTAAAGTGGTCATAGTTTTGTATGACTTGATATCTTTAATAACCGTTTTAGTAAAGTCGCCAAAAATATTGTTCTTGGCATTGTAATACCCGAAGTGCCTTGGATTAATCCGGCCGCTCAGAATAGTCCAGAATGACATCGATCCCAAAATAATAAAAAATAACTCCGAAACAATTACCATGGCGTAAGGCAAAGCGTCGCCTCTATAGCCAGGTTGCAATAAAAACACCATATAAACTATGGCGCCTATTACCGCAGAAAGAAGAATTAGTGTAACCGATGGCGAAGTTAGATGCTTCTCTAGTTGACCAACCCTCCTTACGGTAGCCTTCAGTGATTTTTGACTATGAACGCTGATAAGGAGTTTCTTTGCTTATATTTGAGTAAATATAACTTAGTTTAACACTTTGTTGTTGCATGGGCAACTATTACTGTCTTGCTCGGTAATCTACGGCCGGCCCTATTAGTAACTCTCATGTGGAAGCTGCCCTTTGGCCAACCCAGCCTCTATTCACGGCGTAAGGCTTCGGTTGGGTCGATGGTCTCTGCTCGTCTGGAGGGGAAAAAGGCGACCAGAAAACCAACTATGACCATCAGTAACATCAGCACCAAGACCAGCCAAAGAGGTGTAGAAAATAGCTGGAAGCTTTCCGCAACTCCGCGCGATTTAGCGAGTTTATTAAGTAAGATATTCGCTAACTGACCAACTAACACAGCTCCGGCCATGCCGATTGCCGAACCAATTACGGCCAGCAATGTGGCCTCGCCAATAAAAATGCGGCGCATATCGCGCCGACGACCACCCATTGCAAACATCAAACCGATCTCTTTGGTGCGCTCTAGTAGTGAAACCGTTAGGGTATTAAACATACCCAGCACGGCCACAATCATACCAATTGCTCCGAAACCAACCAGAGCAAATGTGAAATATTTAAATATTTGATTAACTTGGTCTAGGGTGTCTACTGGCGATGTTGTTTCAAAACCGATACTCTCTATTTGCCGTCTTATTTGGGGGATGTCCTCTACATTATTAACGGCCAATTTAAGCTGGGAGTACTTTGACTGACCGCCATCCTGGAAAACTCTAGCAGGGACAAATACGATATTCTCTGACTCGCTTTTTACGACGCCTACTACTTTCATCTTTGTTTTAAGAGTCTTAGGATTTTCTGAGTCAGCAGCCTTAAAAGGAATATCCAGATCAATCGTCTTACCAATGATATCCTTTGGGTTGTTGACACCAATAGTTCGTAGCTTGTCGGTACTAACAATTGCTACGTTGCTGTCTTTATCTGTAAACCTCCGCCCCTCGCTGATTGCCAGGTCGGATAATGATTGATACCCTTCGTCTACACCGTAGGTTGGACCACTAGACTCACTACCCTTATATTTGATAATGCCAGGGGCAGCAAAAAGCACCCCTACCTTCTGAACATTTGGCAACTGACGAATACGATTTGCAGCTCTATTGTCTAAGGTCACAATGCCAGACTTAGCGCTGGTAATATCAACTGTCTTTATCGAGTTACCACCGACTAGCTTATCGGACACCAGATTCTGCAGACCAAGACTGATAGACATCAGGAAAAAAATGGCACCAATTCCGACAGCAATACCAATGACCGTCAAAGATGTGCGCAACTTTTTGTATAGCATGTTCTTCCAGACCATGAAAAATATTGCACTCAGTGGAGCTGCCGTATACCGACCTTTTCTAAAGCTTAGCAGTCGCATGGCGTTTGAGCTCCTTATTCTGTTTGATTTCTTGTTCTACCTCATTCATTAATGTCTTTATTTGAGCCGAGGTCTTATCGGGTGCGACATCAAGCACCCGACCATCTTCGATTTTCAGCAAGTGATCGGCTAAAGTTATATAGCCCATGTTATGCGTAACAACGATAACCGTCCGTCTAAATACGGCCTGACTGTCAATTAAAAGTTTCATGATGTTACGGCTATTTTCGCTATCTAGATTGCCAGTTGGTTCATCAGCAATAATTAGCAACGGACTATTGGCCAGAGCCCTGGCCATGCCGATCCGTTGTTGTTCACCGCCAGATAGCATGATAGGACTTTTTTTGGCATAGCTAGCCATACCTACGTAGTCTAGTGCTTGCATAGCCATTTTTAGACCCTCTTTCTTGGTGTAGCCAAGGAAAAATAATGGCACCGTCACGTTATCTAATACGTTAAGGCTTTTTATCCAATAATTTGCCTGGTGCACAAAGCCCACCTTGTTAGCCCGATGGGCAGCCAACTCATCTGGGGACAAGGCATAAATGTCTTTGCCTCCAACTATTACTTGACCCGATGAGGGTGCTTTAAGGCCAGCCAGTATATCTAGTAACGTCGATTTACCGCTACCCGACGAACCGTAAATAATATTGAAACTATTGGCCTTAATATCAAAGTTTATGTCAGTCAAAACCGTAACTTTTTCGTCGCCAACATCAAAAACCTGATTCACCCCAGTAACACTCATCAAGACCGAGTCATCATATGTTTTTGTCATTTAGAATCCAAATATCCCCTTAATTGTAGTCAGCACAATGGTTATGACATCATTGCTAGCCCGACCAATAATTGCCGTGTCGACACCACCCAAACCAATATTCTTTGATTTATCGGCCGATAACGGCTGGACAGAATATACTTTAGAGGTCGAGACGTCCGAGATTACCACCACATGGTCCGTGGTTAAGGCAGTGTCCTCGGCACTCTTGTTCTGTAAGCCAGTAGCCTGTGATCCTTCAGCAAAGGCTACCTGGCTAGTAGACGGTTCGTCAGTCTTCCAGCTAATAACAATCTGGCCTCTAGCTTCAGCCCCCATGCCGCGCACCGAGGTTTCGATGACGATGTCGCTAATCTTAGGCGGCCTGGTATCCAGCGCCGTGCGCAGAGTCTGCGCCTCGGAAGTAGCAATATTACCTCCAGCATCACGTGACTCGGCTAAGAGTCTGTACTCGGTATCATCAACCAAGCCCCTAACTACAATTTTGTGATCTGTTTTGAGGACTGAATCAGACAATTCTTGGGCAGCCAGCCCCGTAGATGTGAGCCTGATAAGAGAAGTTGTTGGTACATTAGTGTTCCAGGTAATAACCTGAGAACTAGTTGGTTCACCTGCGAGTGGCTGAAAATGCAGATTAGATATCCTGGGTCGGGCTGGTGTAGTAAAGGAGTATAGATCGCCCCGGTATTCACCGCCCTCATTGTCATACAAAGTAACTCTGAAGAAGTATTTTGTATCATCATCCAAACCAGTTAATTCAATATTGTAAGTAGACTCACTAAGTGAAGTGTTAACGCTCTGTTCACCGCCCAAAGATTCGGACTTGCCGTAATGGATGGCTGCCCTTGAGGCATCTTTTGAAGTAAAGCCCAGCAGCGCACTAGACAATGACACTCTGTCAGTTTTGACCTCTTTAACAACGGGCGCCGGTGCGGTCGTAAAGCTAAACTCACTTGATACGCCAGTATTGCCATCTTCGTCCGTCCACCTGGCAACCATATAGTATTTAGTACCAGCGTCAAGGTTGTTTAACTCGATGCTATGGTATGTAACCTGGGAGGAATTACTAATTTCAGCCGCAAAGTAACTGCCCGGAGCCTTGCCAACAGCAATTTTGCTATCGCTCTCTCGGTTGGTAGACCAGTTTACTTGCGCTCGCTTTGTCGTAATATTGGTCACAACCGGACGGGCAACTAGTTCGGCCGGTTCGGTGTAGCGTCCGGTCGGTATCAGACTCACTGTCGAGCCGTTAACACCGCAGTTATTTGCGCTATCACAAGCTTTAACTCGGTAATAGTACCTTTTGGCAGTCTGCAGCCCAGAATCAACATAGCTCAGTCCGGCGGTAGTAGCGATCTGAGAGAATGCAGAGTTATCCTCTGACCTAAAGATTCTATAGTTAGCAACTCCGGCTCCACTGTCGGTAGGTGCCGCCCAGCTGAGAGCCAACTTCCAGTTAGCAATTGCTCTGGTAGAGATATCAGCAATCTCAATATTAGTAGGAATACCAGGAGCAGAAGTATTAGCCGTGAATTTTACACTCTCGTAGGTAGCGTAATTAATGTTATTGGCTTCGTCTTGGGCAACCACATAGAAGGTGTTCTCGCCAGGCTGAGTGGCAAATGGGCCGGCTGGCACTGCAGTAACACCAGCAGCAGTAAAGGTGCAGGTCTGGGCCGTTGGCAATGTATTAATCGTATAGCAATACTTCAGCCCACTCGCGCCACCAACAAAACTATTAGGAACCGCCCAATTAAAAGCGAATGAGTTAGTAACATTAGTGGCAGGTGTTGCAGTTACAGAACGGGGTTGAGACGGCGCCGACGTATTAACTTTAATGACAGCCGTCGTGTAACTGGTCGAGAAGTTTCCAGCTTGGTCTACTGCTCTAAAGTAGACTATGTTGTTGCCTTCTATCATATTAGGGTAGTCTATATTTTCATCTGTGCGGTACGAGCCATTATTCGGCAGAATATCGGTAATATCCTGTGCGCCATTATGTGCTACCCCGTACCATGTGCCCTCACCGCCAATACGATATTGCAAGCCAAGCAAGCCACTGTGGCCATCGTTAGCCATCTGATCGCCAGTTGTTGGCCAGGTCAATGTCACGTCTCTAGAGGCCAAGAACTGCGACGGTGCAGACACAAACCCCGGGGCGTTGGGAGCCAAGTTATCAAATCTAAAATGGAAATCTTCGGATGCGCCTTGGTATAGATTATTAGAATTATCGAGCACCTTGATTTTTATATAGTAAGGGCTCGTTGCCGAGGCTAACGGGGTAGATAACAAACCCGACGTTGCTAGATTTAGACTACTAGAGCTAACTGCAAAAGGACAGGCATTATCGGTGTCTATCTGGCTTGAGCCTAAATACCCTTTATCACTAGCCGGGTTAGCTGCTGCGTTAGGACCTAGATACAGGCAGTAGCCCTTAACGCCGCTCGCTCCCGGTGAGTTATCATCCTGACCTGGACTCCACTGAAAATATGGGCTATTGGTTGACACCCAAGCATTTTCGGCAATCACATTGCCTGTTAAGCCAGTTTTCATAATAATATTGTCTGCGTTGTCTGAGGGGGGATTAATATCTGGGTTAATTGTAATGTCTACTCCATTCAATACTATCGCCTGCGAACCGTTGCTAACAAGATATGCCTTCCATTTAAAGTCCCGCGTACCAACCGGGAAATCTTCGATATGCTGGTCGATTGTCGCGGCCGTACTATACTCGCCACTACCTGCAGGAGCCCAACTAGCCCCGTCCCAGTAGTGATAGGTCAAACCGTCATCGTTAGAGATCTGGTAGTATATCTCGCCACCATTCTTGGTGGCCGATTCGGTAAAAGATTGCCAGCTAGCCACTGCCGCCGGTGAATAAGCCTGATTAGGTTCGATAGTTGGTGCATCAAGAGCATACCGTTTGCCTACAAAAGAAGCCCCGCTGTCGGTAGTGCCCACAACCATCCGATTTTCGTCGATCACCTTAACCGAGTTAAACTCGTTACTAGCTATATTGGGTATAGAATTTTTATCTATCGTCTGCCCGATAACAGGGGTATTGGTAGTGACCCCATCTATCCTCAAGATACGGCCGTCCTGTACGGCGCTAGAGTTATGAACCGAGTAATAGCGATTATTAGCCACATCCATACTGCTGTTACTAATACGAATTGGCGCATACCCAGGCAAGGTTGTATTATTAAGCTCCACTTCACTAGTTAGGGAAGAATAGCCACCGTAGCCGGTATATTTAACACGAAGATAACGAGCTGTTGTAGTACTAAACGATGTGTCATGGCTGGTACTAGCTCCGTAATAACTAGCCGCCTGTGCCAAACCGCTAATACTCTTCAGCTGAGTTACTGTTCCGCTGTCGAAAGCCGTGTTATACACTTTCATTTCCCGAATTCCAAAATGTGTATTAGGTACGTATGTGCTAAGTACTTTTATCCGTACAGACTTTACGGTAGTCTGAGCAAAACTGCTGAGCTTAGCCATTGATGAGTTATTAGTAACAGTCGCCAGCGTGCTAACACTCCCTGACTCAAACATAGAAGAATACGGCTCAACTTCAAAAATCCTTACCCCATCAGAACCATTATGATTACCCGATTGTGTAACATGTATCCTTATATACCTACCCGTCACAGGCGAACTAAAAGTCACCCTGTTGTATTGACTCGTATTATTCGCTGCAGTATGAGCGGTAGACCAGCTTGAAGCATCATTACTATACTGGACAGTATAGTCTTTAGTTGTGTACCCATACTCTGTCACCCATGATAAGCCAGCAACTGTCTGCGAGCTGCCCAGGTCTAACTGCAACCATTGTGGGGCGGTAGAGGTAGGAACACCACTTATCCAGCGACTACCTAAATTGTTGTCGTATGTTTTTTGGGCATTATAATTTGCATCATTGCTGTACAGACTTGATGCCGTTGCTCCAACCACAGTTATTGGGGTCGTCAACGAAGAACTACCCTCGATCTCGTAATTCTTCCCACCGCTATTCTGATCATGGAACTGCATATCCACGGCACTAATCTGCTGAGGGCTAGCAAAGCTTAGTTCAAAAAGTGGCCCAACTTGGTTCGCAGGAAATCCAGAGTAGAACGAGTTACCAAAGTTATTGTCTATAGCATTATTGCTCAAATGACCTGCGCCATAAGCCCACTGGCTACGCGGGGTAGCGCTGGTTGCTATATTTGCTGATGTACCCTGAGTGCTAGCTTCTATAGTATAGGCCGAGGGCATATAGCGAACATCCGACCAAAAAAATTGCCTCAGATGGTTAAAAGTCTTAGCGGAGCCTAGGTCAAACTCTAGCCACTCATCCATTTGATTCGACTGCCCTATATAATGACTACCTAAATTATTGTCGTTGACGTTAGTAGCCACCCCTGTCCTAGCCTGCACCTGGGCACCGGCTAGTAAATTTGCCCCTTTGGCACTATTGGCAAATGCATTAATGGTGCTAGCCGAGGGCGTGACCCTATTTTCCTGAATAATAATCAACCCGTCGTCGGATTCTACGTATATAGTGTTGTTGCCAGCATTGGCGGTAGATGTTCCTTCTGTCACCTTAAGGCCGGTAAATTTGCGCTTGGGTGGGTCTGGCCCGTGCAGTGGCGCCCAGTCATTACCATAATCTACCGAAGTGGCTGTCCAGCTCCAATCCGCCAACTGATTTATGGCTCCATACTTTACCAATATAGCACCGCCCGTACCCATGCCGTTTTCACGTAAGTCGTAATACATGGTACCGTCGCTGGTTAATACGGCTCCCGTTATAAACCAACCGCCCGGAGAGAGCGCCTTAACAATACTTGGCGTGCCTTGGTCGTCCTTAATAACATGAGCATGAGTACCTGTCGTAACACTGAGGTACACCTTGCCAGCAATAGTTATAGTGTTTATCCTCTTGACATCTTGGTCGGTCATGGCCGGGCTGGAAGTAGTCGAGTATCTAGGGGTGCCGAGTGCAGTGTTATTGCCCAGGCTACTAATCTGCCATCTGTATATCCCACCGTTTTTACCGGCATACAAATAACCATCGGCTACCGCTACTGTTCTAAAGCCACCGCCAGCCATAATAAACGCCGATCGTTGCCAAGTATCCTGACGGATAACATCGATACCTAGATCGCTGGACACAAAATAATAACTACTGTCCGCCGTTACATCCAAGATATTGTTGGATTGCAACTGACCATCGGCTACCGAAAAGTTCTTAACTGCGTCACTAAGTTTAAGCCGTAAGTTATTACTGTTAGCCTCTATCTTGCTGCCATTAAAACTGTAGTCGCCCGGATTGTTAAAGTTCCAGGAAAATCCGGTATCGGCCGCCAGTGTACGAGCCCCCAGCCCAACAAAACTAACCACTGCTACCAGTACTATAAGCCCATGCACATGTCCATGATGCAGCCATTTGTACTGCCAACTATGCCACCGGTTGTAAAGGTTGGATCTGTCCATAAGGTGCTGGTGAGGACGATGAGCTATATGATGATGGGTAGTTCGGTAATGCCTAATAAGCCTACTACCTAGTTTGGTTCTGGCTAGTGGGGCTAGTGCCGGGCGTAGTAGTTTGCGAACCACTTTTGTAAACAAGGTGATAGCCAAGTTAACAACGTAGGCTAGATGTAACATGAGTTGCAGTAGCCAACACAAGACAGATCGAATCGGACGCAGGGCACGTCGTAAGCGAGCTCGTAACAAAACCAATCTAGAACTCGTTATTTTGGAGTCCTGGCTCACCTCTGGTGACGATATCTTTTTAGGCTCTGAAGTCTTTAGGGGTTGCTTATTACTTTTCATGTTTGGCAAGATTGGCTAGCATTTACTAGGTACTACCCTTTTGCATAATTTAGCGCAGTATTGCCGTCGAACTGTGTCATCGACACCTCTCCAAAAAAATTGTGATATCGGAGCGATCGATAAACCAGATCAGCCAAACTTCTTACTGCTAATGCTTACAGTATAAAGCATAACAGGGTGCTAGAACAAGAAGCTAGCCACGGTAACTGCTTAGTGACAGCTATTGATTTTCGATACACATCATACGTGCCTGCAAAACAAGCTAGGCACGAGTGCCTAGCTTAGCAAGGCGCCGCCATCAACAACTATTTGTTCTCCTGTCATATAGCTAGACATAGTGCTGGCCAGGAATAACACGACCTTGCCGATGTCGTCTGGCTGACCCATGTGGTGCATTGGGATATTGGCCATAAATGCCTTGATTGCTTCGGGGTCGGCCGGGCCATCGCCTTGCATGGCGGCAACACCCGGGGTTTGGATGCCGCCAGGTGCAACCGCATTGACCCGAATATTATGCTCGGCCAGCTCTAGGGCAGCGTTCTTAGTAAAGCCCCAGACTCCGTGCTTAGAAGCGTCGTAGTGAGCTAGGCCAATCATTGACGGATGGATAGCATCGATAGAAGTAATGTTAATAATATTACCCGAACCTTGGCTCTTCATAGCATCACCTGCGTATTTGGTTGCCAAGAAAACACTGCGCAAGTTTACGTGCATGACTTTTTCGAACAAATCTGAAGCTAACTGAGCAATCGGTACTGGCGGGAAGATGCCGGCGTTATTTACCAAAATATCGACTGATCCAAATTGCTGAACACAAGACTCTACCATGGTCTTGATATCTGCCTCGCTAGAGACATCTACCTTACGAGCTACCGCTGCCCAGCCCTTATCGACAATTGTTTGGGCCGTTGCCTGGGCGGCTTCTAGATCAAGGTCTGCAATTAATACCTTGGCGCCAGCTTCTGCCAGCCGATAGCTAATTCCCTGCCCAATGCCTTTTGCCCCACCAGTAACAATGGCCACCTGGCCTGATAGATCTAATAATTCTTGAATCGAGGTCATTTTGTCTCCTTAGATTTGTTAGCTTCCTTTTGGTATACATCGTTGATCTCTATGTTCAACGATTGGTTAGACAGGACAGTTTCGTAGAATGACACCAAAGTACTGGTGATCATAGCCACTAGCGACAGTCCAAAAACTAGATTGCCGGCTTGTTGCTTGTCCACAAAGATCAAGAACATAGACAAGCAGGCCATAGCCAAGGCAAAAGCGCCGATCTCTAACATATAGCGAAACAGTCCAATGCGTTTTTGCATAATCTGGAGTTGTTCAACTACTTGAACGCGTCTATGGCCGGTGCTGTAATCTTTGGTAATCGTGCGAATAACGCTAGCCGCACCAATATAGCGGTTAACGTAACCCAGCATCAATATTGCGATCGCCGGGAACAGAAGAGCCGGTGTTGTGATTGGTATAGTCATAAAAACAGTCTAGCAAATATTAAATTTGTACTATTGATCTAAGTCACAGACGCGCGGCCAACATGGTATATTTTAGCTATGAGCACCACCACCAGAGATAAAGTAGCCAACTTTTTTGCCGATTTCCCGTTGCGCAAAATATCCAAGAATCATGTCTTGGTTCAAGCCGGCGACCAGCTGCCAGGTGTCATCTTTCTGATTTCTGGGCAAGTGCAACAGTACGACATCACTGATAATGGCGAAAAAGTAGTTGTCAATATTTTCAAGCCGCCGGCGTTCTTCCCAATGTCTTGGGCAATAAACAAAACACCAAATCAGTATTTCTACGAAGCCGCCAGCGACATACAATGCCGCATTGCTCCGCCGGATAAAACGGTGGCATTTATCCAAAATAATCCGGATGTCCTTTTCGATCTGCTGTCTCGAGTTTATTCTGGAACAGATGGCCTACTGCGGCGGATGGCTCACCTCATGGGCAGCAGTGCCAGGTCTAGAATACTTTACGAATTGCAGGTTCAGGCCAAACGTCTTGGCCAGCCGCAAGCCGACGGCTCAATACTGCTAAAAGCTACCGAATCCGACATTGCCAAACAAACTGGCCTTGCCAGAGAAACAATCAGCCGTGAACTAGCCAAACTAAGACACCTCGTCACGGTGAACCACGGTGGTATCACTATCAAAGATATCAACCTACTCCAGGACGAAATATAGCCACCCCAAACCGGGTGGCTATAGCGAGAGGCTCTAAGGTAGGTCAAATCTAGCAAGCAAATTTTTCGTCGTTACTGCAAGAGCGATTCAGAAATTCTTTGCTGGGAGCCAAGTCGCCCGGCTGACTGCCGGTTACTATATAGTTGTTAATGTCGTATACCTCTCCGGGGCTATTCCAAATATGATGCTGCTGCGCCCAGTCATTGTAGCCAACACTCAACTCTTTGACCGAAATACCATGCTTAGATAATTCCTGCCCGGTCTTCCTGCCCAGCATGCAGGCGTAAGAGTAGCAGTACACAATGGCGTAGCTACGACGCTCTTTATTCCCCTCCTCTAGTGCTTTACGGAACTTGGCTATCGTCTCGGGCTTGCCATCAAAAGGTATATTTATGGCCCCTCTAATATGGCCGCGCGCATAATCTTCTGCCGAACGCACGTCAATCAACACAAAATCAACCTGGCCCTTGTCCATGTTCAACCTCATAGTATGTGGGCTAACCAGAGTGGCTGACTCGCTATAATAATAGTCTTGCCGCAAGGCTTCGGCTGACTTCAAATCGGTTCGTAAATCTCGCTTTGCTATTTCTGACTCCAAGCTTTTTGCCCGCGACTCATAACGGCCAAGCAGCAAAACATTGCTAGCCAGCAACACTACTCCAACAACTACCAGCCCAAACAGCTTAAAGTTTAATTTTAACTTTGGCATTGATTCTCCTTTTATCTGGCTAAGTATACAAATAATTCGCGGCCAACACTGTGATTTACATCAAACCCTTGACGCCCTGCTTTGACACCACTCAGTCGTCTAACCAAGTCAATCTAGTGTTTAGCACCGACCTTAAGCCCGAACAAGTTAAAGCTCAGAAGTATAACCCTACTACCAAAGCCTTTGGAGATGTAGCTGGTGCTAGTGTTAGTCAAACTACCAAAGATGGTAAGCCAGCTCTGCAGCTTAGTTACACTATTGACGATAATGGCTCACTAGACTTAGACCCAACCATAGGTAAGATTACTGACCCTGTTGGTTTGTCTATGACCAACCAGAGCTATGGTAACCTAGCGACTACTGGTATTCGTGCTCCTCATGTACTGTTGACTACCATAGCTCTGGGCGCTGCTGCTACCGCCTACAGGCTTAAGACCAATACCATGAATAGGCGAGCTAGGTTTGTGGTTAGGAGTTAGGCGGTTGGCTTGCAGCCGAAGATTAGTTGCCCAAAAAACTTGATTCGTTTCTGAGCACTGTATATACTTTAAGGGTAAGCACTTACCTCGGGGTTGTAAGTGAATGTTTATTTCTGCCGTGGCGGGATGAAGAAAGTGAAAGTTATTAAGAAGCTAAAGAAAAAATGCGACGGATAGCTAGGCTGCTTAGACCACAGCGCAAACATGGCTCGCTTTATTTAACGTATAGCCTACCGGCAACAGGCAGTATTAAGAGTCGCTTTAGTCCAGCTTCGATAACGGCCACAATTTGTTTGCTACTAACATTGGCCGGTTTATCGCCGATTGCTGTGGATAGCAGCAATGTGCCGTCAGCCCTGGCTGCAGACGAAGAAGAACCCTACTCGATATTTATTATTGCCGGACAATCGTTGGCAGCCGGGGTGGCTGCCTACCGAGCAGAGCTACCAACCGGAACTGGGTTTGGCAACCAAGATCACCCTGGTGACACTGCCACGCAGTTCTGGTGGGCTGGGTCTAATGGCGAGGGATTAACTGATGCTCAAATTGCTGCCTTCTTTCCCTTCTATAATTCTCCTGGCCAGATGGGCTGGGCTTATTCTGGAGGGGCCGGTAATGCTGCGCCCGGGTCGACTCGCTTACTAAACGATATAAATGGCTCGCAGGTCGTCAACGCTGGCTCACAAAGCTCGGGTATGTTTGGCCCAGAGTTTGGCGTAGCCCGAACTTTGCACGATATGGGTCGTCGAAAAGTAATTATCCTAAAAGTAACCTATGGCTTTCAGTCGCTGGGTCAGTCCAGCTCACCAATTATTCCTTTTGATTGGAATGTCAATTCTACTAGTGGCGACCCTAATCGACCAAAAAGCTACACCCAGCTCAAAAATCAATTCGATCAGCTAACTAACCATCTGCGATCCCAGGGGAAGAAGTATACCGTCGATGGTATATTCTGGATGCAAGGCGAAACCGACACCCTCCAGAATGAGTACGCAGCTGCCTACCAACAGAACCTTACCGACCTTGTAAATAAGGCTCGCCAGGATCTACAGTTACACCCCTACGGACATTTTGTGATCGGCAAGACCAATATGGACTACTGTATAGAACATTCCTGGCCACGCTATAACGACTACTGCGACTATCCTTCGGCCAGTTCGATTGACCCGCCTCAGTTTGTTAACTTAACGACCTTTATGATTGACCCGGTCATGCCAGCTAGGCTAGCCCAGGTAAGAGCCGCTCAACAGGCAGTTGCCGATGCCGACCAAAACACCACCCAAAAAGTTGATATTGTCGAAACGGCAGACCTTCCAAGAGGGCTCGACTTTACCCACTTGAACGCACCCGGGCAAATAGAGCTTGGTCGTCGCTTTGCTAGCATGTACCGTTTACCGCTACGCTTTACCGACAGCCGAGCTACCGACTTTGATAGTGATGGCGCACTGAATAACCTAGAAGATACTGGCCGTGGAGCAAGCTGTCCATTAGTAGTTGCTGGTCAGACTATCAATGCTGCTGGCAATGGCAATCTAGGAGATGACGACAGCGACTGTGATAACTTCCCTAACTACCTAGACAATGTTAACGGGCCAGGAAGTGGACTATGAAAGAATTCTACAAGCAGCATTGGCTGATGGCCAAAATCCGGGCACGTATTCTTGTTGTAAAACTACGTCGACAATTTAAGAATATATATACCTGGATTATCAAGGACGTCAACAGGTGGGTCATAAGCCTAGGCAGTGCGGCTGCCCTGTGTCTAACCATAGCCTTTATAGCAGTCATGCTAACCCCTACGACTCCAAAAGATACCGATACCAAGCGAGCCGCCGCAACCCTGACTATTAACTCGCAGGTAGGATCGACCGTTAATAACAGTAATGCAATCGACCCGCAGACCGCCGACACCACTATGAAATGGGTTAAGAGTGCCAATATATCAGATAACGATTTGCCGGTTGACGGTTCGATCACCGAGGAGATTGACGAAAACCAAGTCTTCGTCGGTGACATATTCTTGCCCAAAGGCTGGACAGCCGAATACTCAACCGACCCTCGGGGTACGCCCAAGGCACAACGCAGTTTTACCAGCTATAATATGGCCAACCAATCTAGTAATCCGCTTAGCGCTATAACCTATTTAAAAATTAATACCGGTAGTGCTGATGGCGTTAAGCCATACTCCGAGGCACCTTTGGTAGGCCCACTCAGCCCCCAACAGCTCATTACTGACGGTAAAGCTCCGTCCAGCCCGATACTGTACGAAAATAAATTGTATGTGGTCATCAAAGGCATGCGGGCTGCCACGGCCGGTAGCTACACTCTGGACTGTTTTGACCTGGTGACACACGCTCGCTGCGTCGGCATCGGCAATGCTAATTTCTTTCCAACTTACTTATCTACTAGCGGAGCATCAGCTACTAACCCAACGGCTCTAGGAACTGGCGCCAAAGACATTTCGACAGCCCTAAATTTTCAGCACGTCATGGACGATGGAACCTATGGTCACAATGGCCGGGTGTACATACCGGGACAGTCTGGCAACAACTACGGTGTAGTCTGCTTCGACCTAGAGAGCTACCAGAATTGTGGCTTTACGACACTGGGCTCAGCTAGCGCGCCGACCGGCGCCAACCCATCATGGTTGAATGGTTTTACTCAAAGTGGCAGCAAAATCTATGGCCATGCCAATGACCCAGACAACGGTAATCAAACAGTAGTTTGCTTTGACATTCGTGATCCTGGTAATGGCGGTGGCATCTGTAGTGGCTACACAGCCAGTACTACCGCCGCTACTCAAACGCAGTACACCTACGAACACAGCAACAACTACGACACCCCAGGAAGCCAAGTCATGGACGGCGACAAACTCTACTGGATAGTTAATTATCGCTACAATAATACGAGGTTATATGGTGCTATCTTCCCATGGGATCCCTACCCCAACACTCAACGCGACCATGGTACCGTGCTAACTTGCTTTAACGTCGTGACGCGCACCACTTGTTCTGGCATTTATTCCTATAACTGGCCGCGAGTGTACGATGGCTCGGCCGGGGATATCGGCATCGAATACGCCAGTGCTATGTTCATGTGGCAACAAACTGGCGCAAACATTGCTGTTTGCTACACCTTTAGCAACGTCAACCTAAATAGCTCACCAGTTGAGTCGCGGGTCATCTGCCATCGCCTATCGGATGGTGCTTTTATGCCCAACACTGGTGCCCAAGCTCCGAATGTATTGCCAGTACCTTCCGTCTGGCAAGGGCCGAATATTCTGGGTAGCACTGCTTGGCGAATGGCCTCTAATACTACCACCATAACCGATGCCAATAGCCACCGTAAAACTTACTTTGCCTATCATTACGGTAATAATGCTACTCGGGGTGCTACTAGTTGCTTCGACTGGAATACCCAAGCGAACTGCGCTGGCATGCCGTGGCTTAAATACTGGTACAACATCAACAATGCCGTTAGCGGCGATGAGGGCTACGCCTATGACGGCTCTTGTATGTACGGAGTTAATCGCCAGGGCTTCTTGTGGTCATTCAACCCGACAACTGCCGAATCTCCCTGCCGGGCGGTAGGTACTACCCAGACGGCTTCGTTTGTGGCAACAGATTTTTACTGCGATGGTCAAAGCCACGCCTTTGGCTGGCAAGGAGCCAAACTCTCTAAGGCCAGCATGTATGATTTTAAGGACTATAACCTAAAGGTTTTTGATACTAATGGTGGTACTATGCTGGGCTCGGGCGCGATAAAAAACTCTGGTAAGCTAGACCTCACCGGTGGAGCCTACAGCGGCCAGACTTCACTGTTTTTGCAAGTTGACTCGACTGTCTGGAATAGTAGTCCCTGGGCTAATGGTAATGTACCGTTTGCTAAAGTACAGGCTAACGCCGACGATGTTCAGTACTGCTATAAAACCAGAGCAAAAACCTACGCCGAACAAATCGCTTGCGATGTTTCGACACTCCAAACCACTTCCGATGCAGTCTTTAATGCCGAGTACGACACCCTGACAAACCAACAGCCAGATCAGATTGGTTTTATACAGCAAAGCGACAAACAATGTTTTAAAGATCTTAGTATTGCTGTGTCAGCCGATAAAACCTTGGTCAAGAACGCTCAAAATGTTACTTACTCGATAACCGTTCAGAACAAGGCCAATACTGATGCTCAGGGCAGAGGCAACATCCCTAGTGCTTTCAATACCCAGTTGGCTCGCTATGAAGCAACCATCCCTACCGGTATGCAATTTGTAAGTGCTTCGCCGGGAGGCACTCAGGTTGGCAATAAAGTTGTCTGGGAAAATCAGTCAATTGCCGCCAGTTCGGTTGTTCCGGTTTCTGTCACTCTTCAGGCTCCACCATCGATCGCCAGTAAATTACGATCGCCCGTAACACTCGCCGCCAGCGAGCAAAGTGTACTCGGCATGAATGTAACCGCTATCTACAATGGCGATGTCTATCAGGGCGACAATAACGCAACTAATAACCAGGTTACCTTCGAGAACAATGCCCAACCGGCAATTAGCGATTTGCAACAAACCGTCGTCAACCCCAAAGAACCATCAGATCTGCGTTTTACGGTACTGGCTAGTGACGATGACCAATTAAGCAGTGTAGTTTTGCTCGAGGGCGGTAATGTGATTGGAACCATGGCACCAACTGGTATGCACAATCAATATGGCATAACTCTTAATAATCGAACTCGCGGTACTTATTCCTTCAGCGCCAGGGCAACCGATAATGGCGACCCGGCACTTAGCCGCACCACTGGCCCCCTGGGGGTTATCGTCACTCCGCCCGACCCTCCCGCCGGACCAACCAACAGCAACGACCCACCGAGTGTCTTTAATTTCGAACAGAAAAATATCGCTCCTCGGGCTCCAGCTGATCTATCTTTCACAGTTGGTGTCACCGACGACACTGGCCTTGCATCGGTCGAGCTATACCAAGGCGACACTAAAGTTGGCACGATGACACCAGGCGAGGAGCAAAACAGCTACACGATTACCGTTAAAGACTACGACGCCGGTAGTTACGGCTTCAGAGTCAGGGCAACAGATAACGGTACGCCGGCCTTGTTTACGCTATCCGACACTCTAACCGTAAAAGTCGGCAACCAGGCCACTCAAGGCAACAACAATACTACACCAAACAGGAACCAATCTGCATCCGACTCAAGTACCTCACCAAACTTACTCCAGAAATTAGCTTCGCCCTTAGCCTCCACCGGCTTTTCGGCTACCGTACTGAGCCTTGCCAAAAATGTTGCTTCACCCTTCAGCCCTAGGGTCGCCAAGCTACTGCCCTACACCACCATCGGCCTGCTAATAATCTTTGCTGTCGCCTATGCCTATCTGGCACTACAACAGTACAGAACCAAACACAAAATCAGCCTCCTACTGCAAAAGTATCAGCAAACCGACACTGTTCGTCGCACTTTCCTAGATCTTGCCTCGCATTACCTAAGCACACCACTGGCGACCATGCAGAACTCATTAGAGCTGATTGCCAAGGAATCTGCGGCCAATACTAATACGATCGAGTCGGCTCGTTTCCGCTTGGGCAAACTAGCCGAGCACGCCAAAACCTTACTGGACAGAGCCTCGATGACCAATCAAACAGCTATCCAAACCTCCGGCATCCTGCAAAGCATCAAAGAATCAAAAATACTGTCTAGCACGGCGCTGCTTATTCCATTGGCTACAATTCTGGCCGCCGTCATATTGGTTAACGTCCTGTTCCTGATGAGTAATAAGTACGATGCATCATTAGTTGGCTTTGTATCACAGATCGGACTCTACGTCCTAGCAGGCGCGGCCCTAGTATTCGCCTATGCCTACTTACAACAACAAAAACTTGCCGCCCAGGCCGCCGAACAGCAATTAACACTCGAAGATTCACTAAACAACAGCCAACGCGATTTCATACATACTGCTGGAACACAATTAGTCGAAGATGTCAACTCACTAGACACTGTTACTAAAACCTTAAGCAAAGCGGCAGCTGGCACCTACTTCGTTAACGGGCTAATCGACCTCAAGCAACTAGCGGCACGCTTTCAATTCCTGGATAACCTGTCGACCGGCAGCCCAGCAAAAGCCAAGGCTATTCAACTAGACGTATCTACCAAGCAAGCCATTGCACAGCACGCCAAGACCGCTAAAGACAAGCAAGTATCAATTGATGTTGCAGCCGACCCATTACTCGAAGCAATGATAGACCACGAAGCCTATCAACGTTTGCTTGGCTCGTTGGTTGACAACGCTATCAAGTTTAGCCCTGAAGGTGGCAAGGTTACCGTTAAGCTAAGCGGCGACCGCAGGTACGTAACTCTGTCTGTCAGCGACCAGGGCGAAGGTATATCCGAAGATAAGTTACAGAACTTTGCAAAACCATTCGTCCGCGGAACCGACACCAGGGAGTTCGACTACCAAGGCATGGGTCTAGACCTCTATATCGACCGACTGATCATAGATAAATGGAACGGCGAGCTAGATATCGCATCGCATAAAGGTACCGGAACCACCGTAACCGCCAAGCTACGACGCAGCTATATCGACTAAGTCTCCAAGGTGATATAATCTAAGCATAAGTTTAATGCACGCTAGACCTATGCATCTTAGGGCTTTTGTGCAAAAAGGATAATAGATTATGAAATCCAATACCCATATCGTCACCATATCCAAAGAGCTGCGGTTCTTGCTTTTTGCCCTAGCCTGCGCCTGCATACTGTGGCCGGCCAAGGTAGAGGCAGCCACAATAAGCGTTGCTGCCGGCTCCGACGCGATCAATAGCGACTCTATCTGCCAATTGCATGAAGCTCTTGTCAACATTAGCGACGGGGCTCGCACACATGCCGACTGTGTCGAGACTGGCAGCTATGGCTCTAACGACACTATTACCCTGCCTACCGGCACTATTACCGGCACTGGTGGTAGTGGCTTCCCCTTAAACAAGCCTGCGAAAGTCATTGGGCAAGGTAAGGGCGTTTCTATTCTAGACAACTCTGGATTTATTGCCACCGGTGGCAGCGGCTTTACTGACGATTTTACGTTTCAGGACTTTACGGCGTTAGCTGACGGTATGGCTGTGATTGTTGTAGAAGACGCCCGTAACGTAACCCTCCAGGATATGGAATTCGAACTGACCGAAACTACCGGTAATCCTGCATTCGGTCTAAACACGTCTGACAGTATGAATATTAATGTCTACGACAGCTACTTTAAGGGCGTATTTTCTATGAGCGGATCTGGTTTTATTCTGGGACTAGGCGTACAAGCCGACAACGATAACTACGATACAAACCTAGCTGTAGAGCGATCTACCTTCAGCGGATTAATGCGAGGTATAACTCTGGTATCGGATGGTTCCGGCCTGCCAACTACCCTAAACGCGACAATCAAGAACTCCACCATGACTGGAATGCGAAGTTTAGAAAGTTTTGGTAGTGGCTACAGCATGCAATCTGCCGCAGGTATTCTTGTCTACACTGACGCCGATGCACCCAATCAGGCTGTTGTTAATTACACTACTATCAACAACACCTTTGGCCCCAGTGCAGCCAGTAGCTATGCTGTTGCTATAATGGAAGTCAATGGCGGTGATGCTGCCATCAACCACACCGCTCAGAACGATCTGTACGCCACCGGCGGCGAAGGCGACTCCACTAATTACCACCGTTTTACTGGTAGTGGAAGCGGTATAAGCTTCAACACCACCAGCAACGGCGGCAACGTGTCTAGCGACAATAGCTTAAGCACGTGGCTAAACCAATCAACAGATAAACATGGCCAGACTTCACTGGCTTCGTTTCTTGGAGCATTAAGTGACAATGGTGGGGCCGTGCCTACCCTAGCCCTACTAGAAGGGTCTCCGGCCATCAATGCCGGCACCAACGTAGCCGGCCTAACGACAGACGCGAAAGGTGGGGCGAGGGTCTTAGGGGCAGCCAGCGACGCTGGTGCCTACGAAAGCACTTTTGGTAGTCTTGCTGGCAACTCAGCTAATAACAATGGTGCGGTACCAGGTGTACCAAAGACTGGATTTGCATTACTACTGAATAATCCACTGGCTACCCTTGCCGGCACAACTCTATCGGCAACCTTACTATGGTTTCTTTCTAGGCGCATCAAGTTGCGAAGATTCTGGTGATGGCCGACGATAAAGCTAGAAGTAATATAGTCACACTATCTAAAGAGTTGCTTTTTGCACTGTTTCTTCTAGCAGTGGTGTTAGTTTTTAGGCCAACAAAAGCCGAGGCGGCCACAATTAATGTAGCCGTCGGTACGAGTGTGATTACTAACGGCGACTCCATTTGCCAGCTAGAAGAAGCCATCGAGAATGTCAACGATGGTGTTCGGACTTATGCTGACTGTGTAGAGGTAGGCGGGTATGGACCATCCAACACTATAAAACTGCCCTTAGGCACCATAACAGGTACTGGCAGCGGATCTACCGAGGTAGAGTCCGGTTCAGGATACAGTAGCGATGTTCACGTCACTATCGACGGGCATGGCAAAGATCAGTCAATACTGGAGGACATTAATCTAGAGTTTCGGGGCGATAATGTTAGCAGTATCAGCCTCCAGGATTTTACAATACTAAGAGGTGATCTAAGTTTACATAATGCAGTTAATACAACCCTGGACAGCGTAGAAGTCGACGGCAACAATCAGGCAGACTTGATGGCTGGCATAACGATATTTGACACAGAGCAGATAACAATACGCGATAGCTATATCCATAACATAGAGGCCTCATTTGGGGATCCGGACGGGACTACATTAGGTATCGGGGTTGGTATCGAAGGCAAAAAAAGTGGAGACAATGGTGGCCGATCTGATATCCTTATAGAACGAACCACAATCTCTCAGACTAGCCTCGGTATTATTCTGGATCATGACATTGGTTCTAGCACCGGCTATGATGGCTCTGGGCTTGCCGTTATTGACGCCACAATCAGGAATTCCACCTTTACGGATTTGTCTATGAATCTAAACATATTTCCCGGCTCAGGGTCGACTATTGACTCCCCACTATTTGGGATGTACTCGCCGGCCGGCATATTAATAATGTTCGGAGGGCGAAGCAATACAGACTATGGCACCATCAACTACACAACTATCAACAACACCTACAGTAACATCCGGAATACTAATTATGTCGTCACCCCAGCATCGGCAATACGAGAGGTAGGTCTGGGCCAAGGACGAGTTGCCCATACTACTCAAAATGATTTACTTGCGGTCGGCAACGGGTCAACCGTAAACTATGGCCGAATGGCTTTTGATACTACAGATAGTCCAGCCTTTTCCACCACCAGCAACGGCGGCAATGTATCAAGCGACAATAGTCTAAGTACATGGCTGACTCAGCCGAGCGACAAACATAGTCAAACTTCACTAGCTTCGTTTCTTGGAGCATTAAGTGACAATGGTGGGGCCGTGCCTACCCTAGCTCTACTGGAAGGGTCTCCGGCCATCAATGCTGGAACCAACGTAGCTGGCCTAACAACAGATGCGAAAGGCGGGGCGAGGGTTCTAGGGGCGGCCAGTGACGCTGGAGCTTACGAAAGCACTTTTAATAATGTCGTCGGCAGTGCCGGTAGTACTGGCGGCAAGGTACCGGGGGTACCTAACACAGGGCTATCGTTGCTACTTAATAATCCGGTGGCGACGTTGATTATGACAACCGTCTCGGCAGCCTTACTATGGTTTCTTTCTAGGCGCATCAAGTTAAAGCGACTCTGGTGATGGCCAACCCTAGACCACGAGTAGTCATACTTGTGCCTTTTAGCTCCAAAGATCCGTCCCGGATACGGAATTGGCAGTTCGTACAAAAGCGACTACAACGTTTACTGGATCTACCTATATACGTAGGCGACATTACTCCACCAGACCCAGGTGAATACAACGCAAGCCTAGGACGCAACCATGCAGCCCAGCTAGCTGGCGACTGGGATGTGGCGATTATTCACGACGCCGACACATTAGTTGACGCAAGACAAATTCGTATTGCCATAGATGTAGCCAACAAAACTGGCGCGCTAGTATATCCTTACACCGAACACTGGGAACTCAGTGATCAGGGGACAAGAATGCTACTAAACGATCCGTCGAGCGACTGGCGACATACACCAATGCAACAGTATACACGTAATCAGCCTCTCGGGGCGTGCATGGTCGTGAGGCGTGATCTGTGGGAATTGGTTAGAGGCTACGACACTGCCTTTATTGGCTGGGGACACGAGGATGGCGCCTTCGCTATAGCATGCGAGACCTTGAGCAGTAAATTAATTCACCGTGTACCTGGTAAGTCTTTGCACTTACGACATACGTTCTCTACTTCAAAAAATCCCCATAACGCTCTATACGCTGCTAACAAAGCTAGGGTACGGCATTACATGGAGGCGTCGATGAGACCAAATGCAATAGAGCTCTTATGCAAATTGCGTGACGACTCTATGGTAATAGATATCGCCCATAACATTAAGTGGCCAAATAACAAATACAGTGAAGATAGCATCTTACACCAGCTCGCCACTATACTATTGGTAGACGTCAGCTCCGTCCTGGACAGCTACGGCTGCACGCACTGGCTTGCTGATAACACTCTACTGAGAGTGGTACGGAAAGATGACCTGGCGACCCATGAACTGTTCCTGGGAGTTTGGGCGGCCGATTTTAATCCTAAAGTCATCGATGACCTACAAAAGATACACGACTGCAAGATAATTAGCTTGCTGGGCACGCCAGGTAACGGCATGGTGATCGTCCTACAAAGAGGCAGTGTACTCTTGAGCATGATATTCTACTATCCATACAAGTCATCGACAACATACAGTTGCCTATATACACTAGTAGACTCCCCCGGTACAACTTTGCAAGCAACTCGTTATATTCGACCTGCTCCAAGCCAGGCTCCCCTGATTCGTAAAACTGTTTTTGGGCACAAATTATGGCTGCCAAGAAACTCTTCAAAATATTTAAAGTCCATATACGGTACGAACTGGGAAACCGTAGACACCGACAGAACCAAGCTATCTGACTGGCCTAATATAAAAGAGGGGGACACCTGTGATATAGCGGCTGATGCTCAAACCACCGCACAGTATTTAGGCGTTCCAGCTCCTTGATGTCGGCTCGATTTTAGTAGATCTTGAAAAGCCTATATTAATCTATGATGTTGAATATTTGAGACGTCCGCTGGTCGAGTTCGGCAGATAATCTGCTTGCTGCTTGATCGGGATTATCTAGCTCAAACTCACAGCCCAGCAACACCGATCCCAGTATGCTGGATGAGTTTTCGCCAGTCATAAGCTGTAAGTCTGGCATGATACTAATTGTGCTGACTTCGCCATCTTCGCGGGCGTCATATAAGCTGGTTTTGGCTTGCACCTTATAGGTTGCCTCTAGGGGATCACCGGCATGGTATTGGGTAAAAATTGTCATATCCCAGGCTGGCTTAGTTTTATCGTCATATCTGCAATCACCACCATGATCTTCGCTAAACAGGCTCTGCACCGGCAGCCACCCTTCGGCGGCAGCCTCTCGAACGGCATGTCGTTGGGTTAATGCTAAAATAGCCATTTCGCTTAACACCCCCTTGACCTCGGTCTGTGTAATTTGCCTATCGGTCAGACTGTTACGATTAGCCCGTAGCGTGCTTGCCCCCAGACGGACTACCTTGCCGTACATACTCTCGATAATCTCTGGCGTAGGAATTTTTTGTCTCTGAACTAGTGACCCCAACACGTCAAGTTGGGCGATACGCAAGCCAGCTCGCAGCTGGTTACTTAACCTAGAGTCTGCCGGTTCATTATCAAAGCCACTATACGCCTGGCTAAAATATTCTCTAGCCTGATACACATACGACGACGCCAGCGATGACCGCCGATTCCCGGCAATATTAGCCTCTTCGAGCGCTATCTCGCCAATCAGCAGGCGACCAAAAGAACCTTTTTTATGCAACCTGCCTTTGGCCTCACCATAGCCCAAGGTGCCATGTAGATACTGGTTGGCAACATCCAGGCAAGCGAACCTGTTATTCTTTATGACTTGTTCAGTCGATAAACTATACACTATACTATTGTATAATATTTTCTTGTTTTCCGCAACTACATCGTGCTCGACTTTTCTGTTGCAGTATGAGCAGTCATCCAACCCTTTAACTATTATTATTTAGGCTAGTATATGCCCCAAGACGTCCAACAGCAGCTCAAAGCTGGTGCATAAACATAGGTACAAAAGACCAGCCCAAAAAATAGTAACTAGCGAAATAGGAGCTACTTACCAGCAGCTTTGTAGGCCACTGTGCGACGGCGCGAGCGCACCACTAGAGCCGAACCAGACGACACCAGCAAGACAGCTACCAAGGTGGCCGTCAGGGCATTCTGCCCTGTTTGGGCCAAGAAGCCAGCCTTGGTAGCGATACCAGCCGGGTCCTTAATGATACCCGGGGTGTTATTTTCGTCTCGATCAGTATTGTCGGTGACATGATAGGTGGCTTTGGTGACAGTCTGCCCGGCAACAGTCTGACGACTAATACTAGCGTCGCCTAGGTCGGCATACTGCTTGGTGGCAGTATTAAACTTGCGCACGCTAGCGTCCGCCGGTGTCACGCCGTGATAGAACTGAGTCACACTGGTAGTAAAGCCGGCCGCACCACAGTCGGCCGTAAAGTCGATCAGGCCATTAGCATACTCATAGCTAGCCTCGGTAGCCGCCAGCTGGCTCTCGGCCTTCATAGCGACGCTCTGAATATCACAGGCCGGGTCTAGCACTAGTGTTACCGGCTTACCAGTAACACTGCTGGTTGTAGTCGTGACATTAGCCTGCTGGGCATCCGGCGTACCATCATCATTGGCATCACCACCATTAGGGGCGGCATTTTCAACGACATCAGGGGTGCCGTCGTGATCGGTGTCGGCCGGGCTTGATGTTTGACTGGCTTTGACCATGTAGATATGCGGATCTGCTTGGCCACTAAAATAGCTGTCGCCATTACTAGCTATGAGAAGCGTGTAGAATTCATCCTCCATAATCCCTGTAGAGAATTTCTTTACAGATCTGCTCGCAATATCAAAACGGGCTGGCGCACCGTCACCTGAAATAAACCAAAGGCTATCGTCAATCCCATTATATTGCGATGTGAACGAATGCAGTTCTGCAGAACCTGGGAACATTAATTCTTTCTGAGAAGTCTCAGAAATTCTGAACAAACCTCTACTTAAAATATCTTCAGTGTTACCGCTTCCCAACCAATAACTATTGTCGCCTGTGTGGGCTAAGCTTTCATGTTCTGACTGATCTTGAAAGGTGTGCAATACCGACTGATTGTTGTTATCATCAAACTCTACGAGCCTTGTTTGCCTGTACTCGTTAGTGTATTCGGACGTTAGGGCAACAAAACTTCCTTGGCGATTAATCGTAGCCGCTAAAACCGAAGCATCATCACCCGCTTGTATTTGACTGACTATGCCTCCTGTATCAATTTTGAGCATAGTATCTTGTGTAGGAAAATATACCCACACGTTACCATTAAGATCCGATAAAAGCTGACCATCATTATATTGCTCTATGGGAATACTCTGAATAATAGCGCCGTTGCTCGAGTCAATGTTATACAACGCAGGGGGTTCGCCACCATAGTTGCTATCTAGGACCCATAGTCCCGTGGCACTGCTGAAAGCAATTGAATGTGCAGTTACACCGTAGTATGAATATTGATTAAAATATGTTGGGTACATTGTTACTTGTTTAGTCGTACGATTGAATTTTCCTAGCTGAGAACGTTCAGGCTCTGATTCATTATCGTAAGTTAAGAACCAGATATTTTCTTGGAACTCATCAAAAGTCATAGCGTAAGCACCAGAAACTTCGCCCAGAGCAGTTATCTCATCTGGGCTGGCTGTAACGTAACCAGGCAAAGCGTCTAGGGTGATGGTACGGGTCACGCTTGCCATATTGCCGTCGTTATCGTAGGCTTTTATTTCTAGCTGATGTTCGCCAGGGGTTATCCAGTCGTTATTGCCATTAACCTGATGCCAACTAAAGGTCGTACTTGAAGTAATAAAGATATTGCGCTGAGGGTTCTCCTCATTATCCAAGCGAGCCTCAACATAAGCAATACCACTGGCGTCAGCAATATCGGCAGTTACCGTGAGTCTGTCAACATACATATGCTCGCCGATCGCTGGAGATGTTATGTTTATTGTCGGTAGTGTGGTCTCTACAGCTGGAATGTCTGCAACTATAATCTTTGAGTCAGTGGTGCCGACATAGATTTTGTCGGTCGAGCTATCTATCGTAAACGAATATGCGGTTTCGGGTAGCCCATGAAGCCATCGAGATTTATTGGTAGACTCATTCCAACTCATGACCCTCGAGCCGCACAGCATGTAGACTGAGCCATCACTGACTTGTACATTTTTCAGCGACCCTTCGCACGGATTAGTAGTAACTGGTGAATCGGTAATCTGTTGGCCGTCCATTCCTGTCATGGCAGGCCCACCACGATCACACACAATACCTGAGTCATATACCACGGGGTTAGTGCCACGACCTTGATTATCATTTGCACATACATTATTTGAAATATTCACTTCACTCCACGATGTGCCATCAAATATTTGAACAGGTCCTCGTTCCCACTCGCCTTGTTTTGCCTGCATATACATCTTGCCGCCCATGACCACGCCCCAGTAATAGTGAAGATTGTTCGGCCAACCAGGGTTTGGCTGGTAGCTCTGTGCCACATTAAAGGTCGTGCCGCCATCTGTACTGCGCCAGGCAACGGCACTGTCGCCACCTGAACTACCGAACAACCAGATATCGGTACCGGTTAAGGTTTCGATGTCAAAGATATGTTCGGCATTGACGGGTGTTTTGATTTCATAACCCGAACCAGGTGAATATACGGCGTAACCAGCCGGACAGCTACCACTACACTGCGGGTCAATAGTGGTGGTGTATAGTTTGCCGTCGATCTCTTTCCAGTTACCAAGTGATTCGGCCGGAACAGAGATTTGCGAGCCTTCGAAAGTATTGGTGGTGAGATTAACAGGATTGATAGCGATCGGGCCAGTGTTGGCGTTGTAGTCGCCGTAGCCTGCAAACAATTTACCGTCGAAAATCTTGAGACTATTGATGGTCTTGCCAGCATCGGTAGGCTGAGCAGCGGCCTGGGGGTGTGTGCCGATCTCGGTAAAGGTAAGGTTAGCGGCGGCTTGGGCTTTTTGGGGCTTCAGCACTGCTAGGCTACTAGCCATCGTAGCAAAGACAAAGATTGCTAGCGTCACCAGGTATTTAGCCTGTTTAAGGTATTGTTTGCGGCTTTTTTGTATATAACTCCAGTATTTTACTAGGCCTAACATTACAATATAACTCCTCTTTTGCTGATAGCCGTTGAGCGACCAGAGCACCCCATTACATTTATGCTTATAACAGTCATTCTACCCCCCCCCCGAAGGGTTATGGCAAGGTCGATAAGCACCCGGATATTTTAGCGTATATACTATTCAGCAGTTATTATTAAGTAGTTTTTACGATAAGTAAGGTTAGAAAGGATGTATGTCGCAGCCAGAACCCAAAACAGTTTTGCTTGTTCCTTTTAGCTCGAAGGATCCATCGCGGATTCGAATCTGGCAACATGTAGATAGCTGGATAAAACAAA
>RXKC01000029.1 GCA_003962975.1 Candidatus Saccharimonadota bacterium
GTAAATGAATATGGGAATGTAAGCATATCAAATGATAGTCTATTTTATCAAAAATGCCCAACTTGTCCGATAGAATTTAAGTTTGTGATACCAGACGCACCAACGCCAGACGGCAGTGAAACAATAGTCACCGAAGGTGGCAATATTGATGTAGCTGGTAGTGGAACCACAGGCAGCCCTTATGTAGTCACAAATCTAGCTCCTGAAATATCAGAAATAGACTCGATTGATCAATATACTTTCATACTTGATAAAGGTTCGAACCCTGCGGATACTGTTAGATTTGAGTTTGATAGCCTTTTTGCTCCCAATTTTGACATAGGTTTATTTGACACTTTTGACATCAATAATATCGTGTTTTTTGCTGCAATACTTAGGCCAGCATTGAACCAAACTACGGGGGTAATTACATGGGAGTTGATAAATGACCCTGATCATATTCCAGTATTTGACGGGGCAATAACTACTCCCACAACTACAAGTGTACGAATAGCCTATAAAGAGCCGATTGAAAAGATACTTTTTTTCCATGTAACACCTGACGACGCTTTGGCTAAAACAGGTGTTAGTGCAGGGGCTAGTGTAGGCTTATCCTATGCCACTATCCATATGTCTGTTCCATGGACAACCAGACAGATAGTAACTTATAATGGTTCTGCTTGGACTAACACAGGCCATGTGTTTACAACAGTAACCCAAAGCGGCACTACCATTTTAAGTACAATAAGTTCGGGCGGATTTTATAACAGCGAGTACACATATGGCAATGTACAGGCCATTTACGCAGGTACTAACAACAGAGTTTTGAGGCAAATATTTTCTGGCATTGGATATTGGCAAACGAAATGGGAACTGATTGACCCAACAACGGGAAGCGCAGCAACCCCTGACACAAATGATAAAATAGTGCTTTTTAACCCAAACCTTGCTTATACTCTACCATCTCAAACTGCGGATGGGATGGGAGTAGCCCGCAGAGTATTTGACCCTACGATTTTACCTAATTTCTGGATTTCAGGAGCCTTTTTAAAGAATTGATATGAGACAAATAATATTTATAGCCTTAATTTTTACATCTTTTGCAGTGTTCGGGCAAAATAGATACACCGTAAGAATACCGACAGCAACAGAGCAAGACGGGAATATTGGCAATGAATTTGGGGACATTACAGTGAGCAATGACAGTGTTTTTTATAGGCAATGCCCGACTTGCTCTTATTCGTTTAAATTCTTATTGTCCGATCTGGCGGACGGAAGTGAAACGATCATCACGGAGGGCACAAATATAACTGTAACAGGTACGGGCACGGTAGGTGACCCATATGTTATAAGTTCTACCGCATCAGGTGGCGGCACAGACTTGGATAGCATTGTTGGAAATGAATACAACACAGCATTTGGCCTTTCTGGTACAACCCTACAAATAACCGATGGGGGCGGTACTTTGAGCCAGGATTTAAGCGGTATCATCCCCACAACATATTGGTCAAGAAGCACAACAAACACATACCTGACAAATGCTGGTGATAGAGTGGGAATAAACACAAGCTCACCAGCTACGAAACTTCATGTGGTTGGCTCAGGATATACTGACCACTTTAGGTTACAAGGTTCAGGCGGTGGGGTTGGTATGTCTTTCAATGGTGGCACACAAACAGACTACCTGTGGTACAACGACGCAAATAAAACATTTGCTTTCGGTGGTGGTGGCCCGACAGGGACAAAAAAACTCCATGTAGATGGGGGTGTAACCATAGGTGCAAACATTGATTCTCAAACACCGCAAACGGATGGGCTTTATGTTCAAGGTAATATGAGCGTTGGGAGTACAGGGGCAAGCGATCACGTATTACACCTTGCAGGAACAAATGCGATAAGAATACCTTTTGGCACAACAGCGCAAAGGCCCGCTACTCCGCAAAGTGGATCGCTAAGGGTTAATGAAAGTAAGGCAAGGATTGAATTTTATTATCCTTCATCATGGTATCAAGTATTGGCGACTTCTTTTGATTTAACGGAGGGATCAATAATTTTTGCAGATGTGAACGGTAATCCAAATCAGGATAATGCAAATTTGTTTTTTAACAATACATCCAATAGGTTGGGGGTCGGCACAAATACTCCTACGTCTACATTTCATGTTATAGGAGGTAGCAAGTCCTCCACATTTCAATATAATTCATTTGATGCCCCGGCTGTAATGAAAAACGGCACAAGCGTGGGGACAGGGTTGGCCTTCCAGGACATATCAGGAACTTATAATCTATGGGCAAATCAAGGTACGTTTAATTTAGGAGGTAGTGGCACGTATGTCGCTAATAAGAAACTCCATATAGACGGGGGGGTCACCATTGGGGCAAATTATGATGGTACTTCGGTAAACAGTAACGGGCTATACATTGAAGGTGATTTGCGTGTCAATACATTATCAGCAACAGCGACAACGATAGGAGGATATAGCTCAACAAACATTGCAACCAAACTTACCTTGGGGACAGGGTTTAGCATAGCGTCTGGGGCACTAAATTTTACAGAAACATACACGGGAACAGTAACAAGTGTAGGACTTTCAATGCCTTCTATATTTAGCGTTTCTGGTAGCCCTGTCACGGGTTCAGGTACTTTGACCGCAACACTAGCAAGCCAAACCACAAATCTTGTATTTGCATCTCCAAACGGTTCGACAGGCACACCAACATTTAGAGCTTTGGCAATTGCTGACTTACCTACATTAGCAACTTCTAATTTATCAGACTTCCCATCACAATCTGGAAATTCCGGGAAGTTTCTTACAACGAATGGAACCTCATTGAGCTGGGGTACGGTAGCAAGCGCAACGAACATATACAATTCTGACGGTTCTATACCAGCGGCAACTTCAAGGGAAGTAACAATAGGCGCCGCCTCAAATATATTTTTCACAGATGGCGCTGGATTGCTTAATTATGAGATTGGTGACGATTATATGACTGCGTTAATTACAGACGGTGCAGGAAATAGCTCAACGTTGGACCTTCAGAGCACTTATGGGAAGTTAGGATATGACACTGACAATTTTATTAACTTCAATGAAAACGGGGCTACATTATCACTTAACGGTAGCACAGGTACGAGCGGGTATGTGTTGAAGTCAGGTGGAGCAGGAACAATGTATTGGGATGCATTGACAGGCTCAGGTACTGTCACAAGTATAGCAACAAATAATGGAATAACAGGTGGGACTATTACAACAAGTGGCACAATAGGATTGACGGGCCAAGCATTAGCACTCCATAACCTTGCAAGCAATGGCATAATATCCAGAACAGGTAGTGGAACGGTAGCGGCAAGAACCA
>RXKC01000016.1:0-300 GCA_003962975.1 Candidatus Saccharimonadota bacterium
AAGGCGTAAGCGTTCGTGTCAGTGACGAAGCTACTGTTGGTGGAAGCTCGGCTTTCGAGAAGAACCTCGTACACGTCAGGGTTGAAAAGAGAGTTGATGGTGAACTCACATTGACAGAGGCAGTTAAGAAGATCGTAAGTATATAGATATAAATCACCAAACAATCAAGCTCCTTCGGGAGCTTTTTTGTTGCATGTTGTGTTCATATTACGATATACTGTATGTATGAAAAAGATTAGATTGACCAAAGGTCTTGAAGCAATAGTAGACGACGATATGTTTGAAGAGCTAAACCAGTGG
>RXKC01000016.1:350-3180 GCA_003962975.1 Candidatus Saccharimonadota bacterium
CATACCTGGTACGCAGCAAGAAAAATAATGAAGAAGATGCCAGACGGTAAGTGGAAACACGAGAAGTTGATACACATGCATCGGGTTATCAATAATACACCAGATAACCTAGTAACTGATCATATTAACGGCAATGGGTTAGATAATAGAAGAGAAAACCTCAGATCTGTCACGGTATCTGGTAACAATCTAAATTCAAAGATCAGGCGAGATAATAAGTCTGGCTATAAGGGGGTGGCTTGGCATAAGACAAGGAAGAAGTGGCGTGCTTATATATGGCACGATCGTAAACAAAAGCATATCGGTATATTCGATACTCTTGATGAAGCAGTCAAGGCTCGCCAAGAGTACATGCTATAATACTACTGAGTGCTCTACAAAGCCCCTTCGGGGGCTTTTGTAGTTATTGACGCTCTATCTTAGATGTTATTCGATAGAGGCATGAAGATTCTTCTCTTGCGCTCATGGTCTAAGTATCGGGTCGGTTCTCGGATTAAGGTTAGCGAATCAACCGCCCAGAAGCTGATTCAGCGCGGTATTGCTATGAAAGACAAGATGATGGATCAATCTGACTATGTAATGACGAAAGGTGTCTGATGGCTGTACTACTAGATTATTCGCTCACCACATTAGCTGACGTGAAGGAATCACTCGGTTTGTCATCTGGTGATACCTCAAAAGATAACCTGATTATTCGTAAGATTAACCAGGCGACGCGAATGATTGAAAACTACTGTGACTGCCGATTCAAAGAAACCACTTATACGGGCGAGTTATATGATGGACATGGTGGTAATGAGCTAGTATTGCGCCATAAGCCGATCATTAGCGTTACGAGCTTGGCATATCGCAATGTACCAACCAACGAGAACTACTTCACGACCGTTGATGCGACAGATTACTACGTCAAAGAAGAATACGGTGTAATCGAGTTCCTCGCCCCGTTTACGCAGTGGATTGACCGCTGGCAAGTGACATACTCGGCAGGTTATACCACCATCCCAGAAGATGTAGCTGAAGCTTGTGCGACATTAGCGGCGTACCTAGTAGTCAATGGTACGAGCGGTACAAACGTCAAACGCAAGCGAGAGGGGCAGCGAGAAATTGAATACTTTGATGCTACTTCAAAGTCGGGTGATAGCATTATCGACCAACTTGGCTTGTCAGACGTTCTCTCGGCCTACGCTTCGCCTGTTATATCAGGACTAAACTAATGACCCTGTTCTTCGCGTCTCATACCATCGAGATACGTCGCCTTCGTCCGTTCGGATCTACCATACAGAACTTCTCAGCCACTTTCACTGCCTATCCTGCTGATATTCAACCCCTGGATATTTCTCGCACCAACCAAGCCAACGGCAGGATAGGGACTATGTTTGAATGCTATTTGGATGGCAGTGTACCTATAGCGGAGGGTGATCAGATCGACTCTGGTGGCAAACGCTACTCAGTCAAGGCGGTTAGTCGATTTGAGAATGGTATGCTCGACCATATCCAGTGCATACTCGAGGCTCAAGATGGTTAACGTAAAGGTAAAAATTACCAACTTGCGTGAGATAAAAGATGCTTTTAACAAAGCACCTAAGCGCATGACAAAGGCGCTGAACGAGGCAATCCAGAAGTCCATCTTCACCATTGAGCGCCAGAGTAAGATTAATGCTCCTGTACGCACAGGCTTCTTGCGAGCCAGTCATCAGAGCGTGTTCGCTAACTTGCGCGGTGAAACTGGCCCAACTGCCAGCTATTCGATATTCGTCCACGAGGGGACTCGCTTCATGCGCGCGCGCCCATTCCTTATGGAAGCTGTACAGAGTAGCGATAGCCAAGTCCAGGGATTCTTCAAGCAAGCAGTACAAGACACGCTGGATGATATAGCGAGGGACGTAGGATGAAGTTATTGACGCTCACTCAGATATATAGTCAATTAGATACAGACGGGGGTATGTGATGCACGCGATCAAAGCCATTAAAACTGAGATCATTAAGAAGCTCACAGACGTCAGCACATTAAATCGCGTATATAGCTATGAGCGAATCAACCCAGAGGGCTTTCCATGTGCCTTTGTAACGTTCGCAAGTAACGAGAATGAGTTTTTTACCAACGCTGAGAATAAGCGAGTTTATGGGTATAGGGTCTTATTGCTGGCTCAGATAGGCCAGAACCGATCCAGTGCCGATAGGGTACAGGCAGCCGAGGAAGCCATCGAAGAGGCCGTAGCGGATGTCCTAGATGCCCTAGACAGCGATATAACGCTGGGGGACAACTCACAGGTAGTGTTCGTTGAAGCGTCGATTGGCGAGCCTGGGTATGTTGAATACGAGGGCGGCTGGGCGCGTTCAGCAGAGATAACCGTTCGAGTACATAGCATTTACGTTGTATAAGGAGAGATCATGGCAAAGAAAAATCAGTACGGTCACTTGGTCGACAGCCACATAAAGAAGCTGGCTGAGGCTTTGATTATCGTCATACAGAAGAAGGCTAAGGACGTTGACGGTGTAGAACTCACCTACGAAGAGGCCACTGAGATTGCGATTGAAGTTATTGAAGGAGCAAAGAAATGACAAAGTTTGTAGGCCGTAGGGGAGAACTCCTGCTCGCTAAAGAAGCAAGTCGTGGGGTTGGATCTATCACGAATGGTATCTGGACACCACGCATGACCGTCAGTTTTGACGATAAGGTAGAGACAGCACGAGAGCCAGAAGGACTCGGCAAGATTGCCGACTCTGATAGCAACTTCGTAGTACAGAAGATGGCCGAAGGTGAGTTTGAGGGCCAGCTAAACGACAAGAGTATTGGCATTGTGCTGACCAGTCTCTTAGGTGCTTCTCC
>RXKC01000016.1:3243-3307 GCA_003962975.1 Candidatus Saccharimonadota bacterium
GAGCATCTCAGTCCTCTACCAAGATCCTGATACCGTAAAGCTGTACGCGCTTGGCGTAGTTGAT
>RXKC01000019.1 GCA_003962975.1 Candidatus Saccharimonadota bacterium
AAACGAAGTGCTAAATTGGGCAGTTAAATTTTGAAAAAAGTTACTATTTGAAACTTAAACCACCTGTACTTTTTCTACAATTTTAGTTGAAGATTTTGCTCCAAACTTATAAATATCTGAATTGATATTTGATTCTCTTTTTTCTTTTAATCTATAACTATCTCCTTGAATATTAATTACATGAGAGTGATGTAAAACTCTATCTAATATAGCTGTTGTTACTACCTTGTCTCCTCCAAATATTTGTGCCCACTGCGAGAATACTAAATTTGAAGTTAGTATTGTTGATCCTTTTTCATATCTTGCTGATATTATTTGAAAAAAGTGATTTGCATCTTCTTTAGACATATTGAAATAACCTATTTCATCGATTATAAGAATTGATGGAGAAACTATAATTTTTAAAAAAGAATCATATTTTTTGTCTCTTTTTGCTTTATTAGCATCTGCTATTAATTCTGTAATAGTTGTAAATCTAACTTTATATCTATGTAACACTGCTTTGTATGCTAAAGCTATTGCAAGGTGAGTCTTACCAACACCTGGTTGTCCAAGAAATATTATGTTTTCATATCTTTTTACAAATGCCAATGATGCCAATTCTTCAATTTGTTTTCTATTTACACCTATAGTAAAACTATAATCAAATTGTTCAATAGTTTTTATAGCTGGAAATCCTGCCATCTTAGTTAAAATATTTTTTGATCTACTCATTTTTTCATTATATTCTTGTCGTAGCAACTCTTCTAAAAACTGTGAATATTTCCAATTTTCTTGTGATGCTATGATTGATAAATTATTATATTCTTGTGCAACTACTGGTAATTTTAACTCTTCACACAATTGTTCAATAGGACTTAATAATTCCATAAAACACCACCATAATTTATTACTTTTGGAAGTATTGCTATAGTTGTTATTGTTGGTATAAAAATATCATAACTTTGCATATCTCGATTTGATATAAATATTTCATTCATATTTTGATTATCTTTATTTTTTGCTACAATAATATTCATAGCCTTCGTTGGATGGATACCCAAATAAGGTTTAGGCAGAGGTAACAGGTGGTAGCGTTCTTCTACTAATAATGAAAATGGTGTTTGAAGTGTTGTTTGATGAATACGTTTATTTGCAACATCATCAAGCCATTTTCTCACTTCAGCATTTGCATTATCAATATTCACAATATATTTTTTCATTGCTAATCTAACACTTAAGCTATTATGGAAACTGTATCTTAGATAATGATTGAATCTTTCGACTTTACCTTTAGTTTTTGCTCTATATGGTTTACAAACTCTTATTTTAAATCCACAATGTTTTGCAAAGTCTTCAAACATAGGATTTAGTTGATGCTTCCCAAATCCATAGGCATTTCGTTTTATTATAACCGTACGCATATTGTCATATAGAGCTTCTTTTACAACTCCTCCAAAGTAGTTAAATGCATTAAGATGACAAGCTATCAATGTTTCTATCTTTTCATTTTCAACATACTCAACATAAGATGCTCTACTATAACCCATTGTTGCAACAAATGCTGAAAGATTATCTTTTGGAAATTCAACCCAATCTACTTGCATTTGATAACCTGCATCTGTTTCAAATCTTATTAATTTTTCTTCTTCTTTAACTCTACGTCGAAGTTCATATTTTTGCATAACTTGCTGCAACCATCTAAGACTTCCTAGATATCCTCTTTTTACTATCTCATCATAAATTACCGTTGTAGGAATTTCAACTTTATTTGTTTTTGCTGTCTCCAGCATTGCTGCAATATAAGGTAAATGTTCATCTACTAAATTCTCATTTGGTTTTCTGCTAATTACAGGAACATAACCTTCAGGTTTCAAAGCATATTTACGAACAGTCTCTCTACTTATCCCAAGTCTTCTTGCAATTGATGATTTACTCATGCCTTCTCTAAGCCATTTATGTATCATTCTAATTTCTCCTTTTTTTAACACTAAACCTCCAATTTCAATATGAAATTAAAGTTTAGCAAAACTAATTTTTTAGTTTAAGGTTTAAAATTCTGAATATAACTTTTTATTATTCTTCAACTGCCTAGTTTAGCACTTCGTTTGACATCTACTGCATAGTGTACCAACTTTGCACTAATTTCAGTGGTATACTCATTTACACTCAAATAAGACTTGATAAGTTGCTTGTATCTTTGGAGTGTTCTTTGATTTTCTAAAAGTTGAGTGACATCTATCATTGATAATTGGTATTTATCAATGATGTATTTCAAATCCTCACTATCAAATGCAACTACTTCAAAAAATTTATTTGTTGCTTTAAAATATCCAAACATCAATGCAAATGTTGCAAATGCTTCATCATTTCCCAAAAGTAATGCTTGTTTATATATTGCATTTGGTAAATTGAAAAAATAGTTCCTTTCATTACTAGAAGTAAATTCAGGTGCCATTTCAAACCTTTTTTTGTCTTGTTCTGTTAAATAGTCAATTCTTGCCATGTAAATCCTTTATTTTTAATGTTCATATATTTTATGTGATAAATTATTTTAAATATCATTGATAAAACAATGCTATTTACACTATAATTAATTAACTTAAATCCTTTTCATTAAATGAGGTGAATTTTCATGAAAACTACTGCCTATCTTAGAATTTCTACAGTTGATCAAGATATAGAAAAAAACAAATCTGATATTTTAAAATTGGCTAATGAAAAACGACTTGGATATGTTGAATTTATTGAAGAACAAATATCTGGAAAAGTATCTTGGAGGAATAGAAAAATATTTGCAATCATTAATGAAGCTAAAAAAGATGATGTGATAATTGTAAGCGAACTCTCTCGTCTTGGAAGGAGTATGCTGGAGATTATGGAAATCCTCTCTATTGCTACTCAAAAACAACTCAAAATTTATTCAGTGAAAGGTGATTGGCATTTAGATGGCTCAATCCAAAGCAAAGTTATGGCAATGGTATTTTCAATGGCATCAGAAATAGAGAGAGATCTCAT
>RXKC01000013.1:0-2076 GCA_003962975.1 Candidatus Saccharimonadota bacterium
CTAACAAAAACAAACAAACTCATTTTGGCAGCCATTGCCTTCCTGGCTGTGGTTGGTCTTGGCTCCGGTCAGGCACATGCTGCAACCATTACTGTTGGGTCTGGCTGTACTCTTAACGATGCGGTTGACTCGGTCAACGCTGGTTCCGCACAGGCAAGTTGCGGTGGGTCTGGCTATGGAACGAACGACACCATTAATATTCCTGCAGGAACACAAACGCTAACCAGTGACGTTAACAATATTTCAGTACCTGTAACGATTGCTGGCGTAGGTATGAACCAGACAACGATTAGTGGCGACATGGGTCAATATAGAGTTCTTACAGCAACCACTGACGTTACTATTAGGGACTTAAAGATTACAGCGTTTTCCGATACCGCAGTTAGGCTAAGTCGTAATGTTCAGCTGTCTAATATAGAGATAGATGGGCAAGATGCTACTGGAACCATTGGAATTCAGTATTCGACTAATACTGCAGGAACGTATACCGTTGAAGCGGAAAACATCTATATACATGGGATTAACAGTTCAAGTAGTTATGTACAGGGATTCTGGGTAGAGGCCAGGACGGACGCTGTCGTAAATGCTAGTTTGCGTAATGTTACGCTTGCCGACGTGCATAACAATGGTGGTAACGGTGTGAATGGCATTATCATGGTTGCTAGTGGTGATAATGCTGCCTTGACATCGACGATTACCAACACGACAGTCGATGACATTACAAGCACTGGTTTGACTGCGCCATTTGCAAGCTATGGCAGTATGAACGGTGGTAATGCAACCATCAACACCACGGTCAATAACATTACTATCACGGGTACACGCGGAATTGCTGGGACTGGCTTTACGGCCGGGCTTAACACCGCGGCATTCTATGCGGCAGGTAACGCATATCAAGCTGGCGACAGTGTTGATGTAGCAGTTACGGTGAGCAATAGCCTTATGGCAGACAACCTTAGCAACGGGTCGCCGTCCAACTGTTCGTTCGGTGATATGACCGGCAATATTGGTGGCCAAGGTACGGTTACAACCTCCATAACTTCAGCTGGCTACAACATATCAGATGACGCTAGTTGTGCGAACTTTAATCAAACAGGCGACCAACAAAATGTCATCAATATCATCTCAACCCTTGGCCCGCTCCAAAACAATGGTGGAGTAGTCCCTACTCGCGCACTGTTGGCTGGAAGCCCCGCGATTTCATCTGGTAGTTCAGTTCTGGGAGTTACCACCGACGCCCGCGGTATTGCTCGCCCAAACACTTGTCCATCTGTTGGAGCCTTCCAATTCGAAGGGGCAGTCTGCGCAGTAACTACAACCAATGCAAATGCTGGCGGTGCTGCCGCCCCAAACACCGGAGCAAAAACTGCTTCAACCCTGATGACTATTATTGCAAGTGCACTTGGCATAAGTATGATTACCTATGCATTCCGCAAGCGAGTTGCGGTAAAATAGGTACATGGCTCTCAATAAGAAAAGATCAAAGAAAACCACCAAGAACATCGCAAAGGGTAAGTGGCGGTCGCTTTCAACTCGGCAAAAAACACGGCTCGTGGCTCTTATTGTTGGCGTAGTGTTGATAGGTATCGGCGTAAATGCTGTGCGCAAATGGTACAAAATCCAGCATGCTGGCGTACCGGCTGGGCACACCGTGGCTACCGTTTCTACTGATGAGCCCAGTGAGCAACTCCCCCCAAAAAACTATAGTGTTCCTGCAGACAAACCACTCTCCATTCAGCTGCCAACGATTAAGACAAAAGGTTTTATCCAGCAGGTAGGCGTAGACAAAGATAATAAGATGGTAGTCCCTAGCAATGTAAACATGGCTGGCTGGTATACCAAGGGTGCCCTACCTGGTAACGCTGGCCTCAGTATCATCGACGGGCATGTCCATGGGCTCTATGCCAAAGGAATCTTCTACAACCTGGCTAAAATCAAGGCTGGTGATGCCTTTACCGTAACATTCGGCGATAAAAGCGTAAGAAAGTTCAAAGTCAAACAAGTCCAAACAGTTTCCACAAAAGAAGCTGATACGGCTCTCTATGTGCGCGACAAGACCATCTCTAAGCAACTTAA
>RXKC01000013.1:2126-4659 GCA_003962975.1 Candidatus Saccharimonadota bacterium
TACCGGTAACGCTAAACCATGTATAAAGGAATTACTCCATGATCAGTATTCTGAATCTAACTAAAACAAACAAATTAATCCTGGCAGCTTTTGCCTTCTGGGCCGTCATGGCTTTTGGCTCCGGACGGGCGCATGCGGCAACCCTCAACGTTAGCGGTGGCTGTACGCTACCAATTGCCATCAACTCTGTTAACGCTGGAGCTAACCAGTCTGGCTGTACTGCTGTAGGCAGTTACGGCACCAATGACACTATTATTATTCCGGCAGGAACGCAGACTTTGACTGCAGATTTACCTACATTTACCGAAAGCGTAACGATTGAGGGTGCTGGCATGAACAGCACTACAATTAGTGGTGACAGTGGTCAGTTTAGGGGGGTTTAACGCTAACACAGCTGGCATAACCATCTCTTTAACTAACTTAAAGATTACAGCCTATGGAGAATATGCCATCCGATTCTTTAGGGCAAGTGTAAATCTGGAGTCTGTAGAAGTTGATGGTACCGGGGCACTTAAGGGGACTGTCTCCGGAACGGATTTAGCGGGAATTGATATTGATAATAACGTAGCCGGGAACGATATTACTCTAAATGCAAATGATGTCTATATACACGGTATCGATGGAGCAACCAATAGCGGAGAAACAATCCGCGCTTTTGGGGTAACGCAACGTGCCGGTGCAACTATTACTGCCAACTTTTCAAACACAACCGTTTCCGACATACATAACAGCGATGGATCTGTAGCTGGATTCTTTGTGCAAGCACTTGGCCAAGGAAGTGGCGAGGCTATTGTAAACGCTTCGATAGTTAATACGACCATTCATGATTTGAGCGCAACCAGTGGAGTCTATGCATTTGGGGCGATTGGCCAGGCAAGTAGTGACAATGCAACAATTAATACTTCGATTGTCAACGCCACAGTCACTGGAGTGCGTGGGGCAGCAAGTCCTTTCTCTGATTTGTCTGCGGGTGTCTTTAGTGCCGGTCTATCGACACTGACTTCATTGGCTAGCGTTCATACAACAATACAAAATACCATCCTTGCCGATAATTTAAGTGATGGAGTTCCAAACAATTGTCTATCTGGTAGCTTGAACGCAATACTTTCGTTGAACGGCCCTGTAGATGCCACGCTTACTTCGCTTGGCCACAACTTGTCGGATGATGCCAGCTGCACGGGCTTTAATCAGGCAGGCGACAAGCAAAATGTCAGCAACATCATTAGTACTCTGGGTGCTCTCCAAAACAACGGTGGCTCCGTGCCAACCCGTGCCTTGCTTCCAGGTAGCCCTGCAATTTCTGCCGGTGGCGCAGTCCTAGGTGTTACTACTGACGCTCGTGGAGTTGCTCGGCCTGGGGATTGTCCATCCGTCGGTGCCTTCCAATTTGAAGGTGCGGTCTGTGGCGCCTCCACTCCTTCTACGTCTGGTAGCGGTAATGCAGCGGCACCAAACACCGGCGCTAACCCTGCCTCCCCCGTAAGTTCGTTGCTTGCTTCTTTTGCCGGGTTACTAACTCTCGGTTATGTCTTCACTCGCAAACGGGCTTAACATAGACCTGTGCAGTAGCTTTGAGCTAAATATGACCATATAATACAATACATGCTGGTATTCATAGATGATTCAGGAGATCCGGGTTTTAAGTTTGATAAGGGTTCGAGCACGCACTTTGTTATTGCCTGCATTGTCTTTGATGACAACCTTGATGCCGAAGAAACTGCGCTTAGGATAAAGCGATTGCGTCGTTCGCTTGGATGGCGAGACGATCATGAGTTTAAGTTCAACAAAGCCAGTAAAGATATACGTCTCACTTTTTTAAACGAGATAAAAAGTTGTAAGTTCCGGGTTCGGGCAATCATCGCCGATAAGTCTATCATCAGAAGCGTTGAACTTAGGAGAAACAAGAATAAATTCTATAATTACATGATCAAAGAGGTGCTTTCCAAAAGTGCTGGCAAGATTATCGATGGACGGATTCGTCTTGATGGCCACGAAGACCGGTCTTACAAGAAAGCGGCAACAACATATTTTCGCCAGCAGGCTAATCCAGACGGTAGCATAATAAAAGATATGAAGTTTGTTAACTCCAAGAATGATAACTTGATTCAGCTGGCAGATATGGTTGCAGGTAGTATATTCAGGACAACTCAAAAGCATAAAACTGACAGCGATACCTACCTAAAAGTTATCGACAAACGCATTGAGGATATTTGGTACTTCAAATAAAAAATTCGCTTCCTATCCTGGTTGTCCCAGGCACGCGCACCATACGGTGACAGTTCGGAAAGCGAATCAATTGTAGTTACATTCTACCTCAAATGTGCCACAATCGTCAACCGTAAGCGTAATACATACGAGTGGTTCAAACAGGTGTTCTTGCAAATAACTTACGGGGGGGTAGACTACCAGTTAAACACTAGCGTAAAGTAGGAATTATAGATGGAAAGCATTTTAAATCTAACAAAAACAAACAAACTCATTTTGGCAGCCATTGCCTTCCTGGCTGTGGTTGGTCTTGGCTCCGGTCAGGCAC
>RXKC01000020.1:0-2547 GCA_003962975.1 Candidatus Saccharimonadota bacterium
GCCCCGTAAAGAGAATATGTGTCCAGGCAATAGGTGAAATTCTTGCAAACTCATCGATGATTTCTTTTGCCACTGTCACCGGCCATGATTAATGCTCCACTAAAGGCCATTCTTGGCCACGATTAATGCTCCACCCACCGGCCATCTTTGAGCTCCACTTTAAGTGACAAAAAATAGTTGTTAGCTTGCAGTTACAAATAGCTAACTGGTTTGTTATGAAATGAGGATTAAAAGAATGGCAGAAATTAGAGAAGTTATTTACCAGCATCATCAGGGTGCCGGCCAAAGAAGCATCGAAAGGTCATTAGGAATTTCCCGCAATAGCATCCGTAAATATATTGCAATGGCGGTAGAATTTGGTTACACCAAGGCTATAAGTAATCAGGAAATTGAGTCTATTGCAATCGCTGTTCAAAAAAGGATTATCAGTGAAGCAAACTCAAAACGACCTGATAAATCAACGCAGGAGCTAAAATTATTCCATGAAAGAATCGAATGCTTACTTGATGAGCGATGGATAACTCATGAGCAAATTCACAGGATTTTAACTGGCGAAGGCTTAAAAAGTAGTCGAAGAAGCCTGAGCCGCTATATACAGCGCTACTTTCCCATTCAACCAAAGACAACCGTTCACCTGGTAACGAAACCCGGCCAGGAGGCTCAGGTTGATTATGCCTATGTGGGTATAATTAATAATAAAAAAACGTATGCTTTTATTATGACACTATCCCATAGTCGCTATCGATATGTTGAATTTGTGCACTCACAAAATCAGTGGTCATGGGCGCAAAGCCACATTCGAGCCTTTAATTTTTTCGGTGGGGTTCCACATTGTATTGTATTGGATAATTTGAAGGCTGGTGTTATCAAGCCGGATATTTACGATCCGATATTGAATCCAACCTACGCTGAGCTCTCAAGATTTTATGGTTTTATTGCAGATCCTGCAAAGGCACGATCACCAAAACATAAAGGAAAAGTAGAGCGCAGTGTGCAAATGGTAAAGGAGCAGCTAATCGCAGGAATGATTTATGACGACCTATCAACAATGAACCATTATGCTCATGACTGGTGTACGAATAAAATATCACATGTTGTTTGCAGCACGACGGGAGAAAAGCCAACAGATTTATTCCATAACGAAGAGAAAGCCCAGATGCAACCACTTCCATCTACAGATTTTGACATGCCAGTATGGACTGAGGCATTAGTGCATAATGATCATCATTTTCTACTTGCTGGTAATTTTTACTCCGTCCCAACAAGACATATTGGCTCAACAGTCCAAATTAGAATGGGATTAAAAACAGTCCAGGCTTATTCTGAGCAAGTCCTTATTAAAACTCATATTCGCGAATATGGTAAAGGCAAATGGATAACCGATGAGGGAGATTATTCTGATACGGCTAAATTTTTCCTTGCAATTACTCCAGACGTTTGTGCCAAAAAAGCTCAATGTATTGGACAGGCAACTGAGACGATAATAGCGGCCGTGTTGCAGGATGGAACGCGGCAGGCATTAAGAAAAGCGCAGGCTATCCTGCGTCTGGCAGAAGAATATAACGATAAACGTCTTGAGAATGCGTGCCTGCGAGCACTGGTATTTGATAATTACTCCTATGAGTCGTTAAAAAAGATTTTAGAGGATGGTCTTGATACCAAAAACACAAAAAGCTGCTCAACCAAACGTTATGTTACTCTTGATGATATCGCCTATATGCGCCCCGCCAATGAGTACTCATCAGATATGGAGGCTCATTGTGTCTGAATCAATTACTCTGGATCTTTTAAAAAAACTGCGCCTTACAGGCATGGAGAGTACTTTGGCTGCAAGACTCAACCAGGCCAGGGAGTCTTCTTTGTCCTATGAAGAGCTCCTGATGATGTTATTTCATGATGAACTTGAATCAAGGCAGCAGAAAAGTCTCTTTAATCGAGTAAAGCAAGCCCATTTTGAGGAGCCGAAGTCATTTGATAACTTTGAACTATCTCCTTATTCAACCCAGGCAAAGCAGGCTATTCATACGCTTATGACTGGAAAATCCATCAAAGAAAAAAATCATGTGATTATAATGGGCCCTGTAGGAACAGGAAAAACACACTTGGCCCAGGCTCTTGGATTGTTGGCCTGTCAACGGCAAAAGAAGGTTTGCTTTATTCGCACTAATGATTTGCTGCATAGGTTTCACCAATCAAGAGCAGATGAAACATGGGCTCGGCTTTTTAAGCGCTATACAAAATATGATGTACTGATTTTAGACGACTTTGGCCTCAAAACATTATCAGCGGAACAGTCAGGAGACCTATATGACTTAATAGCAGCAATGCATATTAACTCCATGCTCATTTTTACAAGCAACCGAAAAATTGAGGGATGGATGGATGTCTTTTACGATCCAATTATGGCGAATGCCGCACTTGATCGGATTGTAAATAAAGCCTATCGCGTTGTTCTTGATGGTGAATCCTACAGAAAAAAATCAATACCAAAATTTAACGAGGAGAGTGACAAATAAAATAAAAAAATTTACTCTAAGTGGGTCACTT
>RXKC01000020.1:2597-2689 GCA_003962975.1 Candidatus Saccharimonadota bacterium
GGAGCATTAATCGTGGCCGATGACATCCATTCCTTAATCTGCGTTGGATGAACTCCATATTCGCTGGTCAATTGCGCTTGGGTTAGTTTTCC
>RXKC01000021.1:0-8222 GCA_003962975.1 Candidatus Saccharimonadota bacterium
AGAATTGTCAGAAGAACAATACGAGAGACTACTTAGGGTTCTGGTAGAGGTTGGTATCGTTGAGCAAGGTATAATTGATTTTCAATGGAACGCCACCGGTGCAACATTCGTTCGGCTCCCTGGCGTTGCCAAGACTCTATCAGATGGGTCCACTGTCAAGAAACCAGGCTTATACGAAATAGACAAAACCGATTAACCAAGTTGGAGGGTAACCTAAGCCACAATGACTACTATAATGTGTACTGGGCATAGAAAATTAAACCATCCAGAGGCTATTTATGAGTGTTTGTTAAATTATTTAGGAGCGAATCGTTTTGATCAAGCTATCTCCGGTGGGGCGGGCGGCGCTGACTCAATCTTTGCCGAGGCGGCACTAGAAACTGACACACCACTGAAAGTTATTTTCCCCAATCAGTATTATACTTCTTATTATCCAGAAAGTTTCATGGCCGAGCCTAGTTCTGTAGAATTTGCCGTCGAAAGGCGGATGAGCGATGATTGGCGCTCTCTCTGGCAGACAGAGCGTTGGTGGACTGATAATTTAACTCGCAATAGAGTTATGATCGCCAGATCGGATGTCACCTTAGTTATTAGCACTATCAATCCCCTAGATCTTCTTAATTACAAGAAAGGTGGGACATCTTCTTGCTTAAAAGACATACGATCTATGGACCCTGAGCGTGAAATTGTTTGGGTAAACGATGACCCCAACCCAATGGTAACTCGGGTCCATTTTTCTAATCCTGTGCAACTAAGGTTACTGTGCAATGACTGATTCCTTTGTATCTTTGCACACACACACAAGCTATTCTGTTCTTGATGGGGCCAGTAGAATAGATGAGTTAGTCCAGCGCACCAAAGAACTCGGAATGGATGCTCTTGGCTGCTCCGATCACGGTAATCTTGCTGGCGTACCTGAGTTCTACAAGACGTGCCTCAAACATAATGTAAAACCTATACTTGGGATGGAGGCCTATTTTTGTGACGACAGGCTCCTAAGAGAAGGTACCGGTCAAGGAGCAGGTGTTCTCGATGGGAGCGATAAGCGTTATTACCATCTCAGTGTTTATGCAGAGAACCAGGAAGGTTATCAAAACCTTTTGAAAATTAGTTCGGACGCATATGAAAAGGGTTTTTACTTCAAACCTCGCACAGACTATGCGATACTACAAGAGTACGGCAAGGGGCTTATTGTCGGGTCTGGTTGCCTGGGCGGACCCGTTCTTCAAAGACTTTTGCACGATGACTACAACGGAGCGTTGGCTACGGCTCGTAAATTACAGGATATCGTTGGCAAAGAAAACTTTTATATTGAACTAATGAACCACGGTTTACCGGAGCAGTTGCGAACCAACCCTATGTTAGTGCAAATTGCTAAAGAAATCGGGAGCAAGATTTATTGTTCAGAAGATACTCATTATACCTATAAACATGATTGTAGCCATCATGATGTTCTTTTATGTTCTCAAACCGGAGCGAGGTTATCGGACGAGAAACGGTTTAGGTTTCACAACGACGAATATTACCTGAAATCGCCTGAGCAAATGCGGCATCTGTTTAAGGATCTTCCAGAAGCCTGCGACACGACCCTTGAGATCGCTGAGCGATGCAATGTAAAGATGGATTTCGACAATCTCCATCTCCCTAAATTCCCCGTGCCAGAAGAGTTCGATAGCGACACGGATTTCCTGATAAGTCTTGTTAAAGAACGTATGCCAATATTTTATCCGCACGCGTCCGACGAAATCTATGATCGAGTTGCATATGAGTTGAGCGTGTTTGAATCTATGGGCGTCAGTTCCTACATGCTTATCCTGTGGGATCTTATAGAGTTCGCTAGACGCGAGGGTATTGCCGTTGGGCCAGGACGAGGGTCGGCTGCCGGTTCGGTGGTTAGCTATATTCTTGGCATTACTAAGGTAGACCCTATCAAATATCAATTAATCTTTGAAAGATTCCTAAACCCCTCAAGAATCGCACTGCCCGACGTAGACTTGGATCTAGATACTAGATATCGGGACCGATTGATCAACTACACGATCGAGAAGTATGGTTCAGATCACGTGGCACAGGTTGCGACTTTTGGGCTTATCAAGGCTAGAACAGCCGTCCGTGACTCAGCTAGGGTCCTAGGTTTTCCGGTACAGTTAGGTAACAAGATTTCTAGTCTCATGCCGCCCCTTGTGTTTGGTGAATCCACTCCGTTGAAGGCTTGTTTAGAGTATGATGAAAAGTACGCCAATGGCTTTCAGGCGGCGGCGGCGTTGCGTAATGAATACGAGAAAGACCCAGATGTAAAGACGGTGATTGATACCGCTCTTGGCATCGAAGGATTGGTTAAATCTATCGGTGTCCATGCAGCCGGAGTTATTATTGGGGACCGCCCTTTGGATGAGATCGTTCCCACTATGGTCACTGGCAAAGTTAAGTCTACCCAATGGAACAAGAAGGTTATTGAAGATCTCGGTCTTGTTAAGATGGATTATCTTGGCCTACAAAACCTTGATATCATTTCTGACACAGAAAAACTGATCGGCGATGGGTTTTCAGTTGATGATATCCCACTCGATGACCCTGAGACGTTCGCCTTTCTTTGTAGGGGGGAGACGGTGGGCGTTTTCCAGGTGGAATCACAAGGCCTTAGAGATCTTCTTAAAAGGCTGGAACCGTCTAATATCGAGGATGTATCAGCGGCTCTAGCTCTTTATCGTCCTGGTCCTATGGCCAATAATTGGCACATAATGTATGCGGATCGCAAGAACGGCAGAGAAGCCGCTATCCCGTTCCATGAGGACGCTAGAGAGATTCTAGAAAGCACGCGCCAACTTCCCATCTTTCAAGAGCAGATCATGCAAATCGCCATGAAATTTGCTGGGTATACAGCCACGGAAGCGGATAATCTGCGTCGGATTATTGGCAAGAAGCTTCCCGATGACATGAAGGCTGAGCGAGGAAAGTTTGTCTCAGGGTGCGTTGAAAATGGGTACACAAGTGAGATCAGCGAAGGGCTTTTCGACTCTATCGAGGGGTTCTCGGCTTATTCTTTCAATAAATGCCTAACAGGCGATACTTTAGTTGAAGCTATGGATGGTGTTATCTCAATAGATGACATAGCCTCTCTCATAGAGAGGGACGAAGATGTTTATCTTTACTCCCGTAAGGATGGGGTGAAGCTTCTGGACCGCTGTGTTGAGGTGGTAGATTCAGGAATTCTAGAAGTATTTGAAATCACGTTCGATGATGGTTCGACGGTCGAGGCTACGATAGATCACAAATTCATGTGTACAGATGGCCGATATTATACTGTGAGACAAATCATTGATGATGGATTGGAATTAGAAACATGCGTAGAGCCTCACGCAATCAATTAATGACAAAAGAATTGGAATTACAAATCATAGATTTGTATGAACATGGACTAAGCGCTTCCGCTATAATAAGCAAGAATCTCAGTTCCTAAGAAGAAAGCGCGAGACAGTTGAGAATTATTTCAGTTGAACCAAAGGGGTCAAAGCAGACCTTTTCCCTGTCAATGAAGGGTGACCAACACAACTATATCCTTGCCAACGGTGTAGTAAGCAAAAACTCCCACTCCATTTCGTATAGTTTTATTACATATTGGACAGCTTACCTTAAATGCCATCACCCCAGAGAATACATGGCTGCTCTATGCACCAACATCATGGATGACATTAGTTCTACGGCCAAATATTTAGCAGAAACATCGAGGATGGGGTTAAAGATCCATCTTCCCGACATCAATAAATCTTTGATCGGTTACACCGTTGAAGATGATGGCATCCGAATCGGTCTAGGGGCCTTGAAAGGTATCGGTGGTGTGGCCTCCGATAAACTCCTTGAAATTCGGAGCCAAGGGGAGTTCAAAGATCTGTACGATTTCGTCGTTAGGGTTAACCCAAGTTCTAATGTGCTTCAATCCCTTGCCTACAGTGGGGCGCTGGATCAGTGGGGTTCGAGGCGTGGTATTTCTAGTGTGGCGAACGAGATCCTTAAAGTTGCGAGACGTGATTCTAAAACTCTTGATCAGATCTCTCTTTTCGAGACTTCTGATGTGATAGATTTAAAGGTTCCAACTGTAGAGTTTACAAAGCATGAACTTTTACAAAAGGAAAAAGAAGCGTTCGGGATCTACGCCTCTGGTCATCCGATCACAGAATATGGCGACCAGTCTACGGGGACGACTGTTTCTGATGCTCTCGAAAAAGATCTTGATTCCACATCTAAAATCCTGGCTGTTGTCAGCGGTGTGGAACTCAAGGTAACGAAGCAACAAAAAACGATGGCTCTTTTAACCTTAGAGGATCAGACTGGAATTTTAACTGCAACGGCCTTCCCTAAAACCTACTCTGATTACAGCCATGCTATCACTGAGGGTGGTGTTGTCAGGGTTGGCTTGAGGAAAAGTTATGACGATTATCGGGAGGCCCCAATCTACGTTGTATCTTTCATGGAACCGGTAGAATCAAGAATTCCCACAGCATCTGTGGACGAAGTGTTTGGAGTTTTTCTACCTAAAGGGTTTAATCTTCGGCCCTCTTTTATGAGTCGCCTTAAAGGACTGCTTTTATCTAGTCATGGGTCTACGCCTGTTGACCTTTATGTCAGTAGATCAACGAAAATTAAAACGGAGAATCAGTATTTGGTTTGTGTTACCGATAAACTTAAGGACAATATTAAGTCTCTTTTCGAGGAGTATACAGGAGTGATTAAAATTGGGTGATAACCCGTGGAGTAGCCAGCGTAAGGCTTCTAAGAAGCGTAAACAGCAGATGATGGCCCAGTATTATAAGGACCAGGAGGAACCCCGTGGCAAAGGCCAAGGCAAAAACGAAAAGCGTTGAGGAAATTATAGCTGAACGCAAAAAAGAGCATGGCGAGCGTGCTGTTATCATTGATGATAATGAGCTAGATTTTGACCATCCGAGAATTTCCAGCGGTATTATAGCGTTGGATGACATTCTTGGTGGCGGGTTTGCCAAGGGCAGAATGGTTGACGTTTACGGCGAGAACGGTTCTGGCAAAACGGGTCTTGCTCTCAAGTTTTTAGGTCAGGCTCAGGCTCATGGCAAATGTGTGTTTGTAGATCTGGAGAACGCTTACGATCCTAATATGGCGCGTCTCAATGGCGTGGATACGAGGGAGTTGATCGTTGTTCAGATTGAAACGGCTGAGGACGTGATGAGTATGATTGATGATCTCGTTTCTTCAGGTGAAGTTGCTGCGATTGTCGTGGATTCTATCGCCGGGATGGTCCCTCGGGCTGAAATGCTCGGCGAGGTTGGTGATGCTCATGTGGGCCTGGTCGGTAGAATTATTTCCCAGGCCTTACGTATCACCAGTAAACGTTACGAATCTGATACCATCGTGATGTTTTTGAATCAGTTACGGAGTAACATCGGTGGTTTTGGAAACAGTCCAGCCTCAACGCCCACTGGTGGTCGTGCTGTAAAGTTTTATTCTTCCACGCGCCTCAAGGTCGCTCGGGTCGAGAAGATCGCTGGTAATGGCTCAGAAGTACTTGGCCAGGTTGTCCAAGTGTATTCTGACAAGAGTCGTTTGTCTAAGCCTTTTCAAACGGCCCGGTTTGAGGTTCTTTATGATGTTGGTATCAACAACGAGGGGACCTTGCTGGATAAGGCGCTCAAGGCTGGACTTGTGAAGCAGGGGGGAGCATGGTTTACCGATACCGAAACAGGTCAATCCATTCAGGGTCGACTCAAGTTCTGCGAGATGTTGCGGGAAAACAGAGATGTTTATGACAGACTCCTTACGGGAGTGCAAAAATTGTAACCTATTTGACACATTAGTCTTGGTTGACGTATAATATAAGTATGGTTTCGGTGAGAGTCCGTAAACCTAGGACCCCACGGTTCGCCGTGGGGTCCTGCTTTATTCATCAACGAAAGAGATTAAATGTTTTCACGCAGAAAAGTAGCCATGATCCTTATTAGTTTATCGCCGATTGCCATGTCGGCTTGTACGCCAGAACAGGTTAAAGTTTATGCGGCAGAGGTTGGGGCAGAGATTACGAGCGAAGATGCAACGCGAATTTCTGAATTTTATTCTGCATCTGTGCCAGAAATGATTATAGACCAGTTCGATGGAACTGGTCATAAGGAAAAGGCTTTGAGTGTAGCAAAATGTGAATCAGGGTTTAATCCGAAAGCTAAGAATCCAACATCGAGTGCCAGTGGAGTCTTCCAGATTATTCGTTCAACTTGGAATGCTTATGCCGAGGCTGGTGAGAGTGTGTGGAATCCACGTGACAATATCCGTGTGGCTTATCGGATTTGGCTGGCTTCGGGCCGGTCATGGCGACAGTGGGTGTGCGTCTGAGTGTAGCTTCAGGTGAAGCTAGGCCCCCTGGTGCGACCGACCCGGAGGCAGCAGTGGTCGTTGACGCCTGGTCGAGACGACCCCGGAAACACGAAAAGCCCCGTGCAAAACTGCACGGGGCTTTTCCTTTACTATTCAACTTCCCACCAGAGGGCCGTAGAGGCCCCTCTCAGACCCGATCTGGGTTGAGCCGGGCCAAGGTGGCCTGATCCATCATCGACCCGTCTGAGGGGCTTGTAGGATCATCTGATTTGCTTGGCCTTCACTGTTGTTTTGTAGCTTTAGCATCTGTTGTATCCCAGCTAAATTGTCCCGGCTCTTTAATGATTTGGCAAGCTGTCTTATGTTTATCTTTCATTCTTTGCTGAATAGTGTCTAGTACAGCGCGCTGCCCCAATAAGCCTTCTCCAGAGGCTTCCTTGTGCATTGCTACAGCAAGACATGCCTCGTCATTGGAAAGAGCTTGTAGGGGCCATAACGTGCAAATAAGGGCTATTACATATTTAACTTTCAAGAATTCGTTTCTTAGCAATTTCAAAATACTTTTCATCCATTTCAATTCCAATGAATTTACGGTTAAGGTTTTTACAGGCTACGCCTGTTGTTCCGCTACCCATTGTAAAATCTAGCACAGTTTCACCATTATTAGTGTAAGTCTTAATTAAATATTCCATCAAAGCAACAGGCTTTTGTGTTGGGTGAAGTTTACCAGACTGGTTTGCTGAACTAATCTCAATTATCCCGGTTGGGTATCGCTCAGTTGAATCGTAATAAGTGTTACGAACCTCTTTACCATACACCCGAGAACCATCTCCAAGTTTATCATAAACAGTCTTAGCAACCTTCCGTTTATGCCCAGTTGTTTTCTGTGGGTTGTATGTACAAGGTTTTTTGTAAAATACACATACATCTTCAAACACCCTCAAAGGCATCTTTTTAGCATTCAAATGTCCTCGTGGTAGTACCTTATTCCATACCCAATTATACTTGTATTCTTTGATGTTAGAACTAATTAGAATACTCGTGAACGGCTGTGCCGCTGTTAAAACAATAGCACCATTAGGTCTGATTACGCGTTTAATTTGTTCCCACATCAAATCTAATGGGATAATGCTATCCCACTTACAAGCCGTAGTACCATAAGGAGGATCAGTTAATATCATATCAACAATACCTTCAGGAATTTCTTTCATACGTTCAAGGCAATCACCTAACATTAGCCAATTATTCTCATCCTTATAGTCCATGGCAATTTGCCCTTGAATTTGTTTTACAGCTTCTTCGATTTCAATTTTAGTCATACATTTCTCCTTTTGTATAATTTGCGTTACATAACACTATAACAATAATGTTCTTTACGTTTGCTCTGTAAAGCATTCTTGACATTCTCTGTCATTTTAGGAAGAGCGGCCCATGCAACACAATCCATGTCACTCCAGAAACCCATTGTAGCAATTCCCATCACTGTTAGCAAGAGAATTTTCTCAGCTTTCGGTGGAGGGAATTCTTCAGGGAGTTTCCAGTTTACGTTGAATTCTCTTGTTGTCACTTTCCATTCCCTTTCAAAATCTTATTGTTACGTGTATACACAAACTTACTGTTCTTAGCAAGAATATGTTAGTTCTAATGCTCACTCTAGCATTAGAACTACCCTCAAGAGGTGCGACAATGGCAGTGCCATCCTTACCTGGGCCGGAGCCCTTATCATCGAACATCTCAATACGCTGATTACGGATATTGAAGCTGATAATACTGTTCCACGGTGTCGTGACACCCAAACCAGAAGTGCTGTCGATCCCATTCACCTTGCCGCTGAAAGACTTTAAAACAAGAGCTTCTCCAGGGTCTTGAGTATAGACGGTACT
>RXKC01000021.1:8272-20263 GCA_003962975.1 Candidatus Saccharimonadota bacterium
GAGACGTGACTTTTTTTAATAAAAATAAGAGCGGCTATGATGAGTAATAGCACGGTTAGAGTAAAAAGTAACATTTATTTTTTCCTTCGTTGTTGCATTAAGAATCGTATGGACCGTAAACGGATAGTGCTGTAATATCACCAAGTAAAGCTATCACATCCTTCAAATCTACTGAGTGCTGTATAATTTAACCTTTCCATTGCCGAGGCCCTCATTAAAGTTTTTGACATAATTCTCGCCTAAGTTTTCGTGCAATTTAAGAATTTGATAATAATTCTCCCAAGCGTATTCCCGAAACCATCCAGATGTTACAGAGGTACAAATCTTCTCTAAAGCCATCAACAGAGCCTTATCTGGTGATGTGGCAAAAGGTATCACCGAGCGTTCAAGGGCTAGAACGTAGGCTTCTTCGAGCACTGCATAAAACTTATATAGTTCTGGCAACTCAAAGAATTTGTCCTTATCACTTAAAACTTGTTCATTCTCTTTGGCATAAAGAGTGTACATTGGACGATCGAGAAACGCCACCGCCTCATGAAGACTGTCGTGATCATAAACGTACTCTAGGTTCCCCATCGGAACAAAGAATTCTTCCTTAGAAACATTAAGATCAGGGTGACTATAGGTCAGGGTGGCAGCCTCACGAATCTTAAGCAACTCTTCGTCTCTGATTTCTGCCCCTAAAGATCTCATATAATGGATGTCCTCCATCGTCTTTAGAAAATGAGGAGAATTCTTTTTGAATCTGTGACTCATTTTTAGCAGATAAAGGGTATCAAGATCTGCGACGACAACGCTTTCAGGTCGCTCCTTATCAGGCTGACCTGTTTCGATGATGTGGTTATATATCTTAATTGAACTAGGATCGTCTTGCTCGACAAACTCGGCCTCATAAATGACCCCTTTTGGGTTAGCCCAGCTTCTGAAACGAACAGCCATGCCACGGTCAGATGGCTTAACCCAGTCAATCCTTTTGGTTTCAGCCATCTCAAGAACGAACTCTTTGAAATCCTTTTCAAAGCAAATGAAATCGTAATCCCTGGGTTGTCCAGTAGGATGCCCATTTTTTTGAAGGGCGCTTGAGCCAACAAGGGCCATACGTCTCATAGTTAATTCCAATCAGAGTCATCATATGAACAACCGGAATCGCTCCAAGAATAGGACGATTGCCAGTCGTCATCCCAGTCATTCCAGACAGTATCACCAGACTGCCCTCTAAAGAAATAAGAAGTCCAAAGAATGCCGTGCTCCACAGCTAAAGTTTGGGCCACCTTCCCCACGTTGTCGAAAAGCCTTTGAATATCGCTGATGAACTCCTCGGCCTCAGTTCGATTACTAACTGTCGTATCTTCAGCAATCGCGATAAGGTGGTCGATATCCTTCGTAATTTTGCTCATAATTTTATCTTTCTCCTATGTGGTTTAGTAGTTCATTCAATGGTCTTGACCAATCCCAGTGAGGGAAGTCATAAAAAACTGACTTTTTATGCATGTTGGGTGGCTGATTGTAAACAACCGGTTCCCATTCGGCCTTGATGATCCAGTCAATTGCAGGTGCATCGTCTAAAAGCATATCAGCCTTGATCATGGACTTATCACTGCACAAGATTAGTTTCTCAACGAATTCTGGAAAATGTTTTTCCACCCAATTGCGCTTATCGTACAGACACCAGCGGTCGGTGTCAAGTGGCTTGGTACAAATCCACACGTCAGCAACCTTGGACAATTCGTTCATACCATCCTGAGCGCCCTCTAAAACAGGTAAGTCCTTGAAGACCCTAGATCCATCAATGAAGTCTCTGATAGCCCCACGGTGCCAGGGATCAGGTATGTGGTCAGTTAACAGGTATTTTGTTTGTTCATCCCGGCTGGATATATCCAGCCGGACTCCCGCCTCTAAGCAACAGTCCCAAAGATACCCGTCTAGATCTGCCAGTACGCCGTCGCAATCTACCAGGATTTTTGGTTTACTCATAATTAACTCCAATCAGGTCACGGTGTTGCAGCACCGCAGGCACATCTAACATTCTCTTAAACTCTCTTGCCATAACAACACTGCGATGCTGGCCGTAGGAACAACCGAAAGCTATCCGTTCAGCGCCTTTAATGTACGCTTGCAGAGCGTCCTGTAGAAGGCTCTTGGCCCGAGGATCTTTGAGAACATATTCTCGGAGTCCGATATCAGAGGCGTCTAGTCCGTGATATTCCGGGTTTGAATGGGGGTTGTTTTTTATAGCTCTACAATCGATGATATTGTAGCCATATGGAGCTTGGTTTTTAAAGCTAAATGAGAGGATGGTTATCATTTGTTCTCTTTCGTTTTTCAAGGTTGATTATCTAGAATTTGTCGTTATAAAGGCGAGGAGGCCGACATATGTTTAACCCCGCTCTTTCACCAGCAGACCTAGCAATAGTGCTTGCTAATATTTTCGGTACGATGTACGCTATGTACTGGAACTTTAAGGCAAGCAAAATTGGCAATCCACTCTACGCCTCGCATCTAAGAGTCGGAATGTTTGCTGCCGTTTATCTGGGGTTTTCCCTGTGGCTTCTTTTTACAAATGTCGAGCAATCAACATGGTCATTAGCGGCTCGGGGATTAGCACCTCTGTCTTTCATATATGTGTATGCTGGCCCGTCCAAAGCAGAATTCAGAAGTGCATGTGAAATGATCAGTATTTTAGAAAAGAAAATTATAGAGAAAATGGATGCCGAAACAGAAAGAGCTGGGTGTGAGGAATGACCCTATGGCAATCCGCTTTGGCCGCTCTAGTTGGGGGCGGGCTAGTGCAACTTCTAATCGTTATTTCCACCAGACGAAAAGTCCGGGCCGAGGCAACAGATATAATTTCCCAGGCCGCTGAACGCATCGTCCAAAGGCTGGAAATTGAGGTAACTGAGTTACGTTCTCAGCTAAAATCCCTAGGGGCTCATGTTGAAAGTCAAACAATGAGAATCCGGGAGCAAAACCGAGAGATCCAAGACCTCCGCCAAGAGATACATGTTCTCAGGGCGGAGGTCCGCAGACTCGGTGGTAACCCCGATGACCTCTTTATTGAAACAACGCAGCCCGCACTACATCGTAAAGGAGTTTAAACTTCTATGATGTTGTAAACATAGAAACTTAGAGGCGGTATGAGCGAACCCTTATAGGTGGCGTCTCGCCGAACTAACTTAACACTAAACTCGTTGTCGGGAGCGTAGATCATTTTCTCCATAGTTTGTTCATCGACTGTAACATCTAACTGGATACCCATCTCAGCCATTGTGAACTACCTTTGCTTTCTTTTGTAATGTGTATTCATAATCGAATAATCTTTGAACTTCTACAATTTCCTCGGTCCATAACAACACGGTCGTTTGATAGGCACCCAACAACTGAGCCAAACCTTCGATTTGCTTTTCTGTAAGCTTCATAAATCCTCAATCATTCTCTGAAATAGAGCATCGTATTCTTCTTGGGTTTGTAGCGGAGCGACCATCTGCCCAGATGAGGTATCTGTCGGTTTCGACATAGAAACAAGAGCGGCTCTAAAGGTTACAAGACCATTAGGTTGGACCCTTAATGTATGCTCCTCTAATGTCAGTCCGTTGCCCTGCAATGCTGAGGCTATAAGTTTTTCTAGAGCCTCTAAGTCTTTCAGTGGGTCACGCAATTCTCACCCCTTTAAAAGAGAACGTGTTATGACATTCGATAGTTGATCCCTCATAATGATCATCCCTGTCGAAGAAGGCAGCGACTTCATTTAATGGGTTAGCTACAAAATCATCCAGCGGTTCCATATTATCGAGATCTTCTTCCAGTTCAGAAAAAAGGATGCAGAACTCGTCCGCCATCTTCTCATCTTCAGTCATGATAGGATCTTATCCAGTTCAGCTAGAAGGTCGCCAACATAATCATGAGGCTCCATCGATGTGCCATTCGCAAGCCCATCAAGTCTCTGTTGAATACTATTCGTAAGGGAAGATGGATTAAACCCGGTTGTCATCTGTTTAATGGTTTCTTGAGCCGCCTCCCTAATCCTCGGGTCAGTTACAACATTTACATTAAAATTAAAATCATTGATGTCGCGGGGGTACATCTGCTTTTGGATCGACATCTTCCCCTGGAAAAGACTGATCCTAAAAAGTCCTTCATGCCCGTTCAGGTTAGCCTTACCAACAAGAGCGACAGACGGATCTTCGACAATGGAATGCAAGAGGTCATGCCGTAATTCATTAGCCTTGTCTTCCACTGTACGACCCGAGACGAGTTTAACTGGTTCAAACACGTAGCCCTGGTTGTCCGAAGGGTATAGATATTCGTTAACTTCATCGGCAGCATGAAGCGTGACGGCCAGAACGTTTTTCTCTAACGTTGACTTTCTAGCCTCTTGGATCTCCGCCGTTTCACCAACCGGCTCGTAAAGATCAGAGCCAGTCACCTTGCGGCCACGCTTTAGAAGCTCTCGTGGGATTTCCTTGCCGTCTGGCCCGATGAATGCCTGACGCACAGGTTCATAGCTGTCTGTACAGAAACTATACTTCGGCACAACGACCCTGATCGGCCAAAGTGAACCGACCGTACTCAAGTTCCCAAGAGAAACCGTGAACTGCTTAGCGTATCTCATTTCTTTAACCTCGCTTCTCTCAGGGCCTTAACGCCGCGACCGGTAAGCGCCCTACCTTTGCCTGTCATTTCTATGAAACCCTTCCTGACCAGGAGCTTCTCTAGGTCCACAATATCATCCTTGGCACGGCCCGAGTGGTTCGTGATGTTCTCTAGTCCGGTAATACCACCCAAATTGAAAATAGAATCAAGGATTGCTATGTGATCAACAGTTAGACCATCTCGGGTGATCTCCGCTAATTCAAGGATAGGCTCGATAGCCATTGAACCTAGATCTCGGGCTGTTTTAATAAGATCTCCGGCCTGACGAGGCGACCCTGCCGCCGCCTGACCGAGAGCGATGCATTCTTCAATCGTCGGCGTAAAACCCATTTTAATAGCCATACGTTCAACGATCTGGCCCATCTCTTTGTCAGAGTAAGCGCCGAGACGATATGGTGCACCGAACCGCCCTCGGAGAGCCTTCGTTAAAAGGTTCTCGTCCGTTGTAGCTGCGATGATTGTGACAGCGTTGACAAAATAGTGACGTTTGCCAGAGTGTTTCGCCCCATAGGTGATGCAATTATCCTCAAGAATTGAGTACAGGTAGTGCTGATCTTTCTTCGAGAAATTATGGATCTCATCCAGAAACACAATACCGCCGCCGTCCTCATCAAACTGCACCAAAATATTATTGAGAGCAGAGATAGAAAAGTTTGGCGTGATCATGAGATCAATGAAGGGAACGGCGTGCTCGTCGGCGATTAACCGTGCGATACTAGACTTGCCCGTACCGCTCTGCCCTAAGATAAGAGCAGCATCCATCTGTTCATATCGTTCCATTGCAGCCTTGATCTTGACTTGCAAACGTTCCTTGACTTTTTCTTGACCGATGTAGGAATCCCATGACTCAACAGCCAAAGGATTATTGCTGGTCTTATAGTTTTCTTCTTCTGTGATCATTCCTTTTCCTTTAGTTGTTTGGCCAGCCATTGAACTTGTCGCCTAGAGGTTTCTCGTACGGCCAAATTCCATGTTCCATTAAATGGCGTTCTGCCACTGGGGCAAAAAACTTTTGATCGCTTATCTCTGTGGAGATTTCACCACAAGTGCACACGATCGTGTGACCTTTAAGTGATAGCTCATGAGTCATGATACAACCTGTCCTAGCATAACATCTCTGTCTGAAACTCTTACAATCATATTGAACATACCGTGCGGAATCTCGACATCCAAACCGCCACTTACCTTACCGCTATAAGTAAGACCTGGATAAACCAGTCCATCAGCCACCGTGATAATATTGGCTTTGATTGTTTGAGGCGTGTTAAATCCCCCAATCAACCTTTCAACTCTTTCTTTAAAGGCTGGTGGTGACTGACATGACGCCTCTACTATCACAAGCGTTTGATGGGTAAAGGCATCCTTCATTGGTAGGGATGTAAATTCGACCCAATCGACGGCTTCGGTAAATGTAGATTCGATTGTTTTCTTCCATCCTTCAATCGGATTCGCGCTTAACTTGCTAAGGGAAGGCTTTTTCACATCATCTCCTTTATTTAATCTCTGAGATCAGTTTATCGAAACACATCTCAATTTCATCGATTGCGTCCTTGAAGGATTCGTGGCACCAATCGTGCGCCCTGTCGAACGCTTTCAGCTCGTTTATTTGTGTTTCGATCTCCTGTATAGGCTTAGCTTTAATTAAGACACCTTGTTTAATTTCGTTTCTCAATTTGGTTATCCTATTAAGTATATCTACTTCTTTGATCATCCAAAAGGTGGATAGTTTGTGTGCGAAATTGTCGTCGTTTACGTCGTTGTCCTTGAGAACTGGGGTCCAACCAATTTCAACACCGTGCACAGCCGACATAGTCTCAACCATTCGTTCAAAATCATCGAACTTCGAGCGTGGCACAAAATACAAACCACCGGATTCTTTGATCGGAATGCCCATAAGATTTTCACTGATAGTAGATTGAATACTCTGTCTGATAGGGAGCGACCAAATTGCTTCGATGTTGTAATCATAGTATTCCATGATCCTATCTTTTGCTTCTGATAGAATCTTAAGATGTTCAGCAGGTGCCCCAACCTTGGCCTCTACCTTGATCGTCTTTGAGGCTTTGTCCATAGTAGCCACACCTATGTGAGTATCGAGGCGACCAACATTACCAACGTTACTGTTGACTGACACATACAGTGACCTATTGACAGACGCCTTGTTGTAACCGTCATCCTTGGTATAGACAGTCACCTGACCATCCAACAACATCGTTTCAAATTGACAGTGCTCAGTCGCCCTTCGGAAAACGTGTTCGGGGCGAGGTTTCTTTGTTACTTTGATTGGGGCTTCGTTCTCCTTGATCAGTTCACGAAATTCTTCGAACCCTATGCTCGCTTCCATGTCGACATAATACCAGACGAGTACACCCAGCGTTGGAACAGATAGGTCATCTAAATAGTTTGGCATAGGAACCCCTTTCCTTAAATTAGGTTGGCAGTAGATAAAACTACGTGCTTAGTTGCCTTGAAAAACTTTTTCGAAACCGGCTCAACAAAAGACAGTTCGACCTCATTGTCACCGACATAAATGATGTAAGAGGACCCATTTTCGTCCCACTCGTCATCGGCGATCGAGGTGCAAAGTGCCTCGAACATTTTGTTGTCCATTTCCATCCAAAATTCAATCTCAGACTGCTCCGCTAGAACAGGGCAACCGTTTATAAACGATTCCCCCACAGCATGTGGCGACTGTGGCTTGGTTGCGTCCTTCACTTCCTCTGTAGTGTCTGAGACGTCAGACCAATCTAGTAAAGGAACGGCTGTCCCGTTAACAGTTAGTGCTGTTTTCTTGGACGAAGCCGAATCCTTTTCATCCGTGGGCTGTTGCCAAATCCCGTTGATTTCAAGACCGATTTTGGTTGCCTGGGTAAGATAGATGTCCACTAGAGATTGAACATCTGAGCTAGCCCTCAAATACATGGTTCTAATATCCACGGGGTTTGAGCAGTGTGCTTGCAGAACTGTTGTTTGCATCATCACATATGACTCTGATCCTTCTGATCTTTCAAGACGATTATTGGCCCAGGGTAATTTGTTAAGTAGCGTGCCGTTGTTATGTTCAAGGGTGAACACTCTATCGACGAAAAGTTGTTTGTTAGTGAACTCGTCTGGACCTAAGGAACACTCCTCTCTGGCCAAGAGAATATCCGATGCTGTCGCCCACTTCTCCCCGCCATACGTTGAGTTCCCTAGTTCACGGAAGGCTTTCGACATCTGCGTCAAAGCAGGATGGCCGTACTTATCGTACACAAAAAACCATTGCACCCAAGCTCTCCGTCGGTGAGCAGAGTATACCATTTCACCATTTAACATGTGACGCAACTCTCCGCCACAAGCTAAGTGGACGTATTCTCTGAAGGAAAGATCCAACTTTTCAACCAGTTGGACATAAAGTTCATTGGCTTCGTCACATAGGGGAGCGAGTTGAACAGCCGGGTCGGCATTTCTTTCATTTTCAATCTCGGTGATTCTAGCGATTATGGCCATTTCAGACTCGCCCAGAACTAGTCCAGCCGCTTGGATCTCGGCCTCAGTTGGGAAAGTTTTAGGCGTGATCGTCACAAAAAGATTGTTTGCAATACCGAACAGTAGATAATGATCGGCTGCCGCCTGACAGGGATCAATTTTAAGATCAATCCCTGTCCATACTTTAGCCCAATCCTTGTCCTTCGCATTAGACCATTGATCGTAGATCTCTGATTCCATAAGGAATTCAAGATCTAAATATTTGTTTGAGTATCCCTTTAGGTCAAAGATATCATCATCATCATCATCGAATTGTTCTGCAATGTCATCGTCAGGGAGTGTTTTGAGCCATGTCTCATCAAGGGGCTGGATATAGGAGACAGAAACATCTGCATCTATACCAGCGTTATACAGAGGCTGGGCCTGAGTTATGTAAACTTGTTCTTCTTTCATGAGCCTTTAACCGCCTTGTATCTTGCTAGTAAGGTGGCGTAATTACTTTGTCTAAGTAATTCTTCTACGCTTGTACTGTTGATTGTTTTAGATTCGTAAAGCTCGATCTTGTCCTTCTCCCACCAGGTGCAATCCTTCTTTCTGACACAGGATTGTAGGCCTGCGTCAAACATTGCGAGATGTTCGACCGGTAAGCATCCGGTTGAAGTAGTCCCGTTGTAGTTGCCAATGGTTTTCTGAACGATTGGTTCCTCGGCTACCTCATGATCGTACAGCACACCGGCAGCAAAATTCACAAACCATTCCTGGCGCGATGTTTCGATAGCGTGAGGGCAGTAGACCTCTCTAACCCAATCTACTGCAACTTCAGATGAGTCAGATCCACCAGTGTCCAAAAGGTACATGATAGCTAGAATTACACCAGTTCTACCATGCGCTCCAATGCATCCAACTTCTATTTGGATATCTGAGACAGCTAGATCGTACGCCGCCTTTATCTGAGATAGAGCAATGTGTTTATCGACCGGGAGACTCATGTCGGGCCAGTTTATGGTTTCATTTCTCCAGATGCAGGTTCTAACCCAACACGAGTCAGCGTAAAGACCAAACTCTGGGATCTCGGTCATTTTTGTGGCATTATAATGAGACGTGCATTTGACAGTCACACCACTAGGGAACATAACTTCCTGATGTAGGTGACTACATTGCTTACCTATCATAGTTGGTGTCGGTGAAGGTTCCTCGGTTAAGGTTTGTTCATCTAGTCCAGATGGGGTTTCGCATAGATCGTCCCATGATAAAAGCAGTGAACATCCAACGCAAAAAAACTCGTCATCATAATAACACTCACATCCACACAATCCGGCTGTCTGACCACATTCCGTGTGCATCAAAATACCCAAACAGTTAGGGCAAAGTAATTTATCGGATTCAGAGTCATCGGCCGAGTCGGCCAGAATACAATCCGCTATACTGTTAGAAAATTCTGTTAGCTTTTCTATATCAGCAAGTAATTTACACCTGGCCTCATCCGAAGCATTTCCATAAAGTAATTGTGTCCGAAGATCGTCGATTTCGTTGATGACCTCCATGTATTTTTTCTCGTTTTCTGTTAACATGTTACGCGTAAACCTCTCCAGTTGAGCCGTTGATTTTAATCAAAGAACCATTAATGTAAACCTCGCCGTTGTGGACGAAATGATCTGACTCAACCTTGATTTGCTCAAATCCGAGGACACAGGTTTTGTCCCAACCTCTCGCAATAAGAGCAGCGTGTGAGACGAGTCCACCAGATGCCGTAAGAATTCCCACGGCGCCTTTCATTTGGGGTACATCATCCGGTGCTGTTTCGGTAGCCACATAAACATAGTCTACGTTTTCGGCCCTAAACTTATCAGCGGTTTCTTTACCGATAGCGATGACGCCTACAACCTCGCCGTTTGTGGCCCCTAATCCTTTCCCTAGCAAGGTTAGGTTACCGGGGTCCACCGAACCCGTAGACGTCGATGGCAAAAGCTCCATGATTCTTTGGGTCGCTTCAGTTGGTTGAATAAGACCCGCCCTGGCCATGTCAAGAGTACATCTGACAGTAGCCAGTCGAGAACACTTTGCTCTCCTATATTGCAGAATCCAAAGTTTCCCTGATTCTACTGTGAACTCGATGTCCATGATATCACGATGATGCTTGTAAAGTTCGCCAACCTTGCGTTGCAACTCCTTTCCCACCTGCCCCAGGGTTTTATGGTCGAGGATTTCATTTATGGGCGACACATTGTGATTACCAGAAACAACATCTTCGCCTTGGGCGTTCAAAAGGAAATCACCGTACCATCCTAAAGCGCCGCTGTTTGGGTCGTGGGTAAATACGACTCCGGTGGCTGAACGATCATCAATATTTCCAAAAACCATAGCCTGGACGGTCACAGCAGTACCCATATTATGATCAATTCCTTCCAAGTCTCGGTAAGCAATCGCCTTGTCGCCATGCCAAGATTTGAAAACGGCATTGCAGGCTCCGAGAAGTTGCTCATTGGGATCATCAGGGAAAGAACGGCCCGTTTCTTTTTCGTAGATCGCTTCATACAGGTCTACTAATTTACAAGCTGAATACTCCGATAGGCCACTATAGAAAATTCTAGAAGCCTTGTAAATCTCATTGAACTTTTCGGGATCAATCCTATCTACCGTAGTTCCGTACATCTGAATAAGACGACGGTAGCAATCGTAGGCGAAAAGGTCTGTTGACTTTCTAGATGTAGCAAATCCTTCTAGATTATTTCGGGTCAGCCCGACATTAAGAACCGTTTCCATCATGCCTGGCATCGAAACGGGGGCACCCGATCTAACGCTGACAAGGAGTGGTGTAATATCCGAAGCCCAAACATAATCCGTTACGGATGCCAGCCATCGTATGTGAGATCTTAATTCAAGGTCAAACAGCGAACCAGGGCTATGGATTTCCCTAGAGAAGTCTAACTTAAAACATTCTTCGACACTGGCGACGAACGCTGGCGGAACTGGCTGATCGTCACAGATCATCTTGTGAAGGTTAGAAGCCTTCCCGCCAACAGTTTCTTTTATCAGTAGCGGTGTTTCTTTAGTCAGAGCGTAAAACATGATCCTCCAAACATTACTCTAGGTTTCCGGCAGCGGCTTCAGCAGCGATTAAACTAGCGAATTGTCCATAGGCTGAACGAAAGTCAAGGCCATAACAATAAGCTACCACCGCCATGTTGTTTAACAGGAATCTTGTTTGCCATCTGAGAACCCTCTTTAGATCTTCGACAGTACAATCTGCATAAATAGCTTCGCGCCCTTCTTTGTCATTGTTTAGAATAGCCCAGCCTAGCCCGGCTGCTATTTGGGCGGCTTCATTAGCGTCAATCGGGTTTGCCATTTCGACTCCTTAAAATAGGTTGATTAAAACAATATGGAACGCAGACGTTTGATTTCTTCGGCTGCGAGAATGAGGATAGATGGCTCTTCTATTTCATTATAAAGGAGAGCATCAGGATAGGCGTTTTCTAGTTTTATGACAATGTCATCGTCCGGGTCTGATTGATCGAAGGTTGTGGTAGACATTTTTGATCCTGACCTACTTGTGCGTCTGCCTATTGTCTATTATCTGTACATGATTAGGGATATCCACTGTAGCCGAATCGTAAAGTTTAACCTCTGAGGTATCATAAGCTATGACTTGCGATTCGTCAAAGGCTTCGATCATAGTTGAATCTCGCGCCTCGATTTTCGCTGAATCGCAAACCCTGATTTCCCGATCGCCACCAGCGGCGAATCTCCCGCTTCGCACGACCGCGATAACGTTCGGTCCAAGCTCGTCGAGTTCCGCTTGCGTTGCAACCTCGACAATCATAGCTCATCTCCTTCCATTGTTACTTCATACAAGCACCGCAACGTCGGGAC
>RXKC01000008.1 GCA_003962975.1 Candidatus Saccharimonadota bacterium
AAAACCACTGGGTCCATTTGTAATAATTAGGGTCGCTACTGTCGATTTCTCGTGACCAGTCATAACTAAAGCCCATTTGAGATAGCTGCTGTTTGAACTTGCTCGTGTTCTCGGCAATTGCTTGCTTTGGGCTAATGTTATGTTTGATTGCGTAATTTTCGGCTGGTAGGCCAAATGAGTCCCATCCCATTGGATGCATGACATTGTAGCCATTCATTCGATAGAAGCGAGACATAGCATCACCGATGGTGTAGTTACGTACATGTCCAACATGCATAGCTGCACCACTGGGGTATGGGAAATACTCTAGGACGTAGCGTTTAGGTTTTTCTGGATCTTCGGTGGCATGGTAGATTTTCTGTTCTTCCCAGATTTTTTGCCACTTCGATTCAATGTCTTTAGGACTATAGCGTTTCATCATCTGACATTATACCCTAAGAACAGATGAGAATAATACTATCTTATGCTGCTTATACTTGCACAACCTCCCGCGGTAACAGATCATTAATGTAATGATTGAACCGGGGATTCCAGCATTCGATAACTTAGAAGGCAGAGTTCTGCGAGCAGGCTTAGGCTATCCAGCGGTCGGGCGTGGACTGCCGGGCAACACATGGGAAAGTGGCAACATGTTTACTGACACAACTTTTGTACCAAATTGCAACATGGATGATGCGGTCTTTAGTGACACTGTCTGGCGGGGTGAGGATAATGGTCATCTCAGGTTACGACGCGAACATCCGGTGATGCAAGAACTGTTTTATTCAAATGCCATGCGTCGCATGCAAGCTATAGAGCAGCTAACTCTGCCGCCCGAATACACCACGATTCCAAATACGGCAGCCTTCTCACGTTTCGAACATATGTGGGGCTCGGCATTACTCGTTAAGCAGCTTGCCGCCCAGCAAGGGCTTAATGAGACTTATACACTTTGGTGCATGCTTCGAACGCTAAATTCAGATATTAAACAAACGACCGGTTCTCATAAAGGTGACTGGATGTTCCAGGGCATTGGCGGCCCAGAAGACTTGCACGATCAGGGTATCGAGGAATACATGGAAGCCACCGGCTTAACAAATATTTTGCGCAAGCATGGCATTGAACCCGATACCATCATTTTTCCAAAGATTGCAGACTGGGTAGAGGCGCCTTCACCTGATTTATGCATTGACCGTGTTGATTATGGCTTGCGTGAAATGAATCGTTGGAATGATACCGTTCGTATGCTCGGTTTCACAGCGAGCGATTTCGTCTTAACGCCAGACCTTATGCTGGCCATGCGAGATCAGCAACGCGCCCGAGTCTTCAGTGAAGGAAGTCTGGCACTTACTCAAGAACACTATGGAGAACCAACGCATCACTTTATAGAGGAGCTCGAGATGCTAATGACGAAGTTGCTGTATGTAGAGCGACTTGCTCCTGACATGTGGGCATTCGCTGATCATGGCAGAGAAGGCTTAGTGCCGCTTCATGAGATCCATCCCCATGACCTTATGTATATTACAGACGCTGCACAAACAAAATTCCTCCGCCAACCTAGCTTAGTGGGCAATACTTTGGATGCGCTCATGACCCAAATTGCCCGCTACCGACGGCAGTACGCATGGCCAGCACGCCGACGACGCCTGAATAATTACATGGACCAGTTTGCTGACCCAGAATCGTACGCCAAAGTTTTAGAAACTGGACAGTATGTTGGAATTGAGGACGAAAGACATGGTAGCTATCTTGATGAATATCCGTCGTCAATGCCCGCCGGATTTGCGATTCTGACGCCTGCCGAAGCTCGCGCTAACCCTAGTGCTCAGGCAATCGACTTTACGCTAAAACCATTCAAAAATAGACAAATTGACCCACTCGTGCAAACCAACGATGGCTTCTCTCGCCTGAGCGAGCTTGACCCTTCTTATAGAGACCGCTTAGAAGAGCAAGCCGAAGTCGTATCGCAAGATCATGTAGCAAGACTAGCCATTCCCGACCCCAAGACATATCGTATGATTCGTGAATTCATGACGAGCATAGAGCCAGCCTGGCAAGAACGTATTGCTCGCAGCCGTCGCATGACATCAAGTGAAATGGGCGCATTGGTTGACGCCGCTGCGTACGAAGTACATGGTCACTATCCATTCATGAGTTTTCTCGACTACAGCAGCTAATTCGCCACGAATGTCAGGTATTGGTCGTTATCTGAAACACCATGTAGCAGTTGGTGATGAGACTGCGCGATCTGTCGAGTAATTGATCCAGTCTGACCGCTGCCAATTTGGCGAGCATCTACTTCGACGATGGGCGCTACAAAAGCAGAGGTACCGCAGGCAAATGCTTCATCGGCAACATAAAGTTCTGTCAGATCTACGGTTCGCTCTATCACTTCTATGCCTTCGGCTTTAGCCATTTCTATAATGGTACGTCGATTGATGCCCTCTAGGATATCGCTGGTTGTATTTGGGGTAATGAGCTTGCCTCTTTTTATTAGGAAGATGTTTGCAGCCGAAAGTTCACAAACATGACCTCCGTCGTCAAGGAATACACAATCATCGTACCCACTATCAATGGCGTCCTGTTTGCCGAGTACAGAGTTTACATAGGCACCGTTAACCTTAGCGCGCGCCGGTACTGAATGGTCTGGCACGCGACGCCAGACACTTGTCTTAAGACGAGCACCATTCTGTGGCAAGATTGGCACTGCAGGATACACAAAAATACTTACTTCAGTCCTTAAACCACGCGATCGGGTACCCGGCACTGTTTCGACGACATGCACGGTAGCCCTAACTAAGACATCGTCTTGTACCTTATTTGCCTCGATAAGCTTTTTGACGGCTACCTCAAACTTTTCGTAAGTCCAGCTACCCGGAAAGGCATCAATGCCCATGATATGCGCTGACTCTTCGAGCCTTTTGTAATGATCTGCCAAACGGAAAGCCGCCATTCCTGAGGGTGTTTTGTTGACCGGAAATACTGTGTATACGCTTAGTCCATACAGTACCGCGGCACTCATTACGCTGAGAGCAGCTGATTCTGCAGGCACAATGCCATCACCGAGCCAAATTTGGCCCTTGGTATAATCAAAGCCTTTCATCTAGAACTGTTTCAAAAAGTTAGTTGCGAATGCTGTTTGTTTTTTAGCTACCTTGGCATGGCGTGCAATCGCCAGCTCAATCAAGCGAGTTACGAGGTCAACAGCCGAATAGCCTTTGGCTCGCCAGTTGTGCGCATACAGACTACCTGGCAGTGGGTTTACTTCGTTAAACAACACGGCATTAGTTTTGCTGTTGATTAGCATATCAATACGGGCAATACCTTCACAGCCAAGCGCCTTGTAGACAGCGAGACCCATCTGAACGGCTTCATCGTAGACTTTCTGTGACACCTCTGCCGGTATCTTGCTGTAGCCTTGGGCACCTTGTTTAGCCCCGCCAGACATTTTCTTGCCGCCCATTTTTTTGCCCTGCCCCATATATTTTGTCTCGAAGTCAAAAAAGTCGTTAGCATCAAGCAATGGCTGCTCAAGGTACGCAGGCTCTGGATCCTCGTTACCGATAATTGGTAATGTAACTTCAATCAAGTTAGGAACCGCTTCCTCTACGATAACTTTGTCATCATAGTGTGCGGCAACTTCTAACGCATTAACGAGATTGTCAGGTGAATCTACTTTAGTAATACCGATACTCGAACCAAGCCGCGCCGGCTTCACAAACAAGGGATATTTCATAGTATTAATGCGTTTTACCACCGCGCTGTGGTTTTGACTTAACTCGTTAGAGGTAAACCAGGTCCATGGTGTTGAAGCAATACCAGCACTTTCTGCTACTTGCTTGCTGAGCACTTTGTCCATAGCAATCGCGCTGGCACTGACACCACAACCCACATACGGAACGTTAGCCATTTCAAATATACCCATCAGTTCACCGTCTTCACCGTGCGTGCCATGCATCGCAGTAAAGGCTACGTCGATATGTTTATACGCCTTGCGACCAGCAAACTGGCTAGACTTTACAAGTGTCAGACCGTTATCGAAAAGAATATGTGCCTTTGGAGCTTTGCGAATAAAGTCTTCGATGTCACCTGTACGGAACAGTGCTATATCTTTCAGACGCTGATCCCAATACCAAGAACCGTCTTTGGCAATATAGACTGGCTCTACCTGGTATTCACGACTCAGTTCAAGAGGCTTAATAATTGATGCAAGCGCTGTCACAATCGACACATCGTGCTCAGCTGAACGACCACCGAAAAATACTGCTATTGTTTTCATGCTTAGTATTTTACTGAGCAGCTATTACAATTGCAAGCTACAATTAAACGGACTTAATTGTAATTATCCGTCCAATCATTTTGCATAAGCACGACATCGCCTACTGCAATAACCTGGTCAAGGTGGGTATAAAACCGTAAGGGATCGTCTTCAATAACAACTTCTCCGCTATACTCTTTGGCCGCAAGGCCAGCCTGGATAAAAGCCGTTACTGAATTTTTCATAAGAACCACTTTATCCGGCTTAGCATCAGCAATCAGTTCACCAACCTCATGATGAATTGCTTCAGTTTGCTCACCCTGATCAACGAGCCCTGGTGTAACGTATATCTTTCGCTTTGCTTTGAGCTCATTTAAGAGAGAAAGGCCAGCACGAACGCCTTCAAGATTGCCATTATACGTGTCGTCAATCACCCAACCCCCTGCAAGCAGGCGAGGCTGCATACGATGCTCGAAGGGCTTAGTCTCTGCAACGCCCTTTTCGATCTGCTTGTTTGACATGCCAAGCTCAGAAGCGATAGCTGCACAGAATGCCAAAGGTCCAACCAAGTGTCGTCCCACCAATCCAGAATGAAGATTGAGAGTCTTCTTGCCCTTTTTCATCACGAACGAAGTCTTATCTACACTCACCGAGATCTTACTGATCTTCCAGCCCATAGCCTCACTTGTATCATAACCGTCTTGGTTTTTATTTACATAAGACAATAACGGTTCGGACTCTCGGTTAACATAGGTATTTTCAGAACCTACGACATCGACAATCGAGAAGATATCTTGTGCAGCTGCTTCAAGAGTTTTGTACTGATCTAGATGTGCTGGGGCTATACCCGTAATAACTGCGAGATCTGGCTTTGTGGTATCTGCAAAACGCTTAATATCACCAGGTGCACCCTCGCCGTACTCGATGATTAATACTTCTTCTTTACCTGTCAAAGTACGCACCCACCGTGCATGTGAAGCGGCAACATTTTTATTTGCAGGTGTGGCAGCCACATCTTTGCCTGCTCCTAGTACTGTAAGAAGTAATTCCTTGACCGTCGTTTTACCATAACTGCCCAAAACAGCAATCTTTATGCCCTCATGCTTGCTAAAAAGTGCGGCCGATTGTTTCACTAGTTTGCGCTCAAGAGGCACAGCAATCAAATGTCGAGCCAGTATTAGCGGGACTGTTATAAGGTGAGCCCATATAACTGGGAATGACAGCAGCAAAACAACTCCGATATTAAACAGCTGCCAGTTACGCGCGTCATAGGCATGCACCAAAAGCACAATCGCCAAGGCAATCTGCAGGGCTACACCCAATCGCATAACTAAGAGTAATAATTTAGCTCGTCTGGTCATATCCAAACTGCGCCGTCGAGCAACTTGCGTAAAGTTTGCCGTGCGCCAGTACCACTGGAGATAGGGCTTTACCATATACTCGGTACTTTGGAGCATATAAATCACGATGCGGGGGTAGTTGAAACTATACAAGCTTAAAAAACCACGAATCATGCCAGAAACTCCCTCACGTACTTGGTGACTAATTCTGGCTGATCTGTTGGCAACGTATGCTCGCCGCCCGGTACAACCACAAGCTTAGAATCCGTAATGGCTCTATGTAGTTTTTTTCCAAATTCCAGAGGCGTAGATACGTCTTCGTCTCCATAAATCAAAAGAGTTGGTATATGTAGCTGCGCAGCATCGGCACGAATATCATCGTTCACTACTCGTTTAAATGTCTCCTGCAGATGCTCGGCCACCAACATGTCAGACCCAATGCTGGTATAGACTTTTCGGCGCAGACGTTTCTTGACCGCGCCTGGCAGTGGTGATGTCAGAGCTTTACCAGCCTTAGTTACAAGCCGCAAAGCCTTCATTCGACCTTTGTATTCTCCTCGTATACCAGCAGAGGCAACAAGTACCAGTCGCTTGCCAGCCAGTCCTCGTGCAAGTGCACGAACGGCGATTGCGCCGCCGTTAGAATGTCCGAGTATGATTTCTGGTTCGATACCAATTTTCATGGTGAATGCCTTAATAAAATCAGCGTACTCGCTAAGACCCCATGGTTCAGGTGGGGCTTGAGCGCTGCCGAATCCGGGCAAATCTACCGCTATCACTTGGTAATGCTTGCTGAGTTCTAGCTGCAAAGCATGAAGCCCTTTAGAACTATCGCCCCAGCCGTGCAGTAACAACAGAATACGTCCCTTGCCCATCTTGGTGTAACTAGTTAACAGATCGTCAACGATCAATTGCATGTAGGTGCCCTTACTTAATGCTTTGTAGTTTTTGCTGGAGCTGCTCGAGCAGAATTGTTTGTTCAGGTGCCTTTATCGGTAGACTCAGACCGTGTCCACTAAATGATTCAACTTGCGCCGGCTCACCTTCGTATCGAATTTCTAGCAAGTTACGCGATATTTTATCAATTGTCAGTTTAACTTCCACGGGGGCGCTGTCAGAATACTCATCAGGGTTAACTGCTTCGAAATCGTTCAGACCCGAGTCTTTTGCAACTCTCTTGAAGACCGTTAGATACTGCTGCAAGTGAACTTTCACCGGAATCACCAGTGCAGATTTGCCGTTAATTCGCTTTGGCTCTACTTTCGCGTAATCCACTTCGTAGACTCTACTATCACTAAACGCTTTTACTGCATCTTGGTGCCGGGTTGCGGGCACTTGTGCGAACGGCACGATGCCTAAGATTGACTGCTGATAGTACTCGGGTGGTGTGCCGGCACTTGTCCGACCCCAAGTATTGAGGGCTGAGCTGTAGTCTAGTTTCTTGCCGTTTTCACCGGTCTGACTCGTGTCAATTGAAAGATATCTGCTGAAGTCTTGATTACGCGTTCCGATGGTTTCGGTTTTAACTTTACTTGAGCCGTTTTCAGCCGGCTGATCGATCGCCACCCACGTTCTGACCGCAGCATCTGGTACGAAGCTAAGCTGTTCTACTTTCTCGGTCTTGCCACCATATCCATCTGAAACTGTGCTGCGCGTTATGCTGTTAAGTGACAAGCTATTGTTTAGCATGCCTTCAAAGACTCGTCGTGGATGGTTATAGACCTGCTTCCACCACATAATCCCGCTGACCAGGAGTATGACGGCGGCCACTACGCAAATTGCTGCTGCTTTATTAGTTACGATAAATGGAAGCTCTTGCTCCTCATTACCCTTTGACTGACTACTTGTGTTTTTTGGCATGTATCCATTGTACCGTACACTAGGTGCATGAGTCTGCCCCTTGCCGAACAATTGCGCCCCACTAGTTTGGAGGATGTTATTGGTCAGGTACATGTCGTCGGCGAAGGCCAGTTGCTCCATCAAATCATTGCCAACAAGCAGGCAGTTAGCCTGATCTTGTGGGGACCACCTGGGAGCGGCAAAACAACTCTGGCACGCATCATAGCCCAGGAAACTGGCGCTGATTGGATAGAGCTGAGTGCCGTCACCTCTGGGGTAGCTGATGTTCGTAAAGTTATTGAGCGTGCTGAGCAAAATCAAAGACTACAGATACCAACTCTTCTGTTTGTCGATGAAATTCATCGCTTTAATAAAGCCCAGCAAGATGCGTTCTTGCCTCATGTTGAAAAAGGCACTATAACCCTGATTGGCGCAACTACTGAAAACCCGAGCTTTGAGATAATCACACCTCTACTCAGCCGCAGCCGTGTCGTGGTACTAGAACCTCTTAACAAAGATGACATGAAAAAGCTTCTCAAGCGAGCCGCAAAGCACCTTAAGCTTTCAGCCAAGCGCCTCCCTGCCGCCAGTATCGACATGCTCGCTGAGCTGTCAGGAGGAGATGGTCGCGTTGCATTAGGCAACCTTGAAGTTGCTCAGCAACTTTCCGGCATAGGCATCATTACGAAAGAGATTGTGCAAATGGCCGCACAAAGACGTGTACCCGGCTATGATAAAAACGGCGAGAATCACTATAACCTTATTAGTGCCTTCATTAAGTCACTTCGAGGCAGCGATGCAAATGCAGCTCTGTATTATATGGCTCGTATTTTGCAGGCTGGTGAAGATCCAAAGTTTCTGGCTCGCCGCATGGTTATATTTGCCTCAGAAGATATTGGTATTGCCGCGCCTGCCGCTCTCAATATCGCAGTCAGCACTTTTCAGGCCGTCACTGTAATAGGCCTGCCGGAAGCTAAGTACAATTTGTATCACTGCGCTACAGTTCTGGCTAAAGCACCTAAGTCACGTGAGGTAACAGATGCCATGATTAGTGCTGAGCAAACTGCGCGTGAGCATCCAGATTTACCTATCCCGCTTCATCTCCGCAATGCTCCAACAAGTCTCATGAAAGATCTTGGCTACAGCAAGGACTACAAGTGGCAGGCTGACTTTAAACACAAGCAAGGGTTCTTGCCTCCAGAAATCGATGACCTGTCTTTATTCGGCGACTAGGTCATAACCTCTGTACATTTTCTTGATTTTGCGCTAAAATCTATCAGTTCGTGGGGATATAGCTCAGTTGGCTAGAGCGCATCGCTGGCAGCGATGAGGTCCAGGGTTCGAGTCCCTGTATCTCCACCATAAATTATTGCTTTATTTAAGATTTTATTGTAGAATATTAGAATGATTGCACACGATTACAGTGAAGAAACTTCGACAAAGCCAGAACGCTTGGGATGGAAAGAGCGCATTGCATCAGTAGTTACTGCTGACGCAGTAGGTGTTGTGTCTACAATAGCTACGCTGGCGGGCTACGGCTACGCTGCCTACAAGATTGGCACCCCTATGCCTGTTGAAGTACGTGATGTCACTCCTCCAGCAATTGATCCAGAGACTATCAAGTTTATGGCTGGCATGGCAGTGGGCACCGCGGGTGCTTACGGCATGATTGAAGCTCGACACGCCTATCACTCAGCACATGAAGCAGCTGCTGAGCAAGTTGCTAGCGCTGGCATGTAAATTAAAATACTCCTGTGGCAACAAAGCCTGGGAGTATTTTAGTGTCGTGCGTGCCCACCCGCGGCGGGTGATTTTTGTTTCACATGTGTTTGTTTTGGAACGCGCCGCTAGTACGCACGATATGCACTAATCATAAGCTTTATTGCTCTTTTGTCAATATGCTTAACGGCTGTATATACCCCTACGACATGTAACTATTCTGTAGCACTCTAAATTTATAGCCCAGAGAAGACTGAAATAGCAATCTATCAGGAATGGATTCTATAGATGTATTTACGTCGTGACATTAATACTGCCAGCACAGCCGATACTATTGAAGTTCCGATAAAAATCGTCTGGAATGTATTCTGTCCAGTCTTTGTAAGACCATTGCCAGAAGATAGTGAAGTAGGGCTTGTTGGGGCAGCAACCACTTGGGCACTTAGCACGGCGCTAAATTCACTCGTACTGCCAAAACCACTGTCTGTCGTGCTGTCTATTGCTGTTGTAGTCGCTGAGATCACTTTACCGGTTAGATCAGTTCCGTTTGGCAGGGACAGCGTAGCAATATTGCTATCTCCATTTGAGGCCGTGACAGCCCCCAAGAAGGCTTGGCCTTCACCGTGGCCAGACGGATCTGCGATGTCATTGGCAAAAAATTCTACTCGGTACTCATCGGTTGGACTATCTTCAGCATCGAGATCATAGTTGAGTGCCAAGCTCGTGCCTGTTTGAGTAGCAGCATTAAGAACTGGGAAGTTCATGTAATTATTCGCACCCGTGTCTGCGTCCCCAGCATCGTTTAGCGTAGGGCCAGCTTCGTAGGTAGCCTGCGGAACAAAGCTATTACTAATTGTAAAGCCCAGAAGGTCAATGCTTAAGCCAGGGGCAATAAAGCTACTAAAGGCGGAGAAGCTACCAGGCTCATTATTGTATATGGTGTTACCCAAAATACTATTCTTCGAAGGACTAAAGACCCCGACACTCGAAACCGTAGCCTCGCCAACGACAATGCCTGCGGAATTGTTGGCAACAATGACATTACCTTCGGTGGGTTGCGTGCCACCGATTAAGGCATTATTCGAGTTACCGGTCAGCACGACGCCCCCACTACTGGGTGCGTAGCCCGAATTGGCCACCCCGCTGTCGTCCACTCCAATATAGTTAGCTTGCACTATCGTTCCAGAAGATGTCCCACCAATGCCAGACACCAGCACACCCGCCTCACCGGCATTATCATAAATTTCGTTACCGAGCCCGCCCGTATCACCAATGACGGTGTTGGAGGAGTTAACAATAGAGACACCGCCAGTATTAGATGCAACGATGTTTGAGTATATTTCGGAGCTGTTAGCACCTGCATCGATTCGTATACCGAACCGCACGTTGTCGGTGATGGTATTTTCTTGGACGACGGTGCCCTGGGTACTAGCAATGTCAATGCCGTGCCGTTGGTTATTGGAAACGTCATTGTCGACTATACTAACCGTGCCGCTTGTCGCCGTCCTAATACCATCGGAAGCATTATCGGTGATGGTATTTTCTTGAATAAGGGTGTCCGTGGTACCAGCCAGTGCTATGCCCCTCGCGCTGCCGTCGTTACTGGAAATAGTGTTATCGAGTATATCAAGGGCGCTACTCGATGATGTACTGACGCCATCGGAAGCATTATCGGTGATGGTATTTTCTTGGATGAGCATATCCGTACTGCCATCAAGCGATACACCTCTTCCGGTACTATCAGTGATGGTATTGTTTGTAATATTGACCGAGCTCGAGTTATTAGCTGCAAGCCCCGTTACGCTGTTATCAATGATGATGTTGTCGGTTATATCAGCTCCGTCGACTTGATCGAGGTAGATGCCGTCTGCTTGCGCACCACTTATCTGGTTGTTCGTAACTGTAGCGTCTTGGCTCTCGGTCAGAACGATACCTGCCGCCCCGTTACCCAGAATGGTCGTGCCATCGCGGGCAAGCCCAACGAGATTATTATCTACTACCAAGCCCGTGGTTTCATGTGGCGCAACACCGTGGCTAAGGTTGCCGGATATAACATTTTGAGCTGTCCCCGCACCACCCACCGTTACATCATTCACACCGTCGATTGATAACCCACCCGAACCACCAACAGTAGCATTGCCCAGTGCGGCCATGCCCGTAGCATCCAAACCGATATAGTTTCCCTGGATAGTCCAGCCCTCTCCTGGGTAGCTACCGGCTGACTCGTTGGCCGATATGATGTTTCGGCTTGCCGCGGTGAGGCCACCGACCAGCGCATTGAGCGCCGTTCCAATTCCGGAGTTATTAACACCGGCGGCTACATTGCCGACTCCAACCAATCCCGTATTATCGGTACCAATATAGTTGCCCTGCACCACAACGTTCGAAGCACGGATCATAATAGCACTGCCGTCCACTCGGTTGATGACAAGCCCCCGTATGATCGAATCGTCAGCTCCTGTGTCTATAAACAACGCATCATCATTGCTGAGGTTTTCACCATTTATCTCTATGGTTAGCGTCCCATTAAAGGCGGCTGGACTATTGGCCGTATTGACCGTGCTTCCTGGCTGAGAATAGCCATTGATCGTCAACGTATCCGTAATATCGGGCAAAACCGTGGCCAGAGTAATGGTATGTAAACCCGTACCGCTAATGTCGAAGTTGATGGTCT
>RXKC01000002.1 GCA_003962975.1 Candidatus Saccharimonadota bacterium
TAGTCTAGAGTTTGTTTTATCCAGCTATCTACATGTTGCCAGATTCGAATCCGCGATGGATCCTTCGAGCTAAAAGGAACAAGCAAAACTGTTTTGGGTGCTGGCTCTTTGCTATTTGTACCCACGGTTGGCTACCAGAAACGACGTAGTTTAGTTCTCTTTGAGAGAACCCATAAAATTATGGCCGATAGCGATGTCCCTAGTAGTGTTATTACTGGATTATTCAACAGTAATGCAAACCCAGTCTTTGGTACGCCGGGTATGGCTTTGCCAGCGAGCTCATTAGGAGCCCCATTAGAGCCAGCATTCGCAAGCGAGAATTCATAGGCCCCAGAATCGGTTGCAGCTCCAAGGACGCGTGATCCACCCCTAGCGTCAGTCGATAAACCAGCTACCGCAGTGCCGGCATCGATTGCTGGTGAGCCTTGTTTGAGAGCGATTGTTGGTACTTGCCCGCCATTATCTGCTAGTGGCTCTAGTGATGAAGCAAGCGAACTCTGGTTGTGCTTATCTGTCGTATGATTAAGAAAACTTGCTAGGCTTGTATCATTAGACACATTACCACCACTACTAGTTAAGGTGTAATCGCCTGGAGATATTATGCTTGATCCCAGGGTTCTTGAGTAATTAACAACACCACTATTGTCCCCATCATCTGCCGCAAATAAGTTGTTCTGGGCAGTATGGGTTATGTGTCCTCCAGAATCTTCAACGAACTCAAATATTGCAGCACCGGTGTAATCTGGATTAGAACCAGCCTTAGTAATATTGTAGAAAGTATTGTTGGCGGTCGTATAAATAATATTACCTCCGTTATCGCTTATGGCGGCAATACCCGTACCGGCTTCTAGCGAGGATGGGCCATTATTTGTATCGTTGACAAGGTTTGCGAATGTAGAGTTGCGTATGGTGGCAGTAATATTGAACGAACTACTGTGACTTCCTAGTGCTACGCCGGTCTTCGTATTATCGATTGTTGTACGTTCTATCACTACGTTACTATTTGTGTCACTGACAAGTATAGCAATGCCACTTTCTGATTCAAACCCTGATCCAGTGTACCCGTGCATGTCATGTATATAACTATCTCTCACCGTAACAGAATGTACATTAGTTGCAAAAATACCTGCAGCTTCATAGTTTATTGGTAAATTTTGTCCATCAATCTCTATGCCCTCAACCAGCATGTTCTGAAGACTGTCCCCAGCTATACCGAAAGTTGTGTTACCCATCACAGTAAAGTCTTTTAGGGTGATGCTCTCAGATCCGGCATCACCATCAAAGTATAATAATATATTGTTCAGTACGGAAACGTCTTTGCCTTGACCTTCTAGTATGATGTCATATTGTGATTCTAAAAATCCGCTACCACCTAAAGATGAACTTATTGTCCCAGCCGGTAGCAATATAGTGTCATTGACGCCATAGGGGCCTGTTTCTACGCAGTCTGCCTCTGTTCGTGTGGCATTATTAATATTATGGAACGCCTCCTCAAGTTGACAGATAGAATCACCACTTGTGCTCTCGTATACCCCTACTGCCGGGCTAATCGTTGCTGCGCTTACTTTAGTTGGCTGCAAGAGTATGACTATGGCAAAAAGAAATAAGGTAAATATCACCTCCCTTGATAATTTAGGCACCCCGTACATGTATGATCCAATACTTTCTATTTTACTGTTATCTGGCTAGCAAGTGTCCGGTTGACTTCGTTGATGCGTACAGAAACTTCTTGATCTTTCTTGAGGTCGGATAGCTTTAGTTTTTTATCTTTTTGTACGACAGTAGTTTTATCGTTAGTAGTGAATCGTCGTTCACGACCATCAGACTGGGTGATAGTGATCGATTCTTTGTCTAGCTTGGTTATCTTACCACTGGCAGATAACTTAAAGAAGTCACTGGTGTACCTGAAGGCGTCGTTTGTTATTTGGCTCTGAGACTTTTTAGCAGCCTCGTCCTTTTGTCCTTGGATATATCCCCGTTGGTAGGCACTATAGGTAGCCAGGCCAAGCACTACCAGGGCAATAGTTACGTATGTAATAATATTTCGATGTTGTTTGGATACTTTCATAGTTATGCTTAAGTATACCCTTTCTAAGCTGAATCCTCAAAAAGTATTGAGCGCTACTAGTCACAGTAGCCTAGCCAGAGTTGTCGTGCGACAAAATGCCATTTCTTTTTAGGAATTATGCTAGAACTGTCGCATAAAAATTATGTGATCTATGCCACAAAGATGTTGAGTAGAGTACTTGGGGCGAGTCAGATTCTTGAGCTATTTCATCAGCTTTGCTGTACAATTATCCATAAGCATAAGAGTGTATAAGTGAAAGCAACCAAGTTGAAGATCATCCAACGTAAACGACTTGCAGATAGCACAAGTCAGGTTACCGAAAATATCTACAAGCACAGAGTCAAATTAATACCTGTGTTTGGTCTGTTGGCTGCCCTAGCTGGGCTGGTGTTCTTGCGACTGCAACCCCAAACCAGCAAATACGTCAGCCAACTTATCGAGACTAGTTTGGGAGCTGTTGAGCACTTGTTTGTATTGTGGTCACCCATCACCCTGCTAGTCGCTCTGTCATTGGCAGCTCTGATGTATATATGGATGGACTACAAGCATCACAAGATCCCGCTTATTCGCATTAACCATAGGGTTAAATACAACTTCTGGCATCACCTGCACGTAGCGTTCTTCCCCCGCTTTAAATATCGATGGCGACCAGCTTTTTACTGGATGGCTGTCGCCCAGGTTAGTGCCGCTGTATTCATTGCCACTGTAGCTGTAGTAGGTGTACCGGCTGCCAAAGCCTTTTCTGGCAGTGGCCTAGGAAGCGCCGAAGATCCGTACATTATCCTTAACTGTAGCCAGCTACAGGAAATGCGTGACGATCTCGACGGCCACTACGAACTAGGCGGCCCCATAGACTGCTCCGATACTGTTAACTGGAATGGTGGTGATGGGTTTGTCGGTGTCGGGGGTGGCGGCCAGGGACAAGGATTCATGGGTAGCTTGGACGGTAAAGGCTTTGCTGTGGATGGGTTGTACCAGAGGATAGATGACCACATAACGCTCGCAGGATTATTAGGAAGCGCCGAGAATGCCACTGTAAACAATATTAAACTTACAGCTGTTGACATCCAGGTTACGCAAGACCAGTGGCCGGTTGGAGCTTTGGCCGGCGGTATGGGCAATAGTCAGATTAGCGATATTGAAGTCAGCGGTTCAATTACTGGCAATAGTAGCACTGGGCCAGTCCATATTGGTGGCGTACTTGGGTCTCTGTTCCAGAGTACTGCTAGTCGCATTAGTGCTGACATTACTATTATTAATAATGCAACAGGTGACGATGAGGTTGAGCGCGGGTCTCAAGTAGGTGGGCTTACGGTAATAGCCTACCAGTCAACAATATCTGACTCCTATGCAACTGGTTCGATATCTGCCAGCTATGGAGCAGAAAGTACAAATGCGATGTTCACCGGTGGACTTGTGTCTCAGCTTTTAATTGGCACCATACAAAATAGCTACAGCAGTATTTCCACAACTATAGTTCGGGATACTATGGCAGAACCATCTGCCTTATTGGTAGGTGGGTTGGCGGCCATGGCGATAGGTAGCGAGATCAATGGATCTTTTGCGGTGGGCCAACAAAACATATCGGTTGGGCCAATGGTAATAGACTTCCGCGGCGGCTTTGTTGGTATGACCCAGTATGATCCCAACGCCGGTCCTCCAATGAACCAAAACATGCCGGGCGGCAATAACTTATGGGATGTCACTGCTACTGGCAGCAGTGACTGCATAGGTGCCTACGGAGGGGAAGAGTTTGGCGAAGAAGCCCCCGACCAAACACCCCCCGGCTTCTGTAGCCCCGTCAACACCGGCAACTCTCAACCAAACTACTTTAACAACAACTCGTCTAACGCACCCTTTACAGTTGCCGGCAGCCCAGTCTGGGACTTCACTAATACCTGGAAAACTCAAGCCAATGGTCCACCAATATTCCTGTGGCAGGGGCCTCAGGTACCAGCCCTGCCCGGGCAGGTGCGCAACCTGACGTCGACCAGCGCTAGCTCAACTAACCTTACAGCCCAATGGTTAGTACCGGTCTTTGGTGGCAATACGCCAATCACTAACTACGTAGTTCAGTACAAACTGCATAGTGATACTAACTGGACAACCGTTAGTCGTTCGCCATCGGCAACAACCTCACAGCTAATATCTGGTTTGGTTGCTGGGCAGATGTATGACATTCGGGTAGCGGCTATTAACGCAGTGGGGCAGGGCGACTGGCGTGTCACCGAAAACGTTAGTACCAGCCAGCTGCCAGCCGCTCTACAGACCTTTACGGTAACCGGTATGCAGGGTACGACCCAGTTTGGTGACTTCGAAGATTTTTACTTCCCTCAGCTCAACTGGCAAGTACCAGCAGAAGGCCAGCCGATCACTGATTATATTATTCAGTACAAAGTAACTCCCGGGCCAGACTGGGATGAGGTCAGTGAAGATCTAGAAAACGATGGTGTGCCATGGGTAACTGGCGATTGGGTAACCACCCCTGACGGAACAAACACTATTCCTACCAAGAATAGCATGGACAATGTCGATCCGTACTTAACCCAGGCCTTAATTTACAACGTGCCAGCGGAGTTGCGTGTCGTAGAGAGCGTGGAATTTAGAGTGGCAGCCGTCAATAGCTATGGACAAGGCCCCTGGACGGCTAGCCAAAACTTCCAGGTATTCGTCGGCTTAACAGCTTGTCAACAGATGCACGACATGCTTACCCAGCATCCCGGTGTACTGTTTAACTTACTGGATGATATTAACTGTAATGGCACAATCAACTGGAACGACGGTACTGGTTGGAGCCCGATTGGCACCGAGCAAGCACCCTTCAGCGGCATAGTCGATGGCAAAGGGCACGCTATATCTGGACTGTACGCCAATCATCAGACTAATCCAGAAGTTGCCATGTTTGCTTATGCCACGGACACGACTATCCGCAACCTCAATATGGATCATGTGACAATGCGTTCTTGGCGAGAGAGCGATTCGGGGTCGGCGGCCGCGCTAGTGGCGATTGGTGAAGACATTACATTACAGAACATAAACGTGCAGAATGCGGCTGTCAGTGCGGCAAGTTATGCCAGCGGTGGGCTAGTAGCTTTGTTAGGTGTAGTGGCACCAACAGTAACCTGGAACGGCGTAACCTATGCTGGATCAGTAAGTTCACCAGGTTTTTCCGGGGGTATCGTTGGCCAGACGGACGGTAATAGCATACATATTATCAACGCCTCAACCAGCGGCACTGTAATGGCAGGGTCGGTAGGCGGGGGTATCGTTGGCGGCTCTGTTTCAAGTATAAATGTCTCTAGCTCTACGTCGAGTATGAATATCAAAGGCTTTAGTGGGTCAATTGGCGGTCTAATTGGGGCTAGCACCACCAGTTCGGTAGTAGGTTCGAGCTTTACGGGAACTTTAACCGGCGGCACTAAGACTAATGTAGATTATTTGGCTAATCCGCGGGCAATGGCCATAGATTCACTGGGGCAGGTCTATATTGCAGACATAACCGAGACTGGCATAATCCGCAAGTTCTCACCAGCCGGTACACAGGTAGCTCAGTGGTCAATTAATCTACCAGAAGATCCTGTTCCTAATATATGGTACGAAACCAACCGCAGTATACGAGGCATAGCTATTGATTCTCAGGATCGAGTGTTCGTGGCTGACGAGGCTCATAACGAGGTGAGGATATTCAGTAGTGGCGGGCAATTTGTTGATGCTTGGGATATTACTAGCACCGGCAAAATAGCTTTTGATAGCTCAGATAACCTGTATGTTACAGGGCAGCAGTACGTACATAAGTATGCTCCAGACGGCACATTATTAAATAGCTGGAACGGCGATGGTAACTTAGGAACCAGCTTGGAAGATATCGCTGTTGCCCCTGACGGCCGTATATTTGTAGCCGATTCATCACAGTTTCCTTCTCGAATCTACGTACTGAGCAGCAGCGGCTCATACATCACGCAATTCACTAGTGACGGCAACTTAGCTGGTGGTAGTGGCCAACCAGTTGGCTTGGCAATACATGGCACTACCTTAAGTGTTGCTCACGAGTCATTCCAAAGGGTCGTAAATTTTGATATTACAAGTGGCTATGCCCAAATTAGCTTTTGGGATGCCAGTCAAACTAGTCAAGAGGCAATTGATATCGCAACAAACACTGATGGTGATGTGCTGCTTATGGGGACTACTGTCAAAAAACTACAGCCCAATGGAATATTACTGGACCAATGGAGTGGTAAGGTAGTGTGGTATGACTTTACAGATAAGCCAATAAGTATCGGTGGGATTGCTGGAACAGTTCTTGGTAGTTCTACCCTAAGTACTACTACAAGCTCTGGTCAAATCACTGCCTCCAGCATCGATGGAGGTCTTGTTGGTGGGCTGATCGGCTCATTGTTTAACCCAGCGGCAATTATTGATCCAGAGCATCCCGAGCAGTCAGTGGGCCAAGGTACTTTAGTCGCAAATTCTAGTTCCTCCATGGATATTAATTTTTTGTCCGGCAAGATAGCAACAGCTGGAGGTTTAATCGGCCTAGGCGATATATTTGAAATTCGTGACTCTCAGGCTACTGGCTATGTTACGGTAGGTGACCAAGCTTCAAACCTGCCAGCTACAGGTGCGGCTGGTGGCTTGGTTGGTTCAGCTAGCGGCCCCATTACGGGCAACACTACCAGCGCTATTCGTATTAAAGATTCATCAGCCAGCGGATCAGTGCAGATGGTAAGTTTGTCAAAAAAGTATAATGAAGTCCGTGGCCCGTTGGCCGGTGGCTTAGTGGGGTATACTTTGGGCTGGGTAGATCTCAGTAATGCCTATGCATCTGGAGACGTCACTATTAATCAGCGTGTACCGTCAGAGCCTGGCTACCATGAAGTTATTATGATTGGTAGAGCTGGCGGAGCTGTTGGCGCTATGAGCGCCCAAGAGACCTTACAGACACCAGTTATTGTAAACGGCGTACATGCCAGTGGGTTAGTCACTAGTCATAATAGCCTGACGTCTTCTATTGTCGGCGGAGCTTTCGGGGAAATAACAGTGCCTGGTATTCAGATGCAGAATAGCTACGCTTCTGGTAATGTTATCACCTACCAAGATGATAGTGCACAAAGTGTTTCGACCGTCGGTGGTCTAGCTGGCGTTACTGCTATCATGAATCCTTCTACCCTAGAGTCGCTATATGCCACGGGTAATGTATCGGGCAGTGCAAATTATTTCGGAGCCGGGGGAAACGGAGTATTTGTCATGGAATCGGTAGGTGGTTTGTTAGGTACTGTTTTCGGGCCGGTTAGTCTGCAGAAATCATACGCCACGGGCAGCGTAGAAGGGGGCAGCAGTGTTGGTGGCCTGGTAGGTGTGGCACGATCAATATTGCCGGATGGTACACATAACGGACCGCTAACTATCCATGACACTTATGCCACCGGTGATGTATCTGGCTTCAAAACTATTGGCAATTTTCCGGAAGAGTCTGAGTTTGGCGAAGGATACTTAGAACTGGGCACTAGAGTGGGTGGCTTGCTTGGGACAGGTGAGGGCGCTGCCATATCTAGTTCATACGCTAGCGGAATATTGACTAACCAGCGCCCAGAATTTTCATCCGGGGTGGCAGTCTATTTTGAGTATTTGTTTGGTGCGGCTACGGGCGGACTGGTTGGTCAGGTTAGTTTTGGCGGTGATGTACAAGTACCTCCAACTGATCAAATGGTACTGAGCAACTCGTTCAGTGCTACTACCATGCAAGACACCACAGCTAATGTAAAAGGCTTGCTGATCGGAAAATTCATGACGCCGCAAGAGCCGGGCGATGGTAGCTCAGACATAGATCTAACCGATTTTATTGAAAATACTTACTACGATATTTATCGTAGTGGTAGTCTGCCCTGTGCCAACGAAGTTTTACCTGTCGCAGGGGCTACCCCAGAGGATGTGACGCTAGCAACAGTTGCACTCAATAACCCCAGCGTCTGCCTCCCCGTCAACCACAACAACCAAACCCCCAACCACTTCCGCAACAACACCACCAACCCTCCCTTAAACTCCTGGGACTTCACCACGCCAGTCTGGTATCAGCATGTCACTACCTATCCTACCTTCCAGCCGGGTGAAACAGTGCCTGGTCCACCCCGTGACCTGGGCGGTACTCCTACTACTTCCAGCATGGTACTAACCTGGAACCCACCCAGCACAGATGGTGGCAGCCCGATCACCGACTACCGTATTCAATACCGCCTCAATGGTACCAATGACTGGATAGAGTACTCCCACCCACCAAGTAGTACTATTACTAGCTACACTATCCCTGGTCTTATCTCTGGCCAACGCTATGACTTCCAGGTCTCGGCCCTCAACGCCGTTGGCCAAAGTGCTTGGGTACTGGGTATCTACGATGTCCTCATCCCCGGAGGCTCACCTAACAACCCGTCAAACCCCACCAATCCCGTCACTCCCGTCAGCACACCACTGACTCCTACCACCCCACGGCGTCCAACTCGTCCAACTGGCAGCACGCCAGTAGCTACTACTCCAACTACTCCCATTGACCCCACTAGCCCAGAGGCGTCGGCTAACACTCCTAGGCACCTAGACGTCAACCGACTGCCCGAAAACCTGCCTGGTCTAGCATCCTTCGCCCGTAAGCCTAGTAAGGTTAATCTACTACCATACTTCTTCCTATCCTGGCTGCTACTGCTAGCCCTGTACTTTGCCTACCGTGCTTGGCGAGAGTACCGCTACCAACAAGCCATGGTTGCACTTATCGCTAATACCAAAGCCACCAGCCAAGCGGTCTCTAACTTTCTAGCTATTACCACTCACTACGTTAATACCCCCTTGAGTATCCTCAAAGGTGCCATAGAACTCATCGCCTCCAAGCACTCTCTGCAACCAGACTTCGTTACTCAGTTCCAAACTAAACTACTTGGTCTCCAGACTACCACTACCAACCTGGTAGCCCAGGCCGAACAAGGCCTTACCCTGGGAGCCACTGCTGCTAGCGCTAGCCCAGCTGTCACTACTACAACCGTAGCAACCACAGACCAACAGGCTACCAAGCAGCTCTGGCTACCACTGCTTGGTATTGCTAGTGCCATCGCTATTACCGACATTGTCTTGCTACTCACCAAGTCCTACGGTCACAGCTGGGCACGGATGCTCAACCACCTCATCTGGGCAGTGGCCGGTACCGCCATTGTCATGGTTACCTACTGGTTCTGGAAGAAACAAAAACAACTGCAGGCTAGTACCCGCCAACAGCTCCACACCGAACGCACCTTGCTAGCCAACAAGAACCAATTCCTGGGCACAGCTGCCACCAGTCTAACCACTCACGCCGCCCAGCTACGGGTTGGTACTGCCGGCCTCGAGCAGTTCCCCGACACCAAGCTACTGACTAATGGCCTGGGTATGCTCGATCGACTTGCCGCCTCACTCACCAAAGCCCAACGCTTTGCCACCCTCAGCCCAGCCCTACCACGCCTCAATGTCCGTCAGGTCTACCAGCAAGACATTGCCCCGGCACTCAGCCAACAAGCCACCGAAGCTGGTGCCAGTCTACAAGACAATCTACCAGCCGACCTGATGCTACAGATGCAGCCCGACGAACTAACCCACATCCTCGGCACCACCATAGACAATGCCATCCAGTACGGCGGTACTAGCACCAACGTCAGCACCGACACCACCACCAACACCACACCAGCTAACAACACTGCTGCCACCAACGTAGTCCAGGTCTCTGGCCACCCAGGTCGTTCCAAGGCTACCCTCACTGTTAAGGACAATGGCTCTGGCATCGCCCCCGACATCCAAGCTCACTTGTTCGAGCCACTCACCCGTGGTACCGACACGGCCACCTTCGACCACCAAGGCCTGGGCCTCAACCTCTACCTTACCCGTCTGATCTTACAAAAGTACGGTGGTAACATCCACCTGACTAGCCAACCTAAGCAGGGCACTACTGTCACCATGACTATGCCTAACAGTCACACCGACCCCACTGGCCTAGCCCCACAGGTGGTGGTGCCGAGGGGTAAGCCGGCATAGCGACTCCAGCTCAGTTCAATCAATACTACAAACGAGATCCAGGGATCGCTTGACAGGAATTTGCGAAAGTAATCGGAAAGTCGCGACGGTCGAGTAATATGATATAATTCATTGTATGAAATATCCGGATGTACCGCTGATAACATGGGACGATGAAATTGTTGGACAGGCGCAGCTCGGGGTGGTGCGTAAACTTGGATTACCTGGCCGGGTTGCTCGGGTCTTCCTGGTTCAGGACGAGACTGTATTATTGCAGGAACGCAGCTCGACGGTCGATAGTAGCGGCGTAATGGATTGTAGTGCTGAGGGCTGGGTGGATATGGCCGACTTGTCAGTAAATGGAGAGCCTGGGGATTACCCAGCAGCAGCAATACGCGAAACAAACGAGGAACTGGGCCTGACGGTAGCAAGAAACGACCTGGCGACTATCGGACACTATCTGTTACAGAAAGAGGGAGTTAGCCCACCAGAATGGACGACGTTGTTTGTGGCTGAGTACAATCCGCCCGTACACGGCTCTATTCGATGCAATGATGAGGTTGCGGGCACTCAGTGGCTCGACGTATACCAGGCACAGGATTGGGCGAATAGTGAACCGCAGCAGTTTGAGGCTGGTGCGCCGCTGGCCTTAAATTATCTAATACGAAGTTTGGGATAAATCTTTGTCATTAAAGCGTAGTTCTAGTAATTCCTGGTAGGTGTCGACTTCGGTCGCAGCATGGGGCTCTATTGGTCGTGCCAAAATAGTATAGTCACTAGCATTAGCTCTGGTGCTAAACGGAACCGACTCAATAAAGCCATTATGATGCGTAGGTTGTGACTGAATGCTAGCAACATCGATTTTTAGTTGACGAGCCTCAGCTGAGGCCCAGAACATAATACCGATAAACTTGTAGGTTTTTGATTGTGGGTTTGTATCGCTGCTAAAATCTCCGTATGACAGTTTTTGAATGACTTGCCTATTCTGGCCGCCTAGCGGAACAGTAAAATGCCAGTCGCGTTCGGTAGTAATAACGCTGCCACAATATGAACTGCGGTATTCGTAGGGCCGGATAACAGCTGGGTCATGAATGTATATATCGCCCTCCAGTAGGTAGGCATTATCTA
>RXKC01000027.1 GCA_003962975.1 Candidatus Saccharimonadota bacterium
AGTCGTACGCCCAGACTTTCGCCGAATTGTACGCCGTGACCATCGCCGAATTCCATGCCACGACTTTCGCCGAACCGTATGCCCGAATCTTTCGATCACCGCGAACCACAAACCTTCCACTTCGCACGATGGCGATAACATCCGGTCCAAGCTCGTCAAGTTCCGCTTGCGTTGCAACCTCGACAATCATGACGTCTCCTCTAAGTCAACATATTCTTCGTTGTTTTTCAAGTACCCTTCGAGAACGCCAAACTCCCAAGACTTGTTTTTTAGGAAAGAGGTTTTGCCATTAAAATCCTCAAACCTAACCACAACACCTTCACGAATGTGACGCTGATCAAGCGTTGACGGTCCGCTGGTCAGATCAAGAACGGTTTGCTTAACAACCTCAACGTCCTCGGTGGTTTCGACCAAAATAGGATAACACAAGTCTGGTACCGGAACAAGATCGAGTTCCTTGCATCGTTGCTTAACCTGTTGCCATGATAGTTCATACTCCACTCCATCTACGTTGACGTTAGTGATACGGTACACAAATTGCTTGCATTCGTCAACATTGGTACCGTAAGTGTACCGCATGACATCGCCAAAGGTTTGCTTCAAGTCCTTTAACGTTGACGTGTCCTGGTCTGACATAATCGGCCGACCGTCTGAAACAAACCCGACCAACTCGGAGTAAATAATTTCACCCTTATGCAGCTTAGAACGCAGAGACTCAACCGACCGGAACCTGAAACTTTCATCGTTATAATACCCTTGTGTCAGAGGGTCAGTTAGGATCAGATTCCTTGTACCAACCGTAAAAGTCCAGTTAGACTTTGTACGAGACGTGCGGGCCTTTTTTCTTTTAAACCTGTAGAACCAGGGGTCGGGAAGATTAACCGTTTCTAAAACGAGTCCCACTCTGGCGGATGTTCCATGAAGTTTTTCTGTGATGTAAGCAACACCGCCAACCTTCAATGTTGAGTCTGCCTCATATTTGAAACGAAGAGTATCAACATGCTTATGGAACATTGCATTACTTCGGCGCAACTTGTTGCCACTATTCATAGCGCTAAGAGTGGCCTTGGTATAATACTTTTCGCAAATATTATGCCCATTCAACTCGCTGAATTTAACACCAGGGATGAGAGTGGAGATGTCCACTCCGGTATAAGCTACCGACTCTATCGGGGCGAAGTAGCCGTAAGATTTTTCGCCTCGAAAGGCTTGCGCTCTAACTCGACTATTCTTAGGGTCGAAGAACCCGCCACCAACCTTAGCACCACTCGCATCATAGATGGGGTAAAGACCGTTCGTCTCGCAATATTCGACAGAAAGCTTTCCATCTTCGGGGAAGAAAATCCCGGTCATCCCTTCCACAACATTGAGTCCAACTACCACCTGGTGCCCCTGACAAACGGCTAGTTTCAGCCTGTCGGCATTAGGGTGTGGGCGAACATCTGATAACACAACAACTATAGCTTCGTAAGACATTCTATTTTCCTCTCAATCGATTATGGGTAGGCCACTCAGGTATCGGTTAAGATCCCAAGGATAAACAATAGGCCCATGAGCAGCACCACCACAAGACTCTTCATACCTCTTTGTTTCATAGTCATATCGAGTTCCCTCGCATAGAGCCATAGTTTGGCCAGCTATCCAGTGGTAAAACTTTGTGGTGTCATCTCCAAGGATCGTCTTAACCTGAACTGCTGTAAAACCGAGCTTGCACTCTGGCTCGGGTAAGTTTTTTTGTGTCATTGAAAAATGCCTCCTTCTGAAAGGATTTCGGCTGCATCATGTGCAAGAACAATGGATGAGTCACAGGCCCAAACTTTCGCCGAATCGTACGCCCAGACTTTGACGGAATCATGCGCCGTGACCTTCACCGTATCGTAAGTCATAACCTTCGCCGAACCATAAGTCATAACCTTCGCCGAACCCCACGCCACGACTTTCGCCGAATCCCATGCCTCGACTTTCGCCGAATCGTGCGCCACGACTTTCGCCGAGTTGTATGCCTTGACTTCCGCCGAACCGTACGCCTCGACTTTTACCGAACCAGATGCCACGACTTCCGCCGAACCGAATGCCGTGACTTTCGCCGAACCGTACGCCTCGACTTTTGCCTTGTCCAGCGCCACGATTTCCGTCAAATTGTAAGCCGTGACTTTCACCGAACCGCCTGCCTCGACTTTCACCGAACCGTGAGCCTCGACTTTCGCCGAACCGTATGCCCGAATCTTTCGATCACCGCGAACCACAAACCTTCCACTTCGCACGATGGCGATAACATCCGGTCCAAGCTCGTCGAGTTCCGCTTGCGTTGCAACCTCGACAATCATAGTTACTCCCTTTTTAATAAACCGGTGGGCCTAGAGGGACTTGAACCCTCGACCGACGAATTATGAGTTCGCTGCTCTAACCAACTGAGCTATAGGCCCAATAGTTTCTCGAACCATTTGGATGATCCGAGAAACAGGTTTATAGATTAATAGCGCCCAGCGGCACGTTCATTAAGACGCCACCGCCAACTACGTACCGTACCTGGTGTTACATTCAATCGTGTAGCCAGAGCCTTAACCGACCCAGCATCCTGAATCGCATTCTTTAGCTTAGTCCGGGTTACAATACCAAGACTAGAGTTTGTTCGTAGTGTTACTGTTTTCTTACTCATATGTTCCTTTCAATCTGAAGCTACAGTAGAGGACCAGCCTCCGAGGGTGACGCCTACGCCAATGAAACCAGATAGCATAATCGCTCCAATAATCTTTGTTAAAGTGGGTTCAGTTAACTCCATTTTTACTCCCTTAAGTTTAAACGGGTAGTTCAAGGCGTGCCCAGGCTAATAACCCCTACAGATTAGCTCCCATCTTACGAAGTCGACGAACCCAATCTCTCACAGTTGACTCAGGCCAATTATGTGCCCTAGCCCAGTTAGTCGCCGAACCGTACTTATGCAAAGCGTTTTCTGCATGAATAGCATTCAACGTACCGAGTTGTTTCGTTTCGATAGAAAACGCACCGTTAGGGTTCTTTGGCTTAGGCGTCTGGACAACGGTAGCCGGTTCTGGTGAGCCGTACTCTGCTGAAACAGCAGGCCAAACCTTGGTTAGGGCGGCCTCGTGAGAAACCTCACCAACAACCTCATATCGGCTAGCCCGACCCTTCGAGTTGTTGTAATCGGCCGGAATCGCTACGACATCTTCAGGTGAAACCTTCACCACCATAACTCTGGTGCCTGAATCGTTGCTTCCGAACTTCGGAAGATATTCCTTAGAGCAGAAATGAAGGCCAGATGAACAGGTTCGATGACGGTTGTCATCAACTTGATCTCTCGGCATAGACGGCGTGCGTCCGATAGAGTTATCAAACGTACCTGAATGGATGTCAGTATAGTTGGACCTGACCTTTTTAAAGGCGAGGAAAAACCCATCAGGTGTAATAGGTAGATCACAAGCCTCTAGGAACAAATCCAACTCCGCTCGAACCCGAACATCAGGATTACGCCAAAGTCGTTCTGCGAACAGGGCTAATGGTTTAAGCTCGAAGCCTTCAAGGTGCAGTCGAAGAATCCGATCAGCTAGCGAACCAATAACCTCGTTCCCGTCATGAAACAGGACACCATCGATAATTTGAATACCGTTGTAATCCTCTGATTCAATCTGTCGCTGAATCATACGGGCTGGTGATGCAAAATCCAGTAGCATCTGGGTTGTTGCAGTTTTTGTTCGGAGAGCTTCCTTGAACTTCCCGAAGTTAGGATTATCACCGACGATACCGATGATTGTTCCAGGTTCATCAACCGGAATGGCAACGGCACTATTTTCGTTGATAGTATAACTAAATGTGGTCATGCATTAACCTTCTTTCCTTTGGTTTTTCTTTTGGGCCGAGATTTGTCTATCGCCTTAATATAAAAGTCTCGCAATTCACTTTCTGGCGCATCCAGAAGCGGGTACCTTTTTTTAGCTTCTCTAAAAAAGGCTTCTGCTTCTTTCTGCACAGCGGATTGAAGACCGGCGATGTTTAACAAAGTTGCAAGGTTTTCTGTATACGTAAACTCCTTAATATATTGATTCAGATTTTGACAGGCCGGGAAGATTTTACTACCAGCATTATGATTCCTAACCCAGGCTGCTACGAGAATATCGATGTCCAACTTGCTAAGTTCAGATTCGATAAACACATCGAGAAGCCGAGTTTCGGATGGTTTAAAAGCCTTCTCCACAGATGGTAGAATAGCATACAGAGGAACCGGCTTAGAGTCTACGAATCTCGACAGGTTAGAAAACCATACCTTCTGTCCACTGAAGTCATAAATTCTACTCCCGAAATTTTGGGGAGACAATCCAGTTATCGTACCCCTAGTCATGGTTAAACTGCCGCCCTTTCGTTTAGCCGGTAGCCAAAGATATTCATTATTCGCTGGCAACTCGTCAACTTGAACCCAGTCCACGCCGTGGGTAGCATTGTAGTCTCGGATCAACTTGTACGGCTTAGCGCCACTATTACTGTTTGGTGTATAACCGCTAGTCGATCGTCTTGTGGTTATAGGCTGCACTGGAGGTGGTGCTGGCAGATTCACAATATTGACGAACTGGTCAGGGCGCAACTCGAACTTTTCGCTAAGATCCTTCAAACCATCTGATGGCAAACGGTCCAAAATGATGGATTGCGTATTTGGTTGATTCAAGGAGTCAACATGGATAGCAACCCGATCCACCTTTCTTGTCACAAATTCGTGTGGCTCAGTATAGTAAAACATAAGCGAATCGATAGTTCTGATATTGATGGTAAGCATAGATTCCTTACGCTTAGAACCCCTATCCCAAAAGCAGCCCGCTGGCAAGGTACGAGAAATAATCGATCGAACCTCGGAGTGATTCTTGTATCTAAGGGTTGGACCAGAGATTTGCTCTGTAACATGGGAAAACTTCTTGCAAGCCTCGATGTAAGAAGTGCATTGATTGATTTCCTCTTGGAGCTCATCGCAGATATCGTTAACCGCTTCTTCTATAAAGTTCTTAACAAGATTGTCGGTCACAGAATCCAGAGAAAGAGTCTCGCGTGAGGTGGCTACTGCCAAACTCCCGATCGGAACGTTTACAACCAACTCCGTGTGATAAGTAGATAGCCCACTGGCCTTATGTGGGACAGGATAGATAATCGGACCCTGCCTAACAAAAACCTTGCTCGGAGAATATCCCCTTGAATTACGATAGAGAGACGCCTTATCGGTTTCATAAATGAGAACACTATTATTAGGGTCTACAACATCAAGGGGCGGATGGAAGGTTGGGCAAACCTTGTATCCATTAAATCCTCTTCTCAGAGTAGCAGCGGCTTCTTTGAACCGTGAAATATCAGAAGGCTTGACAGCGTAACTAATAACGAGACCATCGTGTTCATCCGTTGACGTTTCCGAGGTTAGAGTAACCGTTGGGACGCTACTACCGGATCGTGCTAGAACATAAACTCGTTTGATACCGTTCTGGATTGATTCCAGAGAAGCGAAATCGGTGTAGGCGAATACAGACTTTGATCCCAAACCAAGATACCCTGTCTGTTCGTTCGTGTCCGCCTTACCTGAACTAAACATAGTCGTCATGTGTGTCAGGATTTTTTCATGCGACAGCCCCGGACCGTAATCCCTCACCTTAAAGATTGGTTGTAGCGTCGTTGGGAGGTAGACATCAAAGTTTCTGGTATGACCGGCCTCAATATGAGCATCAGCGGCGTTAACCATGTATTCTCGCATAGGTGAAAGCACCTTGTCTTGATACAGTGTGTCAACCGTTGCAGCAAAAGCTGCTGCCGTAGCGTTTATTTGATAGTCATTGCTAACAAACTCTTCGCTAAAGCTTTCCTCAGTTTCCTTAACAAGTGGGATCATTTAAGTTCCTTTCTTTTGGGGTGGAATTGTTTCGGTGGCCCATTCTGTTGGGCTGATTGTGTAGACCATTTTGCGGACTCCAGCTTCCAGAAGAAGTTTCTGGCAGTGATCGCATGGCCGACTTAAAGCAACATTATCGTTGCGACCTATTCTAGCGACGTAGATTGTTCCGCCCTTAGCTATGCCACTTCTTTTAAGGGCATCATGTTCAGCGTGGCAACTTATCCGTCGTCTCATTTTCTCGGTTCTGCAATCCACAAGACGTGGGTCAGTATGCAATTTAGATAGCCCTACCGACAGAACCGATCCGCCTTTAACAAGAACTGCGCCGTGACGATATCTTTGATAGAAATCGTTACTTTCGGCTATTTTGATAGCTAGATTAAGAAACCGAGGAAACTCGGTGACATCCTTTTGACATCACATCTCCTCTCGTAGGATATTATCGCATGCATTGCAACAATATTCCAAATACTTATCCACGAGTAATTCCTCCCAATCGGACAAGTGCTTGTCATCTAGCTCTTCAAGATATTGAAGAGCTAGAACGGCTGACGAGTCAGATAAAACCTCGTCACTTTGCAGTTCCTCGAAAAGGGTTTTGATTGTCATAGTTTATCTCCTTCCATTGTTACTTCGTACAGGCATCGCAACGTCGGGACCTTAACTTTATCGCCCAGCGTTACCATGCTAGCAACATCGATGGCGTCGAGTTCCAACTCGTCAAGTTCCGCTTGCGTTGCAACCTCGACAATCATAGCTACTCCTTTATTTTGTGTGAATTGCGTATAGCCTCCCTGCTGGGACTCGAACCCAGAGTACCCGGTTTAGAAGACCGGTGCTTTATCCGATTAAGCTACAGAGAGTGATATTGACTCGGATTATCCCCCTTCCAATTCAAGAATCGAAACTAGACGACTATCGGAATTGTTCATAGATGAAACCCACTTGTTAATGTAATGGGTTGTAATTGGGCCAGGTTGAGAAACGTGTTCACGCCTGCCCCTAACATTAACGATCGGCGAACCGCCGCTAGACAAGATCCAAACTGCATCACCATCCAAATCAACCGTACTCCAAGTACCACACTGAGGATGAGAACATTTAAACTGTGCCCAAGAAAGTGGACCGCACAATGTAATGTGGATATCTTGATATGGAAGGTTCTGGGCACTGGAACACCTTCTACATACTGTTTGAGGCATCTTAACCATCCTCTTCTTGGCACGAGTAGAAGATTTGCAAAGCACTATTAGGAGACTCGCCGTCGTTAAAGCATAGCCACCAATCAAAATAACCAATTTCATCAAGGGTTACCCCCTCTGTGATTTGAAGTTCATGGTCGACCTCAGTCAACCATTCGTCCAGCATTGTGTTCATAGATCCTCCAAACGCTTAACTAAAACATTAAGCTCCGATTTATTTTGTTACACTTGATTCTATGTTCGTGGAACATGTAATAGTTGGCACTCGGTTGAGGGTCAACTCCTCAATTTCATGTTGAATCAACTGACGTGTAACATCAACATTAAACTGACCAGAGCCAGTTCGCTCAATGGAAAGAACTTCCTCGATTTCTGGGTCTTCTCGTAGGTAACTCATGACTCGCCTACAATAACAAAACCTTCGGGGGCGATTTCTGGATCAAGGGTTCTAAGCCAATAACCATTACGCATCAGAACCCCAGAATTACCCGTCATCTCGCATACGGTAAAAGACTTATCTTCCGCCTCCCGGATAAGAGAATAAAACTCTTCACACTGGGCTTCTGATAGTTCGCCGTAACTAGGATTGGCATAAAACCGTAGACCGCCAAACTTTTCTTTCACCTGTAGTACTACATAGTTCGGGTCGATAGCAACCAACTTTTCATGCAACTCGGCGATCAATCCAAACCATCCTGTGTCACAAGATACCTTCGAATAAAAACCTTTCTCAATCCGAGACTCAATATCTCTAATCGCAGTTTCGATATCCATCACCAACATCCTTTCATTTTTACTGAAAACAAGACTTAATGTGTTGGTGTTGCCGTCTTTAATCGGGCTATCGTATACACCAAGATACGCCGAATTTCGATCCCAGATCGGGCTAGGAACATCCTTTACTTTCCCTTAGTGTTGGGTGGCGACGTTAGACCAAGATCTTTTCTTGTAGTATTCCAAGAAGGGTTCATATCAGCGACAAATCTGACCGCCTCTAGAAGCATTTCAGCATATTCCTCAACTGTAGAGAGATTATGTTGGGTCCCATTAATAAGAATAGTGCGTTTGTGCGCTCTCGCCTCAACCCTTAGATTGTCTCGAAGTTCGAAAGTCTTAGTACAATGTTTCACGAGTTTGTCGTGAATCTGCCATGCATCTTGCTGTTTCCGTTTCATTCTACCTATTTCCCAGATTCCAATCTAGACTACTGATAGGAAGGCCATCATGCATCAAAGTTTGGCGGTCATGATAAACCCGACCCGGAATAAACTGATTAATCCGCAGCTTTGTTGAAATAGTATCCCAGCCGCCGAAGTTAAAGAAAATTCGACCGTCCTCATGTAGTCTGACAATATCAGTGTTATGATACCTTACAAGAATGGTGCCTTCCGGTCCTCGCCGGGCCTTAGTATTATTCCCGATGGTCGGGGTGCCCGATCGACTGTTTTCGATAAGATCGTTCAACTTCGGGTAGGTTGTCGCTTTAAGTGTTGTCATTGCTATTCTCCATATTTCTCTCGAAGGCGAGCCAACTCTGCTCGCTCTGTTTTTTCTAGTTCACGCATTTTTCTTACCTCAGCGGAGATTTCCGCCTTAGTTTGCGTAGTTTGCCATGCGGCCAGTTCCTCAAACCAAGTGTTTGGGGAATAAACCCAAACTAGAGGTATGCGAATAACATATTCTCGTACTCTCAGTTGAAGAAATTTATCATCGAGACTTTCAACTTGAAGCAACTCAAGATCATATCGCCACAACCGGCTCTTGTTACAGTATGGCAGATCCATAGCGTAAGCGAACTCGCTTAGCTTACCGTACTCTCCCCAAATCACTTTGAGGTTGTTGAGGATTTGGTTGTCTGTGATTTTTCTAACTTCGAGTGACGTTTGTAGGTGATCAAAACTTTCTCTTAGTCCGACCATATTTCAAGAACCCCTAGTTCGGTTGGCCAACATGTTACACAATTACCTTCCCGTTTCAAAGTAGCTAAACCTCTTTTAGCAAGAATATCTAGCATACGGTATGCGTTTGCCCGAGTTTTATTTGACGGAGTGTATCCGTAACTTCGGGCGATAATGTCTTTCTTTGACATTCCCTCGTTTTGAACGATTGTTTCGAGCAGGGAACGCATCCGATGCTCCTTTTCCGAAAGAATCATAGCTCATCTCCTTCCATTGTTACTTCATACAAGCACCGCAACGTCGGGACCTTAACTTTATCGCCCAGCGTTACCATGCTAGC
>RXKC01000010.1:0-41720 GCA_003962975.1 Candidatus Saccharimonadota bacterium
CCCTATTGGACCGGTAGCACCCGTTGGGCCCGCCGGACCCGTAGCACCAGGAGGACCGACCGGACCTTGTGTTGAAGTTTCGATAAAAACAACCTCATCCACATCCAACAAATCAGACACGATCACACCCCCTATCAGACATTATGGGTAACCCCAGGAATAACCTTAAACTTACTCGTTTTAATAGGTTTGTACACGATGCCAGACTGGCTGATCAAAAGCAGATCATACACCCCAGAATACGACGCCAAAACGTCCTCAATAAAAACGGTGACCTTACCGGCCGGACCGTCAATCGTGATACCATCATTTTCTGTGGTCAACTCAAGTAAAGGAGTAGTAGACTCGTCACTGGCACTAGAGCGAACCTGAAGGCGAGCCGTAAACCCGGAAAGATCGATCAGGTTCCCAAAAGAATCTTTAAACACAAAAACAATAGACCTGGACGCAGACTCCCACGCCTCAATATTAAACTTAGATGGAATCACTGCACCCACCCCGGTTTCGGAACAATCAAGCCGCCCACCCAAAACACTGGTGTGGCAGACACAGGGACAGTAACATAATAGGACGTGACAGATTGTTTCGAACTACCAGCCTCCGTGATCGTTTCTGTCACAAAATACACGTTATCAGAAGGGGTGATCTCCGAATTCGGGACCAAAGAAGTAGACCACTCGCCAGCCGTGTTAACAGACGTAGAGAAATATCCTTGAATCATAACCTCAGACGAAACATGTTTAGCTACAGAAGCCTCATCTTTATCGAAAAGAAGTTCGATCTTAACCGTGGCAGAAGACTGAGGGTCACCGGCAACCTTATCAATATTGTTATAAACTGTAGCCACCAGGAACCCCTTTACTCAATAACATCATTATAATAAGTATCGACAATTTGGCAGGCAACAACCCACCAAAACCTGTTGTAAGGGCGGTCCCAATCCCTAACCCGATTAATCTCAATGTTTTCTAGCTGACAAGAAAACATCACACTGTCATCGACATAATCTAAAACATCGAACGAAGGATTGTCCCTGTTAAGAGAAGTGAACTTTCCTCTAAGGATATCTAGAACATCACCAGCCAAGGCTGTGCCAACAAATTCGTTCTCAGCGAAAATGTCGATATAAACATCCCAGCGGGACTCTGAAAGAACAGAACCCATTTCCATTTCGGAACTAGTCATATCTTCAGTAGAAATAGAAACTTTGTTAGGTTTGATCTCAACCCCAGGGTTCAACGGTTCAGCTAAAAGTTCTACGTCCTCACGAGTGCCAGGAAAACTATCCAACCATCCCAGGCCGTCCATGGCGTCTTTCACCATTTTGTAGAAAGAATCCTGGATGCAACTTAGTCTTTTGCCTCCGACGTACGCGCTCATGCCTCGTCCTCAGATTGCAACCATAAGGTATAGAGCGTAGGTAGGAACAGTGACACAGGCGGCTCCACGAAATTAATCTGATACATGTTACCACCAAGCCGGACCTTTGACGCCCCTTTGACCAGTTCGTAATCCTCGTCCATAAGATAAAGTTTAACCCTCGGGTTCTCGAACTGCCCAACAGGTGTACCGTGACCAGCCCTATCAATAAATTCGTAGGCGCAAGGAACCTGAACCTCCTCAGGGACCTCTACCGACAGGGCAGGCTGGTTGAAATCAAACGGTCTACCGGCAGCGTTAGTTTTAGCGTGGGTACTTTTGGTAACCCAAATAAAAGTAGCCCGTTCCTCTACCGTATTTGGCATACCCATTGTCATAGTGGAACGGATGGCTTCACGGAACGCAGTCTCATTAAACCCTGCGCCAAACTTGGGGTTGCTTACCCCAGCCATTAGTAGCCAACCCAAAGACTATCGCCGCTGTACAACGCATCTTGCCTAGAACGGTAGGTGTCTATCAGGAACACCGCCCCGGTTTCACCGGTTTCGGCGAGACGTTCCAAAACCTTGTTTCTACGATCGGACATTTCGTCGAGCAAAGATTTGAGAAGTTGAGCGGACTGTTGTGTCTCGTACTCCACCGGTCCGGCCTTCGCTCGGAAAAGAGTGTTGAGACGCAACATCTGTTGAAAAACCACGTTAATGCCCGTGTAAAGAATAATCAACTGTTGCTGGTCACGAGGCATCAGGTCAGCAGAGGAACGTCCGGTAACATAGCCGTCAGACTCTGTGTAATCTTGAACCAGACCGTCGTTAAAAGCGTTCCAGAAACCATCTCGAAGACGGCTAACCCACTCTTCCTCCGACACTGTGGCAAATTGGTCCTCGCCGGGTGCATTTAAATTGTATGTCAAATCTGGGATCAGATCGGCAAGGTCCAATGAGGCCATAGGTTACTCCTTAAAACGAGGCTAGCTTTTTCTCCGGGAGCCGCGAAACGGTTTGATCACCTAGGGACCGTTCCGTTTTGAGGTCTGGACGGATAGCGTCTAGACGCGCCTCGATTGCTTTTCGCTGCGAGAGAGAAACGTTGGTTGAGTCATCTTCGCTCAGTTCGATGAGTCGTTCGAGGATGCGCTGATTATCGATCTCAGCGATCTCAGTTTTGAACTTTGAGGCCGTAAGTTTGAAAAGGTCACGAAGATCTGTTTCGCTTTTCACGTTTGGCGAGAGTGCGATCTCTTCAAAGTCGGCGGCGGTGTCGATTAGTTTTACTGGGGTTAGAGTTCCGTTGGTAAACAAATCATAGTCCTTTTTCGGAATGTTTCTTTGGTTGAATTGGCGTTCCGCAATGGTGATGCTAACCATGTCGCCTGGACCGATCCGGTGGGACCGGTGTGCGTTCGGAACGTACGGGTCAGCTACATCAATATAAACATCACCGGCGTTCAGGTTCTGCCATGTTTCTCTTTCGTCTACCATCATCCATCTCCCTTAGTGTATATCATCCTATATATTCTTAACGACTAAACTAGCGAAAACTTTATTTTACCGGCATCATAAACCTTATACAAACCGTTCAACGAAGCCAGTTCGCTTTCAGTCAACCCCTCGACATATTCGAGATCGTCCCGAAGTTTGAATCTTTCTTTTCTGTAGCGGAATTTGTGTTCCCTAACAAGAGTGGTTGGCTTCACATAGTGGTAGTCTGGCGCAAGTACTTCTATTTCCCGAAATCCCGTCATCCGGTAGAGATGACCATTAGAGATAGAGATATCAGCGAAAGTCTTGATGGCTCCGTCGTGATCAGAACGGAAAGCCTTCAGCAGTTTACTAAACCCGCCTGGGACATTACAAGATGTGGCATACCTAACTAAATCCCATTTCACTTCACCAGATAAGCGTTTCATCAGGAGAACCGCAACCAGGGTGCCATCAGAATCTCTGAGACCATACCTATATGAAGCAGTGGTAAACCCCTGGATATGGTTCTCAGTTAGGATTTTCTTAGCCTCCCCAAGTGAAACCTCTTTGTCTACGGTAGTCTTTCTAGCATAGACTGTGCCAGTATCAGATAAACCTAGCCGGTTTAAAACCATCTTCTCGACTACCGGCCGTTTGAGTATCCAATCATCCTCCCAAATCTGGATCAGACGGATACCTTTTTCTTTGCAGGCAATATACTTATCATAATGATAGTTGCGATGCTTGAATTTTTCCGAGTGCCAATACAGGCCATTGTATTCAACGGCCATGTTCATGCTGGGAATAAAGATATCCAACTCGTACGGGGCGATGATCGAACGATTAGAGCGTTCGATATCAATGAACCGAGAAATGAAGTCTGCCAGAGAATTTTCTTGATGTGAGACATTATAACAAGGTGGCTCAGTAAGGGCATCTTCGTTAGAAATAAATTCGCTATTAAATCTAGAGACTAGAGTCGTTACGTTATCTATGCTACAACGATCATCGTCAAGCCATTCTTTAGCTGTTTTAGACTCACCATAAGCATCATAAAAGAATTCTGGGACTGTAGATCTCAAAATCTCTTCAAAAGAGTCGCCCGAATCCAATTTCCTATAGATAGTGGTTCTACTGGCAAGACATCTATCATCTTTAAGCCATTCACTAATGGTCTTCGATTCTCCAAAGGCTTGATATTCATCCGAAAGAGTACGTTGTTTTCTTATCGGCGTAGACAGAATTTTCTCAATAGGCCAACCTAGATTTCTTCGTAGATGAAAGTTTTTCTCATCAACAAGAGAGCGATTATCGAGGAGCCATTCTTTGAGCGTCTTGGATTCTCCGAATGCTGAATATTCCGGTAAAGTTTGCACCTCTACAGAAATAGCTTTCTCAAATTCCCAGCCGGACTTAAGCCTATATCTAGCAGAATTCTCGTTGACCGTAAACCGAGGGTCCGTCCGCCATTCAGGCCAAGGTTTAGATTCGCCAAATGCCGTGTACAATGTAGCGTTTCTCTTTGGTTGAGTTAAGAGATTTTCGATATCGTCACCTGGTTGGACGACCCCCACTCTCATTCTTGATTTTAGAACGCTCTCGCTAACCCTACATCTCTCATCAGTCAGCCAGTCTCTCAGCGACTTTACCTCACCAAAGGCGGCATACAGGCCCTCTGAGGAGCCTCTGAGGGCATTCTTGGCTGTTCCTTCTGAACTCAAAGTTTTACCAGACGGTTTCATTTCCAAACCATAATATCACATCTACCTTAGAAAGGCAAGAGGCCGCCCCGAAGGGCGGCCTCAAGTATACCTAACGGTATTAGACTATCAGGCAGAGACTGAAGAGTCCACGATACGACGTGCGTGACCTGGACGGTAAACCGAGACGCCATAGTTGAGTCGGGTCTGCCAGTGCCAGTACTCGGCCTCATTCTCTAGCCACGAAGTGGTTCGAGGGGAGCCGTAGAAGGCTGTCTTGCCAGCGGAACGACCGACCACCCAAAGCTCGTTGCCGGGGAAATATGATGCCCCATTTTCGTCCTTGAAGTTTTTAAGTTCAACGATCGGCACGCCCTGGAATTCGGTGATTACGCCCCGACGAAGAAGGTCTTCGTTGGTAACAGGTGTGAACATGTTGTAAGTGTTGGCGCTGGTGAGAGCGTCACGGATCTTACGGATCATACCTGACCGAGCGACGATCACAGGGTCGCCTGCCTCAGGCTCAACAACATCCTTGACCGCATCGATAGCGTTGCTAAGCTGCGTAAGGGTGGTGTTGGTGGTTGCCACATAGTAGGGTGAGCTTGTGGGGATCGCAGCCTGAAGGGTCTTGAGGACACGGCGGTTGATTTCCGCATCAAGACGACTTGGGGCCTTCGACACGATCTTGTTCATAGCAGGAACAAAACCAGTCTCGATCCGGTCAATCTGCTCCACAACATGGATACCGATCTGGTCCTTCGGAAGGTAGCCAGTCTCAGCGTGGATCGTTGACTCCTCAATGTAGCCACCGCGAGCGATGTGGAAAGCGGTAAGGCCGCGAACCTCAGTCTCGATCTCAGCGAGGCCGTCGAGCGGGAGACGCTCAACCTCAGTGAAAAGGTCGACAAGGCTGGCGTTGTTGAAGCCATACCAGATTTCCTCACCCGATTGCTGGGCGGTTTCCTTAAGGAACTGGGGATCACGGATAAGTTCCGCTGCCTCTTCGTTCAGTCTGCTGATCTGAGAGCGGAGGTCTTGAATTTGACTATCGTTTGTTTTAAACATTTCGGCCTCCTTAGACAAGTAGCTCAGCTTCAACGATACCATTCGTTGAATCGACGGATGTTACAACAAGCCAGGCTTCAGCAGCATTAGATGTTTCAGCCCAGTAACCCGAAGCGTCGTTACCGACACCGGGTGTAAGGTAGTCGCCGGGGGCGACAGAGGGGGTAGCCTGGCTCACACCTGCAACCATCACACGGGCCTTAGGATAACCGGTGCGACCAAACGAGTTGGTGGATGCAGTGTTGGTGAGAGCAACCTTGACGGAGCCACCATTACCGGTAACGACCTGGACGGCGTCACCAGGAACAGCAAGGTCAACGTCAGAGAAAGTTTCACCAAGTGTGTTTAGACTATCGATGTTCTCAAAAACAAGAATCCCACCCTGTCCAGGTAGCGGCTTGTTTTGAGCACCGGTAGCAATGGTTACAGTGCGACGACCGAGGCCATCGGTTGAACCATCAACTTTAACAGGCACGCCTGAGGTGAGGTTGGTGGGTCCGCCAAGAACGAACCGACTCCCCCGCTGGCCATGCGTTGGTGATTTACGGAAAACAAAGTTACGAGTTGCCATTACTTATCCTCCCTTCAGAGGCTAGAAAAATCGTAGCCAGCGGCACTGGCCTTTTCGGTTACGTCCTTAAGGCTGTCCATGAAAGAAGTTTTGGCTTGCTTTCCGGGACGGACGACTCTAATACCTGCTGTTTCAGCGCCATCGGATTCGGAAGAATCTTTCTTGGCTGTTGAAAGTTCGGCCCAATCGGCCAGACGAGCAGCAAACTCATCTTCGCTGAGCATAGCCCAGTCATCAATACGCTCGGCGATCTTCTCTTCTGAGAAAGAAGTCTGCTCTTTAACAAGAGCCGAGCGTGACTCCTTGAGTTCATCTAGGCGAGCGGCCTCTGCGTCGAGGTCCACTACAGCCTGAATCCATGCGAGGGAATCGGCAAGAAGTTTTTCTGCGTTCTCTACTTTAAGCTCTGCTGCGTCAAGCTCGCTCTGTAGTGCCACGATCTTCGCAGCAGCTTCGTCGGCAGCGGCTTGGCGAGCTTCGTCATCAGACTTGCTTGCCTCATCCTTAATGGATTTTAGCTCCGCTTCGAGAGGGGCAATCGCTGCCAGAACAGCCGCATCTAGTTGTTCTCTACTAAAAGTTTCCACGTCACCCCTTTCATCGGGATCATTGATTGATTCTTTGTTGCAGATAGGACAAGTTTTCTCATGCTCAGCGAGATCGAAATCTTCAGGAGCGTTTTCTAGAAGTTCATCATGTTGTTCAATGAGTTTATCCATACAGCTCCTTAATCCTGTCTAACACAAGTATCGTCTTTTTTGAAAAAAAGTTTACACACCGTTTGTTCTTTCTCTAAGATACTGCATCTGGATGCCCCACATGATGTCTTCCCAATCTTTCGGAGAACCAGAGGGATGGGCCGCCGCTATGCTTTCAATCAGTCTGTTTTTCTCATCATCTGATGAACGCTTAGAAATATCTTTCACGTCAGCCTTACTCCACCCCGGACGATTGCCGGGCATGATAAGAGCGCCAGCCAAGAAGTTTGGCTTGTTTAATTGACGATGTGCTGAACGATTTTGGATATGCTCACAGTATGTTGGCGAAAAGGGACCGGCATAAGAAAACTCTTTTTCGCAATGGCCACATGTAACAGACTCAGAAATACATTCCATACTAACGGCTAAGGTACCAGACTCATATGCGGCCTGAACTCTCTCTAATGTTTCCGGGAAGTACCTTTCCCAAAAGGCACCAAGTACTTCAATATACGGATTGAGAACAGTATCATTAGGTAGCATCATCTCAGAGTTCACCCACGAACCAACAATTTCTGTTGGGTGATGATCTACATTCATGGGTGAATACTGGATAGAAGGTCTGGCAAGTTTCAGATCCTCATAAGTCCAATATTGTCCGTTGTCGTTAGCGTTATCCGCCTCAACATATCTGGCCAAAATCCACTTATAGTTCGGGTTGTCAAGAATATGAGCAGCCGCCCAAGAAGCAGTATCAATATCGGTGTCGACAATCATCGCTGGGGCAGTCAAGAATAAACTGTTGTCTCCCTCTGTTAAAATTGTCATACCGGACTCCATTCTTTGCTTATAGATTTAAACGTTCTTAGATTTCTTGACGTCACTTTTCAGGCTATCTTTCGGTTCATTCGACGGCGAGGCATTAAACGCCTCTTGATTGGAACCGCCACCGTTAGAGTTACCGCCAGCAATGCGACCTATAACACTATTGAGAGAGGCCCTCGGCTCAAACACGCCATCATATATAGAATCTTCTCTTACTCGTCTGAAAGCTTCCACTTCTTGATCTATGCCCACTTCATCAAGCATTGTTTGACGAGAGATAGCACCGATATTATGTAAATCAAAGATCAGTTGGCTATAGTTCGGGTTGAAATCTAGGGCCACCCGCCTGGGTTTAAACTCCATGAAGGGATAGCCTTTTAAAACGTCGTTGCGTTGCCATATGATTTCAATCACATGATCCATGATTGAATCACGAATAAGGTCGCGGCGAGCTTCCATACCGGCAGCGATCACTTTGAAAAGTTTGGACGAATCGTCGAGTGGCGATCCGGAGCTGTATGCCCCAGTGGCTAAGATCTGGAAAAGTCTGGCCGTAATGCGAGAATCGAAAATGTTGTGGCGTTCAGCCCTGAGAGTATGATCATTCTTTTTGGTAATAATCTCGACCTCAATACGATGGTCTGTGATCATCAGAGAGTTCCGCGAATTAGAATTTAACTTAGCGGCAACACCTGACAACTCGGCCTCAGTGGCTGGTTTCTTATCATCGCCTTTTTTTACAAGAACAATACAGTTTAGGTTACCAAGAATATCTGAACGGTCAGATTCCCTAAGGTTATGTTTAAGATCGAGAAGTTCGAATACTGAAGTTAATCTTACATCGGCGAACCTCTGATACGAGGGCCTTGTCATGGTGATCCGCCAAACATTGTCAGGGTTTAGAACAAAAAGCCGGTTCTCTAAGTTGACACTGCGGCCGACCAGGTTTTGTATCTCCATCAACTCAAATGAGGACGGGTCGTACTTTTGGGTAAAGAGAGCGGTCACATTCTGATCAGAGGCATTCACGCCAGACAACGAGTTTTCGATACTTTTAGCTTCCTCTAAAGAATCTGCGATGTACACAAGTTTTTCATCGCCAAAAAGGAAATCCCCAACCGGGACGACCTTGAGAGGGTCAAGGAGTGACAAGCCGGTCGGGACAAGAAGATTGTAAACCTTTTTGTTTTGACGACCACTCTCCCTGATACCTTTGACACGATAAGATTTGCGACCCCATTTAACGGCAACATAGCATTGGGAAACGATAAAAAGTTCCCGCCAGATTTCCCTCATCCGATTGATAATATCTAGATCATCAAGGATTTGTGATGAAATGTTATCTAAATCATCATCGCCGCATTCTATGGAAACCTTTTGAAAAGCTAGTTGCTCGGTAACTTCTACAGCGTTAGAAACAACATCATCATATCTGGCGGCGTCTGCTGCTACCCGAAACTGATCGAAGATGCCTTCCGGTATCGTGTATCTGTCCTGATTAAAAATGGTACTACTGCGTCGGCGAGGCGAACCACCCCAAGAGTTTACGAACCGTTCGACCCTGGCAAACTCTGCTCGTTCCTTTAGAATTTCTTTGACAGCGGCATCGCTCAGGTCGGATTCGTTAATGAACCCAACCTCTCCTTCTATGTCATCGAAACCACTCTCAACCATTTTCTACCCCTTTGTGGTGGTTTCCCACTCAAATTGCTCGACCGAGCTTATGCGACTCCAAATTTTGAATTGTTCTGTCATTTCTGCCAGGAAAGGATCTAGAGAATCTAGCCTGAACCTGTTGAACTTCGGGTTTGGTGATTTTATAATCCCTTGTCTCAGGATGCTTGCCCGCGCCCTATATGCGGAAATTGTTCTCAATATTTCTTTAATATCGTCGCACTCGTGGAAACCATAGCATTCTTTAAGGTATCCTATGATCTCACTTCTGTATTGTTCTATCTTCTCGTCGGCTGCATCCATCTGAAATGTAACTCTTTCTATCTCGATATTAACGTCAAATCAGAAAATAATCATATCTGGTGGCGTCCATAGTTGGTCATGGCTAGCTATGATTTCTTCGACAAAATGCGTTTGATGACTGAGACAAGCCATCCGCATAGCGTCAAGTGTGTGCATTCCTTGTTTTCTTCTTGTCGTCTTACCGTAATGATCAACACCAGATCTCGCGTTTTTCGGCGTAGACTGAAGTTCACCAATAATAGACTTATCGTACGGAAGGATCATTCTTTTTTCATCGATAAGAACGCGGACGGCATCAGTTGAAGCCTCAATGTAGGGCCTCTTAATGGCCGCTGCCATAAACCCAGCCGGGTCTAATTCGTTAATCTTAACATTGTCATCAAACCCCACAATAACCTTCTCGGAGAACCCGGCTGGTTTGATGCGATCAAGCATAAAGGCCAGGTCTTCATGCCCCTTAACTTTTTCTTTTAGGTTATCAATGAGAGGAAACCCTGCCCCTGTTGCGTCTAGGGTGAATGCAACTGGTCTATACATTTCCATCAGGTTCATAACTACCTTAACCTGATCTTCTGGTGCCACTCTTCTCAAGAGTAACTTGGTGACAAGTTTAAGTGAAGACTTGACCTTTTTTCCGTCATTCACTTCTGCGAAAACAGTAATAGCGGTTGGCGCCACTGTATTCCCGGTAAAATAAATCGAACCGTTGCGTCTAGCCAGCCAGTTACGATGCTTAATAGTCGGGCACCAGATAGTTCTGAACTTGTGGTCAATCGTTATATTCTCAGTAAGGTCATCTAATCTAGAAGATGTTATCTCTACTAATTCGTCCTCACTAGCAGGCCCCCAGTTTTTGAGGGAAACCAGAGGAATAAGGTCGTCCGAACAAAGAGTTTCTGTTGTCTTCCATGACCAACCCTCTGCATCACCCCCGACTAGCCACTTGTGATGCGGGGTGGTCATAGCATCAAAGGACTGGCCTTTCATGTGAACCATAGTATACATACCTGTATCTTTATACAGATCCGTTATCGTTTCCCATGAAGACCTACCGGTCGTAGGATCGATTGATAAAGACTCATCGCCAATCAAGACCTGATCATATTTGAGCCAGCCGCGCTTAGTTAAGATTTCCGTCTCGGTATCTACGCACCAGCCCAAGTCCATACCAACCCACACCCTCTCATAGTTTCTGTGAGTTGCTGGGATTTCGATTAGATCCTCAATCGAATCGACTTCTCTAACCATAGCCTCGTCAATAAGTTCACTGTAATACTCGAACTTGTTATAATCGCTGAACACATCGTCGTCAACACACTGCATTATCCGGTGTAAAACGAACATCGGCGAGTTGCCGTCCCCTGGGAGTCCCAAGATATTTCTCCTAAAATCAGGAGAGTCATAGCCGCCATATTCTTCTATGGCCTGTTCCCGTTGGGCTTCAGTCCAAGTCGGTCTATATGTGGCCGGAATTCTTGTAACGCTCCATGTTGAATCTTGGCCGGTGATCTTATCGTCGAAAGAATCCCCCACCCCACGAGTCACGCCATGACAGTTTGAAACGATTATTCCTTCAACACAATAACTGTGATCATCTTCAACTTCAAGATCGTAAACATGTACCTGACCATAGTCTTCAATGCGAGTTATCGGGGACCAAAAAAGCCTATCCTCTAATTTGAATGTCTGAGGGTTTTTAAAGTCATCTATATGAGTGCATTGAACGACGTAACCTTCCCTGCATTTTATAACCCTACCATCAATAACCCCATCATGTCCTGGTTTTTTTGAAATATTGCACACATGGTTCAATGTTTGTCCGAGAAGTTTGACATCAAGGGCTAGTTTGGGTGACACAGTGGAATATTCAAATCTCTTTCTATTTTGATTAATAGATCCATCCCCAAAATTAAGGCCATTATACACTTGTTGGCGATGTTCCTGGCTCATTCCGAAAACCCAGGGGGCTAGCCGCTTATTAATAGCTAGACTCCCCGAGTTTATCTTCAACCATTCTGCAACGGAAGCGTTGGAGACACAGACCTTTGTACTCTTTCCAGGCCCCTTGTCATAAGACGTATTAAACCCTAGGGATTGTAACATGGTTGCTACGAGCGGGGCTTCGTCGTCGTGTAAACACCAGTATGCCCGACTATGGCGATGTCCCTTGTGAACAAAATCTACGGTATAACCTTCTGCCAAATAGAGACCATAGAGCCATAGCCATAAATGATCACTGGTGTCAATAGTGTGATTACGAGGAATTTTTTTTTCCATAGCCGGTGGCGACGAAGGTTCCGTTACAACGATAGGACTGGACCAGCAAGATTCAATCTTGTCATCTAGTGTGAATTTGTCAACCTCTAGCCATTGTGGATCAGGAAACTCTGGGCCACGTCTTTTCTTATTTCTTACATAGAACTTATGACCCGGAGTCGTAACTAGGCCATCGCAACCTTGCCCAATTGTCTTAACGCAATCTTGAATGCCATTATCGAACACGTTAAGAACCTTCTTCCACCGGTTCTTATGTGTCCACACCATGTCGCCAACTTTAATATCTTGGATATACTTCCATCCGTTATCGGTTAGAACGTATTGATTTTCAGCTACACATCTCCACCGGGAATCAGGGTGGTCTTTCACGGTCGAAGTTATTTCTGTCCAACCCGCCTCGCCGTAATCCTGGGCCTCGTCATGTTCTAACCAGATCGGGTGGATGCCTTTCACGCCGGTCCCGTCGTGGTGAGGGATTCGCCCCATCATTCGTGCCCCGTTAGCGAAATTAACATGGAAGGGTCGATGTTTTATTCTTCCTTGCAGCATTTCCCGTGCGAGCTTATTTCTCGTGTAAAGAATCTCGATGTTATCGGTAACAGCCTGAAGATGGATGGCCTCAGGTGCTGTGATAACCATCTCATTACCGGGGTGGATAAAAGGAAAAGCGAAGGCCCGAAGGCTGATCGAGCGGCTCTTCCCTACCGATCTAGCTCCAGCATCAATCGTCTTGTTTTCCGCATTTCGCCACCAAGACACCTGAAAGGGCCAGGCCCTAAAGATTCCGTCAGGTCTTGTATCGTCGATCAAACAAAACTCGGCAAGATCAAGGCCGCTTTCATCTTGTGTGAGAGCGAAAAGGTAACATTCTGCTTCTGAAAGCGGTTCATAAATCATTTAACTTTAATCCATTTCTTGGAGGAAAGGAGAGAAAACCAGTGTGTAGCTGTTTCCGGTGAAGAGGTTAAATATCTATCTATAGAAGCAAGTATTTTAGCTATCCTGTATTCAAGGAAAAAGGCCGGGTCTTTGCCGAACGCTTTAGCTATCGCTTCCATGTCTTTGAACGTAGGCTCGCGCAAACCCCGTTTCATGTTATAAATCTTGTTATGCGAGATATTGGTTTTCGCTACCATATCGCTGATAGATCTATCACCCCAAAGGATGTTCAGCGCATCAACGAAATTCAACTCGGAAAATTCTGTTCCAAGCAACTGTGTTGCATCGGAAATTCCGTGTTTCTTATTATAATTGGACCCGGCTACGTTACCAGCTATAGCCCTAAGAATGCCAGGTTCACCGGCTATAATAGACGCCCAATCTATGGAGTTAACATCTGGGTATTTGCCTCGAATATATTTGAGTTTTTTATCCCATGTTTTATCGTTCATAAAATAAAGTACCCCTAGTTATTGAGTTCTGTTCTGATCCAGATCTTTTGCTCTGTGCGAAAGGCCTCATCTAGGGCGTCTAATTCAACAAATTTTTCTTCCAGCCATTCGAACACATCGGCTTCATGACATTTAAACTCTGATCGCTCTGTAGGGGTGCTATTCTTATGCAACGTATAAAGCCCCTCTAACTCTTTCCAAAGAGTGTATGCTTTGATGATCTGTTCATTCCGATGAATACCGAATTGTTCCGCTCTCAATTTAAGGTTCTCAAAGAAATCAGCCGTGTTAAGTCCCTTGTTGGCATCACGAGATTTCTTGTCTACGCCGAGTGCTGCCTTGAGTTCCCTGATCTCCTTGGAATAAAGTTGGATCATGTTCTCAAGTTTGAGTTGAGGGTTCCCGTCATAGTCAAGGCCGCCTGTAAGAAGCCATTGGCCCCACCGGAAACACATTACTTCATGCAATAGAACTCTGTCTAACTCAAGAAGATCAGATACGTTTGTGAATTTGTTATCGGTCTGGTACCTGTCCCTTTTGTCTTCGTAGAAAGTGACCTCAGCTTCGGTCATGAGAGGAATTGGTGAACCAGATGGGCTGACCGTGGAGAACGATTTAGACGGTTTGTTTTCTTTAATGAAATCGAAATCGTCATCCTCATTAAACGATGCTTTTGGTTTAGGCATTCAGGCACCTCCTACCACTATAGTAATGACTCAAATACTTCAAGGTATTTGAGTCGCATTTTCTTCCAGTCAAGTTCATCAGCTAATTCGTTCATGTGATCAGATAGTTTTCCAAAGAGGTTTTCATCACCGGCCAACTCATCAATCTTCTCAGCCAGTTTAATTGGGTCTGTCTCGTTAATGTCAATCATTGTTTTTGTCATGATTTGTTTAGAAACATGCGTGTCGACAAGGACCCCTTCGGGTAACCACTCTGTTTGTGGAGAAACCTTGGATGAAATCACGACCATCCCGGCAGAAGCCGCTTCATTCATGGGGAGACACAATCCACCAAATTTACGCGGCATAACAAAGGCATCATGATCGCCGTAAAGATCTGAATAGTTATCAGGTTTACCGAAGTTGATAATTGTTTTGACTAGAGGCGCTGTGACCTCAATATGCTTTTGGGTCTTCACCTCCAACGAAACATCTGACTTCACGTGTCTCATCGCCTCTATGAGAGTCAAAGTCCCATTGCGATCCTCTACTGCCGGGGTACCGGCTGTGTGTAGAATCTTTCTCAATTTGTCGCGTCTTTTGAACGGGACTGCCTCTCGATTAACCGGGACTGGTAGATGCTCCACTCTTGTCGGAAACCGTTGTTTAACTTCATCCAGATGCCATGTCGATGGGCTAGCGAGAAGATCCGGGAAAGGTAGGTTTTTATGATAAAGGAAATCAAGGAACTCATAGTTAAATTGTTGTACCGTCTTGACACCCATTTCTTTGGCCTTGATGTAAAGATAGTAACTGTAGGGCGTTTCGCAGGTAAAAACTATGTCTAGATCTTCTAGGAATTCATCAACAACCGGATCGTGAAAAATTTCGACACCAGGGTAGCGACCATCATGCCAAACTACACCATTAGGATACATCTCGGCGTTTGGTCGCTGCCCGGAACAGTGCGATAAATCCACTACAAGAACCTTGGATGGGTTCATGTGGCGATAGAATTCGTATGTCTGAATACCAAGTCCCGTTCTGTCTGCCCTAGCGATAAGCCCTATTCGCATCAGAAAACCATTCCATATTTTTCTTCGTCGCCTCGACCGTCGAGATTCGTTGATCGTTTCATGGCGTTAGGATCAGGGGTGTACATCCACAGTTTAAAATCAGCCCAGGCAGGGCGTCCTCTATCCGTGTATGCACTATGTACGATTCCGTGCATCACATCCTCAATCATTGTTTTGGCTTCGGGTGAAAAATGATCTGAAAGAATTTTCTGGTAGAAGTTCTTTCTGCTAACGTGCGGTCTCTGCGACCATTGCACTGTTTTCATCATAGGTACAGTATTAATCTCTATTGGTGCGGTATCTAGCATCATGTGTTCATGTTCTACTAAGATATGAGTTTCGTGATGGAGCCTCACAACATCGGCTAACTCTGCCGCAACATTATGAACGATGCCCTCGAAATCAATAGAGCCACAAAGAGGCGTGTCATGTTCGACGTAAAGAATTGTTGGCGTTCTAACATTTTCTAAGGCCTTGCGAGTCATACCGGACTGATGCATGTGTTCCGTAAAGAGAATCGGTACAACATTCATGTAGTCAGAATTGATCATCCAAAGAAGATTGCCAACGTATTCCTCATACTGTTCTCGCAGATATTCTTGTTCCTCTCTAATGCCGTCGATCATTATAATGATCTCAGAATGTGGGAGTCTTTCCCTAATCGAATCGAGGGTTTCTCTAATGATATCCAGACTCGGATGTCTACGAATGGGGCTGGTTGAAACCAGAACCGTTAGATTATCCAGTAGGTAGTTTCCGTAACTTTCTGCCCCAGAAATTCTTTTAATGTCTTCATGCAAATGATAGACGAATTCTCGCTTATAGTTCTGCCACCAGGAGAAGCATACGTTGGCGTTGTGCCTCCAGCGGTTCAGAAGTTTAGCAATGTTACCACCGACATGTTCCCAGTCATTAATCATCTCAAACGGAAGATCTTCTGAGCCGAAAAGCTTCTGCCAATACCGGTCACGTCTACCGTCCGGGGTTTCAGCATCCGCCAGTGGAATACGCCCCAGCTCGAGGGTTTCAAAGAAACGAAATGAATCTACTGTGCATGGACCGGACGGACATGGGATTATTTTAGCCCCAATAATTCCAGCGTAATACTCGTTGTGGTCCAGCCCTTCGGAAAAGCCTTGTGTTGTAATAATTCTTTTGTTTATGTCAGTAGATTCGATACCAGCAATGCATTCGTCTCTGCGCCTGTGCGTTTGCTGACCAGCGAAGAACACATCAACAGGCGGCGTTCGACCGGCTTCATCTGCCTTAATCTTCTGTTGAGAAGAAATGGTTGCGGTCGGAAATCCCTCACCAATGTAGCGATCAACGTTGCTTAAATCCTTATCAAAATGAGGTGTCATAAGGTAGATGATCTTATTGGGATGCTTAACCTCATGAACCGGGAAAACACCCTGTTCGTCACTTGTAAGAATCAGAACAACCCAATCGAGTCGTTCGATGTCCTTATTGATCTCGTCAACTTTATCAGCGTGTGATCCGGCCGGAACTACTAAAACACATCCGTTTTTAACGTCTTCCATTTTTGCCGGCCGGAAGGCCACGCCATTAACAGGCCACCAAACTTCACCGCATAGAGCGTCCTGAAGAAAATCCTGATCCCAGTACCCTCGGGATGGGATTCCTTCAACGTAGCTTTTGAAAACGAGTTGAATCATATTTTTCGGTACTCCCAATGATGTTCGTGATCGTAGGCAAAATGGCGTCCAGTATACCCCTGTTGCCTCAACCAAAGATGCATATCTGCCTCATAGGTGCCATAATCTTTGAACATGAATTCTGGATGAACGGAAATAAAAACAACTGGCGAGAATTGTTCTAGAATTAGTTCGGCCCCTTTAAGGACCTCAAACTCCGCCCCCTCGACATCCATCGTGATAATGGTCGGGGGTTCTTCTGTCAAGGAGACATAGTCATCGATTCTTACGCTCGGAGTATCACCGGAGCGCTCAGCTATTGTGCGGAACCCATGGTCACCTATAACCTCGCCGTGTGCACAGAAGGGCCAGCCGTCGACAATTGGCTGATCGATGATCGCCTCAATGTTTTCCGGTCGAATATCTGTTTTGGCTGCCGCAAAACCTACGAAAAATCCCTCTAGCGGAGGCAAATTATTCGCTTCCCAAATTGCTTTAATGTTCGGCCAGACACGAGGATTCGGCTCAAAGGCGTGGACCGAAGCACCCCATTGGGCGTACAGGCCGGTCATATCACCTTCTTCTGTCCCGATATCATACACAACCGGTGTCTGGCCTTTAGAAATCTGGTCCTTGATTTCGGACTCTAAGGCGTCCAGTCGTTCAGGCTCCCATCCTGTCGTCCATTCGGGCCGGGCAGCACGATGCTCAGGGAGGATGATGTCCCACTTACCGTTAAGCCTTGCTTTAACCATTTCTGTCATAGTGACCCCAAAATTTCAGTCCATCGGTTAAGGTACGTATGGTTTTTCTTTACGTGTTCGTGACCGGATGCCCTGATGATTTCTCGGGCCTCGTCGTTTTCGATGTAGAAATCGATCTTGTTTTTCAGGTCTTCAAAGTCACCAAACTTGTAAAAAACCAAATGTTCGCCATCGTTAAAATTCTCCTCCATGCCCTTAATGTAGGGATGGATAATGAACCCACCGCGACCCAATGTCTCATAAACCCTATCAGAATGATAGTAAGGATAGTCAAAGTTAATACAAAGACTGTCTCCCACGGCAACCTTTGTCGATGCATAGAGATCGTTCAAAGCGTCTCCTCTAATTACTCCGGCCCCATCCCCTCCATAATGAGTGAATCTACCGCCATAGGCTCCATGCAGCCATTCTATAAGTTGTGGTCGATAGGGCCATTCCGGGTGGTAGCCTTTAGACCCAACGAAAATCAGATCTCTAGCAGCTGGGGTTGGGTTCCAATAGCATTCCGCGTCGTAAACAGCAGCGTTAATATAATGTCCTTGGATGTCCGATTCGGTATTGAACCAGTCGGCCATTTTTTTGTCGACCGTAAAAAAATGTTGGATGTGCCAATAGTCATCAGATTGCATATCTTTCTGTCTCTCCAGACCGAACCAGAGATCAAGATGATACGTTAATGTGGGGATGCCACGTTTCTTCAACTCAGACAGAACCTGGGCCATTCTAAGGCCCGGAGTGTCCCATCCGTGGGTGTGTACCCAAATGAGGGCATCTGACGTCTCAGCGGCCTCTAGAACCTGCTCACCGGTCGCCTGGGTTTCCTGAAGCGAAATAACTGAGTGTCCGAGATTTTGGAGCGTTCGTCGATGATGGGATTCACTGGAAAAATCCACACCAAAATTTCCAAGAAAAGCTAGTTGCATTAAGGCTCCAATATATAGTTAGAAACGTTCAAATTTTTTCTTCTGATGATTTGATAGGCTGTATCATGATTTCCAGAAGTAGGAGAGTTGCGAGAATTTTCGTTCAAACCGACGAAGTAAACCATCCCTGGACACTGTTTAACTTTCGCACCATTAAGGATCATTCTCAGGAAAAAATCCCAATCCTCCAGGGCCGGGAGGACGGGATCAAACTCTATACAAAAAGAGGTTGGGACAGCCGTTCCAATTACGAGGTTATTGGAGACACTCATATTTCTGTCTGGTATAAACTCCGGTGCTCCGACAAAGGCGCCTGTTTTCTCGAACCAGCCAATTGTTTGAGGTTGGTAAAGAATATTCTGACCTAATAGAATGTTTTTCTTTAAGATATCACAGTAATTATAGCACAACATATCGTCTGCGTCAAGAAAAACAATGTAATCAGTGCCAATATTCCTAGCCCCAATATTACGAGCACGAGCTAAATTATCGCCATGAACATGGATAATGTTATCAACCCCAAGCAAGGTTCGGCAGGCTTCTTTTTTTTGATCGCCACGATCGTTCCATTCATCAGAACCAAACGTTCCTATAACGATACCAACCGTAGTCATTTCATTCCCCGCCAAAACTTGATTTTTTCATCGAACCTTTCGAGGGTCGGTTTGCTTAAAATAGATTCAATATGAGATTCATTGTGACCATGAGATGGGAGGGACTTATAAAAGTCATACTTTCTTAGACGGTCCTCTTCTAAAGCGTAGCCAAAATGTAGAATTTGAATTTTATGAATCTCCGTACATCGGCCACCATCCGGCACAGAACCGCATCCCATTGTAACATTCCTAAACTTCGCCTCCTTGTTCCAGCGATGAACCCTTCTATTATGGTTCTCTCGCCAGAATCCATCAACTCTAATCAGAACGGGGTCAAGACTCCACGCCTCTCGGATAGAGAGAGTAAAAGCATTCCTCTGTCCTGCCTGAACTGCCATCTCTTCCAACTGTTTTCTGGAAGCCATAAGATATTCATCTGCGTCAATAGAAAGGACCCAGTCATCTTCATTTAAGCTCATCGTTTCGCCCAATATATTCCAGGCGGCTGAACGAAACACAGACTCGTTCACGGCAAAAGGTTTAACACTATCTGGTCGTTCCCAAACTGAACACCCCATAGATCTTGCCATCTCAACAGAATTATCCATCGACCCATCATCAGCAACAAATACTTTGTCGCACACCTCTAGAAGCCGAGACAAACTGGCCTGAAGATACCTGTTAGCCTCATCCCGCACCACCATCGAACCAACAATCATAACAAACCTTAATCGTGAATAATACCAAATCTGTCGCAGGCGGCAGCAAATTGCTTCTTTGATTTCATAATCTTCTGATCCTTGGATGGGTTGGGCGACGAATCATGATGATGGATCATTTCAGCCTCGCCATTATACACCACTCGATACCCTTTGTACCTGGCGAAATATGAACACCATGTTTCTTCGTAGTATAGATCAGTGTTCAGAAAAGCTCCTGACGGAAGGCCGTTCAATTCTGCAAAGCCCTCATCCGAAGTTAGTTCTTCCCAAACGGACCTCTTTATAAAATACGCAGACCCCGAGACGGTTACGCAATCAATGACATCACGGAAAGAATCATTGACGAACGACTTCCAGCCACGATGGAAAGGTCGATCATTCGTTCCAAGAATGCCAGCATGAGTGACCCGGCCAAAACCGTCATACTGCAACGGGCCGACAATAGCAATATCTGGACTGGAATCCAAAAGATCCACGCACGACTGGAAACAGAATGGATTAGTGAACTCTGTGTCCGCATTGAAAATCGCTATGTTATCAAAATCCATTTCATCATCCTGTGCCCACCGAACAGAAGAATTCACTGCTCTAGCATAACCGATGTTTTCATTAACGGTATCCCACCAAACCTCCATGTCGCTACAAATCTCCCAGTTATCCGACATGGCCGAACCACCTTCGATGTCAACGACGAGAAGGACATCGCCAGGATTATAAACAAACTCCTTATATGATTCAAGAAACTTTTTAAGAAGATCATCTGTCTTATAGTTAACCACTATACTCAAAGTCTTGCTCATTAGTAACCAACCCTTTTGTCTATTCTATCCAACCACTCTGGACCCATAACATGTTTACTAGGCGTGCGGCCATCACAAAAAATCTTACACCCCGCCTTAGCGGCCGCTATAGACCAACCAAAATCCTCCCCGTATTGATGCCACTCGTAATCAACATTGTAGGCACGTTCGTTCATCAACTTTACCGCCATAATTATATCGATCTGATGCTGGCCTGGTATAACTCGTCGAAACTTCCCGCTGTCCTCAAGATGGGCAACATTCGTTACCGTAGGATCAACACTGTCAAGAAAGGTAGCCCCACCAACAGCGTCTGCTCCGTTCACGACAAGAGTTTCGGTCATGTCGTTTAAAGCATCACGGGCCAAAAGAATATCTGAATCGAGGCTAAGAAACAATGAAGGCTTCGTCTGCCGGACGTACTTCAAAACGGTGTTCCTAATCTCCGACATGTGGTAGTAGCGATCAGTATTGGACCAGTCTCTGATATCTCGTCTAGGGGCCTCATCGGTGGCGAGGATATGCGTGGATGCCCACCCGGAAACTAGATCGAGACATTCAGAATCCCACTTTGGGACGGCGAAAACATAACTAACATTCAGTCCGATAGTCGCAGCATCAACGGCCTTCTTCCAGGCCGGAAGAATCCAGGAACGACCAGCAGCAGGGCAGCCGATAATAATTTCATCAATCGACATATCCGGCCTCCCTTAAAAGGGCCATGAAATCATCCATTTCCATCATAGCATACCATTCTGCGACATTCGGTTTGCCTTTAGGTCGCACAGCTATAAAACCCAGATCTGCCCCAGCGTTCAAAGTTTCGACTTCAAGCTCTGCCATCCAGGTGGGTATGGCGAGTTTGGCTCCAGATTTGATTTCAACTGCAACATCTTTGACTTTCTTCCCGTCCTTGACTTTAAACCAGCCAGCTATATCCCCGCGGTCCTCGACGCCAGAAAGTCTCCGCCGCTCTGCACCGACGACTCCCCACTTTTCCTTAATGTATTCAACGAAAAAGTTTTCCGTTTCAACACCTTTACGCTTAGCTGTCGAAGGCTTCAACATTTCCCCAAACGTCATCCGAGAGAAGAGCATCAAAATCTATAAACATCTTCATCCTACCAGCAGAAACATGACCGAGAACATCTTCTGCTGTCGAAAACTCTAACCCACCGGGATCATACACGAAGGCATTAGCGTCCAGGATATGGACGCCAAAAACCTCAAGAGAAGCCAGCGAGCCTAGGACGATCGTTTTCAAATCAGTCTTTGTCATAATAGTATTATAACACAAAAACCCGAGAAGTGCCACTCGGTCACTTCTCGGGTTTTAATGGAATAGAGTTTTATTCAGCCGAGGCCTTGATTCGGAGCAATTCTATTAGGCACATCGAGAGGCTTCCACACACCTAGATAAGTTGTGATAGAAATGAGTAGGGCCATACCCCAGGCGGTGGCCGTCTCTCTAGATAGAATGCCGCCTCCAGAATCCACCTGGTAGGCGAGGGCTGCCACAGCGGACAGCACGATATTGGCTATCGTTTTGACTGAATGTGCAGCGGAGGCCTTGATTAAAAGGCCGTGAATGAGCGGGATAAAAAGTGCGATAAGCGGGAGCCAACTACCGGCTACGCTAAGAAAATTATCCATATATATCTCCTTTAGTAGTATTTACTTCTAACAATGACCTGGGCTTTTTTAAACTTTTCGCCCCAGTCCAAATCATCCGGGTCATACACCACCTCAAATTGGAGGCCGTGTTTTTTCAGATGACCTGTCTCACAGAAATCAGTAAAAATTTCTGATAGAGTCTGATAAGATATCTCAAGTTTAGTTGCTATGGCTCTTTGAGTGTAAACGATAATCCCTCTGTGGTCAGAGTTCTCGTAGAGCCAGCGATAGATGTGTTCGCGGTCGTATGCTCTACGTCCGCGAACACCCGGCAGAGGCTCTTCTTGGCCTACCACAGTGGAAAAAGTCATCGTACCCATAATGTCCCTCACATATAATAACGGATGCTAGATCGCACAACTATCGGTGTTACAGAATTTTTCATCCTGAATATCGAGTCCCTTTCCGTAAAGACCCTTCTTGCTAATGTGCTTAACCTCGCTTTGCCAACGCAACGCCTCCGCCTCAGAGAGGGGTTCGTAGGGGGCCTGGGCATAGGTCGTACCGGAATCGTCGATGGGTAGAAAACTAGCGCTCTTAAGTTGCCCCTGGAACGAATTCAAAAGAGGATTCAACTCCTCGATTTCTTCTTTCCTAAAAGATAAGGTGCATGATACAAGATTATCTGACCAATACCTCTGAGCCAAGGTTGCAAGAGAAGCTTTCTCCCACACCGAAACCTCACGTTCCGAACGCATCCTCACACCTTCAGTCGGGAAAGAAACAACAACTGTCATATTGGGGTCACCATTATCAGGTTCGACATGGTATCCAGCATTCTCAAGAACTTTCACAAGAGGATCAGTGTTCAAGAATCGAACCCTACGAATATGATGGTTACTTGTTGTTGGCCAATGGACCCCCGGCGCCACACCCGCAATGAGGCTAGTGGAACCAGCAGGTTTGATCGTGCTCAACTTAATGGATTCACGAACACCCAGCCAAGAAGAATACTTTTTATCCACAGCGGAAAGATAACGGTACCCCTCGTTCATCCAATGGCGCATCTCACCCCACCCTCTAGTTTCAGCGAACTGGGCTACACCAGTCATACTGACCCCCACACGGCGATTACGGAGAATAACCTCGTTCGTTTCACCCCAAGGGGTTGGAAGAAGTGTCACAGCCTTAGTATACATGTAGGCGTGCTTAATTGTTCTCTTAAAGTCTTCTACATCGGTGTGGTTTGTTGGGTACAATTCGCTCAAATTACAGACTTCGCCGCTTTCCAGCGAAATTTCGCCGCAAGGGTTGGTAAGATTAGCTTTAGAATCCTTGTTGTTTATAGGATCTGCAAGGCGACCATACTTTTGCATGGTGTCTACCCAAAGGATACCAGGTTCACCATTTATAGAAATCTGCGGAATAATACCGGCGAGATCTTCGTCTGCTGAGGCAAGAATTGAGTTGTTGGAGAGCCAGCTCCAACCGTCCGGTCCGGTGCGTACGGCGTTCTCTGGTAGATCCCAGTTTTTTAAGTTAAGGAAATCATCGTCTTCTTGAAACCCAAACGTGATGAGAGCGGAGCGGCGTGACCCACCGGCAACAGCGGCCTTCCCGCTAAGGTTGGCGATGTCTACGATATCTCGACTGGATAGTGGCTCGCCTGCTCGTCCAGACAGAAGTTCACTGATCTTGTCGTGCATCCTTCGCAGAGGCCCGCTTCCACTCGCAGTTCCACCGAAGGATTTGAGTGGTGCTCCTTCGGGGCGAATCTTTGAGTAGTCGAATACAACAGTTTTCCGGTTCTTGAAAAAGAAACTTTCGAGCAGTGTCCCGAGTGACTCGGCCCACGCTTCACGAGTGTCTTCGATAACAACGGTTTCCGTTTCATCAAGAGGCTGATGTAGAGTAATGTTGCCAGCGCCTCTAGTGTCGATACCAACCCCGATGCCGTTGAGACTCATTTCCATTAGTCTGACGAAAGGCATGGTAGCTTCGTAGGCTGAGTGGGTCGAAATCTTTTCAGTGGAAAGGGCAGCGCAGTTGATCAACCGGGCACCATTTCGGGATTCTGTGATGTATTCTGTACCCATGTGCTGTAGACCACGCCCTGGCGGAGTCCATTTGAAATGGAACATCCGATCAAATGCGTCCCGAGCAGATTTCTGGGCTTTCAGATCGTTCCACGGTGTACGATTGTATTTTGCGTGGTCTTTTAGGATTGAGTACATGCCTTCAACACAGCGTCGGCAAACTTCCCACCATTGCTCTTTCGAGCCGTCTTCTTTTCTGCGGGAGTATTTCAGGATGAATGTTAGTTCACTGAGACTGTTCCCGCCTCCGATATTGAACCCCCAGTCAACCTTCTTGTTTTTGTACTGTTCCACGAACTCGTCTGTGAGTCGAAAGGAAAGGTGTTCTGACATTATGCCCCTATCTTCGAGTAGTTCCATCTTAAGTATCGACAGATAGCTAACATTATACCAAAGCTCTTATTCTCTGTCAAAAAAAGGCTCTAAGACGAGACATAGCTGAAGCATAAATACGACTCACACGGGGGACTTTCACGCCGAGCCTCTCCCCGATTTCACCGTAAGAAAGGTTCTGCTCATGACGCCAGAACAGGACAATCGATTCAAGTTCTGTCAAAGAATTCATGCCCTCAATAAGGCGCTCCATGATCTCTGCTTCCTCCAACGCAAAGCCAGGCGAAACAAGAGAATGATCAGGCATAACCTCTGCAAGAGTAAAAGTTTCATGCTCAGAACTAGCTGTGAAATCATCGATACAAACAGTAAAAGAGTTAGCGTAAAAACCTTTGATACGTCGAACCTCGTCCAGCGGCCAGCCGAGCTCATCAGCCAACTCCCAGTCAGTGGGCTGTCTGCACAAAAATTCTGACAAAGAATCTGTCACAGCGCTAAGAGTTTTAAACTTTCCACGGAAATGTCTACTGATAGGGTCAGCATCACGCAAACCATCAAGAATAGCCCCCCTGATTCTAGAAGCAGCATAAGTATCAAACTTGGCACCCATGCCCGGACTAAACCTGATAACAGCGTCAGCTAATCCAAGAAAGCCTTCTGAGATAAGATCGCCAATCTCAACAGAAGGTGGTAGGCTTAATTTATTACCGTAAGCAATACTTTCAACAAGAGGAACGTAAGCTTCACAGAGGTCCGTGAAAACGCTTTCATCACCTGAACGATACTTTTCCCAAAGAGAATCTTTTTCTTCCTGAGAATACAATTTTTTACCTGTAAGCAAAATTTCTTTATCCTTTTTTTAAATTTAAACAGTTTTATCCTTAAACCGTTATTCCGGGTTACACGCGTCACACAAGCAACGGTTATCTCAAACAAGGTTCGGCGCGACCCACAAGCCACACAAGTCTAGTTAGCTACACAAGTTAAACGAGTCAAGCAAACTGAACGAGCAACACAAGTCACAGTAACCTTACATTTAGAACCTACTAAAGAAAAATAAATTCTTATAATATTTTATAACAGATGTAAGTGTGTGTCAACCGTGACGCCGTCTAACCAAACCCGACTCGCCCAACCTATCACAGCTTGAATAAAAAATAAAAAATAAACCAGCCTTAACCGGTAACCGTAATCTGTAAGCCAACCGTAACCCGGAACTAAAGTAAACCACTTGATCAGATAATATAAAATAAGAATAGCTACCGACTCAAGCCGTCTCATAGTTGAACCTGACAACCCAACGTGACTTGAGTGGATGAACGATTCTTGCAGTTAAAATAAAAATTTTTCACTCAGAGTGACCTGTTAGGCTTGGTCTGTCAGCTAGACTTGCCCTCGCTTCTCAGACCTGTGTGGCATAAGGTTGCCTTCTCGCAGCAACTAGACTCGTTCACTTTGTCAGGCTTGTGTCACTTAATCTTGTTGTCTCAGCCTGATCTTAATGTAAGTGTTAGTAGGACTTGCATGGTACAATCGTGCAACCTTAACCTGGTGGATTCCTTTGGAAAGTTGGATAGGTGGTGAGAGTCTTCTGCCCCCCTACCGGAGAAAACAAAAAAAAAGAAGAATGTTTTCCCAGGTAAAGGGACAGGAGGTTGAAGGAGGATTCCTTCGGAGCCAGCCATCAGGCGGAGCCAGCCTCCCGCCGAGAGCAAGCTCTCCACGGACGGGGCAGTGTCTAGCGTAGGGTTGATTTCACTCGGTCTACGTAGGGACTGTGTTCAGGAGTAATCGTTTGAAGTCCCGCACTGCCCGGTCATGCCTTGACCAATGCGACGATACTCCCTCGGAGACGGCTCTATGTCTTATGGGCGATGACCATACCCGGAACTTTCAGTGAAAATACTGTGGGGCTTCCATCCCAGTGTCGAGTTTCGTTCGCTTACGGCCTGTTCGGCGACTATTCGATTATGACTTCAATCAGGATTCTATCAGAAATAAATGTTTCTGTCAATCTCGATTATTTTAGACCTTTAAGAATCCTATCCTACAGATAGTAACGGCAGAAGGTTAGAAAAAGTTTACCGCTTAAGGGTCGTTGGGGGTCGCTATGTCGTAAACTAGGGTATGGGTAGACATAAACCAACAAAGAAGCAAAGAGAACACAGACGATATATGCAGAGTCGAGAGTGGGCTATTTTCAAAGCTCGCTATTGGTCTAGTAAACTGAGTAAAGATTGTTACATCTGTAAAAAGAAAAACCTTGGGAAACTTGAACTTCACCACAAAACGTACGACCGGTTCGGCGAGGAACGGTTAACAGATGTGGTTCCCGTTCATCGTTCCTGCCACAAAAAGATTCACAACTACCATCGGAAACATCGCAATCTTACAATCACGGAAGCAACCCTTAAAGTCAAAGAGTTGACTAGAGGTAAGTAGGATGGTATCATAAGAGAATGTTTCCTAAACCAACCATAGCTGTGGAAGTAGGTCCATCCGCACTACGACATCTGATCACCGACGATACTTTCGTCGCAGAACAGAAGTATGATGGCGTGAGATGCATTGCTATCGCCAGCCCTTTTGAGGCTCCGATTCTACTGAATCGTCGTGGCAAGGTTATGGAAGCAATGCACATCCAAGAGGCTCGTTCAATTCTTGAGCGGAACCTTCGCTTGCTGGGTAGAAGCGTTATTCTCGACGGGGAACTTCTTTCTACCGGCGAATACGTTGCATTTGACCTTCTGTCTTTAGATGGTGTCGACACACGCCCTGAGAGCCTCTCTAAGCGGCGTAAACTGCTAGAAGCTGTATCACTACCAGAAGGCATAACAATACCCCCGCAGGCTCTCACAACGACCGATAAACTCATTCTATTGAAACAGGTTAAGGATGAGTGCCTAGAAGGAATAGTTTTTAAAGACAAAACCGGGCCATATGTTTCGTGGGAGACAAGAAACTTTCTAAAATGGAAAAACATTCAGACATTAGATCTGGTTATTACAGCAAGAAACACCAACGGAAAAACAAACGCTGAAGTATCCTTTCATGGTGACGAAGTCCCAGTAGCAGCCTGCACAATGATAGGTAAACCTGATCTACCTGTAGGGACCGTAGTCGAAGTGGCTTACCTTACAGTTGGCCAGTCAGGCAGACTATCACAACCAAGAATACTCAGAGCTAGAGAAGACAAGCGCCCAGAAGAATGTATTCGGACCCAAATCTGAAAGGATGGCCATGTCATATCTTAGACCAACGCCAGGGTACTCCGGGTATTACACCCCACCCATAAGTACCAATCCTATCATGAGTTCAAAGTGAACAGCGACATCGACCTCACCGAGGTCATCAAAACTCTAGAAGAGTTCAAAAACCAACTCAAAGAACTCAAGGAATCGCAAGAAGACTTTTTTGAAACGGTTCTACACATCATTATATCGGCGCTGGATGAAGATGGAAAAGAAACCTAAACCATTCAAAACAAAAACCAGGGGCACCCCTCTGAACGACGCTCCGGGACAGTTCAACCCGTTCCGGTCCGTGAAATTCACAGATCAGAAGAAACAACAAAACCGCAAAGAATGCCGTGGTCGAATATCCGACTACGAATCGGATCAATAACCGAAAGGCCACAACTGTGAGTAATCCTCTTTTACCAACCGACTATCCTGACCTAGACCTGATCGAAAAACTCTGGCGGGACGGACACAGGGCTAAAGGAATCCTAGCCTTCATCGAAGAAAACGATATGCTACCGATCAACATGTCAGCCCTTGCCAGGTACGGTCAGCGTAGATGGAACGATAAGGTTACGCTACAATCTCCATCTACTAGCGTGGAAAACCTAAAAGAAACCCTCGAAACCCTCGACGAAGCAGGATTACAGGTTGGAAAAGTTTCTTTCGCTAATCGCAAAACGTATGTTTGGGAAAAACAAGAGGATGGAACAAACAAGCAAGTACCAAAAGACGCTTTCTCTCAGACCATTGAACTTCTCAACGGGTCCAACCATAACCTCAACAGAGCGACCCTACCTAGAATCAGTGTGCAATCCACGACAAGAGGGACCAAAGATGAGAACATTGGCCTAGCCATCAGTCTACCTGATATGCAGATCGGGTACCATCGAGACAACAAAGGTAATCTTTTAACACTTCAAGACGAGAGCGCCATTGATATCTCTCATCAAATCATCGCTGATCTCGAAGCAACAGAAGGCATTGATCTAATCGTCATGCAAGGCGATAATGCAGATTTCGCTGAGTTTGGTAAATACTCTGTCCCGCCAAGCCTACAAGGAAACACTCAAGTAACGATAGACCGCTTGGGCGCTGAAGGAGCGACCCTAAGAAAACTCACCCCGCAAGCTAAAATTGTTTATCTCGAAGGCAATCATGAATACAGAGTGAATAAAACTCTGACAGACAAAATTCCGAACCTAATCGGAGTGTCACGATCGGGGGAAGATAAACCGGTTCTTGATCTTAGCTATCTGTGCAGGTTTGACGAAAATAATATCGAATACTTAGATGGATACCCGACCAACGAGTTCTGGGCTAGCGACGGACTCAGGTTTATTCACGGTAGCACAGTGAAAGCCGCCAAGGGTGCTACGGCGGCCTCCGTACTCGTTAAAGGTGTTAATACTGTTTATGGACATCTACATCGGCAAGAACTGGTGTGGAGCGTCAAAACTTCACGAGGCAAGACAGAGAATATTTTCGCTGGGTCAGCCGGAACGTCATGCAAAACAACGGGCGAAGTACCAAGTTTTCATTCGTCAACCAGATCAAACGGAATGCCAGCGACACGCCCAGGGATAGAAGAATGGCAGCAGGGACTCATGGTAATCTACTACGAAAAGAACGGCACCAGAGCATGGCCAGAAATGGTCACTATCGAAAACGGTGAAACAATTTTCAGGGGTAAAAAATACTCCGCAACAGTGGACGCTGAAGGTAAGAAGATTAAGCGTCGTAGAACTAAAAAAGAGTTACTGTTGGAGGAATGATGGACGAAGAAGTCGTACCTGTGGTAGAGATGCCTGATCCAGAAATGGTCGTCATGACAGTAGTTCTAGAAGACGGTTCCGAACCTCGAATAGAGTTAGACGGATGTCACCCACAAATAGCCGTTGCTGTGTTCAGGCAAGCAGCAGATATGCTCGAAGCCATCACGACCAGGCCAACAATCACCACACATGGGGATGTGCTCACGTCAGAAGAAGATTACGTGTTCTACTTTGAAACAGATGACGACGAATAGTCTTTGAACTCCCAATCCAGTTCACCCGAATATCTGCTATCAGCCGGGTTGCATTGAATACACAGACCGGGGACAACAGAGGACTGGCAAGGATAAGCGCCGCACGACATACAGCAATCATAGGCATCATCTGTCCAAAAACTTTTATCTCTAGGCATAAGCGAACCTAAAATCACCTTGGGGGAGCGCACCTGCCTCAGTTTCGACCACGTAAGAAAAAGCGTACGGACAAGTTACGGGTTCAGACGAACCCGCCAAATAACTTCCGAACTGGAGCAGACATCCAGCGCTATCATAATGACCGATGTCCAGATCAACCAAAGTTTCTTCCATAGTGAAAGGTGCAAAGGTCGGAGTATCGTAAACAAAAAGCATTCCCATATCAACAATGGTTGAGGCGGCCAGGCCATGCATTTTCTGAGCCAAAGTAACTGCTACCCTGACTTCGAGGGTGTGCCCAGATGAGAATTGTAGATCCGTTACGTTGCATGATTCTGTAACAAAGCGATTACAGACACTGAGCATAGCATCTCGCCACTCCTCTAACATTTAGTAAGCCACCTCTATCCAAGTACGCTTTATAACATCTGACGTCCAATCATCATTGATAACCACGGGCGTCTCGCCGTTTAAAAGATTCAAAGTATTCAAGAAATTTATGTCAGGAATACCATGTCGAGTACGATTAGGCCAGCAAACCCAGTATTCACCAGGCTGCTTCCTTGATGGCCACTGTAGTAAGTAGATTTTCATTTCTTCCTCCGCTAGGATTTGGTTTAGGGGCGGAATGGGACTAGTTCCAGGGCTTATTTCGTCGACCACAATCGTAGGTGGATTAGGAATAGGGGCGGTTGGGAAAAGGATAATCCCGCCGAACCAAGGTGATGTGTCATATCGAGCTAATCTGGTTGGCCTTACAGAAAAGTGAGCGTGATGAGTATGAGGGTTAGCGCCATTATATCTCCGCCACCTGAACCCGTTTTCTGCCTCAGCAATCATATTATTAGATATGATATACTTGATACGACCATCATGTCGAGCAGCAATTTTACGTGCCTGAGCATGGATATCCATGCCGCCTCTAGGATCATGAGTAATATCAATTGCATGGACAAAACCACCGGACGGATTATGATCACTAATGCGGTTAGAATGATTCGGATCACCGATCGAACCGTCACTCACGCGGGATCTGCGAGGGGCGATCCTGTCAGCCTCAGTCTCCAATGATATAAGAGACGGCGCTAACTGCCATCGATACCCACTCTTTGCTACACCCATAAAACCTCCTTGCATCTAAATAAAGTAACGGATCATATTGACAAAAAGACATGATAGAATGTATACTAATGGAAAGAAAGGAAACAGATGGACGATACAAGACCACAGGATTTAACCGACCCCGCTATCCTGAAGGAAATATACAGAGAACTCTTGGATAGAAGAGGCTTCTCTAAGCATACCATTTTAGAAGTCGGCTCTGACAGAATGTACCACACGACGAAACGTAAACCCTGGGCAGTTAAAGAGGAACGCAGAGCTAAAAATAAGCGGACTAAGGCAGCTAGAAAGAAAAACCGCAAGTGACAACCTTCAGTTCAGAACTTACAGTTGAACTCATAGATTCGATGGGCAACGATGCGTCGATTGTTGCCGCCATGATGGTCAGTACCAAGGGAGCGATGTCTCAAACTTTTCTTGGTCAAGACAGTACCGAGCTTCAAGGGAAAATAGATTTTCTGATGAAGAACCGGCACGGTAGCCCTTTTGAACACGGTGCTATGACTTTCTTTGTTGAGGCGCCGATCGCAGTATTCAGAGAATGGCATCGGCACAGAATCGGTGTAGGTTACAACGAAATCAGCGGACGATATGTTAAACTAGAGCCACGGTTCTACATCCCGCCACCTGAGCGGCCGCTCATTCAAACCGGCAAGCCAGGTCATTACGAGTTTGTGCTCGGAACCAGGGAACAATACGATTCTGCTGTGTCAGAAATCAAAGCACAATGTGAGTCAGCGTATGAAACATACGAAAAGTTGCTGGGTAATCAGGTGGCCAAAGAGGTAGCCAGAGGCGTGCTTCCGGTATATACTTATTCATCCATGTATGTAACCATGAACCCGAGAAGTCTGATGGCTTTCCTTTCTCTGAGAACTAAAGACAAAAATTCGATGTTCCCCTCCTTCCCCATGTGGGAAATCGAACAATGTGGACAGAGGTTAGAAGAAGAATTCAGTAAACTTTATCCTGCCACCAGTGCGTCATTTAGGCATCACGGAAGCGTTTGCCCATAAAGGAGAAACATACATGGCCCGAGATAACGAACTCAAATATCTAGTAGGGATGACAGAAGAAATGGCTCTTGTGACACTCAGTGACACGGACGCCGTTTTTAGAGTTGTCCGGCGTGGCGATGTGTATTATCCAGTAACCAGAGATTGGCGACCTGAGAGAATAAACATTGAGTTTGAGAACAATAAGGTTTCTAGGGCTTACTATGCGTAAGGCTAGACTCCATGTTGTCGGCCTGCCGCACACGCAGGTAAACCCAGACTATATCAGTTGTGCATACACGTCTAAACACTACAAGTTCTGCAACATGATGACGAACTTGGGGTACGAGGTTTTCTCGTATGCCGGGGAACATTCAACGTGTGATGCTTATGAGCATGTTGTCATAAACACTGATATTGACCAGGAACGATGGTTCGGAAAATTCAACTATCACGAAAACTTCTATCCAATAACCTGGGAACCGTATGACATTCATTGGGTCGAATCGAATCTCTGTGCCATAAGTAAGATTCTCCAGAGGATCAGACGTGGTGATATTATCTGCCTGATAGGGGGCACCTGTCAGGAACAGATAGCAAAAGAGTTTCCATACAATCCGGTGGTAGAGTACGGGATCGGGTATAACGGGTCCTTCGCAGACTTTAGAGTCTTTGAATCCTATTCACATATGCACTGGACCTACGGAGGCGTCCTCCAAACAGATAATGGCAGACACTACGATGCTGTGATTCCAAACTTTTTCGAACCTAGCCATTTCACACCAGGACTGCCCAAAGAAGATTACTATGTTTTCCTGGGTCGATTTATTAGACGCAAAGGAATCGAAATAGCTGTAGAAGCAACAAGAAAATTAGGTGCCAAATTAGTTATGGCAGGTCAAGGATGCATTCAAGAAGGAAACAGATTTCTTGGCGAGGACATTATTGTTGAAGGTGACCATTTAGAACATATAGGTCACGTTGATGTCAGCCGGAAGGCTGAGCTTTTGGCAAAAGCAAAAGCATGTTTCATGCCAACCCTGTATATAGAGCCATTCGGTGGCGTAGCGGTCGAAGCTCTAATGTCAGGAACACCAGTGGTTGCCTCAGATTTTGGTGCCTTCACAGAAACCGTAAGAGTAGGACTGGATGGGTACAGGTTTAGAACAGTCGGAGAAGCGGCCAAATTCGCCTCGGATGAGATGATTAAAAACCTACCCTCTCCTACGGAAATTTCAGTTAACACTAGATACAGGTATTCCACCGAGGTCGTCGCTAAAAAATACGACGATTATTTTAATCAGGTAATCGGGGCCTTCTATGGTGAAGCCGATTTCTTTTCGGATTTCGCTGGTGACCCGTTCAGGTACCTATCGTAGGTGGTTCAACAACATAGTAGTTTAATTTACCTGTGGCAGGATCGTGTTGCAGGCAATTCTTTAAAAGATCAGATGAAGGATAACCACCACCGGTATCTACAACACCAAGTTCAGCCCAGACTTTAGCTGTAGTCGGGTTTATCAGACCATCTGTTTGGATTAGAGCAGAAGCCCCACACCCAGTTTCGGCACCGAGAATAATCCCTCGGCGCTTTGCTGTGTTTAAAAGAATTTCGGCTGTGGCCCTCTTGGCCCCAGAGAACCCCATTTTGTCAAGATGAGTGGGGACATCAAAGGTCGGTTCTATAGCGATTGTTAAGCCCTGTGGGATAGAATCCTTATTCAAAGGCACGCCGCCAGTGCATCGATTCGCCCAAGCTGTACCTTTGCCCCATTCGACCCTGGTGGCCGGTGGAACAAAAAATCCTGGGCCGCTAGAGTCAGTGTCATGCATAGTTGTAGAGATAGACATGGGTAGGGCATGACCGATGTCCTGATCGCCTCGTTTAAGGGCCGCTCGCACTCTCTCGGCCCGTACGATTAGCGAAGCACCAGGTAGGCCACACCCTCGTCCTAGAATCATTTTTTCTGACGGTTTAGGGTTTATATCCGTTCCCGTCCAAAGGTTAGAATAATGCTGGATTCCGCCTACCCCAATATGGTTAGGATTTCCCCATTCGAAGCCCGCCTTGCCGTTCGGACCCATAGCCCAACGACCGAGCCACCCCCACGGCGAGTCGAAAAGATTCCAGGGTTCATTGTAGGTCACGGCACCCATTTCCCAAACCTTACCCAACTCCCAGTCTACAACATGAAGAATGTTGTCATTACCTGTTCCGGGCTTCCAGGCAAGGTTAAAGGGCACCTCGCCACCCGCCTTGAAGCCGGTATTCGAAATAGTAAAAAGCCCCTTGTATCCGTTATGTTGGAAAACCTTAACTTTGGTGTTGGCTTCCTTAACGTCATAGGCTGGTACACTGTAGTCTTTAGTTGCAAGTGTTATTACGTCCCCAAGTGTTTTCCCGGCCGGAAGAAGGCCGCCATATTTCCACAGAATTTCAGCGTACTTCTCATATTTAACACTTCGAGGGCGTTTATCAACTCTTTGATTGAAAGACGCCATCGGGAAAATAAGGTCCGAAGAAGAAGGCATGGGATTCATCCTTTGGTAGTCCTTCTATTTATAACGTCATAGGTCGAATGACCCAGCCACTAATTCTGCTATAGCGCTACGTTCCGACTTTCTCATTGTCACATGAGCGAATAGATCGCTTCCAGAAAGAGTTGAGACGATACGTGCCACTCCATCGTATTTGCCTACGCGCAGATTGTCACGTTGAGTAACGTCATGGGTTAAAACAACTCTGCTACCTTCACCGAGTCTACTGAGAGCCGTAACAAGAGTCATCAGATCAAGGTTTTGAGCTTCATCAATGATCACGAAAGTATTTTTCAAAGTACGACCACGAATATGGGAAAGAGGAAGAACTTTTAAGGCTGGCCCCAAATCTCTTATCTCATTTATTTTCATAAAGGATTCCAAAGCATCGTCAACGGCCACAGCCCAAGGTGCCATCTTCTCATCAGCCGTCCCAGGCAAAAACCCTAAGTCTTGCGAACCGACCGCTGATACCGGACGGAATACAATAACTTTTTGTATGGGCGAACCTTTATCCTTAACCGCCGACACACCCGCCGCCAATGCCATGATAGTTTTTCCTGAACCAGCGAGCCCCCCAATGGAAACAATTCCGACATTAGAATCGCAAAGCAAATCAAGTGCGATTGCTTGCTCTGCATTTCTTGGTTCAATCCCCATCGGTAACCTTGATGCAAGTTTCTGAATGTATCCATCTCGCCCAATCCTCCCTAAAGCCGATTGTTGATTAGATTTTAGAATTATTCCAGTGTTGACTGGCATAACTATTGTTTCATCCAACCAAACCCTATCCTCCTCATAGAAGTTATCTACAACATAGCCATCTACTTTTATTGTCTGCATGCCTAACCAATCAGCATCAACGTTTGCTTCATAATCGTAGTCAGAAGCCTTCACGCCGACCACAGACGCCATAAGACGTAAAGGAAGATCCTTGGTGAGTAGAGTTACATCCACCCCGTCGGATGCCAGGTTTGCCGCCACAGCCAAAATCCGGTTATCGTTATCTGGTGTACGGAAATTTTCTGGAAGATCCGAGGTTGAAATATGGTTCATTTCAACTCTTATAGATCCACCCGCAGAAGTTTGGATAGGTTCGGTCAACGAATACTCATTGCGAAACCCTTCAAGATAGCGCAGGGCAGATCTGGCCGGGTAACCGAGGTCAGGATGGTTTCTTTTAGCCTCTAATTCTGTTAGAACGGCCAGAGGTAACACTATGTGCTGATCACTCAACCTTTCTAACGCTCGTGGGTCGGAAAGGATAACTGAAGTGTCTAGCACAAACATTGAGTCTCCCGATATTCTCTTGTATTGTAGTCCTAAACTGTATATCGGCATGTATTGACATCGTAGGGTTTTTAGTGTAAAATTCTTTGTAACCAGTTGAAAATCGGCCCTCGGTAACTCTTGTTAAGAAAAGTTATTTTACTCTTTGGGCGAAAACCCCTTGGTCCGGGTTCTGTCAATTATTAAGATTTAATTTAACTAAATGATAACTAGACGTCATAGACAAAATCAAACTGAGCCAATAGACTATGAAAACTGGGGATGCGAAACCCTAGACCTAGGAAACCCCCGAGATATTGAGATCGACAACAATATCCTATGGTTGCCGATGGAACTGGTAGAGCAGACTGTGGATATCAGCTATATAGCTAACATATCTAGAACAAATCAAACCTACATAAATGAACTGGCAGCCAGTATCAAGAAACACGGGCAAAAGAGGCCAGGTGTGCTAGTTCTCTCGCCACTGAGATTAAAACTCCAAGACGGGAACCACAGATTCGCAGCCTGTAAACAACTAGGAAAGAAAGAATACCCAGTGACCCTTCAATTCACCGATGGCAAAGTAACATCGGGTTTATCTACTACAGGAATAGTGAAAGAGTATCTTTATGATCAGAGAACTAAAGGAAGCTATCGTTAGTTTTATCGACGCTCTACTAACCGTGCTGTTCGATAATTACAAGGAAACTATCACGGACAGCATGGCTGCCAGGCAAATCGGAGTTACAGAAGACGAGGTATCAGATCTGGTTCTCTGTGGTCTACTGACGGCTTCCACGGAAGGCGAAATATATCAAAAATCTGTAAACAAATACATAGAAACAATGTTAGACTATAATTAGGAGAAACAATGACAGAATTAACCACCGAAACTTTCGATAATTTTATTTCAAAAAACGAGCTAGCGTTCGTGGATTTCTGGGCCGACTGGTGTCGACCCTGCCTCACAATGGCCCCAGAACTCGAGATTTTCGCCGCAGCTAAGCCAGATATCGCCATCGGCAAGGTTAATATTAACGACGGTGACAATGCAACTCTAGCCCAAAAATTCGATGTGCGAACTATCCCAAATTTTGTCCTGTTCAAGGATGGCACCCTGATTGGCTCTATCTCAGGAGCGCAAACATCAGATTCACTTCTAGAAAAGGTTTCGTCTCTACTGGGTGATGAAAATGACTGAGTCAGAGGCGTACAGAGGACGAGGCGCTTGGCCGACTAAAGGGACCGGTGGGACGATTAAAAGAACCACAGTCAAGAGAGTGCCCGTCTACAAGCCCGGACCCTACTACATGCTCTCAGATAATGATGCCAACAGGGTGGGCCTAAGACCTTTCCTCTTGCAATATGCGGGTCAGAAGGTTGATCTGAACGAGATGGCCGTTTATCATGGCGTTCTTGGGATTCAGGCCCTTCTCGTTGGACGCGGCCTGGAATGCCCGATGAATGGCGTATTTACGTCCGAAACAGATATCGCTGTTCGATTAGCTCAAAAACAGCTAGGGTTAACCGCAGACGGTATTGTGGGGAAAAACACTATGAGAGCATTGTTGCTGCCACTCATCAAGAGAACGGCCGCCGAAGCATCTGGCCAAGATTGGCACGCCGTTTACGGCATCCTAGCTAACGAAGGTGCCTTCGACCCAGGGGCTGTTGGAGTATTGGACCCGAATGACGTCGGCCTCGCACAAATAAATCTACCATCACACCCAAACGTGAGTTTTAGTGATGCCTTTTGTCCTTCAACAGCAGTTAAATTCGTTGCAGGGTTAATCGCTCAAGGACTTAGTGTATTCCATGACGAACGCGATGCTGTAGCATCATACAACCTTGGCGTCGGTGGAACCAAGATGTGGATCAACGCCGGTCGACCAGAATCTTGGACACCTCCCTGGGATACAACTGGCCGGGCACGAAACGTCAGAACATACATCGACCGTATCTTAACACAAGCTGACAAGGACGGTGTTAAGTGACGACCACGATAGAAATTTGGGGGGATTCACATCTCGACGAGATAGCTGGCATAGGAGCCAGGTATGCTCTAACATACGAAGCGAATTTCCGTCACGATGTTCAAATTTCAGAAAACAACGCTGAGGCCGGTTCATGGGTTCTGAAATGGCTTAGCGGCTATGCCGAAAAAGATAAGGATCACGCAGACATTCTAGTCGTTTCGTCGGGATTCAATGACGCTGTCATGGTATCTTACGGGCTTCTATCACAAAACCAGGTTAGGGCCTCATGGGAACTACTTGTAAGCCTGGCGAAATCTAGAAACCAAAAGGTTATTTGGGTTCCAACAAATTACAAGTACGGTCGGGCTGCCACCGAATTCAAGGACACGGAATTGCTTAATATGCTACCGCACTGCATCGGGGCTGATGTGTTAGACTGGAACCCCACGGAGGATCAAATGTGCGGAGATAAGGTGCATTACACTTACGATGCTTACCACGATCTAGCAAAGCGCCTTTTAGACAAGGCGTCTGGCATGGGTCCAGAAAAAAGGATTGATTCCCCCTCACAGAAATGATATACTTATGGGCATGAAGATTTTAACTACCATATCAATGATTTTCGCCCTTACAGTAGGCTGTACGAGTGACAACCCAGGCGTAGCACCTAAAGTCGAAACCAATTCGGACGCTTGCAGCGACCTCGGTGGATGGTGGTACGATGACTGGGAAGGCTCGTACCGTACCTCAGGCTGTCTATATCCACCACAGTCCACAGTACGATGAACGGCCGGAGGGTATTCAAAACTTATGTTAAGGGCTGGTGGACCTTAACTGTTGTGGCCGTCACAGTTTTTAAAAGTAGGGTGCTGGAAAAAAGATGAGATATATGGGCGGTAAGCACAGAAATGCCAAGCATATTCTTCAAACAGTTCTCAAAGATCGGACACCAGGGCAACTTTACGTAGAGCCGTTCGTTGGTGGATGTAACGTGATTGACAAGGTGAAGGGCGAACGTCTGGCAGCAGACAGCAACGAGAAACTTATCGAAATGTGGAAGGCCCTGCAAGCAGGATGGGTTCCCCCGCTTAATGTGAGTGAACAAATGTATCAAGAAATTCGGACCAACGAATCCGATTACGAACCCGCTCTCGTTGCTTTTGTCGCTACAGGATGCTCCTTTGCTGGAAAATGGTGGGGCGGATATGCCCGCGATAGGATTGGTAATAGAAATTTCTGCGACGAATCGAGGCGAGCAGTGTTAACACAAGTTCAAACACTCGACAACGTTAAATTCGTACATTCCGAATTTTTGAACCTAGAAATCCCCGACGGATCTCTCGTATACTGCGATCCACCATACAATGGTGCAACAGGATATAAAGATGAATTCGACTCACGTACATTCTGGGACTGGTGCGAGCAGTTATCAAAAAATAATACTGTGTATGTCTCGGAGTATAACGCCCCAGCGAACTGGCAGACTGTGTGGAGCAAACCCGTGTCATCCTCTTTGACACCAGAGGGATCGGGTAAACGTGGGGTGGAGAAACTTTTCACAATAACCTCTGAGAATAACCAATGTTTCTAAAGGGCGACGCAGTTACAACACGAGAAGAAATAGACGTCGATATACAAGTCGGCCCCTCCTTTGAGGACACAGTTGCCTTTGTTGTCCCACAAGGGACTTCTGGTATCATCTCGCGGGTTAAACTAGACGGTGTGGTGTCAGTCGATTTTGTAATCCAGTATAGCCATTTCACGGAAGAGTTAACGCTCGATGTAGATCAAAACTATTTAGAACACGAGTAATAAAATGTTCGACCTTTTAGAACCAAATCCAGACTGGTTGTATGACCTAGAGGGGTTCGAGCCATGGGAGCCAGACGAAGAAGAGGGCGACATCCTTTACGGATGCCACTATTGTGGCGGGGAAGACACCAGATACGACCCGTTCGCTGGCGAACCATGCTGCAATGCCTGCTTTAATGATATTATCGGCGGTGACCCAGAAGACGAACCTTTTGTGTGTGGCACAGAGTTAGATGACCTTGATTATGAACCGGAGGATGAGTAATGCTTTTTGTTATCCTTTTCACATATTTTGTTGTTTTATTCGGTACAGGTAAATATGTGTTCGAGAACCTTGAAACAGACACAAATAGAATCAGGCTTTTAACGGCCACAATCGTTGGTTTACTATGGCCCATTATGTTGCCAGCCATAATGGTGAGCGACCTTTTAGAATGGATGAATAATGAAGAGTGAAACACCTCGCCTAACCCCACCGTTAGGCATGTCGAGAGAGACGATGACAGACAAACAGGGCGAAGCTCTAAGTTAATCGAAAAAATTATTAAAACCTCTGAACGTAGATCCTGCCGGATGTTGGTTATTGCACCGAATACAGTCAGAGCCGAATTATTATTCTCTAATCTACGGGCAACACTGTCTGAACGAGCTATTACTAACACTACCCAGCATTTAAAATTGCTTCTCGACAACGGAACTGAAATAGAAGTTTCCTCTTCGTTCGGCATCGGGCATAATAGAAAATTCGACGCCTTATTTTTCGATGATCTAGACTGGGTTCCAGAAGATGTTTTTCAAACAGTTGTCACCTACATCGAGCCATCTACCGAGATAATCGGTGTTATTGAAACACCACATTGGCTTGTTCAAAGTCTGTATCAACCTAAAGAAAATGTCTTGGTAACTACCGTCGGGGACTTTGAAGATTAAATGACTGATCGAGAAAAGCTTTTCACGGTGACAACTTCGGATTGTAAATTCTCATATTTTACAGCAGGCGGTAAAGGTGGTCAGAATCAAAACAAAGTGGCGTCAGCCTGTCGAGTAACGCATCCACCATCCGGGGCTGTCGGAGAATCAAGAGGATATCGGCATCAACTAGAGAATAAAAGAGCAGCGTGGAAACGCATGGTCGAACACCCGAAAATGAAACTTTGGATTCAAATGGAATCCTCGCGACTTCTCGGCATCGAAGATAAAATTAACAAAACCGTTGATGAAGCGATGTTACATAAAAACCTGAAAATAGAAATAAAGGACGCTGACGGTCTATGGATAGAAGACAACTCTGAACAGGTCCCTTGACCCAATACGATGGCCGATGATATACTTTTCTCATGGATACGCAAAATAACCCTGCACTCGAACAGTCCTCTGACAACCTCAAGATAAGCCAACGAACGATAGATCGTATATTGAGAGTCATTGGCGCTATCATGATCCAGTCCACAAAGGATTTGACACTAAAAATTACTCAAGATGGCGGGCTGGAATTCAAAACTCTTCTCCCGCAACTTCAAACAGTAGTGAAAATTTACCCAGAGGGGCCGTTTTATTTGACCTCAACCGAGTCCGGGGATGATTCAGAGAAAGAAATTTACTTAACACAGGAAGAAGAGGAAATGGTTATTCAACGTCTTTTCATAGACGGGATAGAAACACACAAGGAGAAGGCATGATAGTTGTGATCATAGGGATACTAGGAATTTTTATTCTCAGCGGCGCACTGGCCATGACAGTTGGACGTATTCTGGAAAGAAACAGCCCGCTCGACGCTGATAGCGAAGAATACGAAAACTGGCGGAACCAGTACGATCAATGACTACCGATAAAACTTTAGCCGTAGTCGTTGGAAGGTTCCAGACAAGACTGCCATCGAGGACGAGATCATAATGACAGAAGATTGGAAGTCACCCCTTACCTGCGTCTATGGTTTAATAACAAAACCTTTTCTTGGGCAAACAATAAAAGAAGCAGCCAAGGA
>RXKC01000010.1:41770-43345 GCA_003962975.1 Candidatus Saccharimonadota bacterium
GAATCGTGGGTATCGATGGAAGAACTGGTGGAGATGTGTGCCGCTCGAGGTGCGGTTGAGGTCCTGGCCTACGACTCGAGCAGCCTTCGCTGTTCACCAACCCGACCGATTCAGCGACCCCGACCATGAAGCCCAGCCAACCCAGCGTCCCAGACATCAAGCCTCGCACACCGGTCGTCAACTTCGACCGGGAGCAGTTCGACTCGACTCACCGAGTCTTCGCCGTGGAGCAAGTCGCCCCGATCGTTGGAATGTCACCCGCCTTCGTGCGGCGAGTGACAGGGCAAGCCGACCTCCTGAGCCCTCGCGACGTTCTGGCGTTGCTGGACCAGGATGCATTCCGAGAGACCTACATCCCCCGCTCGCGAATTCTGTCATTCCTCCAGAACGACGCCACACGACGGTCCGAACAGGTCGTCGTGGCGCCGAATCCTGAGACTTGGGATGTCCGTCTTGGCAACGCGCTCGACCTTGCCGCAGCGATCCCGACGAGCTCAGTGCAATGCGTTGTGACGTCAACGCCGTACTGGGGCATGCGGGTCTATGAAGACATGCAATCAGTGGTGTGGGCCGACGGAGATGTGTGCCCGTACGGACACGAGCAGACCCCCGAGGGTTTCGTCCGCCACACCGTGGAGATGCTTGTAGCCATGAGTCGCGTCCTCACAGATGACGGCTCGATCTGGTGGAACGTGATGGACACGTTCATGACTCGAACACAGATCCGAGGCAACGCCGCTGAGGCACTGCGAGCGATGCAAGGAAAGGATTCCAAGCGCTGGCACGACCATGCTTCGCGTCGATACTCGGCCGGTCACGCGTTTCTCAAGGATGGGGAGCAGTGTCTGATTCCCCAGATGATCGCTGAGCGTGCCAGTCGAGCCGGGCTGTACGTGAAGACCGTCATCACCTGGGCAAAGCGTTCGTCCATGCCCGAGCCGCAGAACTCGCGCGTCAGCCGCAACCTTGAGTACGTCCTTCACCTTGCCAAGCAGCGAACCCCGAAGTTCTTTCGAGAGCCGTATCTCGATACCCCTGCCGAGTTTGGAGGACGCAACAACGGTTGGGAAACCGAGAAGCTGTCGGACGTGTGGACTCTGAACACTTCTGTGGGGGGCAAGGGTCACGGCGCCCAGTTCCCGGTCGCCCTCCCGGGCAGATGCATCGCGTTGACGACCGAACCAGGCGATCTTGTGCTGGACCCTTTCGTAGGATCAGGGACCTCTGGTATCGCCGCTCTCCATCACCAGTGTCGATTCATCGGGATCGACGCCTCGCAGACGTACCTTGCGATTGCGAAGGAACGGCTAACTGACCTGGACCGTTGAGATGTCGTCTGCAAGCCATCCAGCGATCACCTGGGGTAGCCGCAGGGGTGACGTTGCGCCGAGCACCACGCCTGTGGTCGCTCGAAGCACATCGGACGCGCTGTTCGCCGTGACCAGCTCGTCCGGACCAACCACGAACGACCACACATCTGTTGCGAGGCCGTCATCCAACTTTCGCCACGTTTGAGTACGGCTGGAACGAGGATACTGAAACATTTTATATCCCCACCAAAAGCCGGTTGGACGA
>RXKC01000010.1:43395-47484 GCA_003962975.1 Candidatus Saccharimonadota bacterium
GAAAGAAACGGTAAAGACTGGTATTGAGGTGTGTGACCTAAACGAAGGTTTTCGGCTACGACACTATATTATTCACTGCACATAAAATAAAACCAGACATCGGACAGTGAGAAAAAAATGAAAACAACAGAAGAATATTCAGAACTTATAGGCGAAATCCTAGAAAAAACAAACGAACTAGCCGGGTTAGCGAAAGAGTTTGTTAGGATGACCGGCGAAATAACCTTAGAAGGATTTAAGTCCTCTTTAGGCGAGGTAGAGAACCTACTCGACGGTCTAGAGATGCTAGAAGACTGTGTAATAGGCATTTCTGACGCAGTGCTAGAGGCGGTAGGGTTATCGGATTTTATCGATCAGGTTAAATTTCTGGTAGACAAGGTTGACCAGTCAGTTTAACTGATATAAACTGTATGTTATGACAGATACAGAACAAGACGTTGCCTACCCTTCGTGGTTCGACCCATGTAGACCACCACGGCCACCGTGGGAACCTGGAAAACCCTCCGAAACACTACAGCATCATCGCACTGTAGCAGAACTCCGGTTTTGGAGTGGAACAGTGAACCAATTACTAGCTGAATATGGTGGCGATATGCACGTAAGTGTAGACGATTGCGGTATCGTCATCAACGAGGTGGTGGAGACAACAAATCCTTACTATGAAAGCGAACTGAGAAACTGGGAAACAAAACAGAAGAAGTATCTGGTTGAAAAGGCTGAATATGAGGAACATAAACTCGCATACCCAGCGATCAGAGCTAGATGGGCTATAGCGGATCAGCGTAGAAAAATCGCTGAGGCAGAGGACCGTCTAGAAAAACTTCTCGCAGAACAAAAGATTATAGAAAATGGATAATCTAAAAATCCAATCATGGGAAATCAATAGCTTCGGTCATCTCCGATTAAAGTTAATCGGGCCGATGAACATGACAGTTACAGTTGGACGCTCCCTCTGGAACACAAGTATACGCGGCGAACCACACGAAGTTTCTGTTGACATCGAGAGAAGAAAACCATATCACGTTTGGATGTGGCGATGTAACGCCCAGTCGAGAAGCCACCCTAATCTGACCGAAGAAGAAGTGAACGTTCTCGATACAATGGTTTTGAACCATCCTGTTCTCAAATCGATAGCATGGTTCTTTGACATCAAAGAAGATAAGCCTGATGAGTAAAGCCAAAGTAAAAGTCACAGTCACCGCTCACAGTAGCTGGACCGAAGACATTGTTATACCTGATGACATCGAGGACGACGATATTGATGACTGGGTAACCAAAGAATTTTCTTACATGGACGAAGAATTCATACCTTGGGACAGTCTGGATATTAGGACAGACATCAGAAAAATCTCAAGAAACAATTATGATGACTGATTTCACGTTTATCCTGAACGGCTACACGCCAAAGATGGTTCGTGAAGCACTCTGTGTAGCTGAAACAGATATGAGGCCAGACAAACTAGGTCGGCAAGACCGAAAGGTTATTGCTGCCCTGATTCAGGCGATAGACATTATACGTCCTTTAGACGAGGACGGAAGACACGGCACGGGCGCTCTATGTACAGGATACTGCGGCTGTGACTTTTAAAGGAAAAATTAATGAGAAAAAATAATGCCATGATTGTAGTTAGCCTAGAAAAACTGATCGAACTTTTCGGACAGTTCGGCCTACCCAAAGAAGGTGATTGTGCTCCGGTTGCTCAGGAAATTATCGAAAAGTTAGACGAGCTTCTAGTCCACACCACTGTCAAAAGCACCCTTAACCTGGAATCTGAACAGGTAGTTTGGAACCCAGGCGACGACCCACTGGTTCTTTTGATGTCAGCCCTACGAGAACTTTCGATCGAGAAAGAAAAACGATATACTAGAAACAACACTGAAACATCCACCATCTATAGGCTTATGAATCTTCTCTACGAGGCTTGGGGTGTAATCGCCAACGCCGGTGGCTGGGATCATAACGGGAAAATATCCAAAGCTACCACAGGCTGGCAGGAGTCGGCTGAACGATGGCGCGGGCAGTTTCATATGGAACTAGACAGATACGCTGAGGAAGGGCAGTAGATGAAATTTACTGCCACAAGGATGCTCTGTAACCGTGTGGATCTGTTAATTATTATAAGTTTCGCCTATTTGGCGTGCATTATCCTATCCAGTTCAACTAAAGCGATCTATTAAAGGAAGATTCTGGTGCTAAATGAAAACACGTCCTCTTTAGATGAACTCATGGATCGTGCCAGGTTTGGCTTGACAAACGGCGAAATGGCCCGGTTGGTTTATATTTTGACTGAAGAACTGAGTGTACTCAGCGGCGAGGTCTATGAACTGAGGAATCGAGTGGACGAACTCGAAGGCATCTCAGCATAAAACCCTCTTTGATTGAGCCAATGAATATATAGAGGAGAAGTAAATGAAACTAGACCGTATCCCTAACGACGAACTTATTATAGGCGGAATCTACAGCATCCATGCCCGTAACTTTAGCGTAGGCGTATATGATGGCCAGGGGATGATTGGTGTCCGTGAAAAATTTGGTGCCGTGTATTTATTCACAGAATACATGAAAGAAATGCCGGGTGAAGAGTTTAGGCCTTTCGGCACGGCTTTTGCCTACAAACAGTTGACAGATTTTGTTCTCCCGGAAGAGATGGTTAACGAAAATAACCCGTGCCTTCTGCCCCTTTTAGATGCTTGCCAATCTTTGGCGGCTGAGAAGCGGTGTATTATTTCTGTCATCCGTAGGGCTGGGTTCGGTCTTGTTGAAAACAACACAGAAGATGAGGACCTTAAACGGCGGGAACCATATATGCTAACCAAGAAAGTTATTAGCTAACTAGGCCGATCTTGTTTAAATGTGGCTCGTTTGAAACAAATTTTGTGTGTTGAAAGACCCGCACACAACCCGCTTTGCATCATAGAATAACCTGTAAGGCCCCTCAGAGCGATTCTGAGGGGCTATTGGCGTTCTAGAGTACGGTTACCGCAGAACGCGCTTAGAGGCCTTTAGAGAGCCTTATAGATAGGTTAGATCCGTTTAGGTCAACGTTACCTGAAGATAAACATGGTCACGAAACAACTGGCTCATGCCCACCCTTCAAATAAAGATAATCTATCGCAGCCCACTGATCAGGACCAACATAAGAACCATCCCAAGACTTACCAAGTATCTTTCCAAGATTACGCACAGCATCCCGAACCATACCAAGATAAACACCATGCTCACCAGGAAACTGAGCACCAGAAATATAAGCCAACTCCCACTGCAAAATTTCAACCAGCCTACCCGAAGCACCCACAGAAATCTGAGACCTAACAGGCAAAACCTTAGGAGGCAAAGGAACAGGAGCGACAACAGGAGGGACATGAACAGGAGGAGAGCCAGCCAACATAGCCACCATCCGTTTAGCATCATTACGAGTCCCAGTAAACTCGAAATGCATCGGATCAGCATAAGACCAGTTCCCACCCCACTCCCAGCGGTAAGATCTAAACAACTCGATCAGCCAGGCAGGCGGCACCCTCCGCCGCTGACCCTGCGGATAATCCTGAGCATCAATGTCTACAGCCAACCCCCAACTGTGCTCGCTAGCAACACGAGTCCCACTAATAGGACGGTTAGCATACCCCCAATCGTCCCGAACATCACGAGGCCCCTTCTGAAAACGATACCCACGACGCTCAGCCTCATCCACAATACGTTTAAGAATAGGAGCCACATCATAATGCACATCCCACCTAGCCCCCGAAGGCGCAGTTACAGTACGCATCTCAGAAGAACGATCCCTCGGCCAGCCACGACCCCAACCCCTAGAACTAGCCGCTGCAACCATAACACAACTCCTCTACCATAAAAGATATAATCACTACACAGTAATAACGGCACCCCCATTGATAACCCGAACCAAACAACCGGCACACCAAAAAATATTTAACCACAAAACCCAAACCCCAGCCCAACAAAACAACATGACCCAACAAGCGAAACCGCAGCCAAACAACCAAACCGCAAGCGAAACGCTTGCCAAAACCCCAAAACACAAGCGAAACCGCAGAAAACACGAATACCGCACCACCGGAAACAAGCTGAAG
>RXKC01000030.1:0-951 GCA_003962975.1 Candidatus Saccharimonadota bacterium
AAAAAGAAAAGCCCCTTAGTTTCCTAAGAGGCTCGTCGGTAGGTTTTTTGTTATGCTACTTTAAATGCGCCAAAGTAATTTATTGTGGCATTTGTATCAAGAGATTTTGCTGATGCAGATGTATTAGACTGGTATACAAAAACTTCCAGATAATCAGTAGTTCCATTCATACTAACAATCCCGTTTACAGAAAGACAAAAATCGTTTGCCCCTCCTGCTTTTTCGTTTCTATTAAACCTTAAAACTGGACTTCCATTCTTAAATATATATATTGATCCATATTGATTTGTTGCATCAGGAGAAGGAAAGTCTATAGATGCCGTTACTGAATATTTCCCCGATATTAAAGGAGAAAATCTATACGTCGTCGGGTCATAATAGCCTCCGACATCAAACGCTTCTGTTCCATAAGCTATTTTAGTATCTGTTGCATTGGGAATCGATTGAGCTGTAGCTGTTGTTGCAAAGAACGTTATTTTCTCATTTGAGAAATCAATGTTGTTAGAAGGAATAGACACAGCTCCAGACTTCTGTACTTGGTTCTTTACTTGTAGAGGAGTCATATAAGCCGTATCATTGGTAGCCGCCTCTGCCACTGATTGGCTTGCCTTTGTAAGAGCAGGAGATAAAGCATTGATTGCTTCTGCTGTCTTGGCAGGAGTCATAAAATGCGTATCTTCAACGCCTGCTTGCGCTTCTGCTGATGTCGCTTTGATCAATGTAGAAGGGTCTGGAATTACAGCGTTGACTAACGCATCAGCCGTTGCATTCCATTGTAAGAAAGCACTTGCTGTTGGAGCTGGAAGCTCGGTGCTTGCACCACTTGCAGAGATAGGATATCTTAAAGTCCTAGCAGTTTCCTCTTGCTGTTCTTGGGCAATCATAATAGCCCTATCAAGACTATTCTCTAGCGTATTTGCAGGGAACGTATTAAAATCGTCATAATCATCC
>RXKC01000030.1:1001-37454 GCA_003962975.1 Candidatus Saccharimonadota bacterium
ACTGATACGGTATAATCAGAGCCATAAGTTAATTCTGTTTCTGCTCCTGTAGAAATCAGCTTTACTAAGGTTTTTATGTATTCTGGATTACTAACTAACGTCCTGAAAGAGAACGTCAGCGATCCTTGCCCTCCTGAAAAAGTCTGTTTTCTATTCGTTGTTTCGACTGTCATATTGGCTCCTATTTAATGTTAGGAAGTTCTTTCTTTGTTGGTTTATAGTGGAAATTGTACTCGGCAAATATCTTTGTTTTGATTTCTCTGCGCTTCTTGACTAATAATAAACCTTTTTCCTCATCCGATAATCTTTTATATCGTTCCTCGTTCTTTGCTCTCTCGAACCATTCTTTATACCTTTCATTGAACTTTTTATTAGCTTCCTTGAACTTTTCAGCTCCTACCTTGTCATGGAATTGTTTTAACTCCATCCCTGTATTTGATGACCAGTCTATTTTTGAGTTATAAGTATTTGTTCCGACGCCAAGAGCATCAGCTATCAGAGCAAGCATAGGATTAGCGGCATCTGGATTAGAAAACAATTCGATCGCATTTGTGATTGGTAAAGGAGCAAGAAGATTCACCATTTCCCCAACTATAGTAGGCTTCTTTCCTTGAAAATCTTTCCCTTTAAGTAAATCCCTTGCTACGCCTGCTGCTGGGGATAGTTTCCCTTCTAGAAAGCTAATAAACACATCAAAACCAGTCTTTGCCCCAAACTTATCTGAATTAAGAGGAGTGACTAATCCTGTTGTGCTGCTCTTTGAAGAAAATGTTGCTAATCTGGAGGCCAATGTGATAAGACTTGAGAATCCACCAGTTACGTTAAACCTTGTATCACCAATTTTTACCTTACCAAAATCCGAACTTCTTGGGTCTTTTTCTATTGCTTCAGGATCAAGAGCATTAACTATTGACAAGAAAGCAGCGCTTCCTGCAACGGCTTTAATTAAATTAGTTGCCGCCTGTTTCTTGGCAAAAGCGCCTACACTTTTATCAGTTGCGTGGGCTGTCAAAACATCAATGTTAGCTTTCAAATATCGAGGCGAGAAGAACAAATTATTTAATACTTTTGAAACAGGTTCTAATTTCCCTAGATGTCCTCTGCCAGTAAGCGAGTTCACTACCTTCCCCAATCCTGTAATATCTGCCCCTGTTTTATCAGCAACCTCGACAAGTTTGTCAAATACGTCAGCTCTTGTTCGATACTGCCAAGCGGTAAAAGCATCTTGCGATCCTTTAAATACTTTCCCTAAATATGGAACTTTCTCTGGTAAAGATGTTGGAAACGCTTCTTCTGTCACGCCTACCGCAAGCCCTTCTTTCTTATAAAGACCATTGAGTGCATTTGGACGAGAAAGGATTTCAGCTCTGACCTCTTTCATAGCATCTTTTCCAGTCATAGAATTATAATAATCCCCAAAAGTCCTCGCAGAGTTTCTTGCCCATATCTCTGGGTGGCTCCACATAGTCATAAAACCTTGACGACCAATAACGCTATTATCAAAGGAAGCCTTTAATGCTTTTGCAAAACCTGCGGTATTCAATACCCCTTCTTTCCAGTTTGTTGGCTTCACATATTCTTTTAGTCTTATTTTCTCTGACTCATTCTTTAACCCATTATAATAATCTTGGAACTCGACCAATGCTCTGCCGTATTCAAGTCTACTTGATTCATCCTTGATTGCCTCTTTTTTTGCCTGAACATCTTTTGCCAAAGAAGCTATATTGCTTGCCTCTTGCATTGTTACAGACATACCTAACTTATGGGCAACAAGATCCTCTAAAAATGCTTTTTCATTCTCTGGAGTAAGCAACTTATCCATTTTATTAACTCTTGATGTTATATCTCGTAGAACTTCTGGCTTCATTCCAGCAACTTGTTTAGCCCAATTAAGTATGCCTTCTTGTTGTGCTTTTAAAAGCATCTTCCTTTCAAATAATACGTTTACTGCTTCTGCATTATTTACCCCAAGTATCTCGGCAAAATAATCATGTCTTTGCTTAGAGGTCATATCAAGAAGCTTCTCTGGAGTTATTTCTCCTGATTTCAGCCTTTTTAAAAAATCATTAACGACGTGTTTTGGTATACAAAGCATCTAACACTCCAAGCTCTTTATAAAGCCTTCCCAATCTTGTTTTTTCACTGATTCCTTGATTGATTTCTTAATACTTGTCACCGAGTCCTTCTTCTCCTTAGAAACCTTTGTTTTTCCAAGTTTCTTTTCGGTAACTTCTTTACGGACTTTATTAAGTTTGTTTATTACCGCAACAGGATCGCCTTCTCCAATACCATTATCAAACCCACTTGCGCTTAATTCCTGCGCAGCTAAACTTCTTTCTGTTGCAATAGGAGAAGATGCTAATCCTCTCAAAGTTTCAACATCCATCTCTGCTAGAGCTTTATTTTTCACCGCATTGAAAACAACCTGTGGATTTACATCTCCTGTAACTGGCTCCTTACCTAATGCCATATTCTTCGCTTTTTCATAGTCTGTTTTTATTAACTCGCTTACCTTTGTTAATTGCTGTTCTTTTGTAATGGGGGTAAATTGTGCTTGTTGTTCTGGTAATAATTCCTCAAACCCTTTGGACACAAGTTTATCAGTAATATCTTTTGATGCTTTTGCAATCTTCCCTTCAACAACAGGTTCTTTTGGCTTTTCGATTGGCTTAACCCCAAGCATATCTTCAACACTTCTTTGAATGATCTCTGCTTTGCTTGCCACCACAGGAACAGGCTTTTCAATAACAGCCCCTTCAGTGGGCTTTGCTACATTTTCAGCTATTTTTGCGTTATATGCTTCCTTTTCTGCCTTTATCTGATCCTCTACCATCATTGTATGCTCTTGGGCTGTTCTTCGGGCTATTTCAGGATGAATAGCTGGATTCTTGGCTACAATATAGTCATATTTTATTCTATTCAGCCGTATAACAACATCATCAGGCAAAGATTTAGGATTACTTGATGCTAAATGGAAGATGCCCATGACTGCTCCATTTAAAAGAGCATCAGTTTCGCTTGCTCCCTCAACTTTTGCTAATGTGTAGGCTAATCCTGAAATAGTAGCCGTTCCTACCGCCTTAGATGGAACTAAAGCCCCTACATAGCCATATAACGCAAATAAACCTGCATCTTTTAAGGCTTTCTTACCAACTTTAACAAGATCAGGATATGTGTTCTCTTCGACTGCCTTATTTACTTCTTTTACTCCTTGAGTGATTGCTCCATATAATGCCCCTACTCCTCCTGCTTGAGTAGCAGACTGAAACGCCTTTGCTACAGGAACATTACCAGCTTCTAAAGCGGAAACTCCTACTTTTGAGGCAAACTTACCTAGTCCAAGAGCCTGTCCTATACCTAATGTCTGAAATATGGCTTGAGTCTGCCCAACTAAAGCACCTGTCCAAGATGCAATAGGATGTGCTTGTTGAGATTCTGCTGTGATAGCCTGTACTTCTGGATTTTTGTTTTCAAGTAATCCAAAAGAAGCTTCTTTTGCGTATGATGTAATGAAAGCTCTAGTTGCGTCTGCTTCTACTTTAGCCCCTAAAAACTTTGGCTGAAACATATCCATTCCAGTCGATTCAAGAACTGGACGCACTTTATCATTATACCAGTTAGGCTTTGCTTGTGTTATTGTTCCATTTTTATCATCAGAAATAGCTTGAGATATGTCATCGGCAGACATGGTTTTAGGGAAAGCTAAGACCTCATTTGTTTCTGGGTCTAATACATTGATATATCCCGAAGTAGGCTCTCGCCCCTCATTGACTATAAATCCCATTATTTAGCCTTATCTTGTTGGTATATCCTATGAGCAGAAACATTTGTATTTTTATTAAAAATATATCTTGTCTTGCTATCTTTACCAATAATTACATTTGGAACATCGTCTAAAGCGGACGCTCCAATCAAGTTGTCAACAATTACCTTCTTTTTTGCTTCATCTGATGCTGTTGCAACGTCTTTCCCTTCTGATATATTCTTCTGATACTCTCTGAATACTTGATCTCTGGGCAATCCTGCCTCATCTGACCATTCACCTAGAGAAATAACAGCTTTAGTAATGTCATCTCGCTTTTGTTTTCCTTGAGCTATTGCAGACTGCACAAGTATTTGCATATCAGCTTTACTTATTTTCCCATCTCCACCACCTTTTAAGATATTGTTGATGGTCTTTTTCAAAGCTTCTTTGTCTGGGGATTTCATAATCTCCATGGTGAGTTTAGAAAACTCCTCTCCATCAGTCCTTGCATCTACTGCTTCAGGTGAAGTAACTGCTTTCAGAGCTGATTCAGCAAAATCTGCTGTCATTGTTCCTGCTTTAACCATGTTTGCCATCTCTGTCGCTGATGGAATCCTTCCAGTTGTTGCTATATTTAAAATTATCTCCGTTTCGTTATTGAAGGAAACTTCTTTCAATAATTCCGTTTGTTCTTTTTCCAATCTTTTCTTATAATCCTGTGCTTTCTCGATTAAAGACATTCTTTTCTCAATAGGAATATCCTTATATACTCCGTTCTTGTCTTTAAGTTCTTGCAGAGTCTTATCTGGATTGACAAATATCCCTTCCATAGCTCCTGTTGCTTGTGCTTTCACAACAGCCTCATTTATCTCCTCATCTGTCATTAAGCCTGCTTGTCTTTGATAATTCAAGGTAGTATTAATACTATCATCAATAGCCAACTTTTCTGTGTCTGATACATTAACCCTACTTTGATATAATCCATCTAGAGTAGTTTGAACGTAAGAACTATTTGCCACTAACTGCTTCTTACGGAAATTAGCACCAATCTTAATCTTGGCAATTTGAGCATCATGGTTGAACTCAAGACCAGCCTTACTAGCCACTTCTTTATTATCAATTCCCTTTAAAACTTCCTGATTGACTGAAGAAAGCTCTTTATAGTATTTTTCACTGTCTTTATAGTTAGGATCAGCTTCTGCTCTAGCTTGTATCTGTGCGATTGCGGTGCTGTGCTTTGCTTTTGCTTCGGTGTACTGCATGACATCATTGGCATCTGACCACTTTTGGGTTATTTCTTGTAAAGTACCGAGCATTTTCTGTTGGTCTTTGAAAGGCTGTGACGCTTCCTCTCTTATTACTTGAGCAGGATTTGCGTTAATGTTTTGCTGTGAGTTATACGTTGGAAAAGTAGCCATCTTTGTCCTTATCTAAATATGCTCATATTTGGTTTATTGTAGATAGAAGTATTGCTAAACTTTGCACCAGCCGAAGTATCAAAACTGGTCTTTGGTTTAGTTGTCGATCCTTTATACATAGCATAGTTTGAAGCACCTGACAACATCGTACTGAAAGCATTTGAATATCCAGAATATACCGATTGCTTGCCTTGTCTGCGATATGCGTCTGCTTGCGATCTGGTATAAGACTGCTCTTGTTCTCTATTAAACTTAGCAATAGCTTGGTCAATGTTAATTTGTGTCTGCGCATCAAGCATGACTGCGGCCGCTGAACCAGAAGGCATAATCCCTGCGCCTGCTGCGGCTGCGGTTGACTTACTCAAATACTGACCTTTTAGCCTTTGATACTGCCCTTGTTCAATCTCACTTTGTGCGCCTATTAAGTTAGCTTTTCCTTCAGCTAAAGTAGCGTTAAAGTTAGATTCTGCCTTTTGAGCATATCCTTGACCGATTTGAGATATTCCTTGGACTGCTGATAAAGCTAGAAGTGCGCCCCCAAAACCCATTTAGACCTCACTTGTCATTTGTGTCGATAGATGTAATTATATTAAGTAACTCTATTGGCAACGGGTCATAATTCTCTAATAAGACCTGTGCGCCATACCTGTAATCATCCCTGAAATAAATGTTAGGGATTGTTCCTGTATAAAGAAGTTCTGGAGTACCGAGAAGCGTTGTTGGATCACGAAATGCCACCTTAGTCAAAACAAAATTGGGGTTTGGTATTGTTCCGATAAATATAGTCGATGCGCTCGTAGATTCTGAATAAGTCCTGCTATCAAGAGAATCTGCGGCTCCTCCAACCGAAAATCCCTTATGGGAACGATTGACCTTAAATCCTACCTGATTGATGCGCTGAATCTTTCCTTGAGATGTTCCTCTTTGTGAACCTGCTTCCTGCGGTAAGGTCTTAATCTTCTGGGTATACGGAACCCCTGCTGTTACAACAAAATAATTATATGCAAGGGTTATACTTCCATTAGAAACAACTTTATTAGGCTTATCTGTTCCACCATCTCCTAAGACAGATACCGTTTCTCCTTCAAGATGATTAAGCCCTGAAATGCTACTTACAGATACACCCCAATAATTAGGCGCATAAGTTAAAGCATTAAAAGCGTACTTAATATCTCCTATAACAATCGTGCTTGACGTATAACCAACAATCTCCATCTCGCCTAAGATAGTTCCTTCTGAATCAATCGCTCGGATGCGTTGACCAACATCATCGGAAGAGAAATAGGCGGCAGATGAGGTAACTACGCAAGAAGTTCCTGAAGTCTTATTCAAGCTGATAGTTGTAGCTGTAAGCGCAGAAGTCTGTTCAAAAGCGTCATAAGATAATCCTGAATGAACAAAAAAGCATTTATCTTGTCTATCAGGAACCTCTTGACTAACAAACCTTTCAATATACCTTTTATCTGTTCCGTTAATGTTTCTTCGGACAACTACCCACACCTCATCGTGAGGACTTGAAGCAGAAGGAATAGAAGCAATCGCTTCATAATAGCCATCTGTTATCTGTCTTGCCCATCCTTGTACCTCCTGATCAACTTCTCTGGTCATTGTAGCAATCGTACCATTAGAACAAACACACCATAGAATCGTATCAGGGTTCTGTTGATAGGTCATGTCAATAAACCCATCCCCAGATATATGAGGAGATAGAATAGTCTTATCCACAGACTTGTAGTTATCTAAATCCCATGTGTAGAATAACTCTCTTAATTTACGTCCAAATCTTTGGATATAATAGACAAAGTTTCCTATCTTCTTAGGGATAACCGCTTCCGAACCCCAAGAGGTCTGTTTAGCCACGTTTACATTTGAAGGAGTTAATGGAGAACCATCACCTGTTCCGATTTTAAACTCCCCTCCGTAAGTACCTGCAATCAAGTCACGCCCCGGTGAAAGCCATTTGATATCGTTTGACTCGCTTGATGCTAACTGGACGTTGATAGCATCGTCATCTTGACCTCCATCTACAGCGAAATTATCAAATATAAACGACTTAGAAGCCCATACGTTCTGTGGTTCGCTTGCTGTCCTTGCAAATGCTAATCTTTGCTGATGGAAGGTACATCTAGCAGGATATCCCCGATAAGCTGACCAAGACCCCTCTGCCCACATCGTTGTTGCCCCTGCGGTGGATATAAGGCTCATAACGGTTGCTGTAGCTGTATAAGAGTTGACCACGTTGGTAATCTTTACATAGCCCTGAACCGCTAAACCTGTCGTTGCGTTAGTGGTAGTTGAACCTATCTTAAAATAAGCCCCTACGTGTCCAGCCGTTGATCCGCTTGAAGGGATAAATATACTTGCGTTCGTTGGCGATACTGTCACATTTATAGTAGCCCCTGATGTAACTGAACTTACCTGTAATGTTGTTGCGCTGGTGTTATCTGGCATAAAAGGCCCACCAATGAAATCAAAATCTGCAAGAGTCCAACTTGTTGCCCCTAGTCTTGTCAATTTAGCAGGCTTATGATTTGCGTGTGTCAAAAATATGACATCATTTAATTGGCAGTATTGTACTTCTGGAATCTCGCTTGCAGTATATGTATGGGCTATTTCATAGGGTGTCGTTCCGGGAGAAACAACAATAGCGCCATTGTTATAGAACCTAAAATAACCAACTCCCATTTCTATCACATAGGAGTCAGTTCTTGAGAAGATAAAAGGGATTAGCCTTGAGATGCTTGTAGAACCACCTGTTTTACATTCATTGATAAACTCTGTACCGGGAGTTGATATTAAAGAACCAAAAGGACGGATAAGAAAGTTCTCAACAATAGCACACGCATTTGCATATTGCGCAACGTCTGTTCTTCCAAATAATGCAGGAGCAAGTTCTCCACCAACAAAGGAAGTCTGAATTGTATCTATTTTAGCCATTATGCTCCCATCAAAAGAAGTGTTGCTATAATCAGAAATCCTCTTCCTAATTCTTCTTTAACCGCATTTCCTTGAAACTGGCTCCAAAGAGTAATTCCTGATGTTAGCACTAACGATCTCATCAAAAATCCTGTCCAATTCTGCGTAGCAAATGCCATTGGAAGCAAGGCAATACTTAATGCAAGACCAACAAACAGCCAATTGAACCACATAGCATCTGTATTCTTTTTCTTAAAGTATGTAGTACTCAACCCAGCAGAAGCACCAGAAGATGCTAATAATGCCCAAAATGATATCCAGTTGCTATCAAATAAGATAAAGCCAGCTAGTAATACGCCAATTCCTACGCCCATCGGTCTGAAGAATCTGGGATAATTCCCAGACCCTCCACACCTATACATAACAGCCGTTGCGCACGCAAGAACAAAGACCACTATTTCGTTCATTTTTTTTCCTTTAGTTCTTTCATGTATCTCATTGCCCCAAGAGATTGACAGCCAAACGTACTCTTTATTTGAGCGTTCTCATAGTAATGATTATTGACACTTCCTGCTTCATTCGTAATCCTGTTGCTGATATTCCTTTGAATGAATATCTTATAGAAGCTAAAAGCAAGAATCGCAATCACAAAGACAGATGCTAATACGTATACCAAGCCGTTCTTAGCTCTATCTATCCACCAAGAGGACATTATTTATCCTTTTTCAACTTCAATGTGCTTCCAGTATAAAGGAAATACAATACTGTCGCTGTTGCCCCAAAGAAAACCAGTAACGTTGCTAATAAAGGCTGTGTTAATAATAGTTTAATTAGATCCATGTGTTGCCTCCTTGTTGATGTGTTCGTACACCTGTTTTAGTTGTTCTTTAAGTTTGTTATTCTCTCGTTCCAACCTTGCTATCTTGGCATCTTTTAATATAGCCAAAATATGTTCTTTTGCATCTCGTCTTTCAATTCCATCCCATGTCATTTAAGTATCTTTATAATAGTTGCTATTCCAAGAAAATTGACAACAGCAAGAATACCCATTCCTATATAAACGCTCTTGTTCAGAAAGGCAAAACTTTTCTTATCATCTAAAAGATGATTGTCAAAAGAGGTCTTATGCGATTCAAAATTATTGAGATGGTTCTCTAGCCTTTCAGCTATAACCAATAGTATCTCTCTATCTGTTTTGTCGCTCACCATCCACCTCCTTCTCTCCTTGCCGTTATATTTAGTCATTTTGACATCTCTCGTCTTGTTTGATCACGCAATGACTTACACCATTATCATCTTCTTTACATATTCTAGCAGAAGGATATGGACAGTCTTTAACTTCTTCATATTTTACAAATATAAGGTCTTCAGCATAAGCTAAAGAACTATACAATACAAAAACCACGAATAGTAGCTTCATATGACTCTTCTTCTCTCGTTAATGGTTTACGTTTCTTAGACATTAGACACCCATCATTGATAATGTATTGCTTGTTGCTGTATCAATGCTATATGCGCTTGTTGGCGGTGTAAAGTTTGATGTCCAACGAGCTTCTCCTTTAGATATTCTTACTTCATCTATATACCCATTAAAGAAGTTACCAAGGTTTGCGCTACCACCAATGCCGAACGTCGTTGCCATATTCCCTAAGTCGTTAGTGCTTATGGCTGTTGATACTGTAAGAGATTGAGAAACCCCATCGACAAAAATATAGAAATTTGAGCCATTTCTAACATAGGCTATATGTTTCCACGCTCCCGAAGATACTGCTCCTGCTGCTGTAAAGTAATAGGCTTTGACAGAATTGCTGACCATTGCATAGAAGTTCAGTGATCCTGTTGATAGTAGTTGGCAGAACATTCTATTCAATGCTGACTCGTATTGCGCAAAAAGCCCTGTGTTTTGTGAGCCGTTCCAATAAAACCATCCTTCAAGGGTAAAGTCGCCCGTTCCAAAGTTCCAATCCTCTGAATCAGCAAGAGAAAGCCAGTCCGTTGTTCCATTTAATACTGCTGAATATCCTCCAAACTTGCTTTGAGTTGAAGACCTAGAGATGCTTCCGTTTAGGGTGACTGTTTTAGGCGATAGACTGCTATCTGTAAGCCCTACGTCATCCATGTGAAGAACTACTTTTGCTTTTGTGTCAATGCCAGCCATAGCCTTCCTTAGTTAGTATTCTTTGTATATAACATAGTCATCTCTACGTTCGATACGGCAGGTGTCAAGTAAGCAACCCAATTCTGCGTTGCTGCAGCCTGCAACATTGCAGCATCTGTTGGAAGCATAAATCCTCTTGTATCGCCTGCAGGAACAGCAATGACATATCTAACGCCACCTGCGGCAGAATCCTTGACCGTAACCACCGTTGCAGTAGCAGATGTGTTGGTTATGATGCACCCATAAACATCTAAGTAAATTGACGAAGCGGAAGATATAACGGTAGTCGAAGCAGTAGTTGTAAGCGTTGTCTGCTGAACGCCCTTGTTTGCCCTTGCCAGTGGCACAGGTGTTACAAACAATGATCCTGTAGTAGACATAAGAACAGGATATGCCTGCGGTGAATCACCGTCCTGTTTGGCATACAAAACTGAAGGATTTGCGTCAACCGTGCTAAACTCTCTCTTTGTTGTGGACATTTTGACCCCTTACGAATTAGGCTGATTATTAAAATACTTAGCAAGCTCCCAAGCGTCGTCCTGCATGACCTGTTGGATTCCTGTCTGTGAATTGGATGCTACTGCTTTAGGTAAAGATAATCTTTCATACTTTTCAATGAAAGACTGCGCTAATGTAGCTGAATTGACTATTGAATACGAAATCTCTGATGCTAGTTTATCGACAAACGCATCTAAAAAATACGAAGGATATCTGCTTGGAACGTCTAAATAATAAACGTACCTGACTCCCAATCCTGATGAATCTGATATAATATATTCGCCCTCTTCCCGCCATTGCGCCTGTGGGGGATTAGTGCTGAATATCCTTATCATGTCAGTCGGCTTTGCATATACTAGAGTTTCCCCTATATCATTGAAATCTAGTGTATTTGTAACTGACGATAAATTAGCTCTTTTAGTGGCAAAGTTCCATTTACACTCTGCAAGAATTGACCTCAATGCTATCTCATAGACTCGGCTTAACACTCTAGCGTTATTGCTATCGTCATCAATCGAGATTACAGGTGATGCCCCTACAAGCGTTAAAGCCTTATTGATTATGTCTGTCTTTGTGATTGCCATGTAAGCCCTTTAAAGAGGGGAGGGAAGCCAAAGCTCCCCTCCCGTTGTTTTTAGGTATAACGAACCACAGTCGTGATCGTACCTGCCGTAACCGTTGTTGCCAAGCGGTTAAAGGTAAGCATGATATCTGTGACATCGGTCGTTACAGTTGGAATACCCTGATTTGCTTCTAAGCTCTGTGTAGCTGTCAAGCATTCGCCAGCGTTTAAGAACGTAGTAGCTGCAGTTGTAGTTCCAACCTTAGTACCGATACTGATGGTAGTACCTGTTCCAGTTGCAGCAGCTCCAGAAAGAGCTGCAGGGAAGTATACCTTAACACCAGTGATCTTCTTGTTAGCAGGAATAGTAGCCACAAGAAGCATCGTTCCAACAGTGATAACAGTCGCAGACAAAGCATAGGTATCAACCCATACCTTCTCTACGGTCTTGATATAACCGTCAGCGATGATATTATCGCCAGTACCGCCTGCGTCATACTTCGTTTTGTTTGCTGATTTGATTGTTCCGTTTGCCATGTTCTTTTCTCCTTTGAGCCTATAGCTCGGTTAAGACTATCCCTTTAGGTTAGTCCGTTATTAAGCACCATAAATTGAAACGACACGATCTTCTTCAAGACGAACCGCACCGATATTCAATTCATAGTAAACTTGCCAAGAATACGATAAGTCAGCACGTTCATCAGTGCGAACCATAGGCTCTGCAGCCATAGCAGCACAGATACCGTATTTCTGATAAGCGATACCTTGACAAGTAGAACCATTAACAGCGGTTGCTGCGGCAATACGAGTAGACATAATCCACTTGAAGCCCATCCAGCTATCAATCTCACCACGAACCAATGCCTTGACAGCGGCATAGTCAGTAGATGTAGCCTGTGACACGTTCAGCAGAGAATCTAAGGAAGCAGGAGAAGTTACGAAATAACGATCATCCATTTCCACATCCTGTTCGTCTAACGCCTGCTTGATTGCGATAACTTCGGCTAATGTCAAGACAGAAGCAGTTACCAGTTTCAAGTTGCCATTAGTCACAGAAGTGGAACCAGTTTCCCCAGAATATGCCGTTCCAATAGCGGCTGCAATGATAACATCGTCCATCTTACGACCTAACGATTGCGCAGCAGCGATTGTATAGGCACTGCGAGGGTCAGAAATTGCCTTCAATTCGTCGCCTCGGTCAAGTAAACGAGCGTCATGGTAATCAACCATGATACCCATACGACGACCAAGAACAGGGTCATTATTAGGGGTCTGGGTATTACGAGAACCCTTTACTTCCATGTTCCATTGACCAATTTGGTCTTGGAAGAACGTCTTTCCTCTTACATTCGGTTTCATGTATACAGTTGAAGCCAACTTTGAATACTTCTGTTGTGCTAACTGCATGATGTTTTGACCATACGCTTGTGCGTAGATCGCATTTTGTGTATCTGCCATTTTCTCACCCCTTGTTGATAATACGTTAATTTAAGTTTGTCAGGCTCAAAGTTCGGCTTATCCATAAAGGGGCTTCTCTTCTTGCTTCCTACATCTGCAGGGCATTTCAGCTTGTCTGCCAATCAAATAAGAACATTCGGGGTCTTTCGACTTAGCCTCTTGCTCTCTGCGCTGAAGCGATTAAAGCGTTCACACGTTCAACCGCTAACTGATGCTCTTTCTCGCTATACTTGCCCTTTTGATTCATATAAGGGCCATCCATATCAGACTTCATTCTCCTGACCTCTTCCATTGCTTCATCAGGAGCAAGGCTGAACTTCTTCATTTGGAACTCACCAACTTTATTCTCAGCAAACTGATCACCAATTTTTGCCAAGAATTTGATGCCTCTTGGGTTCTGTGATAGCACCGTCGTAATATAATCATTCGTCTCTTGGTCAGGGGAGAACTTATTTATGACCATCTGCCCTAATTCAATGTTGCTTTCGTAGGCATCACCCCATTCACCTTTTAGAGCATTGACTGTTTCTGTAAGGGTTTTCTGGTGCTTTTCCATTGCTCCCTTATAAGACTCAATCGCTAACTGCTGATAAGCGTTCCATATTCCTTTTACCGCTGACGGATGAACCTTGTGAGCATGCATAATCTCTGCGAACTTATTCTTATCAAATGCCAAACCTGCCTTGACCATATCAGCAGGTATATTTGCATCAGGTAGCCCATACCCTTCTGCTTTATCAGGAATACCCATTGCCTTACTAAAGCGATTCCATCCTTCAACATCATTTACATCCTTTGGGATAGGAACCTTCTCATGCCCTAGTAATTTCTCAAGATTTGCGTGGCTCTCTAAAGCCTTGTTTAATCCTTCGGGGGTATCTTCAAATTTCTGTAATAACGGGCTATTTCTTAAATCTGCTCGGATGGTCGTTTTCCATGCACCTGTAGGCTGTGCTGGTAAAGGAACGCCATTCTCTAAGCCTGTTTCTCCTCCATTTAAAAGACCTGCATCTGTTGCGCCTGCGTCTTGGGTCGTGCCATTATCCGTTTGGGTGGTTTGATTTTCCATTTATTGCTCCTTAATTAGTATGATTTCTTGCTTCCTTTGCCTGATTTACCTTTGTACTGCTTACCCGACCTACTCATCTTATTCCTCCTTCCCGGCTAGTTCGACAATCTGATCAACACTTAAATCAAGGATTGTCTTTATTGTTCCTATTAACTTCCTATTTGCATCTCTTGCAATAATGTCATTCGTTTCGTTTGAGTCTAAGATACTTGGCGTCCATCCTGAAATCTTTTCTAAGAACTTCATCACCTCTTTTCCTTGCGGACTATCAAAGGTGGCGTGTATATTGCTTTTCAACCCTGCTACATAGGCTTTATCAGATAAGCTCATTTATTACCTTCTTTTGCTTTCGCTAGGTTTACATCGATCTTGCTTCCCTTCTCAACTAAATCAGCCCCTTGTGTTGCCATTTGCATAGCCATTTGCTGTTGAGCCATTTGACCTTTAGCGGTACGAATCTCCTCAATCTCTGTATCATCACGAAGAACTCGCATTGGCGCACCTGTAATAGCCCACACCTCATCAACCGTCTTATCACCAGAAACCTTATCCAATACATCAGGAATAAGCGGAGCCATTTGACCGACAACGCTCAAGCCAGTCATTAAAGCATTTAATTCGGAACGTCTTTGAGCTTGTGCAAGCTGACCGATACAATCAATCTCGAATTGAGGGTCATCTCTCAACTCATCAGGCATTTCAGGAAGTTTGTTCTTTCGGTACAAAATACCAATGGTGCGGATGACGGCAGGATTCAGCATTTCGCTGATATATCTGCCAACAGCAGGCCCTAACATCGTCATCTTCTCATTGATACGCTCCATGACCTCTGGATTGTTCATTTGCTTAGTTACCCCATCAAAGGCTAAAAAGACATCGTTATACATTAACGCCTTGACCTTGTTAGAGTAATACTCAATAGACACCATTCCAGCATTGACATCACCAAAGTTACCAAAAGCGAATATATCTTTAGAACCATCCATCTTAGCCTTGTTATAATAATTGACGGCTCTTGGATTAGCGTTAAAAGGCATAAGGAAGGCATTGTCTGGTATAGCAATCGGAGGATCTGTATGCTTCATCATTGCCCGTAAGTTAGTCTTGGCGGCTGCATTTAAGATGCGAGCAAATGGCAAAGACTTCATTGCAGGAGAGAATCCCCAAGGAATAAATGGACGCTTATCAAACCTATGACAGAAGGCAGGGAACTCATTATATCCGCCTTCTTCAACAATCATCTTGCCTTCAATATCAATCCAAGACGCTTCGATAGGCAAGTTCTTCTTGTCAGTCTTTTGTATCTCTCTGCGGTATCTTGTGGCGATATGAAGCAAGAAGTTATGCTTTTTATCTTGTCTGGTTTCAGCTTTAAGCTCATCTTGCATCTCTCTTGACAGCTTATCAGCACCAAACTTGTCAGCCGCTTGCCTTGCGGTATACTCAAACTCGATATAATACTCAACAACCCTGCCCTTGCTGTCCTCAACTAAGCAGATATTCTTGATAGGCAATGAGAAAAAACGAGCGTCATCCTCAACATCCTCTTCCTCAAGCATGGCACTTGTACCATATACACCAGAGGATTTATAAGATGCGATAATCTGATTGTAGAAATTAGACTTATTTAGGGTGTAATTGACCTGTTCGCCTACTTCTTCAAGGAACGTAGCAACACGCTTATTGTTCTTCAGGGCAGGATTCTTAGCCCGTAAGCTAAACCATTTGCTTGTAGGGGGCGTTAGATAGTTCATAAATCCACTTGCCAACACATCAGCGGCTTCAAGCGTAGTTGAATCGAATAAATAAGTAGCGTTTAATTCTGAACCTGCGCTATAGGTCGTATTGACATTCTCCGCTTCGATATAGAAATAATCATGCAGAACTTGCCAATAGGACTCAAAGTTAGAACGCCCACCCTTTAAGCTCTGGTAGTGAGCTATCTTCTGTTGCGCTCTTGGGCTGTCTTGTACGCCTTTAATCTTCTTTTGATCGCCTGTTTCCATTATTGTCCTAACAAGGTTTTTTTACTCGTTGTAGCTTGAGTAGTCAACCCTAATGGTGATGTGTATATGCTTTGAGATGCCGTCATTGCCTTACGCTTTGCGTCTATTGCCGCTTGTGCCTGTCCTGATGCTGATGCTTGTGCGTCTTTTACGTTCTGTATAGCCGCAGCATTTGCTACCGCTGCGTCATTGGCCGCATTCTTTGCGGCTTTAGCTTGCTTACTTGCTTGGACTTGAGATGTAACTGCCCCTGCCGCTGTTGCGGCTCCTGCGGCAATGGCGACTCCACCTAAAGTTGCTGATCCTCCTAAAGCTGCTCCTGCTGCGGCTGCAAACGGAATAAACGGCATATTTGCTCCTAGTTTAAATTAAACCGATGTAACTTACTGAAATCAGGACTCCACCAAGATACTGTCTTTGGTCTTACTTTGTTTATTGTGGTTCTTAATCCCCTTAATATCGTTTTGACGCTATCTGCGGCCAGCAAGATAAAGTGCATATTCTTTCCGTTCTCTGGTATTAGCCTTAGAAGAACGTCAACTTGTGTAATGTCTACTTTATCAAGGTTCTTATAGCTCTCATCGGTCAATAACAAAAATATCGCAACCCCCTTAATATGCCCTTCTTTGACCACTACAACCTTATCAGGACAAGCTCTAATACCTGCTTCTAACTGGTCAGGTGTAGGTATAACGTCGTTTCTTGACCCCTTATAACGTGAATAATAGCTATCCATAAGGTATTGAGCGACCTCTGTCATCTTATCCCCGCTATCCCAAAGAGAGATTCTTCTTTAAACTGTGTAGTCTGTCTTGGTATATACTGCCTTTCCTGCTCTTGCTTTACATCTCCAATTAGGCTAACAGCCATAATTAGAGCATCTGCCATGTTGGGAGACTTAACTTTATCCTTACGCATCTGTTCCTTTGAGATTAAGATTTTTCTCTGTTGATGGTCGAACGTATATCGTAAGGTGATAAGCTCCCTAATCAATCCTTCATCTGTGATCGCAATATGTCCTCTTGATACTAATTCCTTTAATCTGTACGTATTTACTGTCCGCATATTTGCATAATCTTTATTGTCTTTGTATGCAAGCGTTGGATTCCTAAAACCAGTAAATGCGTTTATTCCTCTTCCTTTGTTAAGAGTATCTAATACAGGCCCACCAATTCCATCCTCATCAATTATGCCCCTATCGACTTTATGATCACTGAATATAGATAAGAAGCGTCCTGTTGAGTAATTAGTATCTTTCTGACCCCACTCTTCAACATGGATAACTTCCCAATGCAATGCTCCCATTTGTTGAATAATAACAACCGCACACTTATCATCACCATATCTAGCAACATCAAAACCTGCTAACCTCATCCCGTAATTAGGTCTTAATTGATACCTGTCATTTCCTGTAGCAATAAGCTCTTCTAACGAAAATACAGCATCTTCTGACTTGCTTAACGGCTTTCCTAGCCATATATGCTCATAGTCATCTATGCTTCGCTCCTTACATTCTTGAGCTTCATTCTTCAAAGCCTGTGTGCAGTATTTGTTATCGGTGTAGTTTATGTGGACATGAAGGCAGTCTTTACGTCTTGCAAACATCTCAAAGGCAGGATCATTCTCAACGTGCCTATTCATTGTAAAGAATATCTTTGCGTTATCTTTACGAATTGTAGGGATTAGAACGTCAATAGTCTGCTTGGTTAAGGCTTGCGATTCATCAATCCAGACGATATCAATACCTTCCATACCCTGAATGTTAAATGCTCCCTGCTGTCTAAAGCCTCTGAATGTAATCTCTGTGCCACTTTGTCTATGAATTAACTTAGAAGCCTGAATCTCAAAATCTAGATTGTGTTGCCTTACTAAGTCAGCCATTAAAGAATACACCGATTCATTTATTGTATTCTGTGTTTCACGTCCACAGACAATCCTAAGAGGAAGTTTCTCGGCTATATATAATATCAATCTTCCTACAGACTGGCTTTTTGAACCACCTCTTCCACCTTCAGCAAGGAAATAACGATAGTCGTTGATATTGACTAAGAAAGGAATTAGCTTTTCTGGTATGTCTAACATCGCTGGGAGTTTAATTGTTGTTCCCAATTCTTAGCTCCAATGGTGTTCCGTCTATTTGAACTGTTGGCATCTCTGATACAACAACTTCACCTGAATGTTCTGTTGATGACATATCAGATATAAACTTCTTCGCAACCGCAACCATAACGCTCTTATCATTAAACGCTTCTTCTGCAACCTTTTTCCAAAAATCTATTCCACGCTTCTTTCCTTCTTCCTCTAAGGCTTGACGCAACATATCTTTCTCTGCGTTCTTTGGCCTTCCATTTCTATTTATGCGAGGATCACCTTTAACAAATGGCATAGTTATTCCTGTTGTTTTACAATTCAGCACAATATTTACATAATTTTACTTTTTTCAAGAACCTCATACTATAAGTATGAAGCATTTGGTGGGAGTTTCAAGATTTACAACAAAAAGAAGCAATATATTATAATTATACTTTTATTCGTGCGGTAGGTCTTACTTGGTCGGTCTTTCTCTTGGTACGCATATGGAGGATGTGCCTCTTAAATTGACAAGATGGATGTCCACAAGTTTTTCTTAGCAATTCTCTTTTATTGCAATAAGGGCAAAGTTTCATCTTAGCTCCAGCCATAGTGTGATTGATTCTTTGAATGTTCTCCATATTGAGCTTAACTTCATACGTCTACGGACATTAGCTTCAATTGGAACTTCTATCATTTTATATCCGTTCTGTTTGGCTACTGCTAGTATCTCAAGGTCAAAGAGAAACCCGTTATTATAAAATTCTGGGATTGTGTGGCGTTTAAATAATTTAATTCCTGTCTGGGAATCAACCTTAATGTTAAAGCATAGAGCAATATAGTATCTTGATAAGAATGTAAGTATGCGCCTTGAAAGTAGTCCACTAATAGGCTTGACACCTACTGCAATATCATAATCTTCCATGAACGGAAATAATCTCTTAATCATTCTTGGGTCAATCTCTCCATCCCCATCTAAAAAACATATAAACTCTCCATCTGCTTCGGGAAGTCCTTGTCTTATCGCCCATCCCTTCCCCATTCCATGCGGATCATTTGCTACTATGATTTGTGCATAAGGGTACATTTCTGCGATTTCATCAACGAATTGCTTGATGTTTTCTTCGTTTCTGCAAGGCAAGATTATTGATAGCTTCCGCTTCACATCACTACGCATATCTTCCCCTCCTTAAAGTCCTTTATTAACTTTCCTGCTTCTTGTTCCTGACCTTCTGGTATGTTATCCTGCGCTTCCTTCAAAAACTTCATAGCTTCTTGCTTCTGACCAGCTATCATCAACACTGCTGATATATTAAATAATAACTTAAACTCCTTTGGGTTTATATTCTTTGCCATTACCCATAAGATCAAAGCCTCTTGATAGCTTTTATTGTTCCATCTGCTCATTGCCCTTACGTGCCAAGCAAACCACGAATCAGGGCTATTCATACAGGAATGCTCCATTAAAAAATACTCATCCTGATAGCAATCAATGAAGAACCACATCTTAACCGCATACATGGTGACAAATACCGCCACAAGGACAGGATTGGTGTAAATTAAGGACGCAAGCACAAACATTAGACCGCAATTAGGTAAATAAGCGTATCTTTCCGCTAATTCTTGACTCATACGAACTAAATTACAATAGGGAGCAATACAGACACACCACCAAAGCATCCCAAAACAGATCATATCCCATTTATGAGTATAAATATATAATAGCATCCCTAAAATAGAAACTAAACCAACCCAAAAGAACCTGCATAAATTATACGCCTTATGCTTACGGCATCCTGCAATACTTTCAAGCGTTGAATGATAAAAAGTAGTCTTAAAAGGTATAATCGCATGACTTAGGTAAAATCCAAACGTCTTTACGGCTAAAATCAGCTTCTTTGGATGAAATCTCTTATCCTCCGCAAACATCTCGGTACTCATCCTCTGATAGACATTCTTGTTAAAGTTTCTCCATTGATACATCCATATTAGAGGCATGAATATGAGCAAAATAGGATATGGTGATCCTATAAACGCTATTGGGGCTAGGAAGCCTGCATTGTAATAAGTTGCTCCAAGCAGTAGTAGGGGAGCCATGAATGGAATTGAGAGCGCCCATACCATTCCTAGCGCAGATAAAGCATATCCACGGCCGCTTATCCAAACACTCGCCTGATTGTTTATAGGATTGAAGCTGAAAAGCAACGCCGCAACAAAAGAAACGTCATTTTGTCCAAAGCCTAAATAAATGCCAACACAAACTAAAGCATGGATTATCATTGTTAAGGCATGGTCATTGACAGGAGAACTCTTAGAACGCCCTTCTAATACCCAGAATGCCTGAACTAGCTTATTCGTGTACCTTGGTCTATTATATGAGGCAAGGTCATCTGAAACGTACTTATACCCAAGCGTCTTAAAGTAGAACGCAAGGTTTGCCAATAGAATTACGCAGATTTTCTCCAAAACTTCCTCCATTTCTCCTCAATAACTAACCGCCCACCCCTTATTAAATAGGCAAAATCTTCCCAACATCTTATATCCTTTATTTTGTTATACCAAAAATCGGGATAATGCAATACGTTATACACCATTGGCACATACTTATGCCCAATAGAATTAGGATTAGGCTTTGTACGAGGCGGCGAATAAACCGATGCCTGAGCAGTTTTAACATATCCTTTCCTCAAAAGATAATGGATCATTTTTAGAGTTCTCTTTGCATCTTCTTCGGTTTCCCATTCATATCCGAACATTGATGTTAAGTGGGGATAAAGACCTGCTTCACTCATTTTCTTTAATATCTCGATAGTCTTGTCTGCCTTCTGTCCTTTTTGTATCTTATCTAGCGTGTGCTGATTGGCTGATTCAACCCCTACAAGGATAAACCTAAACCCTGCATCTGCCATCATCTTGTAGTCTATATTTACAGGCTTCATATTACAGCCAATCTTAATCTTCTTGTTTCGTCCGTTTATCTTCATCTTCATACAAAACTCTTCAAGCCATTCTCCTACAGGGAAGGTTCCAGAATCATCAAACACTTCCTTATAGCCATTAGCAATTAAGTCGTCTATCTCTTCAATAACGTGGTCAACCGATCGTATTCCTCTTTTCTCTCCTGCTTGTAGCTTTGCGGTATCTACACAGAAAGTACATTTCCCATACCAACAAAGATTTGATGCCATCATGTGTGTAGCTGGATGGAAGCGGTAGTTTCCGTATGACTGCCAACGTGGATTCTTTGCATCTGTAAACTCTCTGTCAGGATAAGGTAATTTCTCAAAAGGAACGTCTATTTGTTCGTCAGATTCTATAGAAAACTCCCCCTTTATGGTCAGATAATCTTTGCCTTTATGCCTATATAATTCACAATCTATCTCTGATGCAGATGACTCTGCACCCCATAAAACCTCATGCCCTTGATTCCTTAAATACGTGGCATACATAGCCAAATGGACAGGGTATACCCAGACCATTTTTTCATACTGTCGCTGTTGATTCGTAGGACTAAGAGGAAACAGGTAACGCATTTAGATACTCCTCAATTTTTTTTACTTTCTCAGGATTATCCTTAAAAAGTTCATATAGCCTTATTTCTATATTACATTCATGGCAAGTCAGCCCTCTAACCTTACTCGTCTTGTGATCGTGTTCTATGCACAACCTAATCGTTAATTCCGATTGATGTTTATTACAAAGCTTACATCGTCCTTGTTGTGATTCATATATTTTATCGTATTGATCTGGTGTGAGACCATACTTTATCTTCATCCTTCTACGATAATTCCGTTCTCTTGTTTCTGGATGTACCGCATACTTTCTCTCTCTTTCTATTTGTTTTGGCTGTTTACGCCAATGGTAACGACATAATCCTTTCCCATAATGTATTTCTTTACAATCAACAACCGAACAAAAATTTTGTGACTTATTTTTTGATCCTTTTGGTCTGCCCATAATTTATTCTTGCCTCTGTTGATTATATGGGCTAAGAGGAAATAAGTATCTCATTTTAACCACCTCGGATTCTTTAAAGTCCACTCAACCATCTTACGCATAGATTCAAGCAGGTTTACAGGAAACTTATATCCATAACTTTCTAGCTTCTTTCCACATAGTCCATAATGAGGGTCATGACCGGGGCGAGATGAATGAGCATCTACCAATTCATAATCAAGAGGCTTTCCCATAACATCAGCAATAAGTTTTGCAATGTCCAAGTTAGATATTCTCTTCTCTCCAACGATATTAAATCTCTCTGGTCTATCCACATCAGGGAATTGAGGGGCTTTGACATTCTTTAACAGAAATAGAATTGCATCAGATGTGTTTCTTGCGTGAAGCCAAAATCTTGATCCCGGCTCTCCACTCTTTGGGTCATAATGAACTTGCACCTTCTCTCCATTCAAAATCTTCTTTATAACCATAGGAACATACTTCTCTGACGACTGATACTCACCTGCGGTATTCATAATGTTTGTAATAATCAACGGCACTCCGTATGTCCTCCAATAGCTGATAGCAATAGCCTCTTGACACGCCTTGCTTGCTGAATAAGGGTTTGAGGGAAGGATTGCCGCCCACTCAGGATGAGTTGCCTTCCCATCTGTTGCCCCATATACTTCATCTGTGCTTATCTGAATGAACTTCTCGGGCTTGACTGTCCTTGCGTATTCAAGCATATTTAAAGCTACATTCACGTTATTAAGGACAAAAGGAACAGGATTTGCTATTGATCTATCTACATGAGAATCTGAAGCGAAATTAACCACATAATCAATATGCCCTATCTTGTCTATAAGAATATCAGATAAAGGGGCAGATAGATCATGGGTATATATGGTTACTCTATCCTTATGCTTCTGATAATGTTCACTATCCGTAAGACGTTCTGATATGCCTTTATGCCTCCAACTATCAATACCAATAATCTCCCAATCAGTATTTACTAAGAAATGGCTCAAACAATGTGACCCAATAAATCCTCCAATACCTGTCAATAATACTCTTTTACTCATCTTTTCCCCTTTAGTTTGGTCTTTCGATTACACTTGCAAATATTCTTGCTATCCTGTGCCTGTAAAAACATGATAGATGCCGTAGCACTGCTCCCGGTAGTAAAAGTGCCGTTAGAGAATAGAACCAGAAAGCTAGGCTTAGAAGAACATTTCTGTCGTTTTTTACAACTAGACATATTTCCTCCCATAGTAATTTAGGCGCACGATTCTTCAACTGAATGAACATAGGAAAATCTCTAAAGTCACGACCTACTAAGTCATACCAGTTCTTTGTTGGGCTTTGGGTATAGTAAGAAGTCTTTGTACCCGTATTGCCTCCGGGATGAAATCTTGCGGCGATAGTGTCATACTCAAGCATTGTCCATTTCCAATCTTGCAGATATTGAGCCACTATATAGGGCATCTCGATAAATATGTCATTTGTATAATCTAATTGGTCATCTTTCATCTTCCTAAAAGCCATGCCTGAAGGACAACAGGAAGATGTTAGGATGTTCCTATCTCTGCACACTCCAATAGCTCCTTCTTGTCCATTCATAAAGAAGTAATAATATCTTCCAATCACACCAATCATTGGATCACCCATGTTAAATTGATGGACTACATCTGTTGCTACTAAAGGAGATGTAAACAAATCGTCTGCACATAAGAAGAGAATATACTTTCCCTTTGCCTCTCTTATCAAAGCTGTTAAGGTATATCCAATACCCATATTTTCAGGATTATCAATTACTCTTATGTCTTCAATGGAATTAAGAACCTCTCTTGTCTTATCCGTAGATCCGTCATTGATAACTAAAACTTCCTTATCTGGATATGCTTGGGATAAAGCAGACTCGACACTTTCTCGAATCGTTTTTTCACAATTATACGCAGGGATAGCAATAGTCAGCTTCAAGGTCTTTTTACCTCTCTTGTTGTCCACTTGCCCCATGAGGCTCGATATATCTCTGGGATAATCTTCAAAATTGGTCTTGGCGTAATAACCGAAATGAAAGCAAAAAATAGAAAACAAGGATTGATCAGATTGACAGGCTTTAGTTTAATGAAGTTCCAAATCTCTTTTAGCACCGCATCTGTAGTAAAATAGTTCTTGATCTGAATTAAAGACGTAAAATCATTTTGTAACGCAGAACCACCGACCTTTGTCCATTCTTCAATAGGAGATGTTTTCCAACGTTTTAAGTAATAATCTTTGCTCCTTGAAATGCTCTTATGAATACGGACTGCGATTGTGTCCCATCTCATAATCTCATAACTCCAACCCTTACTCAAAACGCATGAAACCATTGAGGAAACTTCGACAAACATCTTATTGGATAGTTCGCACCAACACTTACCACCAAATATAGCTTCTCTTCTGAAAGCCATACCTGAAGGATTGTTAGCCAACTCGATTACATCATCACATCTCCATGCCCTTACAGGACTTCTGTCGCCATGTACAAATTGATGATAATACCTGCTGACGTGTCCTATATTCTTGTTAGATTTGAATATCTCCACAACATCTGATATCACCCTATTGTCAGTAATAATATCATCAGAGCAAAGCAGATAGATAATATCTCCTGTAGCATAACTAATGGCTAAGTTAAATGCCCCACCTGTTCCGCTTGGCTTATCGCTTTTAAAATACTTTACTTGTGGAAATGAGAATATAGCTAGGCTTCTTGGATTGTCTGTTGATGCGTCGTCGAGGACTATAACTTCTATGTTTTTGTGATCTTGTTTTAGCGCAGAAATTACTGCATCTGAAAGTAGATGCGCTTGGTTGTGAACCGCTATGCAGATTGAAACCTTCATATTCAAAATAGTACAATCTGATAGATTATATTTCAAGCATTATTTCATTTATTTTTGTAATATATAAACGCCCGAACTGCTAATAAAAACACAATCCCTAACGTCAATATCGGATGCTTGACTAATTTTTTCCATTTGCCATCTTGAACAAATACATCAAAACATCGGTACTTCAAATTAAGGCATGGATCATTCTGGTATTTCTCTGCGTATCGTTTCATACTTTTTGTGTAGTACGCCTTCTTTTTGCAGTATTCAAGAAACGGGATGTCATCGTGATGAAACAACGGAAGTTTAGAAACTGCCCTTTTACCTATAATCCTCTGACCAAAACAGGCATCTTCGGGGCCATTTAGCGTTTCGTCAAAAAGAGGGCAAGAAGCCTTTAAAACCGCTCTTGGAACATCAATAGCCGTTCCTGTATAGAAAGTACGCTCAAAAGCCCTTATACGCCCAAAGAACGACCTTGCAACAATGATTTCAGGGATGTAAACCGCTACTGCCCCGTTTTTAATCAATTCCTCACACTCTTCAACGAGTCCTATAGATAGGCTCTGGTCACTATCCAGCCATATGATGATTTCACCGCTTGCCTCTTGAATTCCCATATTTCGCTGTTTGGAACGCTCAAATCCCCTGTTTATCTCAATAAACTCAACGCTTGTTGGCAAAGATTCGATCAGTTTGGTCAAATCCCTTCCATGATTTGCTACTATAATAGATGTTCTCATAGTTCCACCTCAAATCCGTCCTTAATAGAGTCTACCATTCCTTGGAACTTATGTTTCCCGTACCGCCCTGTACTGATTATGTCTCTTTCTCTAAGCCAATCAATCTCCTTCTTAGCATCTCCTTTGTTATACTCCCATGTGTAAGCTACCTTAACGATAGTGGGGTCTATGGTTATAACCTTTCCGATCATTCCCCAATCTTGTAATTCCTTAATGACTTCAAAGGAAACCCGTTCAATATCTGGTTGATCACCATAATAAGCTATTTCGACCGCCATTCCAACCTTTCCTTCTGGAGCTTTTGACTTATCTACATTTGAATAGAAACAAAGCCTATGGAAACCTGACTTGCAGAAAGGTACATACAGCCAATGTTCATCTGGTGTATTAACCGCCTTATCTGCCCCTATGTTAATTACTAAGACAGATGTGCAAGGCAATTTGAAATCACCTTCTCTACCGCATAATCTAAGCAACCTTCCTAGCGGAATGGTAGAAATCAACTTCTCGTACTTGACGTGCTTGTTCTTGAAGAAAACTATCTTTTCCTTTGTGTCTATGCCTATCGCTTCATGGTTATAGTTTATCGTACACTTCTCTGCCATCTTACTGACTAAATCAGTTAATCCGTTTACAGGGTCACAGAACGTGCTTACGAAACCAACTCCACCAGCCGGGGGGCTTTTGAACTCCTCTACTTGAACTACCTGATCGTATAGCCCTGCCGTATACTTTTCATTGAAAGGATTGAAAAATAGATTACACTCTGCTTGACTAAAAGTATTTCCAAGCCATTCTTTTAAACTTCCTTTATTTACTGCATTAACTTTTTGAGCTGTTGTCTGTAAAGGATATGGGAAAATATGGTTATAATACACCCCTGCTTTTCGTTCGTATTCGTTTACTGGAACCAATGACTTAATGTAGTCTAAGCCTACTCCCTTTCCAAATAGGAAGTGAGGGCCACCATTTGAAAACTGAAAACCATCCTTGGCATAAGTAGTACAAATACCTCCTGCGTGATTAGAGGCTTCGTATATTGGAAATCCCGTTTTTATGCCTGCTGCCAGACCTGTGAATCCTGATCCTAGTATGATTGTACTCATCATTCCCCCTGTTCAATCTCTCGTTTAATTTGTTTAGTGATATAACTATATCTTTGCTCGGGAGTTTTACTCATCCACTCTGTTGTTACTGGAGCAGAACAAATAATAGCATTGTATCTTTTTACTATAAACCTTATATCTTCCTCACTAATCTCCCTCTTCTGTGCAGTACAGCAATATAACGGATTTTCTCTAAGCTCAATGTACTTTTTAAATGTTAGTTCTTGGAAGTCTTGGTATAGTTGAAGCCTGTCTAACTCTATACGTTCACAACTGGCAGGTTTGCTTCGATAGTTCTCTAAAACTTTCTTAGCTTCCAACATAACAACTGGAACGGCCGCCCGACCAGCGTATTCCATTTCCATATGAGATATACAGAGTTCTAACGCTTTAACAAGCTCAACTACCTCACTATCCTTGATGTCTAGCTTATTAGGACACGCATCAGTAGTCACTTGAGCGTTAGAATGATTACCTAACATAGATGTTGCTGGACACTTAGAACAGAGATACACTTGCCCATTGTTATGCCATACCCACTCATGTTCACACTTGCTGTCTAACTGCTCAGTAGCATAGGCAGGATTTCTCATTTCTTTATTGCATTTACCACAGATAGTATATGGGGTTGTGGCTGGCAATGGTTTATGATTACACTTATTAACCACTGTGCTTGCGTCTTTAACAGGTTTACACCTACATATTTCATCACCCAATAAAACTCCACCACATAACCTACAAGCTGACTCCTTAACCGCTGTGCTTCGTTCATGCTGTTCGTCGAGGTATTCTAAGACTGCTGAATTAAATGCAGCTTGTGGCGACATTCCAGCTTTTACGATTCTATCCATTCTCTCATTTATCTCGGTACTCGGCTTTTGCATATTAACCTTCTTTCGGTTTGTCAATTCCACACCTACGACAGAAATTATTTTGACAGATCGTTGTTTTAATTACTAATCCACCTTCTTCACATCTCTGGTTGTAAACAATAAACTTATGCCCAAACAACCAACACCAAAAAGTTCCTGTTCTCATCCGTTCACCTCTCTGTTATGTTAGGATAGCTGCGTTCTTAGAGCTAACCCACAAGATATAATTTCAACTGGTTTGCCTAATTTCCTAGCGTATTCAATAACGCCTTCTGTTCCTTTTGACTTACCATCCCAAAATGCCACTACTGAATCAGCCATTTTAACCATTGCTTTATTTCTCATTGGACCACCACGCTTACCAAAGCAAGATGGATAATCAACTCTACCAATTATAAGGGGAAGTTTTCTAGCTTCTACGTCAGCCCAAACATCTGGTGAGTTGGGGCAATTCCCATGAAGCAATACTTCAAAGTGAATATAGTTATCACGCATATACTCACGTACCTGTTCAGGATTAGCGTAACCACGACTGCCACATAACATTAATATCTTCATTATTCAGCTCCTAAGTTTTTCAGCGATTTCTTAATATCTTTACCACATTTTTCGCAATACATTTCTGTCATAGTTACATCAACTTCTAGTTCTGGTTCTTCGCAAGTACAATATTTCTCTCTAACCAACTCGCTCGTTTTATTCATTGTCTACTCCTAAGTTTTTCAGTGTTGCGTTGATTGCTTTAGTATTGTGTTCTATAGAATCCATTATCCCTTTATCTGAACAGCCATATTTTTTACTTCTGTATTCAACCAACGGCTCGGCATTTTTCTTATCTCTTGCGAGGATGAAGTCTGCTAACATTTCATCATGGTGAGTACAAGTTAAGAATATATGTCCAAACTTTTGGTCTAACTCCTCAATCAACTTCTCTCTAACCAATTCGCTCGTTTTATTCATTGTCTACTCCTAAGTTTTTCAGTGTTATTTAATAAGTAATACTCTCTTGCAATAGTAATTTGGCTTTTCTAAATGAACGCAAATCTTAGGTCTTAAAGATTCTTTACCAATTCCGTTTATATCCCATTGTTCTTTGTTGTGGATATTTAACCTGTACCATATTAAAGGGATACTGATGTGCCATTCTCTAACCAACTCGATGTGATTATCTTTCATTCTCTATCTCCATTTCGACATCTAATTTTTTATGGAACTCTTCCAAAGCAATGCTATATTCGATTACAAGTCTACCTTTAAAATCCTCTAGTCTTGGGCATTCTCCAATTCTTCCATGTTTTCTTAGGTAATCATGCCTAACGATATTTCTTTTTAGCTCATCATTGACCGATTTTACACATAGCAACTCGCTGTGATTATTCATTGTTGCTCCTTAGTTAATTGCTTCCTATCAAATGTAACTTCTATATCACAGGCTTCAGGGTGTTTTCTAAGTATTATTTTGGAAGCCCCTATAGGCGTTGTGGATTTTACTTTCTTCGTTAGCGCTAGTCCTGTGCCTGTATCAAACCTACAAACGAACTCATACTTAACTTTCTTTCTATCGTTGCTCATCGCTAGTCCTTTCTTTTGTCATAAACAACTTGAATAATAATCTTCCCACATTTGGGCATAATCTGAATACGCTTGGTCGTAACATTTCTTGCATGAGATTAAATAGTTTCTAGTATCATCAACGTATGCGGTATTTAAACGCCTATTTTCAACTGTTCTCCTATATTGTTCACAGCAAGGACAACGAGTAACCTTCTTCTCTGCGTTATCGCTCATAATCTCTACACCCTTTCGCCCATTTAATCTTTCCTTCAGGACATTTAAACTGATAAGTTGGTGTTGTCGTTTTTGACCAATCGTATTGTAATAATAAGAACAATGAGATTATAACTGCCAAAGCCCCCAAAAGTATGGCCATTGGCGTTCTAACGTCTGTTCCTGTATCGCTCATACCGATCGCTCCTTTAGCTGTTCTAGCTGTGCTTCGAGTTCTTTAATTCTTTTATCAATAGCATCAATTAAATGTTCCATATCACAATTTCCACCTTTCTCAGATAAAATTTTCAATAAATTAGAAACAGCTTCTTTAATTGCAGAAGAATTTTTATCATCTTCAAAAAATTCAAATTTAATGTTTATCTTTATCTTGTTCTTCATTTTTGCAAATCACGGAGGGCTCCGTGATTATCTCTTTCTTCATTTTCTGAATCTCATTCAGTAAAAACATTTAACTTTACGGCTTACCTTCTCGTTTGTCTTTTTGGTCATGTTAGTCCTTTATAATCACAACGGTTTGTCTCTCAACGCTAACCAGTTTTGCTGTCAATAGTTCTTTTGTGTAAGGACTATCTTTGTATGTTACATCTGTTGGCTTAGTGCAAAATTCAGGGTTGTGTATCGGGGCGACCTCTGCATCCACCCATCCATAACAAGTAGCATTTCCATCCTCCCACATCTTACCCCACGCCTTACCATCTTTCATTACCATTACTCCTCGTTCTACTCTCATATTCTCTTTCTCTCTTTGCGAAGGTTAGGGGTTTGCTTTTTCCCATTGCTTACGAGTGACTTCTTCTTGTGTTATCCCTCTTTCAATTCCACCATCTTCGGTATGTCCACAACCACAATACCAATGCCAAGGATATTGAGGCGGATAAGAAGTAAGAACATAATTCGCATACTCTTTAATCATTTTCTTGTGGCATATAGGGCATTGCTTTGTAGTCTCTTTATCTATTTCTATCATCTCGCTCATAGCATCCTCATTTCCTTATCGTTGGTTAAGCGGTTTGCTCACACAAAAACCTAATAGCCTTCTCAATCTTCTCGAACTCTTTTGTTCCACGTTTCGTTTCAAATTCTTCTTTACCATCTAGCCATTTTAACCATTCCGCAAACGTCTTTTGAGCGCATCCAACCTGTAAGTGTTTATCTGTCTTTGTTAATATCCATTTGCAGTAATTAGTTAATACAATAGGACTTGCTTTAGCCCAAGCATTGCCATACACCCGAGCATCGCCATACACCCAAGCATCGCCATACACCCGAGCATTGCCATACACCTGAGCATCGCCATACACCCAAGCATCGCCATACACCCGAGCATCGCCATACACCCAAGCATCGCCATACACCTGAGCATCGCCATACACCCGAGCATTGCCATACACCCGAGCATCGCCATACACCCGAGCATTGCCATGCACCTGAGCATCGCCATACACCCGAGCATTGCCATACACCTGAGCATCGCCAGACACCCAAGCATTGCCAGACATATCTAAACAGCTTTCTTTCTCAATATAACCGCCCAAATCGCCTTTAGTTATGTATGAGAAGCTAGTTAGAGCTTTTATGCGAAAAACTTTTACACCAAAAATCGTTACTTTAAAATCTGTTTCAATTAGCTCATATTTTTTCATATTCACTTTCCTATTTTTTTTATAACCAGTTAATCACACGCTAATTTAAATTCGTTAGATAGGCAGGAATAGCTTTGTTTGATCGCATACCTGAACCCTATATAAGGTTACTCTTACGAGCCACTATCTAAATTAAATGTTTTTGGTGCGTATTCATTACGCCACCACCTAAATTTATTGATGGGAGCAGGGATTTGACCGTTTAATCTTGAGCGTACCCAAAATTCCATTACGGTAAAGTCACCCTGCATTGATGGAGTTATGGTCTAGAATCCATCGTCCAAATGCGTCTACCTATTCCGCCATCCCATCAAGTTGTTAAAGAGCTATTTCACTTACTTTCCAACTACTAACAACTACTAATCTGCTACTAATCTATTTAATATGATGCAACCAAGCTGATTTAATAAACTTCTTATTCTCTTCCCACCAAGGCAATGCTTCGCTGTGCATGTTAGCAATTTCTGAATCTTTAAACTTAAACCATTTTTCAGCTTCGTGTACTTGGCAACCTATTTGAATATGCTTCTCAGTTATATTTATCCACCACTTAAGACCGCTGATTTGGATAGGTATTTTTGTTATTTTCTCCCCATACAGGTTAGCCCCAGACAGGTTAGCCCCAGACAGGTCAGCCCCAGACAGGTTAGCCCCATACAGGTCAGCCCCAGACAGGTTAGCCCAAGACAGGTTAGCCCAAGACAGGTTAGCCCAAGACAGGTTAGCCCCAGACAGGTTAGCCCCAGACAGGTTAGCCCCAGACAGGTTAGCCCCAGACTTAATAGCTAATTCAACTGCTAATTTCGTTGAATCCGCTTCACACTCAAAAATTACTGAGAAATCAACCCTATTTTTAATTTGTATTTTCATCTTTTCCTTTCCGTTAATCTTTGGTGAGTATGTTCATACAATAAATTTCTGAACCTTGTACTTCAATAATTTGACATCTTCCTTATTGAAGAAATAAAAGTACCTATGCTTTCTGCTTCTAGGAACATTTGGTAAATCTGATTTCTTACCATGTCTTGTTTCTTTGCAATAGCATACTCGCGCTTCTGCTCTTTGCCCATCTTCTTACCGGCTATTCTTTCTAAAGCATCCATACCTATCCTCTGTATTTTATTGTCTGTAAATACATTTCATAAAACTTAGCTTCTCTTTCACTTATCCTAGGCAAAGGCTTACTTGCATGACAATCTCTGTTGATAGGACAGCAATTAAATATGCTTTGAAGAAATATCGGGAAAAGCCTTTGATTCACTTTCGTGTTGGACAGCTTATGATGAAACTCGGTCGCCTGTTTAGCGCATCCATCAGAACATTGACAATATCCATTGCTCTTTAACAGAGCCAGTTCCCTTACGTAATCAGGAAAAGTCTTCATAACTATGAACCTTTATGAATACCCCTTGTTTAACTGAGTATTGCTTATATGCGTATAGCTCAACGACCTGACAATCATCTTTAAACAAAAACCCATTCATTGCATCAAGCACAGCCTTAACGTAATTATCAATGTCCGGCTTGACCACAGGAAACTTGTTCTTTGATGTCTTTGGCTTCAACAAAAATATACCGATCTCTACTCGCAAAGGACCTGTCATAAACTTGTTCTTAATGTATAGCCTTAAAAGATTCTCATACGCCGCCGTTTGCCTTGGCGTATACACATTGCCGAACTTACCCACTCTTGGCCTTGCCTTTGGCTCTGGCTTGCATTCTATGAATAGATCAAATGTTTCTATACTTTTCATTTAATGACTCCGCTTCATTCTGTGAGATAAGTCCTAGATAGGCACGTATCTGATTCACTTCTCTCTCGACCTTTATTGCGTTCTTAAGCCAATAGACCTCTCCCTCACATGTTGGAGGAGTCTGTAAGTATCTTTCAATTATCATCTGCCTTGATTTATCACATTCCTTAGCGCAATGATCGTCTGTTGTAAACCACTTCCATCTAAGCACAAGACGGATCTTGTCTTCAGGCTTCATCTTCTCAATTTCTTTAATGTCATATCCTTTACGCTGACACCATGTATAAAATGTCGGCTGTGCATTCCTACCAAAAACATGATCCCCAACAATAAAAGGCTTTTCTGTCATAACGTATGTCATAATTTATACTTCTCCTTTAGCCTCGCGGCGTCAGCCTCTGTTTCTTGATTTGCATACTTCTTTTCTAAAATCTTAATATAATTAGTATCATTCTCAATAAGCCAATCAAAAGAGACTCTCCAATTACGTTCATTCTTACCAAGTAAAAATTGTTGCTGGCTTATACAATCAAGGATCTTAGAAAAATCCTTAAATGAAACAACCTCAAACCTTTTCTTTAACTTATCCCGGCGCTTTCCTGTGATCTCCTTGACTTTAGACAAAACAGGATATTTATCACAGAACTCATTCCATAAAACCAAAACGGACTCTTCAAAAACAGCATAAACATTCTTTTTAGTAGTTCCTGATTCAATTTCATTTACATCTCTATCTCTATTTACCATTCGGGATTCCGTATGGGCGTCCATATGGGAAGCCTTATGGAGATTATTTAACCTGCTTTGAGTAAACTTTTTTCTCTTCTCTATTTCTTCTAACAATCTCTTATTAAAATACTTACCGATTGTTTCATCAAATTTAAACTTACTTTCAAGCAGATTTGAATAGTCAAAACCTACACAAACAACCTTTATCTCTTTGTCCGATAGGTAACCCTCTTGGGCCGCCATATGGGAAAGTATTGTGATATAAGCTCCCCTTTCTTCTAGCGACATGAAAGCTGTGCCTATTAGAAAATCGTGATGATAAAATAAAAATGCTGGATCTTTTCCCATAATCAATTAAATAAAGATTCTCCCTGACAGGCCACAGAGAAACATGGAAGGTGCGAGCCTTTACCTGCCAAGGAGAATAACAAATCAATCCTAGTTATTTTGTTATGATTATTCATTTGTCCTCTGTTGTTCGACGGCTCGCTTGTCGTCCTAAACTTTTTATATCTTACCATGTAATTTACTATTGTCAACTCTTTTCTTCTGTCCTGATGCAAAATGGTAAGACGTATTTTTTCGACAATACTTATTCTCAAAATCATACTCCATTGCAATAGACAAGGACGGATTTACCTTACGCAAAGAAGGGATGATCTCATTAAGATTCTTATACGGATGCTTCTTAGAAACAGGCTTCCTCTTCCTGTTGCCCTTAGCGTGTTTCTTTAAAAACTCCTTGATGAACTTTGTCATATTTTCACCCACAGATTAGCAATGGCGTTATGTGCCAATGGATTCATGGTTTCTTTGGTTCCAACCTTGCGGATCAAGCCATCTTTGGCCGCCTTCAGCACAACTCCACCCCAAGACCGCAATGAGGGAGGCTCAGGTAAGCGCTTTCTTGTGGCATAGGCTCTCGCTTCTTCGATTAGGAATGGTTTGCCACGCCTTTCTGCTAAAAATCGATTTAAGAGGCATCTGGCGCTAAAAGACCAGTATTCGTTCTTTTTGTCTGCGTTCTCCAAAGACCTCTTTATTCCTAACCTCTTTAATTCCTTAGCGTTACGTTTCATCTTTCCGCCTTTCTGCGATTGTATTCCCTCGCCCTTGCGTTTCTGCGCTTGCGATCGCAGTATTCGCACCTTAGTTTTGTAGTCTTTTGCTGATGAACTACATAATTCTCAAACTTCTTCTTGCAGTCGATACATTTCATTATTATCATTTTGGCTCCTGAACCGATTCGTTTGGCTCTGGGATGAATATGGAGTAAAACTTACTCGCCCACATTCTTACTGATGACATAAAGACTTCCCACTCGGCTGTCGAAAGCTCTGTTGTTGAGCGGATTCTGTACGCCTTGTCATCTTTGTTACTGCAATAATGGCGCATAACGCCCGATACTTCAGGAATCTTCTTTATCTCATCGGCAACGTAATCATGGTTACTTTCTCCCATTGCCTCCGCAACCATTGGAACTACGACACCTCTCCAATAGCGGTTTTGCTGATTCGATCGCTGTTTTGTTACCCACTCATACTGGCATTTTGGACATTTAGGCATTACGATATCCTTTTTACAACTTCTTCTAATTCAGCGCAGAACTTTTCTAATTCTTTCTTTAACAGCTTTTGAAACTCCTTGTCTGGTTCCGCACGGACAATAAGAGGCTTGATTCCCGGGTAGAAGCTCATAAAATCTACATACTCTCTGCCAGTTACAAATAACTCCCCTTGAGTCTGACAGAAATAATCTGTCGGGATCTCATTAGGCTTCAGCAAATAACCAACATGAGTCTGGATTTCAGGACATTTAAGCTCGAACACGCCCTTATCATTTATAAGCCCATCTGTGCTGGATCCATACCTTCCGCAATCAGATAAACAGAATCCAACCCTCTGGACAGGCTCATATATAAGCTCATAAAAGCATCTTGCCTCCTCTTCACGCTCTTTGCCTTTAAGCATTGCTTGGCTCTGGTAGCCTTCCTCTACCAAGCCACCGACTCTCTGCCCTGCTAGCTTATACATATACTTTGTACGCTGTGCAGAAGCCTTGCCTGTTGATGTTATGATCTTATCAAACTCCGAACTTGTCGGTATTCCCTTCCTCGCTTCAAACCATTCAGGAGACCCCTGTTCCATTTCAAGAACTCTCATCGCTTTGCCTCCTTAGCTTTTGGTACATTTATTGCCGCCAACGCACTAATGAACTTTGAATCAGGCAAGTCTTCTAACTTCTCGATCTTAAACATTTCACACAGCTTGGCCTCGCTTCTTTCCTTTGCAATCAGTAAATCTCTTATCTGATGAAGCTGTTTCTCGTTAATACAGACAACACCGCTAGCATGACCATCATCGTCATAGTTCGCATCTGTTGAAGCAAGTCCGGTGACAGACTCGAAAGTGACAGCCTTTAGATAGGTAATCGTTGATTTAATCTGCTGGATCGGATTCTTAGCTCCTGATGTATCAATAGGCGCAGATGCAGAAGCGCTCTCGCTATGCCCAAGCCTATGGGTTATCTTGCACGTTACAGACACAACGCCATTCTGCTTGATATCCCAAGAGGAAGAAAGACCATGCTTACTAAGCTCAGGATTAACTGTATTGACAAGATTCCCAAGCGTCGTATACATGGAATTATACTGCTTGTTCTGCTTATCCTTTGTAATAACCGGAGGATTAAGCTTAAACTCTGCCATTGCTTTATGATAGGCTTTCCTTGCTTCGTTCGCTTCGTACTGGATTTGTAGATCCAATAATGCCTGAAGCTTTGTTAGATCCGCTCCACCTGCTACGGCCGCACGAATTAACTCGGCCGGGGTTGTTTCCTGATTCTGAATAATCTCACCCATTTTTACGCTCCTTTTTTAAATAATACCTAACATTACGCTCCCAATTCTTATTCAACCCCTTCGGGTCATTTCCTGCTCCAATAGGACAATACCTGCTCGCAAGGAAAGCAATGTAGTCCTGATTTTTTCTGTTCTTTCTTTTCGCAAATCGTTTTTTGTTATTACGCACTGTATTAAAACAGACCTTACGTGCTTCGGCAATACTGGAAACCCTGACGCTCCTAATTCCATACGGGTATTGAG
>RXKC01000026.1:0-1253 GCA_003962975.1 Candidatus Saccharimonadota bacterium
AGGCTGGGGTACTGCTCTTAAACCAGCCCTAGAACCTATCACAGTAGCTCGTAAACCTTTATCAGAAAAAACAGTAGCCGAGAACTGTCTTAAATGGGGAGTTGGTGGGATAAATATAGATGGGTGCCGAGTTGATTTTATAAGCGAAGAAGACAGAAAAGAAAGCACAACTAAAAACCAGCACGAAGATTTTGGAACAAAGCCGATGACAAATAACAATGTTTATGGTGATTATTCAATGGTTAAGCCAAAGAACTTTAATCCGCCAGGTCGCTTCCCAGCCAACCTAATCCACGATGGCTCTGATGAAGTAGTAGGGTTGTTCCCGCAGACTGGTGGAGCAAAAAATGCAAAGGTAGGCAGCGGAAGTGGTATTAACGCAAAGCAGAGTGGAGCTAGTGAGTGGACCATAGGCGGTAAAGTTACTATTCGACATAACGACGGTGGTGGCTCGGCCGCTCGCTTCTTCTACTGCGCTAAAGCCTCTAAGAGTGAACGCAGGAATATTAGTGCTGGTGATGACCTATCAAAGAAACTTGGTGGCAACACTCCAGTAGCCAACCACCACCCAACAGTAAAGCCAGTTAAACTCATGCAGTACCTCGTCAAACTTGTAACTCCTAAAGGCGGTACAGTCCTCGACCCATTCACTGGCTCAGGCACGACAGGTATAGCTTGTAAGTTAGAGGGCTTTGAGTTCATCGGTATCGAACGAGAGCAGGAGTATGTGGATATTGCCAACGCTAGGATTGAGGCGTGGGAAGAACCTAAGCAGGAGTCGTTACTATGAGGCTACTAACAGGAGGGAAAAAGTGAATAAAGTACTATGCTGGCTGAAGACCGACTGGTTCTCTGCTTGGCCATACCCAAACACTCACTGGGTAGAAAAATGTAACCACTGGAAGGAGATGTCATGAGTACACAAGAGATACTAGAAAAAGCTATCCAGAAGGCTATTGATGGTGGGTGGGAGCATGGTATACCCGCAGACCACTTGCAAATCGTTGAAGATAAAGGCGGTATTTTGTTTTACTATCAAAATCCACCGTATGACCTTATTTTCAACCATGACTTTGCTAAAGCCTTGTGGGGCGAAGAGGCTGGGGTACTAAATTTCCCCGAGGGCAAAATACATCTCCAATCTCCTCTCTGGCAATACCACCTACAACAAATGGTAATAGCAGACGACCCTATTAAATATTTAGGAGAGAACCTATGAGCATACACACACCCTCTGGTTCTGAACTGCAAAT
>RXKC01000026.1:1303-2539 GCA_003962975.1 Candidatus Saccharimonadota bacterium
ATCGGCCAAGTCTAAAGGCAAAAGGCTCGAGCTAAAAGTAGCCTCTATGTTTCGCGAGGCTGGTCTTAAGGATGTGAAGGTAATGCCAGGATCTGGCGCGTTTCAGTTTTTTAAGGGCGACTTATACATGGGTATGTTGCCCTATCACGTCGAATGCAAGAACCAAGAGACGTCAAAGCCTTGGCAGTGGTACGAACAATCTAGGTCTCAAGCTGGTATGAGTAAAACGCCTCTTGTATTTTTCTCGCGAAATCATAGCCAGCCTATGGCGTTATTGTCAGCCCACGATCTTATACAACTGATCTGTGAGCTAGAGGAATATAAGAAACTTTGGCATGACGAAAATTAAGCGTATAATAAGGGCAGTGAGGTAATGGCAAGGTTGCATAAACACAGCATACAATCGAATATAGTGGTGGGGCTGGTTTAGCTGTGTTGACCAGTCCCACTTTTTAATTGGAGGGTGCGATGAAGGTTGCGATAGTTGGCTTGGGGTACTTGGGATCAGCTTATAAGAGGGTATTCCCAGAAGCTGTTATATATGATGAGCCAAAAGGTGTTGGTACGCGCGAAGAAGTAAACTCCTGTGACATAGCAATAGTAGCCGTCCCCACTGATCCACTGCCAGACGGATCACTTAGCATGGATATAGTTGAAAGCGTGGTCGACTGGCTGGAGACTCCTTTAATACTGATTAAATCGGCACTCATGCCTGGTACAGTTGATCGATTAGTTGAAAAGACTGGAAAGAAAATTGCTGTCAGTTTAGAGATGATAGGTATGGGTAACTATTATCTTGACCCAAGCAAGTACCCAGATCCGTTAGATCCACAAAAGCATCAGACGCTTATAATCGGTGGTGAGCTTGATACAGCTTCAAAATGTGCTGAGTTCCTATGGGATAAGATGAGTCCTAACATACGCATACACCTCATTGAGGCGAAAGAGGTGGAGATGGCAAAGCTATTTGAGAACGCATACGGTGCATTGAAGGTGACTTGGATAAATTGTATGTACGACCTGGTAGAGAAGTCTGGCAAAAGCTTTATACGCACTCAGCAAGCTTGGTCAAGCGACAGTAGGGTAGATGGCGTACATTTAAGAACACTATCATGGAAGCGCGGATGGAAGAGCCACTGCTACTCAAAGGATATTAAAGCACTGGCAAGATATAGCGAGACTGTTGGTGTGGATAGTATGAAGAAGCTGGTAGATACAATGGTAGAAATTAACGAA
>RXKC01000015.1:0-526 GCA_003962975.1 Candidatus Saccharimonadota bacterium
AGCGACTGTAACAACCTAGATATCTATGATGGTACCAATGAAGAAGCTATCCTCACCCTCAATGATCCACGAGGAGAAGGTCAAGACTACCGCGTAGCTAAACTGGCTGACAACAACTGTTGGATGCTAGATAACCTTAAGCTCGGTAGTACAACTAGCTCTATCACCTTGACACCAAGTGATACCAACATTGCCAGCAACCTGACTCTACCGCAACTTTCTACACCCACCTTTACCGAAGAGCCAGATGAGGAAACCATAAACCACTACTACGACGATCCGGTAGCCTTTGGTCCCGTCCCTGGTGACACCGGAACCGGTGAGACCAACTACGGCTACCTCTACAACTGGAGTGCTGCTACTGGCGGAGAATCCCGCACCAGCCACACCGAAAATGACGGCAACGCACCGTATAGCATCTGCCCAGCTAACTGGCGCTTACCGACTGCTTCACGCATCTACAATGAAGAAACCAGTGAGTACGATGTCTCTGGCGACTATCCAGCTCTCGACCAAGCCTTAGGTG
>RXKC01000015.1:576-7007 GCA_003962975.1 Candidatus Saccharimonadota bacterium
CGATGGTCCCTTTAAAGGAGTCTTTTCTGGCTTCTGGGGCGGTGGGTTCAACGACCAGGGTGGGTACGGCAACATCTGGTCAGCCTCGGCTCACCCGGGCAGTGCGGACTATGCCTTCGGCGCGTACTTCGTCGCCAGTGGAGTCTATCCGGCTGGCGGCAGCGATCGGCTCGTGGGGGCTTCTGTTCGCTGTCTCTTACAGCAGCTTTAGCTGCTGTCTGGGGTGCCCACAAAGCGAGGCTTTGGCGAGTAGACCTGACCAGGTCTACTCCCGCCGAGTCGACTGGGTGTCCCAATCGAAATCAAATTTTTGAAATCCTGAAAAGATACCTAACAATGCAGACTGCTAATGAGCGCATGGTGTGGCTCTCAAAAGAACTCGGGAAAGCTTATGTAGACGCCCGGCGAGGCAAAACAAAGAAACCTGAGGTTATAGTGTTTGACAAAGTGGCTGAGTCAGAACTTGCAGCACTGGCACACGAGATTCATACGCGAACCTATGCACCGCTACCCTCAACCGCTTTCATAGTGAACAAGCCGGTCAAACGTGAGATATTTGCAGCTGATTTTCGTGACCGGGTGGTGCATCACTTTCTGTTCAACCAAGTCAATGACTGGTGGGACGCCCGCTTTATTGAAGATAACTACAGCTGCCGCTTAGGCAAAGGCACACTCTACGGTATTCGCCGCCTTGATCATCATATTCGCTCGGTGAGTCGCAGTTATACCCGGCCTGCCTATGTACTGAAGCTGGATATGCAGGGCTACTTCATGAGTCTGGAGCGTAAAAAACTCTACGTACGAGCCATGTGGGGGCTTGACCGTCAGTTCCCAGATAAGGGATATGCCTACCAAGTGTGTAAGTTTTTGTGGAAAGTGATTATCTTCAATGATCCGCTGAAAGAGGCGGTGTTCAACTGTCCGCGCAGAGCATGGAGAGGTTTACCGCCGAGTAAAAGTCTGTTTCACCAACCCAAAGGCCGTGGCATCGCTATTGGCAACCTCATCTCACAGCTACTGAGCAACATCTATCTGGATCAGCTAGATCGATATGCGACAGTAGAGCTGGGTTTTACACACTATGGCCGCTACGTTGACGACTTCTATATTGTTTCTACCAATAAGGCTGAGCTGGTCAAGGCTAGTGCGGTCATAGAGCGATATGTTAACGATGAGCTCGGTCTGGTTTTGCATCCGCATAAACGACATTTACAGGAGTGTCACAAGGGTGTGGCGTTTCTGGGCGCCGTGATTTATCCATTTCGCATACATCCTGGTAAGCGCCTGAAGCATAACTTGCTGGCAGCGCTTTCAAGCCAGGATTGCCCACGCGAAACCGAAGCCTCTTACCGCGGACTTGTTAAACACTACAAACATCACCAATTGCTGAAAATGGTAGATATTGCTCGGGGGGGGGTACAATAAAGGTATGCTTGGCCTGGCTCAGGAGTGGACGACGCTTGGTGGCTCACATATAGCTGGTTGCCCGACGACTCGCCAAACCGATAAGCATATCTAAGAGACAATATTCACTAGCTTTGATTTATCCCTCAGCTAGTTCTATTACAGGAAGCGCCACCAAGGCCTGCTTGCATTTGGTACGCTGAGTGCAAGACAACGAGTGGTATTGACAAGCGCGCGCCGCCTTGGGCTCCTGCGATTTCTGGCAACTGGGGCGGTGGGTTCAACAACCAGGGTGAGAACGGCAACTTCTGGTCTGCCTCGGCTCACCCGGACAATGCGGACAATGCCTTCAACGCGAACTTCAACGCCAGTGAAGTCAATCCGGCTGACAACAACGATCGGAACATGGGGGCTTCTGTTCGCTGACTCTTAGGGATTATTGTGGTAGTTGCTACACTTGTAGCGGCTCATCTTCTTGCGATCCGCTAGCTATGGCGCCTCGTACTGTTTTAGTGTCGTTTGCTTGGTTTGTTCTTTTTTTAGTTGTTGCCCTGTATCGGTACTTATATGCATACAACTTTCTAGAATACTCTATCACCTTTCTAGCTACAGCTTTATCTCCCTCGTCTTCTAACAATAAAGTCTCACCTGACATTGGCTCCTGAGACCGTATAGCACTCAGTCGTGCATAAAAGTTAAAGCTTGGCAGGTTAGCTATCTCTCCCTCATCAATAAACGGTCGAAATAGTGGTAGTACTAATTGCTCATCCACTGGACTACCAGTTCTAAAGCTAATTACCGTGCCAACATTGGCTAGGATAACCTGTACGAGACGTTGCTCCTCCTGCTGAGCCGTAGACTGTTCGGCCATAGTTAGGAATAGTTTATACTTGCGAGCCTCAGATAGCATTTGCACAAACGGCATCGTAGCAAAGTTTTGGAACTCATCAACGTACAGATAGAATGGTTCTCGCTCATCCTGGGTTAATCGAGATCGTCTGAGGGCTGCTAACTGAAGTTTAGCCAGCACAGCTGTCCCGAACAACTCAGATGTATCCTCGCCGATATTTCCTTTAGAAAAGTTACAAATCAAAATCTTGCTAGTAGCTAGGATATTATCAAAGTCGATGGTGGACTTAGCTCTACCCATAACTCGTTTAGTGCTGGGAGAGAACTCGAAGCGACCAATCTTACTGGTCACACCATGACTCATCTTAACTCGTTGCATGGCTCCAGCCTTGCCCAGTTCATTCTGCCAGAAGTTCTTTAAGGTTCCGACTGGTAGAGCATTAGTGATTTTTTTACGGTAACTATCGTTTGTAAGTAACTCAAAGATAGTGAAGATAGTTGGGTCTTCGGTTGTCAGAGCCGTTTGAATTGCATTACGAAGCACATATTCAATTCTATGACCTCCACTATCGTCATCTGAGAATATCTTACGAAGCACAGATATAACTGATTCAGTTACTCGGTCTTTTTCTCGCTCTAGGGCACTGCCAGAGAGCCCTTCTGGTATCTCAAGCAGATTCATTGCTAGTGGGTGGTCAATATCATCGGGGTTGAAGTAGATGACGTCTTTAATTCGGTCCTTTGGAATATATTTCAGTAGTGTCAAAGCCATGTCTCCATGAGGATCGATCACAGCTAACCCTTTGCCATCCTTAATATCTTGGACGATGCCATACTGCAACATAGTAGTTTTACCGTTTCCAGTTCCACCAATAATATAGACATGTCGTTCACGCTCAGCCTCAGTGAGACCTATTAAGGTTTCACTTCCTAGATGACTATTTTTACCAAGGATAATGTCTAGGTATTTAGCACTCTTTAGTGAGATAGGTGCAGGTAGAGTCTTACTGAGTGACTTTGATACATTCTCGGTTCGTGCCGACGAACTATGAGGGAAATGATATAGAGCGCTCAGTTCAGTCGAACTCAATATGTTACTGTTCCTGTGGATCAATGATGGCAATCGATGCTGAAGAACCCAGATCCGGTGGCGTACGCCAATATATGGTATCCATGCCCGAGTTGTTCGCAGTCTCTGCCATGTTGGAGTAGCGTATGTAGCCATCGCATTAGCAAGTGATTGAGCTCTACTTTTGATCCGAGCTTTGTCTGAAGCTATAACCTGAGCTCTTATATCTACATAGAAGAGATCTTGAGTTAATTTGTCATGCATGCTATCTAGTAGCTCTTGTTCAGCTGGAGGTATATGAGTATTGGCTGGTAGGTTATTACCGGCTTTAGAATTAGCTGGTAGATCATGGTACAGAAAGCCATATACCATACTCCAGACAATAACAAATGGTAGTTTTAAAACTGCAAAGACTATACGGAAGATACTCTTGTGGCCAAACTTTTTCTCGAGGCTCGATCCCGACCAATAGCCTTGGCGAATCTTTCGATCAATCGCAAAAGCTTCAGATATAACTGCAGGTGTCACAACCAGCTGTAAGCTCACTTGTTCGCCAGCTTCAAGCTTGGTCATTGAGTTAGTCAGGTACGCTACTGGATCATGTTCTTGCAATGATTTTGATGTATCCAGGGGCATGGCATAATGTTCGGTCTGCTTGTAGGTCTGCAACACCATAAAGCCACTGGCGGTGTCCTTGTCCTTTACTACCCTAACTTTCACATCGGGGCTATAGGCAGCTACTGCCTGACGAATAAGTTCCTCGTTAGCTTTACTGGCCCGGATAAGATAGCGTATACCAGCGTCTTTTGTGGATACTATCTCCAAAGAAAATGACGGTACATAGCGAAGAAGTGCGTCTTTGAAGCTGCGTGATTTAAGTAAACCATGAAGGACTGAGAATAACTGTGTAGTCGCGATTGGTGCTTTATCAGTAAAAGCTGGAGGAGTGAGTTCAAGTAGAACTACTTCTTGCTTGTATTTTCGATAGTAGTTACATAGACGAAGGATAAGGCCGATAAGAAACGCCAAGATAGTGATTGACGCAACAAGGATTCCTAACCACGGTAAAATGGTTTGAAGTCTTTCAACTATCTGCCCACCAGATTCTTCCGTCATGGCAGCTCCTCAGTTTCCAATCTGATTGCATAAAGAGTAACAGAGGTGGTAAAGAATAACAATATCTAGCTTTCAGAAGAGATAAAAAGCAATCCCGTTCTCCAGGGGTATTGACATAAGCACGATGCTTATGCTAGAATAACAGTGGTAGTAATTCCTCTGTTGTGGGGCTCCGTATGGTTCCTCGTAAATAGCAACAGAGGTTTTCCATTTTTATGGAAACAATGAATTTTCTTCTATAACCTTACTTTTGAGTATTTCTGCATACGATCCATCATTGTGTTCATACTTTCTAAAGAAACTCCACACTACACAATCAACAACCTGCAATCCTTTTTCTTGCGCCGGTGTTTTAATATCTACGTGGATATCTAATTCGTGATTATTCTTTGTTTGCTTTTTGAGGTAGGCGGTAAAATTTTCGTTAAGAAACTTATTGGTTTCTCGTTTTGAGGCTACGAAACAGATTTCATGATCGAGAGGAACAAGTTTTTTACTAATCATTCGATCAAGTAGTATGTTGACAACATAGTTGTACAGTACGTGCTTCTCATCCTGCAAACGTGTATAAACCTTCTGTTTATTTAAGCGGATAGTAAGTATGTGTACATCTTTTTCGGCCAGGCTTCGCAGGAGCCGTATCCTTGTCACTGGCTTTTCTTTGTAGGCATGTAGCGTACCAGGGTGGCCCTTGAGCTCTTTTTTTGAAAATCCTTTATAGATTTTCTTTACAATTTTATCTATTGGTTTTTTGTCAGTAGTAAAGATAAAGCTGACAACAAAATGCTTGCTTGTCTTGGACTTTGTAAAGTCAAAGCCAAGATCACCGCTCTCATCCATATAGATATAGCTTCGCATTCTTCTATTATATCGAAGTTCCACAAAAGTCGGATGTTACATCATGCAACAGGACGTGGTAACTATAGGTATATTAGACAACATACGGTATACTTTGTATACGATAATTGCGATAAAGATATACATCGATGAATGAAGTTGCACTAAGGAAAGCTATTGGCACGAACTTACAAAAGGCTCGTAAAGCCAAGCATTACACCCAAAAAGACGTTGCTGAAAAAGTTGGTTTAACGACTAACTATTATGCTACGTTAGAACAAGGGGTAGCAATTGCCTCTGTTGAAACACTGTATAAGATAATTGCCGTACTTGGTGTTAAGGCTTCCGACATATTCCCAAGCAAGGTTTAGTTGTTTTCATTTTTCTTGCGAGTAAAGTCACGGATTGCCTCAGCTAACTGCTCGTCAGTCCTGGCGATTTCATTTCCCTCAATTTGCATTGCCTCAATGAATTCAATAGCATATTCACGGTCTGCATTTTTAGGATCACGAAACTTAAGGTAATTTATAACCTTCTGAATGTCATCTTCGTTAATTTCGTAACCATTATTCATAATCTGGCTCTTATTGTATCACCAAAATCGATTGTTTATCTTCGTGAATGACGCCATTTGTCGGGCGAGTTCAGCAGAGCTTGTCCTGCGCATGATCTCTTTGCTGAATACCTGCGATAAGATATTGAGTGACCCCTCCCATAGTATTTGTTGGTCGATAATTGCTAGTTTGCGGTGGCGCATATCACTGAAGAAGTAGACTTTAACACCGCTGTCTCTCAGGATTCTGATGGATTTCCAAGCTTGTATTTCGAGTAACTTATCGTGGTGACGTGGGTTTCTGGTATTTACGTGGACTCTCACGCCTTTTCTAGCCAGTTTGTTGAATAACCTGGCAAAGTACAGGGCTCTTTTTTCGGTCAAGAACGGGCTTTCTATGACTACTGTTGATTGTGCTCGTTTAACGTCTCGGACAAATGCATCATAGAAAGACTGCTCATTGTATAGTGCCGTGTTCGTGAGTGTGGCTTTCGGGGTTCTACGGAGTAATCTAAACATTTTGATCCTCCATAGCAGCCAGTTTATCTGATAGTTCTTCTAGCTCATGATAAAAGGTTTCGAAATTAACTCCCTTTGAGTTCA
>RXKC01000015.1:7057-12457 GCA_003962975.1 Candidatus Saccharimonadota bacterium
GTATAGGTAGGTAATTGATTGAACAAGGCACCGAATAACTGGGCTTTTCGGTGCGGATTTTGTTGATGTAACAGGAGTGAGTCAAGGTTTTCCAGGAAGTAACGTACTCGTGCCAGTACGCGCTCTATATTAATTGGTTTTTTTGCTTTCATCCGGCTTTTCTTCTTTTCTAACTTATTAATCTTCTGATGAATCTGCTCAATCTCGTTCTCGAGGTACGTTATGGCTGTTGAGTTAGATAGCAGCATAATCTTGCTTAGAGCTGCCTCGGCCTCGCCTTTGAGGCTCTGGATGCGTTTTTCGATTACTCGTTCATTGTCTCCAGATAAACCCTGTCGCCGATTGAATTCCTGGCGTACAACTTCTATCAGGAGATCAATCTGATCTTGGTTAACTTTGACCCTGCTAATAAACTCAGTAATTTTCTCATCCATATCGTCTTTAGGGACACGAAAGTAGTGCCCCTTATTGCTGCAATGGTAGGCAGGATAGCGTTTACCATTCCTGCCACGACTAGCGCTGCCAAGTAGCGAGCCAGAGCACTCAGGACATAGTACAAACTTCTTATAAGGGAACATCGGATTGTTTATATTCTTTTCAACTAAATGTTTCTTGGGTGCTTGTCGTTGGATTTCATACTCACCATCAGCTTCATTAAAGCCTATATATTTCTTGCCCCGATTCGCACGGTTAAATAGATCTATTGTTATCAGACCTTCAAAGGCACACTTTATTGGCTGGTAATTCGTCCATTTTTCGACGTTAATACCAGCATAGATAGTATTAGTAATAATTTTTTGCATCCGTTTGACGGTCAGCGGTTTACCGCCTTTCTTGGCCATGACTTTACTAAGATCATCTTTATTGCGGATGTAATGAATACGAGTTTGGTAGCCTCCATCATTAAGCTTCTCAACAATCTCTGGGTCACTTAACAGCCCTTCGGCTCGCAGCTCAAATACCTGGCGTATAAATACAGCTTCTTCCTCACGTGGTTTTAAAATGGTGCGTTTACCTTGGTTAGTATCGACTTTCTCGCTCTGGTAGCCAAAAGGTGGTTGGCGCATCCAGTAACCATTTTGGGTGTAGCGAATTTCGGCACCGATCATACGGCTCATGATGTCGCGTAGTTCGTCCTTGGACCGTTCAGCTTCCAGAATCTCAGATTTCTTACTAGGGCTATACACGCTCCACCTATATTCAAAGCCCAGGTGATCAAGCGTATTGACTTGTTGAGCACTAATAACGCCATAAATATCAATAAGCTGAACACTGCTGGATTCAAGCTGAGACTTGAGCATGTCATAGCTCAGCGATCCGCCACGGGTAAACCTATCAATTGATTTAATAATAAACAGATCAACATTGTTCTTTGGGTTGGCGCAGTAATCCACGGCTTCTTGCATCGGCTGCTGGTCTTTACTGGCTGATTCCATAAAGACAAAGAACTTCTTGATAACAATGCCCTTATTCTCAGCAAAGCGCTCTATTTGCTCTTTTTGAGCTTCAGGGGAGTCACCCTCAGTACCTTGTTTAGTGGTCGATACCCGAATTGCAGCAACGGCATTCCTGTTTACGAGGTCTGGCTGCATGGTTTTGCCTCATTGCTGTTTATTTCTTCATCAATGATTTCTAGTAGCAGGGCAGCAATGTATTCAAGTCGCTCTTTTTCATCTGCTTGAACTATTTCTGGTAGTTTAGAAATGTTTTTTGATCCGGTAGGTCTGCTCATTTTTACCCTCGCTAGCTTACCTTATAAGGATAATTATAGTACACTAATAGGGATAGTTTCAAGCATCTATTGTTGTAATTTATTCTAATTCCGAAATTAGAAATTTATGCTATAATTGTATCTGTAAAACTCTATAATTTTACTTTTCTCTTTTATACTATCGTATACATTATGCTAAGAAAACTGAACGACAAACAACAAGACACGCTCATAGCTATTCTTCGCTTTCGTTATGTTACTGCAGATAATCTTGCGTTACACAGAAACATTACTCATAATTCGGCCTATAGTGCATTAGAGATACTACATAAAGCTGGTTATCTCGGAAAAATCTATGATAAGAGCTATAGACTAATGAATAAGTCAGCACGTTATTACTTGACTAGGCAAGCGGTGGATCACTTAAAGACTATAGTTGAGCCTGAACAGCCAGAGGCGATCTGGAAAAGCCGTTTGCGTGATGGTAATCGTTCAACTGAGTTTGTTGACCAACAAGTAGCCATACATGCTACCTATAATGTCTTACAGGAGCATCTAGGCAATTCTGTTAGCATAGAGACTGCATTAGAGCTGTACGGCACGGAAGGCATCATTAAACCGCTGCCTGGACTACTTGTTACGCCCGAAGGAGGCAATCATTATTTTGTCGAGCTAGCCGATAACCAACATCTCTTCTTAGTCAGAAAGCGAATACGCAACTATATCCAAAACTATGACAACCAAGAGTGGGAGTGGGAAAACTACCCCGATGTATATATCGTACGTACTAGCTCGGCTAGTGATCGGACAAGATTGAGAAAATACGTGGCTGAAAAGATGGATGAAGCATATTTGGATGACAATGATTTTAAATTCCTCGTAGTCAACAATATCCAGCAAGCAATTAGTACTGGATGAGCCTTTTAAAGCCATGCCCAGGGCTCTATGTGCTATTCGTGCAGACTCTTAATATTCTTCAATTTTTCTATCTCTTCTTCATACCATCGTATGAACATACATCTTAGCCCGTCGTGCTGACCTGCTAAATATGTGATTGTCGTTTTGCCCTCAGCTTTCGCTGCGATCTCAATTTTTGCCATGAACTCGCCGAGCTCAGCTTGACGCTGCTTGCTTATCTTTTTCATAACCGTAACCTTTCAGTAATTAATTTAGAATGGTAAGACCTTGGAAGATTTAACGCCCAAAGCCTCTAAAATAGTTTCGAGTGCCCATATACGCAGAATGGGTTCCCCGCGCTCAACACCATCTAAGTACGAGCTATCTATCTCTGCTTTCTTGGCCAGTTTTGTTAATGACCAACCCTTACGCAGGCGAACTTCTTTAATTCGTTCACCAATATTTTGAGTAGTTACGGAAAAACTGAAGAGATCGATTTCGTCATAGAGGTATGATTTATACTTCCAGTCTCGCTTATGGTAGCTAGCTACTCGTATCAAGTCGTCAACAAACGGCTCAATCGCCTTATCATATGACAGCTCAGGTCGTGAGTGCCACAGCTCTCTATCAAAATGGAGCGCGATTACACTTTTAAATTGTTGTTTGAGTTTAGCATTTTTCATAGCTAAAACCTCCTTCGTTTAGTTAATACTGCCCACCTACTGATAACTATAATGAAATGAGGTAGTAGCATGCTGCGTGGACAGGCTGGACCAGAACAATTATGCAGACACTTGAAACTTTATATAGTTTGTGATAACATTATAAAGTTATGACAATCAAGCAACGACTGACAAAAATTCAGCAAGCGTCCGGCTGGTCGCAAGAACAGCTAGCAACTCAGCTTGGGGTGAGCTTTGCAACGCTCAATGCCTGGATCAACGAACGGGCAGTACCACGAGTAAAGGCTCAGCAGAATATTGAGCGGCTCTACCTGGATATTGTCGGTGTTGACGCAGTTGATGAACAAACCCTTACTGAAGCAAAGCAGATTGCACTTAAACGTAAAACCAGCACCCAGGCGATTGCTAAAAACCAAGACCAACTCAACGCACTGACCCTCCATTTGACGTACCACACCAATACTATTGAGGGTAGTACTATGACCCTGTCTGATGTTGAAGAAGTGCTATTTGAACATAAAGTATTAGCTAATCGTACTGCCATAGAGCAAGCTGAAGCACGCAACCACCAAGCCACGCTCTATTGGCTACTTGAGGAGCTTACCGATAAGAAAAAAGACTTTGTGATAGACGAGCAGCTTATCTTGGGTATTCACCTCCGCCTCATGAACGGCATTATGAGTGGCGCTGGCCAGTATCGTACCCACTCAGTCCGCATTATGGGCACTACTGTACCACTCGTAAACTGGCAGAAAATACCTGAGCAAATTGCACAGCTCGTGCGAGATATCGCCAAACTATCAGATGATATCATTGCAGATATTGCCAAAACCCATGCGACGTTCGAGCAGATCCATCCTTTTGCCGACGGCAATGGACGTACCGGACGCCTCATCATGCTTGCCCAAGCCCTGCAAGCCGGACTGTTACCACCACTGGTAGTCAAGGAGCGAAAATACGCCTACTACAAGTACCTGGAACAGGCACAGACCAAGCAGGATTACCAGCCATTAGAATTTTTCGTTACTCAGAGCATGCAGTTTACAAGCGAGCTTTTTAAAAAACAAACATGAGTGTCTTTTGCCATAATTACTCATTAGAAGAGGCTTACAGCTTCTTGCGAGTGGGCATTGAGCCTCTTTGTATACATAACTTCCGGACTAAATAACATATCCAGTTCGTAGTTTTGCATTTCAAACCAGATAGTATAAGATATACATAAGTAGTATAAATAAGAAGATCTGAAACAGATAAATATGAATACAGCCAACCTAACCAGCTATAGCTTAACTGAATCTATTGCTTCAACCAGTTCATGGCGCGAAGCGCCATCTCTCTCTCTCTCTCTCTCTCTCTCTCTCTCTCTCTGGCGCACCAATTTCCCAGTAGCCTAGATTTCGTCACCCACGCTTTTTCCAGCAACCGTCACCGCGATAGGACGGCTTTTTTAATTTCCCAAAGAAACACCAACCACTAATAAAGGAGACAAACAGTAACCTATCATGGACACCCAATCACTCACTCAAACAATCAATATCCTGGTTGGCGGCGACGGACTGGCTAACACTGGAACCTCAATCATACCACCCCTCGTCATTGGTCTGGTTCTCCTCATCTCTGCCAGCCTCATCTACGTTATCTCCAGACGTTCTCACAAGCTTAACTTCCGGGTCTGGAGTATCTTCCTCCTACTTGCAATCTTTGGCACCAGTCTCTCATTCAATCTCTCACACGTCTCAGCAGCCCCAACCCTCTCCCTCGGTGCCAACCAAAACGAACTCACCGTCACGGTTCCTGAAGGTGGTGGCACCGCCAGTACTACGACTACTCTCACCACTAGCACTACCAACCCAACTGGCTATACCCTAACAGCCAGCCTAACAGAACCAGAACCAGGTATTGCCATCAAGCTCAAAGGGGGTAATGTCACCAATAGTATAGCGCTTAACGCGGGTGACAGCCCACTAACTCTCAAAACAACCAACAGTGCTAGTTCTAACGACACCACAGAAGTAATCCTCGACTTCACGATTGACGGCAGTGTTACACCAGGCAAGAAGAACCTCAAGCTAAGCTACGCCATCACCGACAACAACGATGAAGGCGGAG